>NZ_JADEWO010000025.1 GCF_015207605.1 Oculatella sp. LEGE 06141
GCTGGTGGCTTGGCTGATGCGCTGTGCGTCTGATTCGATGGTGGGTAGCGCAATCCGCGTGGCCTGTGCAATGTCGATAACGGCAGCTTCTAATGGTTCGTTAACGGGTTCAAGCGGAAGGGCGATCGCGTCTTCGGATATGCTGACGCTGGCGATCGCGGTTAGTACTGTGCCGCCTAGCACCACATGGTGAGGTAGACCCATAATCGATTATTTCTCCTAATGCGTTTGCAGGTTGCGTGTTTTATTTTTTCAATCAGAGCAAATGGCTGTTTGGCCTTGAGACATCCCCCGTAGGAGGCAGTGCAACCCTGTAGCATTTGATATAAAGCCACTTATTCTAAACATTCAGCAGAAATAGCCCTATCCCGGCATAAATGACCCGGTAAATTGGATTTATGGGTACGGTGGGATGAATCGATTTGCGGCAAACAGTAGTAGGCTTTGGAAACATCTCAATTTACTCGTATCAGGTATGCCCGATCGCACTTTGCCAGATTGGTTGACGGGGGTTTGGCGTAGGCTCTCCATTGAAACAGATGGGTCTAAAGACACAACGACTCAAGTTATTTGGTTGCAAACCCATCAGTGCTTTGGAGATATTCGGATTCCAGCCGATCGCCCCACCAATGACCGATCATCGCTGGCCGACCTAACGGCATTCGACGCGATCGCCCTCTCTGATCAGCAGGGGTTTGCAGGGATGACAGAACTACAAGAATCAACCTGTCAATGGCATCGATTCATCGACTATCAGCCGGTTACGGGGCAACGAGACATTGGCACTCTGGCCTGGGAGGGCGATCTGCTAATTGAGGAGGGCGTTGATGCGGACTACCGAGAAGAATGGCAACGCATTGACGATGGCGGAGGTGAGTTTACAGCGCTGGTGGTTCCGGCAACGGCATCCACTGAGTCGGGTTCGCGCCCGTCCTGGCAGGGATGTCTGGTTACAGCAGGCGATCGCTTCATTTACATGTGGAATCGATCGCAACCGCTCCCGGCAGCAGATTCGCTAACCGCACTCATTGACAGCTCAACACCATCCTCTGAGTTCCTGGCCTACCTGGACTGCGAAATTTCGCTTGGGGTGTGCCAGTCGGGACTTGTTCCCTGGGAGATTCAGTTATCAACGATGCCCTGGCGAGAAGGTCAGTCGCTCTGGTCTAGGTCTGACCTGGTGATAGAGCTAGACCAGGGATATATCCATCAACGTATCCAAAATCTGGAAGGCAATCGAACGCGCCAATGGCATATTCATGAGTGGGGAACGGGTTTAGCATTCGCTGAGGCTTAATCAACTTATTGAAGGGATTGCCAGAATCAGGTTGGATGATGATACAAGAACAGAGTGGTGCGAGCGTGAAACGTAATGGTTAATGATAATGGTTAATGATAATGGTTAATGATAATGGTTAATGATAGCGCCACTGGATAAACTCATCCACAATCAATTCCAGAATCATGATATTGGAGGTTGACGATTGAACGAAGTTGCGATCGGTTTAGACTTAGGCACCGGGGGAGTTCGCGTCATTGCCGTTGACCTGCAAGGGAATGTCATTACTCAAGCGACCCGCAGCTATCCCCTGTTGACTCCGCACCCCGGCTGGACAGAACAGCAACCCTCTGCTTGGGTCGATGCCAGTCTGGCGGCTTTAAAGGAAGTGGTGCAACGACTCAACGGCTCTCCCGTTTTGGTATTGGGCTTGTCTGGGCAGATGCACGGCATGGTGCCGCTTGATGCAGAGGGGGCAGTGGTTCGACCCGCTATTCTCTGGAACGATCAGCGCACGGGAAAAGCGGTCGGCGAAATTGAAGCGGCTGTGCCGCGCCATGACTTGATTCAGCGCACGGGCAATCCTGCTATTACCGGGTTTCAGTTTCCCAAGCTAATTTGGCTTAGAACAGCAGAACCAGATGCGTTTGCGCGAACCCGACATGTGCTGTTACCCAAAGATTATTTAGGCTATGTTTTGACTGGAGAGCAGGTTACAGAACCCTCGGATGCTTCAGGCACAGGCTGCTTAAACTTGAGCGATCGCCAGTGGGATACAGACGTTCTTAATGCACTGGATATCCGTTTAGATTTGTTTCCACCCGTGATTGATTCCAGAGCGATCGCTGGATACCTGAAACCAGATATTGCGGCTACCGTTGGTTTGCCTGCGGGGCTACCCGTGGTGGCCGGAGGGGGAGATAATGCCGCCGCTGCCATTGGCCTGGGAGTCTCATCAGCTCGAATGCATCGCGGTAGCCTTAGTATTGGCACATCGGGGGTGATTTTTGCACCGCTCGATCGTCCCACTCCTGACCCTGAGGGTCGGGTACACCTGTTTTGCCATGCCGATGGTGGTTATCACCTGTTGGGGGTGACGCTGGCGGCGGGAGGATCACTGCGCTGGTATCGAGATGTGTTTGCGCCCCATTTAAGCTACAGCGAACTGGCGGAGATGGCCAGCCAGGTTGTGCCAGGGTCGCGCGGCATTCTGTTTTTGCCGCATCTGGCTGGAGAACGCACTCCCTACCTCGATCCAGATGCGCGAGGTGCCTGGGTTAATCTTTCCCTGGCACACAGCCAGGCTGACCTGACCCGTGCGCTCCTGGAAGGAGTCGCTTACAGCTTACGAGTGGCATTGGAAATTGTTGAAACTATTACACCACTGCACACATTAATGGCCACGGGTGGAGGCGGGCGATCGCACATTTGGCTACAGATTCTGTCTGATGTTTTAAAGACAAAATTGACGATTCCCAGTGTAGAAGAGGGTGCCGCTTATGGTGCTGCACTGCTAGGCATGGTAGGAGTAAATGCTTACCCTAACCTTGAAGCCGTTTTTAGCCAAATGCAGCGGGATGCTGAGGCCATTGAATCGGTTTCTAATCCAGTGTATGAGAAAGGATACGAGCAGTTTCAACAGCTTTATACGGCGCTTCGAGCGCTGCGTTAAGCTTTACTAAGAACAGCCCCGATCAGCCTTCCAAAATGTTTAATTTTGTTAAAAAAAGACGTAATTAAACTGTGAAATAAGCGGCTTAAAACCCCTTGCACATCAGCATTTCAGCTCGATTGACCTCACTGTAAATTACTGCCTAATTTACTCTAAAAGACAGATAGAATTCTAGAATAGAAGATGCTCAGATAAGGATATTGAAGTACAAGGTAGCGTATTGAACTGAATTATCAATCTGCAAAACAATCTGCAAATTTAGATATCCCAAAGCAGCTTTAGAAGGTTGCCTTCAGTTACCACACTTTTCAATTTTCTTTTAGAATCAAGCACTAACGTTTTGTAAAAGAGAGGGCAATTTTGTCAGTCCATCTCTTTGAACAGTCACTTTGTTGTGGAATGAATGCAGCGCTACAAAAGCTGAACGAACGGACGAGTTGAGCCGTTAATTTTCAGTTGCTTTGTTGTGGTCAGAATTCACATTCTGGCTTCAACTTGCAATTCAAATTTTTGTCGGATAACACAGGTTGATGCTTCAGTATCATCGATGCTCTTTTGTTTACTTCTAGTCCTGACGGTTTAGAGAAAACGTTTAGAGGAGATGAGTGTGAAAAAAGTAGCGATCGCCGCTGGTCTAGTTGGGTTATTGGGCAGTGTAATGGCATGTTCTCCAGACACAACCAATACCCAGGCTACTAACCAGGATGGCAGTGGTCAGGCTGGTGATTTACAGCTTGTTGGCGTGACGGTTGGAGATTTGGGAAATCCGTTTTTTGTCCAGGTGGGTAAAGGAGCTGAGTCTGCTGCTAAGCGACTCGCCGGAGAGAATGTCCAAACCACTGTTGTCTCCAGCGGATATGACCTGAACCAGCAAATCAATCAGGTTGAAAATTTTGTGGCATCGGGTGCTGATTTAATTTTGCTCAATGCTGCCGACAGTCAGGGCATCGCGCCA
The DNA here is from genome assembly GCF_015207605.1 of Oculatella sp. LEGE 06141. GTDB lineage: Bacteria > Cyanobacteriota > Cyanobacteriia > Elainellales > Elainellaceae > Oculatella. Next base: position 3,907 of record NZ_JADEWO010000025.1, read on the forward strand.
GCGGTGATTCGAGCCAAAGAATCCGGCGCAACGGTGGTTGCCGTTGACGTTGCGGCTGAGGGCGGCGTAGATGCTACTGTGACCTCGAACAACGTGCAGGCCGGAGAAGTGGCCTGTCAGTATATTGTCGATCGCCTCAATGGTGAGGGCAATGTTGTCATCATCAATGGGCCTCCGGTATCGGCCGTTATTGACCGGGTTGATGGGTGCGAAAGCGTTCTGTCCCAAAATCCCGGCATCCAGGTACTTTCGCGAGACCAAAACGCTGGCGGCAGCCGAGAAGGTGGCTTGCAGGTCATGAGCGACTTGCTCACCTCCTTCCCCGAAATTGATGCTGTATTTGCCATTAATGACCCTACTGGCATTGGTGCCGAACTGGCGGCGCAGCAAGCTAACCGCAGCGACTTGTTTATTGTGGGGGTGGATGGCGCACCAGAGGCCGTTGCGGCTTTAAATCGAGACGGTTTGTTTGTGGCAACGGCGGCTCAAGATCCGTTCCGAATGGCAGAAACTGCTGTTGAAGTCGGTACCCAAATTTTGCAGGGTGGTACTCCACCGCAAGATACCGTTCTGGTTCCAGTTGAACTGATCACTAAAGACAATATCGATCAGTACCAGGGTTGGACGAGAGAGTAAGCCACTTTAGCGTTTGGATTGTGAACAATGACACACTCGCCATCATTAGCGGTTAGCACCCCTATTTTAGAAATGCGGGGGATTAGCAAGAGTTTTCATGGAGTTGCGGCTCTGCAAGATGTTGAACTCACCATCTTCCCTGGTGAAGTTCATGCGCTGATGGGTGAGAATGGCGCAGGCAAGAGTACGCTAATGAAAATTCTGGCTGGAGCCTACAGCACTGATTCTGGTGAGATTCGGATCAATGGTGAATCGGTGCAGATCAATGCTCCCAGTGATGCCAGACAAGCTGGTATCAGCTTAATTTATCAAGAGCTTAATGTTGCGCCCAATCTCACGGTCGCTGAAAACATTTTCATGGGAAATGAATCCACTAAGCCAGGAGGACTACTCGATCGCGATCGCATGAGGCAGGAAGCCACTGCCATTTTGCAAAATTTGGGAGCCAGTTTTGATGCCGATGAAACGGTGTCTCGGCTCTCGATTGCCGAACAACAGCAGGTTGAAATTGCCAGAGCCTTAAAAGATAAAAGCCGCATCCTGGTTATGGATGAGCCAACTGCCGCGCTTTCCGATCGCGAAACAGAGCGGTTGTTCGATATCATTCGCCGCTTGCGAGATGATGGCATTGCCCTGATTTACATCAGCCACCGGATGGCAGAGGTCTATGCGTTGGCCGACCGGGTTAGTGTCTTACGCGATGGGCAATATGTGGGCAGCCTGGAACATGATGAGATTTCATCAGAACGGCTGGTACAAATGATGGTAGGTCGTCCCTTACAGGATTTCTACGAACACAAAGTTCATGCTCCTGTGGACGATCGCACCTCACCCCTGCTTGAAGTTGTCGGCATTACCGATGGGGATAAAATTGAACCGACCAGCTTCCGGCTCTATGCCGGAGAGGTGTTGGGTTTGGCCGGCCTGGTTGGGGCAGGACGCACCGAGTTAGCTCGCCTGATCTTTGGTGCAGATGCTAAGACGGGTGGCGATGTTTACATGGAAGGCCGCAAGCTCACCATCTCTAACCCCAAAGACGCGATCGCCGCTGGAATTGGCTACGTGCCCGAAGACCGTAAAGATCTGGGGTTGTTCCTGGAAATGTCCTCTAGCCAAAACATCACAATGAATGTGCTGGGGCAGGATGCGAGTGCAGGGGTGATGAATTTCAAAACCTTGAAGCAGGTGGCAAATCATGCCATTCAAAACCTGGGGATTCGCGTTGCTACTCCTGCTACCCGCGCTATGGATTTGTCTGGCGGCAATCAGCAAAAGCTGCTGTTGGCACGCTGGTTAGCCATTAATCCTAAGGTGTTGTTGTTGGATGAACCGACACGAGGCGTAGACATTGGCGCTAAGGGTGAAATTTATCGCATCATCAGCACCTTAGCCTCTCAAGGCGTTGCCATCTTGATGATTTCAAGTGAACTGCCAGAAGTGGTGGGCATGAGCGATCGCGTTTTGGTGATGCGAGAGGGAGAAATTACAGGCGAAGTCGGTGGCAGCACGGGAATAGCCATCACACAAGAAAACATCATGGCATTTGCCACTGGAGCAAGGGAGGTTAACGCAGCATGAGCCAAACACGGTTAGATAAACCCGAACAGAGCCGACTCGCGAAGCGGCGCAAGTTAGGTAAGCGGCAGTCGTGGCAAGCAATGATGCAGGTGGCAGGCATCTTACCGATTCTGCTGATCATTTGTATTCTATTTGCCGTTCTCACTCCCAACTTTCTCACCGCAGGCAACTTAATCAACGTGGTGCGGCAGGCATCTATTAACATCGTGCTGGCTGCTGGCATGACCTTTGTCATCCTGACGGGTGGCATTGATCTATCGGTTGGTTCCATTCTGGGTGTGTCGGCAGTGGTGGCTCTGTTGGTGTCCCTTGCTCCGGGGTTGGGGGCGTTCGCGGTTCCGGCAGCACTTTTAGCAGGCTTGGGGTTGGGCTTGGTCAACGGTGCCCTGATTGCCTATCTGGATTTGCCGCCGTTCATTGTGACGCTAGGTTCCTATACGGGCTTGCGGGGGATAGCCTACCTGCTGGCAGGTGGTACCACTCTGATCAATCCTGATATTAATTTTGCCTGGGTCGGAAATGCCCGCATTGGCCCTGTTCCCTGGTTGGTGATTATTGCCCTGGCTATCATCGTTGCTGGCTGGTTTATCCTCAGACGCACTGTTTTGGGAACCCACATTTATGCAGTGGGTGGTAACCTGCGAGCGGCTCGCCTGACGGGAATTAAAGTTAGCTTTGTGCTGCTGTTTGTTTACGGCATCAGCGGGTTGCTTTCTGGTCTGGCGGGTATCATGAGCGCCAGTCGGCTTTACAGCGCGACTGGAATGCTGGGGCAGGGGTACGAGTTAGACGCGATCGCCGCTGTTATTCTTGGTGGCACCAGCTTTTCTGGCGGTATTGGTACCATTTGGGGAACGCTCCTCGGCGCGCTCATTATTGCCCTACTCAACAATGGATTAACGCTATTGAATGTCTCTTTCTTCTGGCAATTGGTGGTTAAAGGCTTGGTGATTATTGTCGCTGTGACCATTGACCGCCTGAGAACGCGATCGTCACGCCGCTAGGAGGTCGTTAATTCAACTCCATTCACCTGGCTCCAATCTATCTAACTCCTTGATCCATCCTCTATACCCTAAATGCTACTGGGAATCGACCTGGGAACTGGCTCCGCTAAAGCACTATTGCTGTCTCTTGAGGGCGATATCGTTGGTGAAGCCTCTAGCCCCTATCCAGTGCGATCGCCCCAACCTGGATGGGCTGAAACTGAGCCACAAGACTGGTGGTCTGCCGTGGCGATCGCGGTGCAAACGGCCGTTCAACATCACACTGATGCGGTTGAGGCCATTGGGCTGTCGGGTCAAATGCATGGGGTGGTGCTAACCAATGCGGCGGGCATCCCCCTGCGTCCGGCCATTCTTTGGGCAGATACTCGTTCTAGCGATAGGTTGACGGCATACCACGGGCTGGAGTCCCGTTACCAGCAGCAGTTGGCGAATCCGATCACGGCAGGGATGGCTGGCTCTACGTTGCTATGGTTGCGGCAACATGAACCAGAATTCTATCAACAGGCGCGATGGGTGCTGCAACCCAAAGACTGGCTGCGCTTGCAGATGACTGGAGCCGTGGCCGCAGACCCCTCCGATGCTTCGGGAACGTTGCTGTATGACGTGATAGGCGATCGCTGGGCGGTTGAACTTTTGCAGCGGCTGACGCTGCGTTCCGATTGGCTCCCTGAGCTGCGTCCATCGAGCCAGATCGCTGGACAGTTAACGGCTGAAGCCGCAGAACAGCTTGGCTTACCAGCAGGATTGCCCGTCGTCACCGGAGCCGCCGATACCGCTGCTGCGCTATTGGGCAGTGGTCTGGTTGCTCCTGGTGTGGTTCAACTCACGGTTGGGTCAGGGGCTCAGATTGTGACACCGCGATCGCACCCTGTACCTGACCTTCACGGCAAAACTCATTTGTATCGAGCTGCTTTACCCCGGCAGTGGTATACGCTGGCCGCCATCCAAAACGCTGGTCTGGCTCTGGAATGGGTTCGGACGATATTGGGTTTAAGTTGGGCGCAAGTTTATGCCGAGGCGTTTGCCGTTGCGCCGGGATGTGAAGGGTTGACGTTCTTACCCTACCTGACTGGGGAACGTACTCCCCATCTCGATCCATATGCCCGTGGAGCCTGGGTTGGCCTGGGGTTACATCACACTCGCGCCCATCTAATGCGCGCCGCACTGGAGGGGGTTGCCTTTAGCTTGCGGCAAGGACTGGAGGCGATCGTTGCCACAGGTATTACGCCTACGCAGCTTCGGCTGGCTGGGGGCGGCACGCTAGAACCAGTGTGGCGGCAGTTGTTGGCCGATGTGTTACAGGTTCCGTTGCACAGCGTAGCGATCGCTTCTGCTTCTGCACGGGGAGCCGCGATTTTGGCAGGCATGGGCATTGGAAAAATGACCCTACCACAGGAGGCCGCACCCCTGTCAATGACCCAGCCAGAACCGCTTCCTGTGGAATTGAAGGAGGCATGGCAACGGTTTTGTACCCTGTATCCTCAATTGCGGCAGTGGGCGGATGACACGCGCCAGTTACCAGTATTGCCGCCATAACTATCAGCCATCACTACCAGCCAGTATTAGCTCTATCCGTAAGGATCAGCAACCGCTTGTACACACCGCTTTAGAGGAGGGATCTATGAACTGGTATCCTATCAAGCTCACGTTTCATGTGCGTCAATATGCCTTTGGCGAACGGGTCATTGGCGATCGTCTCCAGAAGCAGCATCTTCCAGAGGGTATCGTGGCTGAAACCTGGGAAATCAGCGACTATCGAGATACAACTGGCACCGTTACCAATGGCACCTTTGCTGGGAAAACGCTGCATGATCTGACTCTGCAATATCCTGATCAACTGGTTGGGCAGGGGTGGCAGGGGCCCCACTTTCCGCTGCTGGAGAAATTTTTGGATGCCTCGCACATGCTGCCTGTTCACCTCCATGCAGACGATGAAACGGCGGCTCGTCAGTACGGTGAACCCAACGGCAAAACTGAGGCATGGCACATTGTTTGGGCGGCACCGGGCGCAACCGTCCTCGCCGGACTTAAGGAGAACTTTAGCCGTGAGCAGCTTTTTGATGCGTTCGTCCAGCAGGATTATGATGCCGTGATGGTACGTCATCCCATTCAATCGGGGGATACGGTCTATGTTCCTGGGGGCATTATTCACTCCTTTGGCCCCGATGCGCTGGTGTTTGAGGTGCAACAAACCTCTGACTTAGGCCAAATGGTGATGCCTACCGATTTGTATGGCAACCCGCATTCGCAAGAACAATGGCACATTAACATTAATGCCACTCTGGATGAGCTGAAAAACCATTATCATCCTCGTCCTAATCCTGGTTTAAAGGTTGAGCAAAATGGCAATCAGCGGATTTATGGCTGTGCTGGCCCTTACTTTGCTCTGGAACAATGGATATTGACACAGCCGTACGTTGAGCGATCGCATCCTCACCGTTGTAATACACTGACCAATGTGGGCAATCGGGTGCAATTAGAATTTGAGGGAGGGACGGAAACATTGGAGCAAGGAGAATCCTGTATTTTACCAGCTGCGATCGGTGAGGTTCGCATCCTTCCGGATCGGCAGGCGAGTCTGGTTGCCTGTTATGTTCCCGATCTGCCCAGGGATGTGGTTGAGCCGCTGATGGAAGCAGGGTTCGATCGTGACCAGATTCGTCAACTCGGTGAGGTTGCGCCACTGTAGGGAGAACATATGAACCGTCCGCACGTTGTTGTATTTGGCAGCATTAATATGGATCTGGTTGCCAGAACTCCTAAGCTACCCACTCCCGGTGAAACTTTGTTGGGTTATAGTTTTGCGACGGTTCCCGGTGGTAAGGGTGCAAATCAAGCCGTGGCGATCGCGCGTTTGGGTATCCCCACGCACATGATTGGCAGGGTCGGCAACGATGATTTTGCCCAATCTCTGTTAGCCAGTTTGCAAGGAGCTGGCGTGCAAACAGCAGGGATTTGGGTGGATGACTCCAATCATTCTGGAGTGGCCATGATTGCAGTGGATGATCAGAGCGAGAATCACATCATTGTTGTTCCGGGGGTGAACGGGCAAATCAACGAAGCGGATGTGGAACGGCTCATCCATCAACTTCCTGGAGCGGCAGCCTTGCTGCTTCAGTTTGAGATTCCTTTACCCGCCATTCAGGCAGCGGCGGTAGCCGCCAATAAAGCAGGAGTTAGAGTCATTCTGGACCCAGCTCCGGCTCAGTCTAATTTACCGTCTGAGCTGTATTCGCTGGTGGATATCATTACGCCTAATACGGTGGAAGCCAAACAGTTGGTTGGGTTTCCGGTCGATGATGCCGAAACAGCGGCACAGGCAGCGGATGTGTTGCACCAGCGAGGCGTCAATACGGTCGTAATCAAATTGGGTGCAAAGGGTGCTTTTTGTTCAACCGCCACTGAAACCTTTTTTACCCCAACCTTTGCTGTGCAGGCGGTTGATACCGTTGCGGCTGGAGATGCTTTCAATGGCGGTTTAGCCGCTGCACTCGCGGAAGGGCGATCGCTACGAGAAGCTATTCGTTGGGGGGCGGCGGCTGGGGCGCTCTCGGTGACCAAACCAGGGGCACAGCCTTCACTACCCGATCGCGCTACGTTTGACACGTTTTTAAGCCGACACGGCATGTGAAGCAGGTAGGCCAAACCAGCGATAACCCAGAACCAGTCCGGCTCGGATATGTCCCAGGGTTGAATTTTTCGTCCTATTCCAATCTTTGATCAGGTGCGGGTTGAGGTTGAACCCGATGACTCTGCTGTAGCCAGGTCAGCCTGGGTATCCAGCACATACTGACGAAAGCGGTCTAAATCGGCTTGAATGGTGGATTCAACCAACCGTCCTAAAAACAGTTTGTCTACAAAAGCGCCGACCACGCGAGGCACCGTATAGGCGATCGACAGTTCAACCAAACATCCTGTGGCCTGACGCTGAAATCGTGCGGTTCCTCGATTTGACAGCCCGTTTACCGATTCCCATTCCAGCCGTTCTTGTGGCAGCTTGGTTACCGTTCGAGACAGCCAGCTTAATTTAAGACCCCGTGCGTCTAGCGTCCAGCGAGAGAGTTCTGGCTCGGGTTGAACAATCTCAACGGCTTGAATCCACTTCATCCAGTTCGGAATTTGCTCTAAATCTGACCACAGTTCCCACACCAGCGGCATGGGGGCTTCGATGTGAACCTGTACACGATGCTCTAGCCAGTTTGCCATTTGCTTGACGGGTTAAGGTTTCAATTAACAATACGCGATCGCAGCACTGGAACTTGAGAGGATGCTTTAAACAGCACTAACTGTAACTCGAAGTAACCTGAGCGGCTCTCTGGCTCTTCCAATTCCGAGAGACTTTGAACCCAAAATAGCCGGGAAGTTCCCAATCTGGGAAATGCGGAGGAATGGAGGGGGCGATCAGAGCCATAGCCTATCAATAATTCATCCGTCTATCCAGCAATGCCGGAAACTTAAGGGACTTATGCAACCCGTTTGGGTTAGCCATCAGAACTGTAGCGGACGTGAGACGGTGCTGTTCTGACGAGAAACGGGAACGACAGTCGTACCAGTTTCATCTCATGCATTTCCCATCCCATGCGCTTTCCATCTCATGCACTGTAGCCGACCGAACCAGCCATTGATCACAGTAGCCTTGCAAAACCTGTGAACGTTGGCCGTGTCTGGGCACTTACCACGACCATAAATTATTAACAATTACTTGTCAATAATTAACAATTCGTTAAAAATAGAGTGGTGTTGGCTATAGCGGCCAACAAAGCCCCCCATCGTTCGACTCGTTCGACAAATTCGACAAAACGGTATTCGTAACGTTCAACTGGCTCAGACCCGTTGATTCTGAAGGAACCGTACCTGATACCGAGTGAGACTTCCAGCCTGCGTTGGGTATTCATTCAATGGTTCAGTGTTTAGAGAACGGGATTGAGGCATTTAGAGGAATGAGATTGTGCAAACTAGTTCTCGCGTTGTGGTGGTTGGGGCTGGCTTTGGCGGCCTACAGGCGGCTCAGTCGTTAGCCGGATCGGGTGCCGAAGTGGTGCTGATCGATCGCAATAATTATCACACCTTTGTGCCGCTGCTTTATCAGGTTGCCACTGCTCAAATTGAGCCAGAACAAATTGCTTATCCTGTGCGAACCTTGCTGCGGCGATTGCCCAACGTGCGTTTTTTGATGGCTGAAGTCAACCACATTGATTTGGCCAATCAAGTAGTTCAAACCAACCGTGCTGCGATTTCATACGACTTTTTGGTATTGGCAACGGGTAGTCAAACCCAGTTCCAAACTATTCCGGGAGTGCCAGATCACGCCTTTGCCCTGCGAACTCTGGAGGAGTCGGTTGTGTTGCGAAACCACATCATGTCGTGTTTCGAGCAAGCGGTACAGGAACCAGATTCTTTGCGCCGCCAGCAATTACTCACCTTTGCCATTGTGGGAGGTGGGCCAACAGGGGTTGAAATGGCGGGCGCTTTAGTGGAACTGTTTCAGGATGCGCTCTTTCGCGACTACCCGCGCCTGGAGCATCAGCATATTAAGGTCATTCTGGTGCAGTCGAGCGGTCGCCTTTTGGTGGGTTTACCTAAAAAGCTAGGAGCCTATACCTACAAGCGTTTGCGTCAAATTGGAGTCAATGTTTATCTAGATGCAAAAGTGAGTCGAGTGACGGCGGGTGCGGTTCATTTGCATAACCATCAGTTGATTCCAACGGCTACGGTGATCTGGACTGCCGGATTAGAAGCGGCTCCTCCTGATGCCTCTGATGAGCTATCACATGCAACCAAAGGCAAGCTAGTTGTGCAACCGACGCTGCAAGTGGCCGAGCGATCGCAGGTATATGCCATTGGCGATGTTGCCTATGTTGAACAAGACGGTAAGCCGCTGGTGGGGGTGGCACCAGAAGCCTTACAGCAGGGGGTTGCAGTGGCTCGTAATATCAAGCGGCAGCTTCAGGGTAAAGCGCCAAAGCCGTTTCGCTACTTCAACAAAGGTCGGTTAGCCATTATTGGCTGCTATTCTGGAGTTGGAAAGATTGGCGCGATCGCCTTTACTGGCTTCCTGGCCTGGATCATGTGGTTGGGCGTTCATTTGGTCTATTTGCCGGGATACCGCAGTCGGTTGATGGTGTTGCTGAACTGGTTGTATACCTATGGGGTTGGCGATCGTGCCATTCGCTCGATTATGCCGCTAGCGACCAGTGTTGAAACTCGTAAAGGCAGCCGTAATAAGGCTGTGCGCTATTCTTCAGGGTCAAGGTAATCATATTCCTGACAAGTTAATTGAAGTCAGGAGAGGATGCTCCTGATTGCTTGACTGACCAACCTTAAAAGCCTTTACAACCCATGAATAAGCAATTATGAAATTTGCGGGAACCTGGCATATCACTGATATGGAAAATTGGGACGAGGATTACTTCAATATGGAGGTACAGGCTTATATTGAAATTGATCAACGGGGATCGGGTGACTTTCAATTCGGTTTAGTCACCGGACGAATTGATGGTGAGGTGGTCAAGGAGCAATCGAGTGAGAAGCTCGAATTTACCTGGGAAGGAAGCGATGAGAATGATGAAGTATTTGGTAGTGGCTGGTTGAAACTGAACGATAAAAATACGTTAGAGGGAAAAATCAAATTTCACAAGGGAGATACTTCTCTGTTCACCGCAAAGCGAGCCTAGCGGGTTGAGTTGGGGCGCAGGAAATATCTCAAAGCGATATCTCAAAGCGATTGAGCAACGAATGGAGCAGACGTTCCGAGTCAATGATTAAGATGATGGTGAGCAGCCCCGATGGAACGTGTTGACTGGGAGAAGCTTATAACGGGTGCCATGCTGCTTTATGTGGTTGTCTATGATATTTATTCCCTAGAACAGTATCAGGCAAGGATGATAGGCTCGAAGATCTGGAAAGGATAGTGGGCAATACATTGTTCGACCACTCATCACCGTTCTGTGCGGCGCTATCCGTTCGGCAAGACGCTCTACAATCCGGTAGCCTGGAGATACCGTTTTTTGTGCGGCAGACAGTTCAGGTAACGATAGTTGGGTAACGATGGCAGTTATGGAACCGATTCAGGTGATTGGAGGCGGATTGGCAGGAACCGAAGCCGCCTGGCAGATTGCTCAGGCTGGCATTCCGGTAATTTTGCATGAAATGCGACCGCAGCAGCTCAGTCCGGCTCACCATACCGAGCATTTAGCTGAATTGGTATGCAGCAACTCGTTTGGAGCGCAGGCCAGCGATCGCGCGTCTGGATTGGTACACGAAGAGTTGCGACGGCTTGGTTCTGTTGTCATTGCTAAAGCAGACGAACATGCCGTTCCAGCGGGTGGTGCATTAGCGGTCGATCGGGCTGTTTTTAGCCGCGATTTAACGGAAGTACTCGATCGCCATCCCCTGGTCGAGCTGCGGCGCGGCGAAGTGCGCCACCTTCCGACTGAAGGTATTGTGGTGCTCACCAGTGGCCCCTTAACTACCCACGACTTAGCTGCCGACCTTCAGCAGTTCACCGGGTTAGAGTACATGAGCTTTTTTGATGCAGCCAGCCCCATTATTGTGGGTGAGTCCATTAACCGCGACGTGGCCTTTTTAGCATCTCGCTATGACCGGGGTGAAGCCGCTTACCTCAACTGCCCAATGAATCGGGAACAGTATCTCCACTTTTGGCAAGAACTGTGTAGGGCAGAACAAGCCGAGCTAAAGGAGTTTGAACGCGAAACCGCCAAGTTTTTTGAAGCCTGTTTGCCCATTGAGGAGATGGCGCGGCGGGGAGAAGACACGATGCGCTATGGGCCGCTTAAACCAGTGGGGCTATCGGATGCCCGTCAAGAGGGCGATCGCCCCTATGCTGTGGTGCAGTTGCGCCAGGAAGACAAAGCCGGACAGCTCTGGAACATGGTGGGGTTTCAAACGAACCTGCGCTGGGGCGAACAAACGCGCGTCTTTCGGCTAATTCCCGGTTTAGAATCGGCTGAGTTTGTGCGGATGGGCGTGATGCATCGCAACACCTTTATCAATTCGCCCGAACTGCTGCTGCCGTCGCTGCAATTCAAGAAGCGTCCAACGGTTTTGGCGGCTGGGCAGTTGGTGGGCACCGAGAGCTACACTGCCGCTACTGCTGGCGGTTGGTTGGCTGGAACGAATGCTGCTCGTATTGCCCTGGGACATGACCCGCTGACCCTACCCACTACCACCATGATGGGAGCGTTGTTTGATTTTATTAGTTCTGCTTCTGCAAAGCACTTTCAGCCGATGCCGCCTAACTTTGGCATTATTCCAGAATTGCCGCAGCGCATTCGCAATAAGCGAGAACGATATGGAGTCTATCGCGATCGCTCGTTAACCGATCTGGCTAACTGGATCAAGACGCACCAACTCGCATCTGCAACTGAACCCGTTGCCAGCCTTGCTTAGGGGTGTTTCTACGTGAGATCGGCTCTGGCGATATGAGGCAGTGACGTGCCGAGGTTCGACTGCGGTTGAACCGATATTTATTGGTGTCCTGTTCATCGCGACAAAAACTCCCCAGGTGGCGATACCACCTGAGGAGCAGATATGGCTAGCTTTTCAGAGAACTGACTTTACACAACAGGGATAATCAATGAACTCAGCTCTAGCCAAGCCTTGGCTGTTATAACTCAAAGCATCGACTACCTCAGATCGCTCTGGTGAAGAATTTAACCTTCCCTTGGTAGACACAAAGTAGAGGAAGCGACAAAAACTCTACACTGCTCTAGTACCTGTTTCATAGTGACTGTCCACATCTCTGACGTCGCTCTCCTTCGAGATGTGATAATGGGGCACAGCGATATAACCCCCATCCAGTACGGTTTTGTTATGTATTTAATATATCAATGTGGTTTGATTTAGATCCCTATCGGGAGTCGGAACAACGGTATCCCCTTGGGAGTAGTTCACAATCCGTTTCAAATCTGTCTTTTAACTGAGACCGAATTAGTAGGGCTGTGTCTTCTAAATCACCGACGGGTTTTAGCTTGATCCGCTACTTTGTAACCAAAGGGACAATCCTTAGCGGTCTGAGCAGTTTCTTGGGGTCAGACTGCTTTCTTTTGACCCAAAACCGCATTTTGTTACTTACAAGACTGACAGAGCAGAATCTCGATGGTAGATTGGGTAAAGAATTAGACGTTTCATGGGCAGCCGCTTTATCAGAGGCTGCTTTTTTGTGGCTTCAAATCGGTTGCGATCGAAATCGGTTGGGTTCAAGCCTGGTTTGCCGTTCTAATAGGCTAAGGCGAGAGTGACCATACTATTCCGGCTGTGTTCCTGCTCTGTTTTTACTCTGCCATTGGTCACTGGTCATGCATCCTTTGTGCAAATGAGCCAACGGTATGGAGTTACTTGGGGCTGGCTGGGCAACAGGTGAGGCGATCGCTGACGTTGTTCTCTTGGAGCCGACTAAAGCGGGACTGTTTTTGCAACATTTCGCGTAGTTTTGCCAGAATACGGTTTCGCTTGGTAGATGAAAGTTTAGAGAGATCAATACCGCCTTGCTCTACCAGTGCTTCTGCCTTATTCATACCCATCGCTTGATTGAAATTCGGCATTTCTAAGGACTCTAAAATTCCGAGTATTAATTAAACTTTACAACAAATTGATAGCGTGAGTAGTTCGCTAGACAACAGAATTGAGGGTAAGTTGCCAAAACTTTAGCGTTGCCAGGAGAAATCTGTTGCTGCCTGAGTCAAAAGAAAAGCGCTGAACAACCTGCTTCAGCGCTCTCTGTGTTTGTTGAGTAACCAAAAATTATCAGGTTTGTTTCTGAATTGACAGACACAATTTGCTTATTTTTAGCTGCACCAGTACAGTTAGCTTCCTCTAAGAGGTTGCTTTAAAAGTAGCAAATGTACTGCGTTTGCCCCCTAAATCCCCCAACCTTGGGGGACTTCCGAGCCAGTTCTATTTCAAAGTCCCCGTTCGGCTGAGCGCTCACGTCGAAGCCAGAATTGGAGAATTTAGGCGGCGGCTCGGGTGACATTCAGCACTTTTAAACATCCTCTAAGCGGTTGCTTTAGACGTATCAAGCACCGTATCAAAGGACTTGGAAACAGAATCGGCTCCAGCAGCGATCGTCTCAGGTGAGATCCTCTGCTTGAAAGCCGTTTGGTTAAGAGGGGTGGTAGATTGCTGTTGTGTAGAGTCTCATTGTGAATCCGGTGAGTACATGAGCCAAGAGCCACCTGCCAAACCCATTCAGCTTGTCCGTCGAGGCCCCGGAAGTATTGTTGTGGGCGCAACCTATCCGTTTCGAGCGTTTTGGTTTTTTGTGCGGCAGCCTAACGTTCGAATCTATGTGCTGATGCCGATTCTAATTAACGTTGTTTTAGGGATCACGCTGTATGCTGGACTGTTATTTTTAGGCTTTCGGGCGATCGACACTATCATGGCAAATCTGCCAACCTGGGCGGCTGATGCGTCTCACTGGTCAGTTCATCTACCGGATTGGCCTCTCAACTGGCCTCATTGGCAGATCAATATCCCACGCTGGTCAATTCCCTGGCCAAACCGCTGGACGATTAGCCTGCCGGATTGGTTCGGCAACTTGCCGAATTGGAGTCCTACGTTGCCAGGTTGGTTTGCTAATTTGCCTCGCTGGGGACTGCTGATTTTGATTGGCCTACTGCGGGTTGTGCTGACCTTTGTATTGCTGCTGGTTACGGGATTTATCTTGCTTCAGTTTGGCGTGCTGTTGGGGTCGCCCTGGTATGGCAAGCTCTCTGAAGAGATAGAGAAAACGCGCACCGGACAAGTTGCATTAATTGAAGTTGGCCTTGCTCAAGATGTTGGGCGAGCTGTTTTATACGAGCTAAAGAAATTAGCGGTTGGGCTGGGCTGTGGAATGCCACTGCTGCTGCTGGGCTTTTTTCCTGGTGTTGGTACACTGACGGCTAGCATTGGCGGTATTTTGCTGGCGGCAACATTGGTCTGTCTTGACTTTTTAGATTCCCCGCTTGAGCGTCGCCGTTTGCGGTTTCGCCAAAAGCTGGGGGTACTTTGGCGCAGTTTACCGGCTAGCGCTAGCTTTGGGCTGGTGTGCTTTGGGCTGGTTAGTATTCCGTTGATTAATTTGTTGGCTATTCCGTTATGTGTGACGGCAGGTACGCTGTTTGTCTGCGATCGCGTCCTGCCAGAACTGCCGTCCTCTAAGCCGTCTTGATCTACCTGGTTTGAAGCAGTCGGCTGTTTTATGATTTAACCAATGGTGGGTTGGGGAGGCGAACAGTTCCGTGCTGTACCTGCAAGGTCAGCGTCGGGATAGATGGACTCCCCATGTCTTATCAATCGATGTAACCAATTAATGAAACGGTGTTAGTTCTGTGGCAAAGCCAGTCCCCAATTCGTTGAAGGCACCTCCCTTTCCTGTGGGGTATACGGTTCGTGTTAGTCCCAGGGCAAAGCATGTTCGCCTCAAGTTTTCGGTGGATCATGGGTTGGAGGTCATTATTCCGCAGGGGTTCGATCGCAGCCAAATTCCTGATATTTTGCACCGTAAGCAAGCCTGGATTCAAACCACTAGCGCTCAGATTGAAGAACAACGTCAACTGGTTACGGCTGCAACGCTGACTCCGCTACCAGAGGCGATCGCTCTGCAAGCTGTTGATCAGACCTGGCTGGTTGAGTATCAGTTGACACGATCGCCCGGGATTGATGCGGTGGAACACTCTAACAATCGCCTCTTGATTCAGGGCAACACTGAGGATATTTCTGCTTGCAAACAGGTTCTACGGCGATGGGTCATTCATCGAGCGACTATTGCTCTAGTTCCCTGGTTACGCCAGGTTAGCCAGCAAATTGACCTGGAATTTGGTAAAGCCTCGGTTAGAAGTCAAAAGACGCTATGGGCAAGCTGTTCTCACCGCAAAAGTATTAGCCTCAACTGCAAGCTTTTGTTCTTGCCGCCGCCGCTAGTGCATTACGTCTTTGTGCATGAGCTATGTCACACGATTCACCTCAACCATTCGTCTCAGTTTTGGACGTTGGTAGGCCGCAAAGAACCGAATTATGAAGCGCTCGACCAGGCATTGCGTCAGGCATGGCGTTATGTTCCTCCGTGGCTGGATCATTCTTAATCTGGCTGCCCCTGGGGGGTTGAGATCCGCCAACGGGAAGGCATTTACCTGCACTGGTTATGACTCCCGGTATAAGAACGACGGTCAGGGCTTCACTATCATGGGTCACACCTGGAGCAGATTGGTGGCACAAACAATATGGATTCAAACCCGTCAACGACCGTAGCGACAGACGATAGCTTCACGGTTGATCATGGCACGGTTGATCATGGTGATGCTTTTGCGGAGAAGGCAGATGATTCGAACCAGCTGCGGGTCTCTGGCGAACCAGTACCGCTTCAGGTTGATCGGGAGCCGCAAACGGATGATTCGTCTTCGGTTGCAATCTCGATTCAAGCTCTTTCGGTGGCTGAACAGCGGGTGGCTTTACAAAACCTTCCTGCTGCGATCGCGGTAGAAGCCTTTAACAGTCTTGCTCCGGAGCAGCAGCAAACTCTGCTCAACGATTTTAAGCAGCAGCCTGTGGTTGCGATCTTAGCGCAACGGCCCCTGGATGAACGGTTAGCCCTGTTCGAGCTGGATGCTGCTGCAAAAGGGGGTGAGTCTGAAACAGACAACTATTTTGAAACCGGGTTGTTGGTTCGGGTTGGTAGACGCATCGTTTGGCTGATTGTGCTGCTACTAGCCAACACCGGAACAACAGCCGCCATTCGTTTGCAGGAGGATGTGTTGCAGCAGGCTGTTGTACTTGCTGCTTTTATTCCGCTGTTAATTGGTAGCGCTGGCAATGTGAGTACTCAGTCTGCCACGGTGATGATTCGAGAACTCAGCCGCAATGATGGCAACCATCGACAATTCTGGCAAAGGTTAGGCGAGCAAGCGATCGCTGGAGCCATAATTGGCCTGGTATTGGGTGCGGTTATTGCAGGTATTGCCCTGGTAATGAAGGGCAACCTGGATGTGGCGCTGGTGGTTGGGTTTAGCTTGTTTGCCACCGCTACTTTAGCCACTCTCTCTGGTTCTTTGTTGCCGTGGATGTTCAAACTGTTGGGATTTGACCCTGCTTTGATGTCGGCTCCTCTGAGTTCGGTGGTGGTTGATGTGATTGGAATTTTGATTTATCTCTATGTTGCGCGACTCGTACTCGTTTCATGAGGGGGTGGGATAGATGGAGAGCAGACTGAAGGCGATCGCGTCAGTGTCTGGATTTTGACGATAACGGCGCTAGGGAGAGTTGCCAGTCCATTGAAGATTGCAAGGCGGTAATATACCAGCCAGGTTGGGGGCGATCGTCGGTCTGCATCTGCCCCACGGTGATCGTATCAGTAGCAATTCCGGCGCTGCCCGTGGACGACATCAACTGATATCTAATCGCAAACTGTACGCTGTCTTCGGATGCAGCCGTTTGGTTGATGGTATAGGACTCTACCCAGGGGCTAGAACCTCCCGTAACCCAATAGCGATTGGCATATTGAGCTTCTAAGGATTGCCGCAGCGCTGGAGCCAAAATAGCAAACTGCAAGGCACCGTTACGCATCTTGATCCCCTCTGCCCATCGTTGAGCAGCTTCTTCGGGTGTTTGGGGAACCAGCGCTAATTCCAGTAGGAAAAGACGCTGATCTAGATGGCTCAAATCCATCTGTTCTATTGGCGTAGAAAAGTGCATTGCGTTTGCTACGGCTACTGCTATTGCCGCAATGCCGAGCAAAATTAACGTTCCAATCGTTCCCCACCGGATGTATCCCATGATTAGCCCCCTACTCTCTGCTAGAAACAGAGATTGAATTTGCAATACGAAGTTCCACTGCCTTTTTGTCTCAATGCGAGACCCATCATTACTTCTATGAGTCCAGTTCTTAGAAGATAAGACTCATGCTTAGTCTTGCCTAAGACTCGTCGTATTAGCTATAGACTCGTCGCAAGAAGACTGGACTCATCTTAAAACAATGATTGTTAGCTAGTTGTCTGCTATTACTTCTACCTTATTAAACTTAGTAGAATTGACTCCATAATGGCGTTAGGGCTAATACAGGTTCACAGAAAAGTTATCTAAGAAGAGTAAATGGGGTTGCGAGGTTCAACGTGTTGCGAATCAGGTGAGCCAATATCGCCGTGAGACTCAAGCTTATTGAGTTGAGTCTCATATATAGCGATTGGGACTCATTTAAGACAAGTTACTTATCGAGTTGAGACTCACTGTCTCGACAGTAGTCCAGATAAAATACATCTCGTCTCGATTTGATACAGATATTTCAGGATGTGCAGCAATGTGAAAAAAGTGTTGGGTTGAAAGCAGATCGAGTCTCAAGATGAACGCTGAGTCTCAAGTGAGATACTCTGTTTATCGCCTTGAGACTCACTGTCTTATAAGTAGTCTATTTGGGATACGGTGTGTCTCCTTCTGATACAGACGTTTCAAGCCGTGCAAAAAAGGTGCTGCTGAGTTGATCTGTTTCATAGCGTCGTTTGGCAAAACGACACTGAATAAACTGTACCTGCATTGTTCAAGCTGCTATTTGAGAGCGTTAAAAAACAGTCCAAATCTAGTCCACAAAATTGAGCTGTCAGTCGAAACCCTCTCGAGGAAAGAATTCAAGGATTTGATGTACTGCGAGTCCCGCAGTACATCAATGGTTCTATAAGCAAGGGTTGAGCCATGCCAACAAAGGCTTTGCTTGCAAGACTAAGTATCTATACTTAACAGCGGCAGGTTTACCCATGCGGGGGTTGGGTTGCTTGCTACAGCCTTTTGCTCTCAATTCAGTGTTGCTGAATTTCGGTAACGCCCTCCATTCAATCCATGCCTTGAATAAATTAGTCTCAAACAAGACTCAACTGCTTGCAGATGAGACTCATGTAATACAGCTTGGTCTAGCAATGAGACGAAGAAAGATGAGACAAGCAGCAGCCGAATTAGGGTTTAGACCTCTAGCTACATTGCCGAAAGATGTGGCTCTGCATCTCAAGCTTCAAAACAGGCTCGGTCAATCGGCTGTATGGATGGTTAGCCCGATGCTCTGAACCCCTGCTGGCTTCGACCTCCAAGATCACCAACTGAAAAAATTGCGATCGATCGCTGTTGGTTAAATCGTGGAGTCGGGTTTGTGTTTTGGGTTCATACTCAAACGCTGCTACACCCCGCGAAACGCCTGGATTGACACAGGACTTACAGCCATTTTCATTTGCATTCACCACACTCCAAACCCTACCTCCCATCTTGGCGAGACGGTGGCTGACTCAATTGAGATCTGCTGTAAGCCCTCACTCAGCAAACACCAGAGCAGGGTTGGCCTGGTTTATTTCCAACGGATAAACTATAACTACTCGTTGCTGAGTTCATAGTGAAGTTACTGCCGTGAGCAGTGCGATAGGCTAACAAATCGTTGTCCATGTAAGAGTGTTCTATTTGGCTGCAACAGTTGCTAACCGCCGCAGAACCTCCCCGTTTGGCAGAAAATATGAAAAGAGATGACATTTTAAATTTGGCCGCTAGTTATGGTCTCCAACTTAACGATGATCTAGTCTTTAATGAAATGGGGATTGATTTCAAAGTGGCGTTTGTCACTGATATCAACGGTAAAAAGTGGGTACTGCGAATACCTCGTCGTGACAATTTAGCCAGCCAAATTGAACAAGAGAAAAAGATATTAGCTCTAGCCAGAAAGTATTTATCTATTTCCGTTCCCGATTGGAAAATTGCAAGTCCAAAGCTGGTGGCATATCCCTTATTGGAGAATAAGCCTGTTATCACTTTTGACCCTGAAACATACGGGATTACATGGAATATCGATCAAAAAAATACCCGCATTGTTTCATCACTGGCTAAAGTTCTTGTCGAACTCCATCACATCCCGACCCAGGAAGCCGCCTCAATAGGTGTAAAATCACTAACACCTCAAATGGCTCGACAAGAAATTTTGCATAATATTGAGAGTGTAAAACGAGAAATCGGAATAAGTGCTGAACTGGAAACCCGATGGCGAAGATGGGTAGATACCGATAGTCTTTGGCCTACTTTTTCTACTTTCATTCACGGCGATTTATATGCAGGCCACATTCTTGCTGATAAGAATGGGGAAGTCAGCGGTATTATCGATTGGTCTGAAGGTCAAGTCGGTGACCCATCTATTGATCTTTCAGGGCACATCGCTGTTTTTGGAGAGCAAAGTTTGAGGGACTTAATAGATTGGTATAAAAAGTTTGGAGGAAGAGTATGGGAGAACATTTTTGCCCACTCTGTAGAGCGCTATTCAGCGACACCCTTGAATTATGCTATCTTCGCCATTAAAACAAATATGGACGAGCACATCACTGCCGCTAAGGGTCAACTTGGACTACTTTAAACGTCCCTACAGGTGTCGGGCTACAAATCAAACCTTTAACGCATCCTCTAAACTACACTGAGTGCGCCAGTCCGAGTTTGGGTTAATCCAAAAACGGGAATCTGGAACGGCTTGGGATCGCAAACAAAACATAAATCACGCCAGTTCCCAGCAGCGCAATCACTAAGCTAAATAAAACGACCCACCGACCAGCCGGTTGATATTGATGCGTATCAATGGCATCGCGAATTGAGAAATAGTGATAGGTCGAAAGCAGCACGGTGAGTAACCCAATGGAAGCAAATAGAAGACCTAATGCTAAACCATAGCCTGTACCGGGTGTATCAGGAGAGAGGATATACCGCAGCCGAGCAATTACTACACCAAACCCCATTAGCGCGATCGCCGTTCGCATCCAGGCTAAATAAGTGCGCTCGTTAGCCAGATGATCTCGAACCCGTGACGGAAAATTGGCTCGATCGGCACTGTTTGTCGCTTCAGGTGGAGTGAGGCGATCGCCGTACTGCTGATCGTTCCGCTTCAATTCAACTTCAGCATTCGTCTGCTGCGGTTGGGTCATGCTCCACTCTGTCCAATCGCGCGGGAAACCGCTATCTCTACCAGCAAAGGTGCCTCCAAGTCAGGCCGTTTCGAAGGGCAGAAAACCATAGAACAATAATTCGCATGTGTTGCGCTATGTATTTTACGGCAAGTCGATCGATTTACCGTATTTTCATAAGACGCATCATCTCATACCCATGAGCGATCGCGCAATACGCCTCGCCCTTTAATAGAATGACTTGTTGACCCTCAATCATAGGGCGATAATTGCGGGTGGGACTGCTGATATCAGAGGATCATGGTGCACGACTTTAAAGCTCTGGCTGCACACTACAAGAACGCGCTTCTGGATGATGTCATTCCCTTTTGGGAAAGGCACTCTATCGATTGGCAGCAAGGCGGGTACTTTACCTGTCTCGATCGAGAGGGCAGTGTTTATGACACAGATAAGTTTGTCTGGCTGCAAAATCGTCAGGTCTGGCTCTTTTCCATGCTGTATAACCAGCTAGAACAGCGCCAAGATTGGCTCAACATTGCGGCTAATGGCGCTAATTTTTTAGCTCAACATGGACGCGATGCCGACGGCAACTGGTATTTTGCGCTCACCCGTGAGGGCACTCCCCTGGTGCAACCCTACAACATCTTTTCTGATTGTTTTGCGGCTATGGCCTTTAGCCAATATGCCCTGGCATCGGGTGAAGAGTGGGCAAAGCAGGTGGCGTTACAGGCTTATCACAACGTTTTGCGCCGTAAAGATGATCCTAAAGGTCGCTACACCAAAACCTATCCGGGCACCCGTCCCCTGAAAGCGCTGGCAGTACCCATGATTTTGGCAAACCTGTCTCTAGAGATGGACTGGCTGTTGCCAAGCGATACCCTGGAAGCCATTCTGGAGGCAACGGTGCAGGAAGTCATGACCGATTTTTTAGCGGGTGATCGCCCCCATTCTGGCTTACCAGTTCCCGGCCTGATGTATGAAAACGTTGCCCTTGATGGCTCATATGTAGACTGTTTTGACGGACGGCTGCTAAACCCCGGTCATGGCATTGAGGCAATGTGGTTCATTATGGATATTGCCCATCGCCACAGTGACACCAAAACCATCAACCAGGCTGTTGACGTTGTCCTCAATATCCTGAACGTTGCCTGGGACAGCGACTATGGCGGCCTGTATTACTTTATGGATGCAAAAGGGTATCCGCCACAGCAATTGGAATGGGATCAAAAGCTATGGTGGGTTCATCTGGAGGCGTTGGTTGCCCTGGCGATGGGGTATCGCCTGACGGGGCGCGAAGCCTGTTGGACGTGGTACCAAACCCTGCACGATTATACCTGGTCGCATTTTGCCGACCCAGACTATGGAGAGTGGTTCGGCTACCTCAACCGTCGTGGTGAAGTCTTACTCAATCTCAAAGGTGGCAAATGGAAAGGGTGCTTTCATGTGCCGCGATCGCTTTACCTGGGTTGGCAGCAATTTGAAGCGCTCAGTTTGAATGCACCAGTCCAGCCCGATCGGGTACAGGAGGAGGATACTTAATGGATGAGCTTGGATTGACCCATGCCAACATTTGGCTGGACTGGGTCGCTGTTTTTAGCTACATCGGCTTTGCAGCCTTCATTGCCTGGTGTGTGATGGTAAAACAATAATGGGTAGAACGATAATGTCAGTTTCAATAACGGCCACCCCTGGCACCTACTTCTGCGGCTGAGCCATCAAAGACGTAATGGAATAAAGCAGCAGGGCAGTCCAGATGAAACTAAAGGTAACAGCATGAGTAGACGTAAACGGTTCATGGTAAAGCAGGACTCCCAAACTAAGCTGCAAACTGGGAGCCAGATATTGGAAAAAGCCAAGGGTCGATAGCCGCAATCGTTTAGCCGCATTGTTAAACCACAGCAACGGCAATGATGTTGTGATGCCAGCCCCAATGAACAGTAGAGTCGTGAGCCAGTTAGTACCAAAATGCCCGGTGTTGGCGATCGCCCAATATCCCACCAGCGCCAGAGCGACCGGAGTTACCAGCAACGTTTCTACCGCCAGACCAACCATCGGCGCAACCACCACCACCTTTCGCAGCAAACCATAGATAGCAAAAGAGAAAGCCAACCCCAGCGCAATCCACGGTACAGTTTGCAACTGCCAAACAAAGTACGCCACCCCAATGGTTGCCAGCACCACCGCACAGGATTGCCCCCGATTCAATCGCTCTTTAAGAAACACAAATCCCAGCAGAACACTGACCAATGGGTTAATGAAATAACCCAGGCTAGTTTCCACCACGCGATCGGCATTTACTGCATAGATATAAAGCCCCCAGTTAAAAGAAAGCAGGAGAGCCGTAGCCAGCAGCATAGCGACCCGACGCGGAGACTGCCAGAGGGCAGCAACCTCTGCTTGCCGTCGCTGTAGAGCCAGGATTGCGCTCAAAAATACCATTGACCAGATGATGCGATGATTCAACACCTCGATCGCAGGAACCTGCCCAAAGCATTTCCAGTACAGGGGTAGCAACCCCCAGGTGGTGTAAGCGACGATCGCATAGATGGCACCTGTGCGAGCCGATGAGGTAGATAACTCGGAAGAACGGTTCAAGGGAGATTAACAGATAACAGTGCAGTAATCCATCGTAGCGTGTGCAGAAACATCGCCAGCATGAGGCAACATGCCGCCTTCAAAGTTTGTGTCTCACTCGTCTCAACGTTTTTCTTACCTTCTTTAAGTGGCGGTTGAATTGGTTAGACCAGCGTTGGCGCGATCGCTTCACTGTTACCTTCAGAGAATTTGGAACGCCATACACAGAATTGAGTACTTTGAACCGTTGGAACTGGAGCAAAAACGGTAACCCTAACCGTTCAATTTGTTCGTCCAGTAGTTGATTAGCATAGTCATATAGTGACTGGTCTAGCCGATTGTGTTGCATAATGGCTGCTGTTGTTTCTGCCGAGACAGCACTTTGTTTGGGGCGATTACGAGTCTCATTTTCCCGATGATAAAACGGCACTATTCCCAGGTGGTAGTGTAGCAACACCACCACTTCATTAAACCGATCGGTTGTTCCTACAACAGTGAAGTGAGTTCTAAGATTTTGCTTGGCTTCCTCCAGTAACTCAGGCGTGCAAGCGCCAAACGGAATGCTATCTCCAGTAACCGTTAACATTCGCGTTTGCCCGTTATCAATTTCTGCAATACCGGAACGGGCATACTCGGCCAAACTCATTTGCTTGGCCTGTTCATGCAACGGGTGATGCCGCAGACCGCGCACAAAATAATAGTGAGAAATGACTCGTTCGACGGGTTTTCTCACCAACGTCAGATATTGAGCCTTGGGCTGTGCCAGATCCAAATGAATACCAAAGGAACAATGACCCGCAACGCATCGTAACTGTTGCCGTTTTTCCAGCGGCAGCGATCGCAAATCATGCAGGGTTTGTCCCGGTCGTTTCTGATTAATTAGAAATAGGGTATCTGCCGAATAATGACGACGAAAGAGTTGTTTAAGCGATTGTCCTCCGGTTTTGGGAATGTGTAAAAAGATAAGCGTCAAATTTGATGGCATAGGCTTGCAAACCGTCTGACTGTCTTAGTCTACTCGGCTAATTTAGTCTACTCAACCAATGGAGTAGGGGTTCAATTAGATTTAGCACGAAGTGCCGACATCAAGCGCAGTAGCCGATCGATGCCTCAGAGGATGTTTGAAAAGTGCTGAACGTCACTCGAACCGCCCCCTAAATCCCCCAAGATGGGGGACTTCCGAGCCGATTCTCGTTCAAAGTCCCCCAATTCTGGGGGATTTAGGGGGCGAATGCAGGACATTTGCTACTTTTCAAACATCTTCTCAGTGCCAGGTTATTCCATGAAACGGCAATATTGTGCAGATGAGTGCTGTTGGATGACTTTATGGCGAATCAAAATACAAACAACGGCAACAAAACCAGGAACAAAAAAGAGAGTTAATCGTAGTAGTTGAACAGAGGCGATCGAGTGTACTTGAGAGAACGGTTGAGACGCGCCGTTTATCACTCAAGCCGTCCTCTTTTCTGGTCAGTGGCAGACCTTAATCCCCCACGGTTGAGGGAGTTAGAGGACGAATGCAGCCCATTTGACGTTTAAAGCAACCTCTAAACATTAGAGAATTCTCACCCTTCATTCATCGCTGCTTCATTAACAGCAAAGAAACTACAAGATAGCCTTAAACCGCCTTTAAACAGAAAATAATGAAACGTTAAATATCCGCACGGCAGATGAATCTTATCCAGTGCAAATCTTTCCATTATGGATTGAAACAATACAACGTTCCAATGATGAATACTACATCTAATGGAATGAATTAAATGAAACAACCTGTTTTGGAGTGACGGGTAGCCAGACCAGGATTTAGAAAATGAGAGGCTCGAAAAAGAGCCTGGAACCGATCAGTGTGTCATCTCGATGGTGATCAACCTGTCAAGAGTAAAGAAATAGTGGGAAAAGTGCTGATGAAAAAATTACTGCCGCGATCGCCCCAGACGCTACCCCACAGTCCAAAGGTGGTTTCTGTAGCCTTCGGCACGCCAACCAACCCTATTGTTATGGATTTACCTCAGAAAGACGGTTCTACCTATGCCGCCCCTCCAGAAGTGGTGAGTCCTACTACAAGTACCCCACGTAAGTGGCGCATTGCCCTTTACTCCCACGATACGATGGGGCTGGGACACAAGCGCCGTAACTTGCTCATCGCGCAAGCCTTGGGCTATTCTACACTGCCAGCCGATATCTTGATGATTAGCGGCATGAATGATGCCAGTAATGGTTCAATGCCGCCTGGAGTCGATTATTTAACCCTCCCTGCACTCTACAAAGGGATAGATGGGCAATATCAACCTCGACGGTGGGATATCTCATTAAAGGAAATCATTGCACTGCGATCGCAAGTCATTCGCGCCACCATTGCCACCTTCAAACCAGATGTGCTGATTGTCGATAACGTACCGCGAGGTGCCGTTAGAGAGTTAGATCCAACGTTGGAGTATCTGCGTGAACACGGAACAACCCGCTGCATTTTGGGTTTACGAGACATATTAGACGACCCTGCGATCGTCCGTCGCGATTGGGAGCGTGCCGCCAATGACGAGGCCATTCGCAAATACTACGATGCGGTCTGGATATATGGCGACCCATCTGTTTATGACATTACACGGGAATGCCGCTTTGCCCCCGATGTTGCGGCTAAGTTTCATCACATCGGCTATCTTGACCAGCGATTTCGCCTCAAGTTTGCCGACGAGAGTGCCACGATCGCCAATATAGCTCTTCCTCCGGGGCGGCTGGCGGTGTGTATGGTGGGGGGCGGCCAGGATGGAGCGCGATTGGCAGAAGCCTTTGCCCGGTCTGAACGTCCGCCAGATACCAACGGTGTCATTCTAACTGGCCCGCTGATGCCAGCCAAACTGCGTCAACGGCTGCAAGGCTATGCCGCGCAGTCTTCCCGGCTCACGGTATTGGACTATCTGGCGGAACCCACCCTTCTACTGGAACAGGCAGATTGGGTCGTCTCAATGGGCGGTTACAACACCATTTGTGAAATCCTGTCGTTTGAAAAGCGGGCGTTGATTGTACCGCGCATTAAACCCAGACGAGAACAACTCATTCGGGCTGAACGGCTGCAACAACTGGGAATAGTCGATGTGCTTCACCCCGATCGCCTCAGCCCGATCGCCATCAGCGATTGGTTTGCTCAATCATGGGCTTCTCCTCTGATACGCGATCGCCTTGACCTGAACGGGTTAAACCGCTTGCCCCAGCTTTTAGAAGCGACGCTAACCACTGACCATTACTCAACCCAACATGCTTCATAGAGTAACCCAGGAGTTAAGAACCGAGATGAAGAAGCCAATGCGCGTCGGCTATGTGCTGAAACGCTATCCTCGATATTCTGAAACATTTGTAGTCAATGAAATTTTGGCACACGAAGCGGCAGGGGTAGACGTCGAAATTTTTGCCCTGCGGCCTCCTTGCGACACGCACTTTCAAAACATTATTTCTCAGGTGCGTGCTCCGGTAAACTATATCCGCAAACCGTCTCAGGGGCGGGTCAGCGCTTCATTAAATACCCTAACTCCCACGGCTGCCAGCTTCTTTTGGGCAGAGTTACAAGAGGCCAGCAAGGTCATTCCCAACTTTTGGGCAGCGATCGCCATTGCCGAGGGAGAACGAGCCAGCAGCGTGTATCAGGCCGCCTGGTTAGCGCGTGAAGTACGGCTCAAAGGCATCACCCATCTTCACGCCCATTTTGGCAGTGTCGCCACCAGCGTTGCTCGTCTGGCCTCTCATTTTGCAGGCGTGCCCTATACCTTCACGGCTCATGCTAAAGATATTTTTCATCACAGCGTGGAACCAGAGGATATGCAGCGCAAGTTGCGGGATGCGGCAACCGTCGTTACAGTGAGTGACTACAACTGTCGTTACTTGCAGCAAACCTACGGTGCGGCGGCTCATGGGGTACAGCGAATCTACAACGGGCTGGATTTAAGACAGTTACAGTATCAGCCTCCCCAAAACCGTCCGCCGCACATTCTTTTCGTTGGTCGATTGGTGGAAAAGAAAGGAGTACCTGATTTAATTGATGCCTGCGCCATTCTCCAGCGTCAGGAGATTGACTTTACCTGCCAAATTGTGGGCACGGGTTCCTTAGAAACAGAACTGCGGCAGCAGGTACAGCAATTAAACCTGGAGACAGTGGTTCACATGGTTGGCCCTCGTCCGCAGAATGAGGTATTTCAACTGATGCAGCAAGCCGCTGTCTTTGCCGCGCCCTATGTGATTGGTGCCGATGGCAATCGGGATGGACTGCCAACGGTGCTGCTAGAGGCAATGGCGCTTGGCACTCCCTGTGTTGCCACTGATGTAACGGGAATTCCAGAACTGGTGCAGCATGAAGACACTGGCTTACTGATTCCCCAACATCACCCAGAGAAACTGGCGATCGCCCTCAGCCGATTGCTCACCAACAACAGCCTGCGCTTAAAAGTGGCAACCCAGGCACGACAGCTAATTGAAACAGAATTTGACATTCATCGCAATGCCGCAGCGCTGCGTACCCTCTTCCATGCTGCCGATTCGCTCAAAACCCCATCCTTACAGGAGGTGAGCTAATGCGAGTGGCTTATGTTTGTGCCGATCCGGGCGTTCCCGTATTTGGGCAAAAGGGGTGTTCAATTCACGTGCAGGAAGTCATTCGGGCATTGCAGCGTCAGGGTGCCCAGGTAGAGCTATTTGCCACCCGCCTGGGCGGAAATCCACCTGCGGACTTTACCAACGTGCAGGTTCACCCATTGCCTGCCATTCCCAAAGGCGATCGCGCCGTTCGAGAGCAGGTTGCTCTGGCTACTAATCCAGGGCTGCGGCTGCAACTGGAGCTAGCCGGGTCATTTGACCTGGTGTACGAGCGCTACTCCCTCTGGAGCTTTAGTGCCATAGAGTATGCCAAATGGCTCGGCATTCCAGGACTATTGGAGGTAAACGCACCGCTCATTGAAGAACAGGCCACCCATCGAGGTCTGGTCGATCGCGCCAGTGCTGAAGATGTAGCCAGACGAGTGTTTAATGCCGCAACCGCTTTGATCGCCGTATCGGCAGAAGTCAAGACATATTTAGAGCGGTATGTAGCGGATACGTCTTCTATTCAGATCATTCCCAATGGAGTGAATCCCGATCGCTTTTCCGCTCACCTTCAACCGCTTGATCGGCCTCACCCATTCACCATCGGATTTGTAGGCACACTCAAACCCTGGCATGGGCTGCCCATCCTGATCGACGCATTCGATCGCTTTCATCACCACCATCCCGATTCGCGTCTGCTGATTGTGGGAGATGGGCCAGAAAAAGAGTCCTTAATGGCAGACGTAACAACGAGGGAATTACAGGCCGCTGTCCAATTTACTGGAGCGATCGCGCCCAATGACGTACCAGCATACCTGGCAACAATGGATGTTGCCGTTGCCCCCTATCCCAACCAGGCCAACTTCTATTTTTCGCCATTAAAGGTTTATGAATACATGGCGGCAGGGCTGCCCGTTGTAGCCAGCCAGATCGGTCAACTGAGCGACGTCATCAACGATGGTGTAACGGGGTTGCTGTGCCCTCCGGGGGATGCCATAGCGTTAACCGCCGCCCTGGATCAACTGTGGCGATCGCCCAAACTTGCATCCCAACTGGGGCAAGCCGCCCGCAAAACGGTAACAGAGCATCATACCTGGGATGCGATCGCCCAGCGATTGCTGCAAGTCGCAGGCATGAGTCCCCCACCCCTGGCTGGAGGCGTAGCGACATGAAAAAGCAGTCGCGTCCACCGCTCAAGCAAGCCTTGCCCAGCCTGTGGCGACTGTTGCGCCACTTCGCACCTTACATCCGGCAACAGCAGACCTTATTGGTGGGTTCGGCGATCGCCCTGGTTGCCGACGTGGTTCTACGATTGCTGGAACCCTGGCCGTTAAAGTTTGTGTTTGACTATGTTTTGATCCCCTCAGCAGGAGAAAGACTCGCAGCGGTTCCGGTACTGAATCAGCTTGATCCGGCACTGCTGCTTACCTTCTCAGCCATTGCGGTGGTTGCCATCACCATACTGCGATCGCTAGCCTCCTACTGGAGCACCTTTGGGCTGGCGCTGGTGGGTAGTCGAGTGATGACTCAGGTTCGCAACCATCTGTATCGCCATCTTCAGCATCTCTCCCTCTCCTATCACACCAGAGCCAGAAGCGGCGATTTAATTGTGCGGGTTAGCAGCGATGCCAGCCGTTTGCAAGAAATTCTGCTCACCGCTTTTTTGCCGCTCATGGTCAGCATTCTGACCCTGTTTGGCATGGTGGGAGTCATGTTTTGGCTCGATCGCGACCTGACGCTGCTCTCGCTGCTTACCTTTCCTTTATTCGGCTTAGCCACCACTCGCCTCAGCCAGCGAATTCGTCACTCGTCTATAGTGCAACGGCAGCAAGAAGGTGCAGTCGCAGCAACGGCAGCAGAATCGATTGGAGCCATCAAACTGGTGCAGGCTCTCTCGCTCCAAACGGCCTTTGCCAATGTCTTTTCCCAGCACAACCAGAAAAGCCTGAAGGAGAGTGTAGAAACCCAGCGACTGGCCGCCAGTTTAGAACGCACCGTTGATGTCGTCATTGCCATCGGTACGGCGATCGTCCTCTGGTACGGCTCCCGTCTGGTGCTGCGCGATGCCCTTTCCCCTGGGGATGTGCTGGTATTCCTTACTTACCTCAAAAACGCCTTCAAGCCTGTCCAAAACTTTGCTAAGTATACGGGACGGTTAGCAAAAGCGGCGGCATCGGGCGATCGCATTCTGGATGTGTTAGAAGAAACGCCCGATATTCGCAATCTGCCGGGGGCGATTCCGGCTCCTCCATTTCAAGGCGCGGTGCGCTTCGAGCGAGTTAGCTTTGCCTATGAACCCGGCCACGATCGGCTGAAGCAAATTGATCTGGAGGTGCAGCCTGGACAGCGAATAGCGATCGTCGGTTCCTCCGGTAGCGGCAAATCCACACTAATGAGCCTGCTGCTGCGGCTCTATGACCCAGTTCACGGGCGAATCGTAATCGATGGGCGCGACATTCGGGAATATACCCTGGAAACCCTGCGATCGCAGATCAGCGTGGTGTTGCAAGATAGTTTGCTGTTTGCTGCCACAGTTTGGGAAAACATTGCCTATGGGGTGCCCCATGCCACCCGTCAGGAGGTTGAAGCCGCCGCTCATCTGGCCAATGCCCACCCGTTCATTGCAGCACTGCCCAAAGGATATGACACCATTCTGGGTGAACGGGGAGCCACTCTTTCGGGTGGACAACGGCAGCGGTTGGCGATCGCCCGTGCCGCCATTCGCAAAGCTCCCATCCTGATTTTGGATGAACCCACCACCGGACTCGACCAGGAGAACGAACAGGTGGTCGTAGAAGCCCTGGAACGCCTCACCCATAACCGCACGACCTTTCTGATTACTCACGATTTGTATATTGCAACCCGTGCCGATCGCGTTCTCTACATGGAAGAGGGACGAGTCATTGAACAGGGAACTCATGCAGAACTAATGCGGCTAAACGGTCGATACGCCACGTTGTATCAAATGCAGTCGGCAGTTCATCACAACGAAGGTATGTCTGATGCGCTCATGTCCTAAACGACCAGCAAAGGTCGGCTCATGAATTAAATCAACCAAACCATCGATCATTGACCGTGTTAATAACCGATCCGTTTAATATCATTGCCGACCCAACCATGCCCTTTCTATCAGGGGCACTCGATCCGGTGCAGGTGCAGCCGCAATTTGCCCACCATCTCCCGCCCCACCTCAACACCGCCCAACTTCGCGCTATTCGGGTGATTCGTCATAAACCGGGTCGGCGTTGCCTGATTGAGTATGATCTGGAGATGAACCCTTCCGGGTCATCTCAATTAATCACCCTGATTGGCAAAGTTCGAGCAAAAGGAACAGATGTGTTTAGCTATCGGCTCCAGCACGCTTTGTGGAATGCCGGGTTCACTGCCGATAGTGAAGACGGCATTTCCGTACCAGAGCCAGTAGCAGCCATTCCAGCCTTTCACATGTGGCTTCAGCACAAGGTACCAGGGACGATCGCCACTCAACTCCTGCCTCAGCCCAACGGTGTTACCCTGGCACAGCGAATTGCTGAAGCGGCTGATAAACTGCATCGGGCTGGCATTCCGTCTCATCGCCGTCATACCATCGTCGATGAACTGCAAATATTACACGATCGCCTTCCCCTGATATTGCAACAGCATCCGACATGGCAACAGCGGTTAGAAGATATTTTGGACGCGTGCGATCGCTTAGGATCTGCAATGCCACAACCTAATTTACAGGGCATTCATCGAGACTTTTATCCTGACCAAATCATTGTAGATGGCGATCGCCTTTATTTATTAGATCTCGACTTGTACTGTGAAGGTGACCCCAGCTTGGACATTGGCAATTTCATTGGACACATCACCGAGCAAAGCCTTCGTACCCTGGGGAGCATCCATACATTGGCCGATCGAGAAGCCGCGTTAGAAAACCACTTTTTGCGCCTTAACCCTGCAACCACTCAGCTATCAATCCAGGCTTACACAACGTTAACCCTGGTACGACATATCTATCTGAGTACTCAGTTTCCGAACCGTCGCCCGTTCACCCAGTCTCTACTGGAGCTGTGTGAACATCGCCTTGCCCAATTGTGGTCAAGAGTGCATTAGCAACAGCACCATCATAATCGCCAACCGCATATCACATCACATCCCAACCCAGCACTTGTTCAATCTGTCTGGCAATCAGTCCGGGATCAAAGGGTTTAATTAGCACTGCTTTGGCTCCTAACTGGAGGTACTGCCGTTGAGTAACTACCTTCACTGTTGCTGTCAATAAAATCACTGGAATAGCTTGCGTCGCCGGATTTTGACTGAGATGTTGAAGAGTATCCAGACCATTCATGTCGGGCATCATTACATCTAAAAGAATGGCATCGGGCTGTTGAGCCGTAGCGATCGCAATTCCTTCAGCGCTAGAATCGGCTGTGAAGACCTCCCATTGCTTGGTGATTTGCAAGCTTACCTTGACGATTTCACGAATGTCCGCCTCATCATCAATTACCAGAATACGCTTAATAGTCATAGAATACCGATCGTTCCCTGTCGTGTCGTTCTTTGCGCTCTCATGGATAGGTCATTGAATTAATAGGCCGTTGCATGGATAGGCCACTGAACTCAAAGGAGCCATTGGGCAGACTGAACAGGATTAGTAACATTACGTTACGAACAGAGCACCAATGCTGTACAACATTGGCGATCGCTCCTAACCATCTGTTCACAACAATAGGTCTTCACCAACCTATCATTAATGGGTGAAGGTAACTGAGATAATAGTGTTCAGCTCTACAGAATAACTCCGTAAACCATGTAATAAAATATACCGCAATTTACGTATTTTTGCAGTCACCCTTTTGGTCTAAACCAAAAAAGAAATCCTGCTTGTAGAGGATAATTCCTGGCATTGCTGAATCAGCATACGAATTTGTCCCCACACCCCAACGGTGGAGACTTCCGCATCGTCAAACGTTCCCCAAAGGCGGTTTAGGGGCGATCGGAGTCATGACCGCTCAACGATCCATCCATTCTCGCTCCATGCCGCAACGCCCGATCATACAGCAGTTCTCAATCGAGTACGCCACAGTCTCGCCAGGATGGTGTGGGGTGTAGGGTTTGAGATGTGGTGAATGCAAATGAAAATGGCTATAAGTAGCGACATGCTCAAACGGCACGTCTTATCTTTCGTTTTAGAAGTGGCGATCGCCTAGCTGGTCAAAATCGCCGCTTCCACTTCACCCCGCAACAAATCGGTGACTTCATCCTTATACGTCTGAAACTTCGGCTGTCGCTTCGTTTGGTAAGTGCGGTCATCCGGCAGATCAATCAGAATTTCGCAGCGAACTGTCCCCGGATGAGACGTGAGTACATAAACCCGTTGCGCCAAAAACACGGCTTCCTCAACATCATGCGTAATCATCAGAATGCTAGTCCGTGTTCGTCGCCACACCTCCAGCAAAAAGAGCTGCATCACCTCTCGCGTTTGCACATCGAGCGCCCCAAACGGCTCATCCATCAGCAGAATTTTAGGCCGAGATGCCAGTGCCCGTGCGATCGCCACTCGTTGCTTCATACCGCCAGATAGTTCTCGCGGCAGTGAATTGGCAAACTTAGTTAACCCCACCACATCCAGATAATAAGAGGCTTGCCGTCGCCGCTCCGGAGCCGAAACCCCCTGTAATTTCAGCCCAAACGCCACATTTTGTAACACCGTCATCCAGGGATACAGAGTGTATGTCTGAAAAACCAGACCGCGATCGGCTCCCGGCCCGGTCACACAAACTCCATCCACCTTAATCTCGCCCGCCGTGGGCATATCCAACCCTGCAACCAGCCGCAACAGCGTTGATTTGCCAGAACCAGACGCACCCACCACACAGACAAACTCTCCTTCTTCCACATGGAGATTAATATCTTTGAGCGCGACCATTGCGCCGTTGCGAGTGGGAAACTGCTTGTAGAGCTGAGAAACGTCAAGGTGCATGGCAGGAAATCAGGATAGGGTGAGAGGAAACTTACAACAGGTCAGGTATCAATTCACACAGTTGAGCCAGTTCAGTTTGCCCAACGACAGCTCAGGCGCAGTAGCAGCCGAAACAGCAGGTCGATCGCCAGACCAATTAAACCAATCACAATCAGTCCGGCAAAGATTTCATCGGTACGCAAAAAGCGTTG
The DNA here is from genome assembly GCF_015207605.1 of Oculatella sp. LEGE 06141. Classification (GTDB taxonomy): domain Bacteria; phylum Cyanobacteriota; class Cyanobacteriia; order Elainellales; family Elainellaceae; genus Oculatella. Next base: position 37,328 of record NZ_JADEWO010000025.1, read on the forward strand.
GGCAATGCTGATACGTTTGCCAAGCCCTTCACTGGCAGCAACCAGTTCCGCTACAATCACCAGGTTCCACGACGCCGCCATGTTCACCCGACAGGCATCAATAATGCTGGGTAAAGTATAGGGTGAAATCACTTGCAGCAGCACTTGCAGCCGTCGCCCACCTAAGGTGTACGTGGTTTCAATTAAATCCTTAGGAACAAACTTAACCGCATCCATCACCATTAGCGTATTGAAAAAAAGAGTGCCAATGAAGATCAGCAAAATCTTGGGCACCTCCCCCAGGCCAAAGTACAAGATCAGCAGCGGAATGAACGCAGGCGCAGGCATATAACGGACAATGCCAATGATCGGTTCTAGCAGCGATCGCACACTGGCAAACGACCCCATCAACAACCCCAGCGGAATGGCAATAATCGCAGCCAGCAAGAAGCCGCTGAGGACACGAAACAAACTGTAGGCAATGTCGTTTTGCAGCGTACCGTCTGACCATAACCGCAGAAATGCCTCCCACACCCGGATCGGCGTGGGCAAAAACAGAGAATTGGCATCCGGACTGCTGGCAATCCAGGTTGAGCCAAGCCACCATAAAAGCAGCGGCAACAGGATCGAAATACTCATGAGCAGCCAGCTCAGCCGCCGGGGAATGGCATCGGCAATTCGCCAAAACACAGTCGGCTGAAGCATCTTTGGCTCACGAGCAAGGTCAGTACTCTGGCTGGGTTCAAGGGGAGGGTGCATTGTTCTCTAGCTAGGAGTGGACTCGGCGTACGTCTGAATGAAGCGATCGTCAAACAGGTTGCTTAAATCAGGCGCTTCTGGAGCCAAACCGCTCTGCACCAGGAAATTGCTGATCTGCTCTGCCGCATAGGGCAAAGAAGTCATGTCATTACCAGGTTGCATGGCCTGTAAGTTGTCATCAATGTCAAAAATAGTGGTGCCAGCGTCATACTCCTTGTATTCGTCCAGCGTCACACCTGCCCGTTTCGACATCGTATCCAGCGCTTTGTCGCCTTCTTGCGTAATGGTCGAGAGCGTCGCAAACCAGGTATTAACCAGCGCTTGCACATCATTTGGTCGCTGCTCAACCATTTGACGGCTGACTACCAGGTGGTCGGAAATAGAACCTGGAAAGTCGGCAGAACTAAACAACTCCTGGCTGCCAGGACGCTCTAGCGCTCTGGTGGTGAAGGGGGCAAACACGCCCACCGCATCCACCTGACCCGCAACAAAAGCGGCAGCGGCAGCACCCGTTTCCAGCGGTTGAAACTCGATATCATCCTGGGTCATGCCAGCCTGTTCTAACCCCAACAGCAGCAAAAAATGATCCACAGTGCCTTCTTCTGCCGCAACGCGTCTGCCGCGTAAATCTTCAATGCTGTTAATCCCTTCTGCGGCAATGATCTTGTCATTGCCCGTCGAGTTGTCATTGGTGAGAACAATAACCAGATCGGCTCCGCCCGATACCGAGCTAATCGTGTCATTCAGCGTTTGGCTATTGGCATCCAGTTGACCTGCCGCCAGGGCATTGATCGAATCAAGATAGCCATCAAACCAGGTCAACTCAACGTTGACATTGTTGGCTTCAAACAGTCCCTCTTCTTCTGCCACTTGCCAGGGAAACCAGCCCGGCCAGGCGCTAAACCCCAACCTGACAGGTTCACTGGTTACAGCCGGAGCCGGACTAGAAGGGTTTGACGTAGAGGAAGACGGCTGCGATGGTGTACAACTGATCGTCACCATCAAACTCACTAAAAATACTGCGCTCCATGATAGTAATCTGCGAAGTTTCATCGATTCTCCTTCGTGAGGATTGAGAAAGCAGGTGCTAACGAGTTAGCCGCATTACGCAGCGGGTTGCGGTTGACGCGGCTGAGTTGAATTGGTGAATAGCTGTACCCGAATGTGCGATCGCACCCACTCAAACCAGAGTTCCAGTCCCTCGCCCGTTTTGGCCGAAACTGGGATAATGGTGACATCAGGGTTCATCTGGCGAACATTGGCGGCAATCTGCTCCATATCGGCCTCCACGTAGGGTGCCAGATCGGTTTTAGTGATCAGCAGACAATCTGCTTCCTGGAACATGATGGGATACTTGAGCGGCTTATCTTCTCCTTCCGTAACGCTCAACAGCGCCACTTTGACATGCTCACCCACTTCAAATTCCGCAGGACAAACCAAATTTCCGACATTTTCGACCAGCACCAGGTCAAATTCCGATGGCGTGTAGTCGTGCGCCAGCCGATGAATGCCGCCAGCCACCATTTTGGCGTCCAGATGGCACGATCGCCCCGTGTTAATGGCAATCACAGGCACACCATACTGGCGCAGGCGATCGGCATCCAGCTCGGTCGTCATATCTCCTTCAATCACCGCCATTTTAATCTCAGGGCTTAACGCCGCGAGCGTCTTCTCTAGCAGCGCTGTTTTGCCAGCACCAGGGCTGCTCATGACGTTAAAGCAGGTGATGCCCCACTGATCAAAGTGGGCGCGGTTGTGATCGGCTCCTTCCTGGTTGGCATGTAGCAGGTTAATACCTAACGCAGCGTCAAAGGTTTGATGCATAGCTCTTATGTAGGGTGGACAGACTGAGCAGTAGATGAATGGGAATCGGTTGAATATTCGAGGCGATCGATCTTCAGTTCGCGTCCAGAAAGAATGTCTTCCATCGGCGATTGGCACACCGGGCAGGCATATTGAATTCCCACCTCTGGACGATACTCCTTTTGGCAGCGGTGGCAAAAGGCAATTAGAGGCGTTTCTCGAATGACCAGTTCCGCCCCATCCAGAAACGTGCCGCGCGTTTGCACCTCAAAGGCAAACTGCAAACTCATCGGTTCCACACAGGTGAACTGTCCCACCGTGAGATGCACCTGGGAAATGTGGGGGCGATCGGGTTGGCTTTCCCACCAGTCCTGCACCGTGACAATTAACGCCTTGGTCATATCGGTTTCATGCATGACAGTAACGCCTTACGTCCAGGCTTGATCGACTTGCATATTCGCTTCGGCATGAATGTAGGCTGGCTTTTCTCGTCGGGGAAGCTGACCCGAAAGCACCAGATGAGCCATCGTGTCGCAAATGACGCGAGTTGCCATCAACGCCGTCATATCGCTGACATCGTAAGGCGGGGAAACCTCCACCACTTCAATTCCACAAACCGGAGCCTTTTGCACAATTTTGCCTAGCAGCGACAGCGCCTCACGGGGCAGTAAGCCACCCGGCTCAGGCCATCCGGTACCGGGGACAAACCCGGCATCAATGCAGTCAATGTCAAAGCTGATCCAGACGCAGTCGGTGCCGTCGAGCGCCCGTTCCAGGGCAAAGTCAACCGCTGCATCAATTCCCCGCTCCACAATGTCGGTGACGGTAAGGATATTAGTCGATCGCTCTCGGCACACCTTTACCCCCTGGCGCGGCACTTGCCAACCGCCAATCCCTAGCTGCACCAGGTTCTTGGCAGGAGCATTTGCCATATTGGTCGCATGAAACCAGGGACAGGTGTGCATCCGTTCGTCTAAATCGGTTTCCTGGGTGTCAACGTGGCGATCGAAGTGAATAATGCCCACTTTTTTATCACCCAAATGCCGACAGATGCCTCGCACCGTAGGAAAGCCAATTGAATGATCCCCCCCCAACAGAATAGGGAACGCTCCCGAACTAAAAACATGCGCCACGCCTTTGGAAATCTGATCAAAGGATTTTTCGTTGTTTGCCGGGATAGTAAACACATCCCCCACATCACACAGCGAAATCTGCTCCCGCAGGTCAATTCCCAGTTCAAAGTTGTAAGGCGTGTAGAGAGCAGAAATCCGGCGAATCCCCTGGGGGCCAAATCGGGTTCCCGGTCGATAGGTAGTGCCCGAGTCGTGCGGAATACCCACGATCGCCACGTCATACTCGCCCACCCTGCGGACATCTTCCAGATAAGGCGCTTTGAGGAAAGTATTAATCCCCGCATAATGGGGCAGCTCACCGCGTGAGAAAGTAGGGATAGAGCGATCGCGAATGCTAGCCGCCGCTTCCAGGCCAAGTTCCAGCCCTCGATCTACTTCTTGCTGCCAGCCTGTCATCGGCAATTGCGCCTCGCGCTCCAGCCCATATTGAGCTTCCGAACCATCAGGAGTGCGAAAAACAGGATTTTCAGAACGTTCAGTCATTTCAAAGCACCTAGGTGGGAGTTCACAAGTCGCTATCTATTAGAGCTGATGACGTTGCTGAAATCCAGATAATAGACCGCCAACCCAAGCGTGTGAATGGAATGAGCATTCACAATGGCGGGAGCAAGCCTTGTCTGGATGACGCACTCAACCTAAAAAGCCCAGGATGTAACCTCAGTCCACCGACTGCTGTTTCTCCCGGGCTTTTATCCCGCCGTGTGGCTAGCGTGGCAATCTGCAAAAGAGCAAACGATCGCCCCAGAGGCTAGCTGCTTCTCTTGGACCAGGCATTCAAACCAGTGACGCTGAACCGGAACCCTAGAAGCGATTGAATTGTACTGGCCGCTAAAGCAAAACTTAGTGCTAGCCGCAGTTAAATGTAGAACCTGAGTCAAACACCCTACGCTTTCTCGTTGGCAACCCCATCAAAACTCTGTGTATCATCACGAATTCAAGAGGCACAAATCTAAGAGGTTTGAAAAGTAGCCAATGTACTGTACTGGCTCCTTTTCCAGGTATATCTAACGGGCTTAGCGCCTGCGGACAGCCAGAAAAGGAGATTCGAGTGACACTAGCACGTTTAACGCAGCCTCTTAAAGTCAGGCGATCGCGTTTAATCACCTCAACCTAGATAAACAGTTACCAATCTACTTGAACTAAAAATGTATTTTGGATTACAAAAGCGTCTAAACGGCCTTATTTTTTATTTTGCTTGACAGCAACCGTATTTTTCTGTAGAAGCAGACGCGCGAGATTCATCGTTCGAATCAGGGGAATCATCATAAGATAGAGACGGTACATTAAGGCTTTAAATGTTGCTTCACCCAAACCCGCTATTTTATTGAACGTATTCATGAACTTTACTGAGCCTCAGCCGACGCGATGGATTCACTACTCTCGCAAAACAGTAGAGCGAGCAGAACGGGCTGTGCGATGCGCTCCGTTCAAAATGTTGCTATTTGCCACCATGCGCGAACACAGCGTTGATTTGAAGGCGATCGCCAGCAAAGCGGGTGTGCAACATGGCTACACCCATCGAGCCGTTTCAGAGTTGGCAGCAGAAAACAGCCTGCTGTGGCTGATTCAAGTGGGGGTTCTGCGACGAGAAGTGGATGGTCAGGGCATTACAGACAGTTTCAGGCTAACTCCGTTGGGGCATCAACTGATCAACCACTGGCAGCAGCACAGTGGCACCATTCCAGCACCGAGGTTGCTCGATCGCGTCTACAACAGTTTAAGTCGATGGGTGCGCCTGCCAGGTTGGATACAATGATTGAACTTAAGAGGCTGTTTGAACAGTGTTGAGTATCACTCGAACCGCTCCCTTTGCCTGCTGACCGCAGGCTCAACGTCTGGTAGTCACACCAGAAACGAGACAAAGGCAGCACATTTGCTACTTTTAAAACATCTTTTAAGCGATTGACTTAAGCGGATGTCAACCAGTTGAACCCGTATTAAGTGGTCAAGGGTCAGGAAGTTTTTGCGAAGCACGGCACGATGCTGGGCAGCTAAGGGGTCTTGGAGGTTTTGAATGAAGGCCATTATGGTAGTCGGGACAACGTCCCACGCTGGCAAATCGCTCTTAACTGCGGCGCTGTGTCGGATTTTGAGTCGGCGGGGTTGGCGAGTGTCCCCTTTTAAGGGGCAAAACATGGCGCTCAACTCCTATGTCGCTCCTACGGGCGGTGAAATTGGCCATGCCCAGGCAGTGCAGGCATGGGCGGCTGGAGTGATGCCACGGGTTGAAATGAACCCAATTTTGCTCAAGCCACAAGGCGACATGACCTCTCAAGTCATCCTCAAAGGCAGAGTGGCGGGCAGAGTCAGCGCAGCCGATTACTATGAACAGTATTTCGAGATCGGTTGGCAGGTGATTGAAGAATCCCTCAGCCGCTTGAGCGAAGAATTTGATTTACTGATTTGTGAAGGAGCTGGCAGCCCGGTTGAGGTCAACCTCAAGCATCGAGATTTAACGAATATGCGGGTAGCAAAGCACCTGAATGCACCCACTTTGTTAATTGTCGATATCGATCGCGGCGGTGCATTTGCTCAGGTGGTTGGCACCCTGGAACTGCTCGACCCAGACGAGCGCAGTTTAATCAAAGGCATCATCATCAACAAGTTTCGGGGACAGCGATCGATCCTGCAACCCGGCATTGAATGGCTGGAAGAACGGACAGGCATTCCGGTGATGGGCGTAATTCCCTGGTTCGATCAGGCATTTCCGGCAGAAGACTCGCTATCGTTGCTCGATCGCAGCAACAATACGGCCAGCCGCGAATTAACGATCGCCGTGATTCGCCTTCCCAGAATCTCGAACTTTACCGACTTTGACCCGCTAGAGTCAGAGTCCACTATTTCAGTCAAATACATTGGCCTCAAAGATTCCCTGGGTTACCCCGACGCAGTCATCATTCCCGGTTCCAAAACCACCATTGCCGATCTGGTTGCCATGCAGCGCACTGGCATGGCAGAAGCGATTCAAAACTATGTGGCGGCTGGTGGCACCATCCTCGGCATTTGTGGCGGGCTGCAAATGATGGGTAAACTGCTGGCAGATCCCGAAGGGCTAGAAGGACAGGAAGGGCGCTATAAAGGCTTGGGTCTGGTTCCGCTCAAAACAGTGATTACCGGGCAGAAAGTGGCTCGCCAGCGGCTCGTCACCTCCAACTATCCGCAGCCCGGCTTACCCGTAGCCGGATACGAAATTCACCAGGGACGCAGCCACTTGATTGATGTGGAAGGGGAAGACGGCAAACCGATGTTCAAACCGCTGTTTGACGATTCCAACCTGGGTGTAGTGGATATCTCTCAATCAATTTGGGGCACGTATCTCCACGGCATTTTTGACAACGGCCCCTGGCGACGAGCATGGCTCAACCGTTTGCGGCAGCAGCGCGGGTTGAAGTCTTTGCCAACGGGGATTTCGAACTATCGAGAACAGCGAGAAACCATGCTAGATGCCCTGGCCAATTTAGTTGAGTCTTATCTGGACTTAACGCCGCTCCAGTCTTACCTGGATAAATAGCCAATAAATAGCCAGACAAATAGGGTTAAAAGGCTTGAAGGCAATTCGTGTATTGCTCAAACGAGCGACTCAGCAAAGCTTTGACGCAGTTGATAGGGTGCTGTTATGAGCGTTAGCGTCCGTTTTCTTCCCAATAACGTCACCATTGAAGCGGAAGTTGGAGAACCTCTGCTCCAGGTGGCCGATCGCGCCGGACTGTGCATTCCGACGGGGTGTTTGATGGGGTCTTGTCATGCCTGTGAGGTAGAAGTAGATGGCGGAGATGCCATCTGTGCCTGCATTTCAGCCATACCGCCAGGGCAAACAGAATTAACTATCAACCTCTACTCCGACCCGACCTGGTGAAGCTCAATGATGGTGGATGAAGGGCATCAGGTGGCGATCGCCCTGGGCAGCAATCTGGGTGACTCGCGCACCACCCTGGAATTGGCGTTGGCTAAACTGCACCAAACGCCTGGCATTTCAGTGCAGACTCGTTCTCAGGTCTATCGAACCGTGGCGGTTGGCCCGCCTCAACCCGATGTGCTAAACGCCTGTGCCCTGCTGCTCACCCAGCTAGAGCCGCGTGCCCTACTAAATACCATGCTGGCGATCGAAGCTCAGTTTGGCCGCGAGCGCCGAGAACGCTGGGGGCCACGCACGCTCGACCTGGATTTGCTGCTGTTTGATGACATTGTCATGGCCGAACCTGGACTGCAAATTCCGCATCCGCACCTGCACGAACGCGCCTTTGTGCTGGTGCCACTGGCCGAAATTGCCCCCGACTGGGTCGAACCAATTTCTGGAAAAGCGATCGCGGCGTTACTGAAGGCGGTAGACTGTTCTGGAGTCAAAGGCATTCAACCTTAAACAGGGTGCATGTCTGCTGAGTTCAACCGTTCACCCTTACCCCGTTCATGGCTTTAGAACCTCCCCAACTGCTCAAACAGAAGTTGCTGTACCAGGGACGTAAATTTAGCTTTGAAGTGAGCCGTCTGCGGCTTCCCAATCAGGCCGAGGGAGATTGGGAATGTATTCGTCATCCGGGCGGAGCGCTTGCTATTCCGGTGACCGCAGACGGCAAACTAGTACTGGTTCGTCAATATCGCTTTGCGGCAAAGCAACGGTTATTAGAGTTTCCAGCCGGAACCATAGAAGCGCACGAAAGCCCCCTGACGACCATCCAGCGCGAAATTGAAGAAGAAACAGGCTATCGTGCTAACCGCTGGACTGACCTGGGTAAGTTTTACCTGGCTCCCGGTTATTCAGATGAAATGATTTACGCTTTCCTGGCACAAGACCTGGAAAAGCTAGACGTTCCGCCCGCAATGGATGCCGACGAAGACCTGGAAACGGTGCTAATGACGTTAGACGAGCTAGAAGCCGCCATTCGCCGTGGAGAACCCGTTGATTCAAAATCTATTTCCAGCCTGATGCTGGCGCGTCCACTGCTGTAATCACGCCTGAAGGCGGTTTAACCAGCCCTCGCCAGGTTCATAGCATTCGGCAGATCATCCCCTTGCAGTCGCTTGAGCGTGCTTCCCGCCAGGTAAGGCTACATAGCCCTTAACCATGACCCTTAACCATCTTCTAAGTGCTAGAGTGCGATCGCCTCTCCCCGTTCGGTAAAGCGCACCGAGCGCACTCCCCACTGCGAGTTTTTGGTCAACGTTTCTCGTAAACTGCCAAACAGGGCATATTGTTCGCAGCTTGATAGCGAAACAAGTTTGCGGCGAGAGTTTGCCGCCAAACGCAAATCCACAGTAGCCACGCCTCCAGAGACATTCACCCGATAACCAGAGAGCTTAAAGTCTCCGTTACTCTGGGTTGCAATCACCTCACCCACAGCGCCATCCATCGGCTGGTTCATTGGCACCTCCACGGGTTCTGGCACCATCCCGGCACACTCGTTGTCTACCTTGTAGACCATAACGGAGGTCATCTCGGTGGGGGCATCAGCTATCAACCCATCCAGATCATCAACGTTGGGTTCAGCAGACTGCAATGGAGCCGTTGCCGCAGAATCATCTGTGGGTTCCGCCCCAAACGGTTGACTCCCCGGTTCGGCAGGAGCAGACGTGCTATCATCCAGGCTAGACGGCAGCACTTCGGGAACGGCATCTGCCAGCACTCGACCATCATTGGCGTACGGTTCTGGAGCAACACACGCTCCTAATCCCATAACGATCGCACTAAAGGCAACCGCTATCAACGAAGCGTTTCGGTTCATCTTGACTGTCCTCAAATCCATTTATCCTCAAATCCATCAACATCTAGAACAGGCACCCTATCAACCGCAAACGGCTCAGGGTTCATCCAGCACATTCCGTAACGTTCGTAATAGGGTTTCGGCAGTATAGGGTTTGGGCAAAAAGGCTTTCACGCCGTTGCCAGAACTAATCGCAGACTGCTGATTCAATGACAAACCGCTGACCGCAATCACCTTGATCTGGGGGTTGATTTTTTGCAAGGTGCGAATCGCCGTTGCTCCATCCATTGTTGGCATCATCATATCCATCAGGGTGGCGTTGATCGACTGTCGGTGTTCGGCATACAGCGCGATCGCCTCAATCCCATCATTGGCTGTCATCACCCTGTAGTTACAAGCTTCAAGCGAAGTCTTAGTAATTTCGCGAATCGCCACTTCATCATCCACCACCAAAATTAATTCACCCTGCCCCTGGGGCAAGCCCAAATCTGGTTCGTACTCCTGACCAACCTCATCTGTGGCGATCGCCGGTAAACAAACCTTGAACTGAGTCCCCTTCCCAACCTCGCTGTACACCGTCACAAAGCCACCGTGATCTTTCACAATACCAATGACGGTCGATAGCCCCAGTCCAGTGCCCTTTCCCACCTCTTTTGTCGTAAAAAAAGGTTCAAAGACCCGATCTAGCGTTTCTGGATCAATTCCTGTACCTGTGTCAGAAACCGTGATCACGACATAGGGGCCAACATTAGCGCTGATATTCATCCGGGCGTAGTTTTCATCCACCAACAGATTTTCAGTCGTAATTTGTAATACCCCACCTCTGGGCATGGCATCACGGGCATTGACGCAGAGATTCATCAATACCTGATGCAGTTGAGTTGCATCCCCCAACACCGACCATATTCCTGCCGCCATCTCACTGGTTTTGATTTCAATCGATTTTGGAAAGGTTTCCCGCACAATCTGTTCTACCTCCGGCACGACCCGGTCAAGGTGCAGCAACACCCGTTCACTCCCCAGCCCCCGTGCAAACGAGAGAACTTGTTTAACCAGTTCAGCCGCTCGCTTCGCACTGGTTTCTAGCGTGTTTAACCATTGCTGGCTCTGGGGGTCGGTTGTCTTTAGTTCAAGTAACTGCACAGCCATCAAAATGGGAGACAACATATTATTCAGGTCGTGGGCAATGCCACCCGCCAGGGTGCCCAAACTTTCTAGCCGTTGCGCCCGCAAAAATTGCGCTTCTAACTGCTTCTTTTCGGTAATATCAGTGCTCACAATCAGCACCGAGTGCGGAATCCCTGTTTCATCTCGAACGAGCGTCCAGCGGCTTTCAACCGTGATTTCAGCCCCACTCTGGGTAACTTGATTCAAGTCGCCCTGCCACACGCCCTTTGCCAACAGTGCCTCCCAAATTTCGGCATCATGGGGTGAAGGTTGCTTGTAGATCAGCCGTCCGGTTTGACGATCGATCGCTTCTTCCGATTTCCAGCCATACAGCCGTTCTGCCCCCTTGTTCCAATACAGAATGCGGTTGTCGAGATCCTGCACCAGAATGGCATCCGTGGCGATATCCAGCAAAGCCGCCTGTTCTCGAATTTTCTGCTCGGCGCGTCGCACCTCAGTTACATCGGTTTGCGTACCGATAAAGTAAAGCAGTTCCCCGTCATCCGAGAAGACCGGCGATATTTTTAGCTCGTTCCAAAACGGTTGACCGTCTTTGCGGTAGTTCAACAGAGTGGTTTTCAGTTCCCTGCGGTCGGCGATCGCCTGACTGATGCTGGCCACCGTATGCAGGTCAGTGCCCTTGCCCTGTAGAAAACGGCAGTTACGCCCGATCGCCTCCTCCGAACCATAGCCCGTAATGCGTGTAACCGCCGAGTTGAGATAAATAATGGGGTTATCCGGCTGGTTAGGGTCGGTAATGATAATGCCATCCGAAGCCGAGTTAATCGCCTGAGCCAGCAGCAAATTTTCAGTAGCAGCCGTTCGCAGTGCCTCTTCTGCTCGTTTCCGCTCGATCGCATATCGAATCGATCGTGCCAACAAATCGCCGCTAAATTGCCCCTTGACCAGATAATCCTGTGCCCCGGCTTGCAGCGCCATTGCCGCCAGCTCTTCGTCATTTAACCCGGTTAAAACAATAATCGGCAGAGCCGTAACCTGATGCTGAGCCTTGCGAAACGTTTCTAACCCTTGACTGTCGGGCAACGACAAATCCAGCAAGACCACATCAAATGCCTCCTGGTCTAGCCGTTTAATGCCCTGGCTCAGCCACTCCACATGGGTCAGGTTAAAGTGAGCAATGTCAGCTTCTGCCAGCGTTTCTTGCAGCAGGCGAGCATCACCAAGGTTGTCTTCAATTAGCAAAATCTTGATGACTGAATCGGACATTCCCTCACTCCAACGGTAGCTTTACAATGGTCAACCAGAACTCTTCGATCGAGCGAATCACTCGAATGAACTGGTTTAAGTCAACGGGTTTACTAATGTAACAATTCCCGTGCAGCTCATAGGCTTTAGCAATGTCCTCCTCGGCCTGGGAGGTGGTTAGCACCACCACCGGAATTCGCTTCAAGGCATGGTGGTTTTTGATCTGCTGCAACACTTCTCGACCGTCTCGCCTGGGCAAATTGAGATCGAGCAAGATTAAGTCAGGCCGGGGGACACTGGCATATTTACCCTGCTTTAGCAAAAAAGCAAGGGCTTCTACCCCATCGGACACCACACTCAGGTGGTTGTGAACCCGTCCGTCTCGTAATACCTCTTGCGTTAAACGAACATCACCAGGATTGTCTTCTACTAACAAAATTTCGATCGGTCTACCAATTGGGGTCTGGTTCATGCGGGGACATCTCTGCGATCGGGGATGGTGAAGTAGAAGGTTGAACCTTGATCAGGCGTTGACTCAACCCAGATGCGCCCGCCATGCCGTTCAACAATTTTTTTGCAGATCGCTAACCCAATCCCCGTACCCGGATATTCCGAACGTTGGTGCAATCGCTGGAAGATCAAGAAGATGCGATCGCAATACTCCGGGTCGATCCCAATCCCATTGTCTTGCACCGAGAGAACCCATTCCCCATCCCCCTGCCTGGCCTGGATATGAACATGGGGAGCAGTATCCTGGCAGAACTTGATGCCATTGCTGATTAAGTTTTGCAAAACTTGCGTCAATTGCGAAGCATCAACCATCAGATCGGGCAGGGGATCGTAAGTAACAAGGGCATGGCTGCTTTCAATGGTGGCTCTAATATTGGCGATCGCCCGTTCGACAATCACCGTTCCCGACGTGCGGTTGAACACCTTACCCCGATTTCCCACCCGTGAATACGCCAGCAAATCGTTAATGAGCGTCTGCATCCGGGTGGCTCCGTCTACAGCATAGTTAATAAAGGTATCTGCATCCGCATCCAGCCGAGTTTTGTAACGTCGCTCGAGCAACTGAAGATAACTGGCAACCATCCGCAGCGGTTCCTGTAAATCGTGGGACGCTACATAGGCAAACTGCTCCAGATCAGCATTAGAGCGGGTCAATTCCTGGCGCTGCTGCGTTTCCTGCTCCAGGAGCTGTGCCTGTGCCAGGGCAATTCCAATCTGGTTTGCGAGTTGCTGCATCAGATCAACTTCAAAATCCGACCAGTGGCGCGGCACTTTGCACTGATGGGCAATTAACAGTCCCCAAAACTCCTCTTTGATCAAGATCGGTATCACCAGCTTTGATTTCACCTGAAGCGTGTCTAGAAAATGGACGAGGCAGGGGGCAACCTCCGCCCGATCGAGATCTTCAATGGTGTAGATTCGTCCGTGCTGGTAGGTTTGCAGGTAATCTTGACCAAAACAATCGTCTGTCACTCCTAAATCGAGTACAGACATCCACCCTTTGGCAACGGCTTCTTTCACAACCTGTCCCGATCCATCCGGATACACCTGGAATACCAGCACCCGATCTGCCTGGAAGATACGCTGCACTTCCGTGACGCTGGTTTGCAAAATTTCGTCCAGTTGCAGAGATTGCCGGATTTTGAGCGTGATTTCAGCAAAAAGCTGCGATCGCAGACTTTGGAAGCGTAACTGTTCTTCGGCACGCTTGCGCTCCGTAATGTCACTGCCAATCCCCAGAAAACTGGTAATAGCTCCAGTCGAATCGCGTAGTGCCGTAATTGATAGCAGCACAGGAAAGCGGGAACCGTCCTTGCGAATGTACGTCCATTCTTGCTCATCGGGTTTGCCCAATCGCGCTTTAGCCACAAATGCCTCAAACCCTGGTGCCACCGGAATTCCCAGTTCTGCGGTCAATTCTTTGGCTCGATACGCGACTTCATTGATATCGTGAAAAATAGATGGCGTTACTTTGCCAACCACCTCATCGGCGCTGTATCCCAACAGCCGTTCTGCGGCGGCATTAAAGGTGCGAACGGTGCCATCTACCTGAGTTGAAATAATGGTATAGTCAGCCCCGTCCAAAATCGCCTGTTGCAGCGTCGTCGTTTCCAGTAGCGCCGCCTCTGCCCGTCTGCGCTCGGTCACATCGCTTGCCAGCACAATTTCGGCTCGCCGTCCGGCAAACGTTAGCGTGTGGGATATAATTTCAACTTCAATGATCGAGCCATCCTTTTTGCAATGTCGCCAGATCCCCGCCGCATCTAACCCGCTCGAAACGTTGGCAATGTTCGTGAGCAAAGCCGGAATCTCGGCGGCAGGGCGAATGTCGCAGAGGGTCATTGCTAAAAATTCGTCTCGCGAATAGCCATAGTGCTGAATAGCCGCCTGGTTAACCGCGAGAAAGGCGAGCGTTTCAATATCATAGGCCCACATAGGATGCGGGTTGTTTTCAAACAGCAGGCGATATCGCTCTTCTGATTGGCGCAGTTTAGCTTCGGCCTGCTTGCGTTCGTTGATGTCTTCAAAGTAAACCGACAAACCACCCTCTAGCGGATAGGCATGAACTAAAAACCAGGTGTTGAGCGGCGAATACAACGCTTCAAACTCAACGCTGACCTGTTCCGACATCGCACGGTGATAGTGCTGCTGAAAGGGCGAGTTAACGGCCTCTGGAAACTCATCCCACAACAACTTGCCGACCAGGTTGGCGCGTTGCCGTTGTAGCAACCGCTCAGCCTGCTGGTTGAGATAGGTAAAACACCACTCGCGATCGACCGCAAAGAAGGCATCCGTAATGCTTTCCAGAATGCTAATCGTGCGCTGGCGAGCGGCTTCGGCCTCAGACCGGGCATCTTGCTCCCGTTTCAACAGGTGCGATCGCTCTGCTTCCCTCTGTTGGCGCTCTGTAACATCGACCATGCCACCCACGGCACGAATGGCGGTTCCAGCCTCGTTATGAACAATCTGGCTGCGGTTAGAAACGTAGAGATAGGAACCATCAGCATGTCGGTAGCGATACTCTGCTTCCCAGTTCGTTCCAGTTTGAATTGCCGTCCGAATCCCAGCCAGAACGCGATCGCGATCCTCAGGATGAATGTTGCTGTACCACCAGGATGCGTTGCGCCCAACGATATCGGTTTTATAGCCCAACAGCGTTTGAATGCCTTCGTTCCACCACACCTGGTTGGTCTGCAAATTCCAATCCCAGATGACATCGTTAGTGGTTCGAGCAATGAGATGAAGGCGTTCTTCACTCTGGCGCAAAGCCGCTTCGGTGCGCTGCTGGCGATCGAGCGATTCAGTCAAATCGTTCAAGGCTCGCCGCATTTCGAGTTGGGCGATCACCTGTCGAGCCAGGGCTTGCAGCGCGTCTTTCTGCTCGGAGTTCAGGGTGCGCGGCACCCGATCAATAACGCAGAGCGTTCCCAGCGGATAGCCGTCGGGGGTAACCAGCGGCGCACCCGCATAAAAGCGAATAGCCGGATCGGAGGTCACTAACGGATTATCGGCAAACCGCTCATCTTGAGTCGCATCTGGAATAATGAGAAGGTCAGGCTGTAGAATGACATGCGCGCAAAAGGCAAGATTGCGTGGTGTTTGCACAGCCTCTATGCCAACTTTAGACTTAAACCATTGTCGGGTGGAATCAATCAGGCTAACCAGAGCGATCGGCGTATCGCAAATAGAAGCGGCCAAACGGGTCAAATCATCAAACGCTTGCTCTGGTGAAGTATCCAGAATGTTGTACCGTTCTAAAGCGGCCAGACGATCGGCTTCACTCGTTGGAAGAGGGGCTTCAGACATAGCGACATAACTGCTGCTGCTTAATTGTAGTTTGAATCACAATTGTGGCTAATATGGCTGATACGACATGGTTTCGTCGGCACATTATTTCCCTCGCCGACTTTACGCCAGCAGAGTATGACACAGTATTGCAAACGGCTGCTAGCTTTCGGGAAGTGTTGTCCCGCCGTACCAAAAAAGTACCCACCCTGCAAGGACAGGTAGTAACCAATTTATTTTTTGAGTCATCCACCCGCACCCGCAGCAGTTTCGAGCTGGCGGCCAAACGGCTGTCTGCCGACATTTTAAACTTTGCCCCCGGCACGTCTTCGATCACAAAAGGCGAAACTATTTTAGACACGGCAAAGACGTATTTGGCAATGGGGACGGATATGATGGTGATTCGTCACCGCGAGGCAGGTGTGCCGCTGGCGATCGCGCAAGAAATGGATCGGCTCAACACCCATGTTGGCGTGCTGAACGCCGGAGACGGACAGCATGAACACCCATCCCAGGCTTTACTCGACCTGTTTACCATCTGCACCCTACTCGACCCGAATGAACCGCATTTGGCGCTGCTGCGCGGCAAAAAGATTGCGATCGTCGGGGATATCCTGCATTCACGAGTGGCGCGATCGAACATCTGGAGCCTCACTGCCAGCGGAGCCGAGGTGCATTTGGCGGGGCCACCAACGCTGTTACCCAGGTGGTTTGCCGAATTTGTATCGCAGAACTCAGCCAGAACTTCGGCCACGGGCGATCGCATTCCCCACTCCGGCCATACCGAGTCAGAGCCATCGCCACCGTTGGGTCAGTTATTTTTGCACTGGTCGCTGCCTGCCGCGCTGGAAAATGCCGACTTTGTAATGACGTTACGGCTTCAGAAAGAGCGGATGACGCAGCATTTGTTGCCCAGCCTGCGAGAGTACCACCAACAGTTTGGGATGACGCGCGATCGGCTCAAACTGTGCCAACCCCACGTTAAAGTGCTGCACCCAGGCCCCGTGAATCGCGGCGTTGAAATCAGCTCCGATTTAATGGATGATCCGGCTTTCAGCCTGATTGCTCAACAGGTTACCAGCGGTGTTGCTGTGCGGATGGCGTTGCTGTATTTAATGGGAAGTGGACGCGTGTGAAACACCATCAGGATTGAGTACGCGATGCACCGTCCGCAGCAGATCTCGCGAGGTGTAGGGTTTAGATAGAAATGCTTGCACACCCGTATCGTTGGTGAGGGCGGTTTGCTCAAATGCGACCAAACCACTCACGGCAATAATTTTAATATCGGGGCACATTTTCTGTAGGGTGCGAATGGTGATAGGCCCATCCATCGTTGGCATCATCATATCTACCAGCACCAGATCGATTTTCTCTCGGTACTGCGCGTAGAGGGCGATCGCCTCGATACCATCGCTAGCGGTCAATACCTGGTACGAAAACGCTTCAAGCGAGGCTTTGGAAACTTCTCGAATCGACGCTTCATCATCCACCACCAGCACCCATTCTCCCCGTCCTTTGGGCAGCTCCAATTCTTCAGGCAGCACTGGTTCGGTAGTTTGTACGGCAGGCAGGTAGACCTTAAACTGAGTTCCCTGACCCATCTGACTGTTGACCACAATAAACCCGCCGTGGCTTTTGACAATACCGCTAACCGTCGAAAGCCCCAATCCGGTACCTTGACCCACTTCTTTCGTGGTGAAAAACGGATCAAAGATGCGATCGACAATCGCCGGGGCAATGCCCATGCCGCTATCGGATACGGCAATCACCACGTAATCCCCCACATGAGCATCCAGATGCATCCGGGCGTAATGGTCATCTACGGTTAGATTTTCAGCCGTAATTTCCAACACACCACCATCGGGCATAGCGTCGCGGGCGTTGACGCAGAGGTTCATCAACACCTGATGAAGCTGCGTCACATCGCCTCGAACCGTCGCCAGGTTACGGGCAGCATTGGTTTGAACATCAATAGACTTGGGAAAGGTTTCTTTAGCAATCTGCCTGACTTCCGCAATCAGGTGCTTGATTTGCAAGACGGTGTGTTTGCCTTCCACGCCTCTGGCAAACGACAACACCTGCTTTACCAGTGCTGCCGCCCGTTTCGCGTTGGTTTCTAGCGTTTGCAGCAGTTGTTTACTGCGTTCGTCTAAATCTGAAAATTTGAACTGCAACAATTGGGCGATCGCCAAAATGGGCGTGAGAACATTGTTCAGGTCGTGGGCAATGCCACCCGCCAGTGTTCCCAGGCTTTCAATCCGCTGAGTGCGAAAAAACTGCAACTCTAGCTGTTTTTTTTCGGTAATGTCCGTATCAACCGACAGAATAGATTTAGGTTGGTTGGTTTCGTCTCGTACCAGCGTCCAGCGGCTTTCAACCACCACTGGCTTGCCCAATTTGGTGATTTTGTTTAACTCGCCCTGCCATTCGCCCCGATGGGTCAGCGCTTTTTGAATGTCTGGCAGTTGGTTCAGCGGCTCTCGATACAGCAACAGGTTGACATTTTTCCCGATCGCTTCCTCTGCCGTCCAGCCATATAGCCGCTCTGCTCCTTTGTTCCAAAACAGAATGCGGTGATCGAGGTTGCTAACTAAGATGGCATCGGTAGACACATCCAGTAAGGCCGCCTGCTCGCGAATGGTTTGCTCGGCGCGTTTGCGTTCGTTGAGTTCCGTTTGCACCTGCTGATACAGTTCAGATTGCTGGATGGCGATCGCTAACTGATCGGCGATCGCCCGTAACAGCTCCACATCTGAGTCTTGCCAGGTAAACGAGGGTTGATTCTTGATTAAGCAGACCGTCCCCCAAACCTTAGGCGGATTTAGACTACTGGAACCCGAATGCAGCGGCAGCATTAACCAGGCACCCGGATACTGTGCAGCTAGTTTCTGGTTAACCGGGTCTTTTAACTCCTGAGCGTCATCCACTCGCACCACGTTCAGTTGTTTTAGCTGTTCTGCCACCGGATTGTTGGCATCTGGAATCACTAACCCTAGGTCGTCCAGTGACTCTGGTTTGTTGCAGTAGATCGCCATCTTGCGCCAAATTCCCTCTTCTGGCAGGTATTGGGAAATAGAAGCCCGATCGGCCTGGAGCAGTTCAGTAATTTCGTAGACGGCGGTTGAAAAAATTGTCGATAAATCCAGCGAGTTACGGATGGTTTGAATCACCCGGTTCAGGGCTTGCTCCCGCTGGGCTTGATGGCGCGTTTGTTTATAAAGTTGGCTTTGCTGAATGGCGATCGCCACTTGAGCCGCTAGCTGATTGAGTAAATCAATTTCAAACGGTTGCCACTGTCGCGGTGCCGCGCAATGGTTGGCGACCAACAATCCCCACAGCTTCGTTTCCTGGACAATGGGCACCACAAGATTAGCGCGCACTTGCAGCCGAGATAGCAAATCGACATGGCAAGCCGATAAACCCGATGTGTAGATATCGGCTGTCTCCTGGATGCGCCCCTGCTCGTAGAGCGATCGCCCCACAGCTTCTCCAAAAAACGAGTCCTTAATTTTTCGTCCCAACACAGAAGACCAATCAGGTGCAACGGATTCAACCACAATGATTCCGCTCCAGTCGGGTTCAAAGCGGTAGATAAAGACGCGATCGGTTTGCAGAAACCGTCGCACCCCAGATACAACCGTCTGCAAAATCTCGTCTAGATCCAGCGATTGGTGAATGTGTTGAGTAATCTCAACAATCAGTTTCTCCTGCTCCAGGCGCTGCTGCAAGGTGTGTTTGGCGGGCGCGTGTTGACTCAAATAGTGCCGTAGTCCTAGCTGGTTCAGAAGTTGACGACCCAGAATTTGCAGGTCAGCCAGTTGCTGAGGGGTCAGCTCTCTGGGAACAACGTCCATGATGCATAAGGTGCCGAGAGGTTGGTCGGCCTCTAATACCAGCGGCACCCCAGCATAAAAGCGAATAGCCGGAGCGGCAATATCGCCGATGGTAGCCGGGACGCGGTCATCCAGCAAAACATCGGGCACAACCAGCCATTCCGGTTGAGATAAGGTCTGGATATCCAGCGCATTCAACCCCTCAACCTGTAGCCTATTTGCCCCCGTACCAAACCGTTGCCCTGTTTTATTGAAATCAATCAGGGTTACTAGCGCGATCGGAACCTGGAAGAGAGAGGCCGCTAACGTGGCAATGTCACGGCAATCCTCCTCTATGTTGCTCTCAAGAAGCGGCTGAAGAGCTTTGGGATCGATCGCTCTACGGCTAAAGGATGGCATCATTGCTTTTCATTCTGGCTGAGTCAGCTATCTGCGGGTACTGCTTGGTAGATCGGTTGGCGGCACCGTTGAGTAAACACGTGCTATCAGAGAAACGCTAATGGATACCGGAGCGCTTCACCCTACCCTGAATGGATTGCAATGCTAAATTGTTCATTGCTCACGGTTGAGCAAAAAATAAACCGCTTATATAAACGGTAAACAGCCATTTCGATCCATCAATGGAGAGGAAGCAACATTGCAGATTGAGAAAATGCGTGCAATTCAGGCGAAATTGCCGATAAGAACAAGCGGCAGTGCTAGTCGATTCAACCTGATGAACCGACTGGTTTAGATTTTTTTAACATTTCATCTATTACGAATATTTCATGTATGTACTTGCTATGGCATAAACTGAAATATGTTTTAATATTCCGACGCATCCCAAGCAAGAGCGATCGCTTTCGCAACAACAGGCGATCGCTCTTACTGTCGTCGAATTGGCAAGCGTTAACGTCAATCTGGAGTGGCTTAAACCCAGGTGAATGATTCTATTTAATGGACAATGGGTTCGGCTAAAGGGACTGGAGTGGTTTCAGCCGCGCGCGCGACTTCTAGATCCGCCATGCCGCGTGGAAAGAAACGACCCAACAGGCCATAGCTGACCAACCCTAAATACTCTCTGAAGACCAGAAAGGTGGCCGAGCGGCGGTCGATGGTGTTGGGCAACGGGCTGGGGTGAGGAATCACCTCGACTCCCAGGCTGCGAAACGTGAGGAGCGATCGCAACATGTGGGGCGGATCGGTGACTAGCAGGATACGCTGAACCCCCTGTGGTTGAAGCAATGACATCGTAAACCGCGCATTTTCTTCGGTAGTGCGAGAACAGGGTTCACCATCGATCGCCGCTGGCGACACCCCTTTTGCTTGCAACTGCTGCGCCATCGGTAAGGCATCGCCCCAGCCGCTCGTAAACACCAGCGGTGCCCGTTGCTCCTGCCATAAATCGGCGGCAACCTTCACTCTGGACGGGGTTAATTCGCTTCCTCGCCCCAGAATGACGATCGCATCGGCTGTGGCTCCAGAATCCGAGGGTAGGGTGCTGACCAACACTCGATTGCCAATACGAGTAACGACTGGAGAGGCAACTATCAAATAGGCCAACAACAGCCCCAGCCCCACGCCACTGGTTTGCCGCTTCCAGCGCCATGATCGAATCAGCCACGGTAGCAGAATCCAAATCATTAGAATAGATAAAACCCTGGCTGGTGCATTAAGCCAACCAAATACTTGCCAGGTAAAGCCTGCCCATTCTCCTGTAATGCTGGTTTGTTCACAAAGGGACGGATCCAATGTGGCAATCAGTGTGAAAAGTTCAATTTGCATGACTCGCCCTAGTGTGTTAGCTCAAGTGGCTACGTTATTCTAGGAACTGTTATGGCATATTGCTTTGGGGGTCTGGCAAGCGATCGTCTCTATTTTTGTGAAACCCTTACGTTTGGTGCTCATGCAAACTGCTTTCGGCGTTCCTCCAACCCATCATTCAGATCACGTTGCAATGACCTTTGCTCCTTTATCAATAGAGGAGGTTTACGCACTGGCAGACGACCCGGCCAATGGTGCTGTGGTAGTTATGAGCGGTATGGTGCGAAACCAAACGGACGGTAAGCCAGTGGTTGCCCTGGAATATCAGGCGTATGAACCAATGGCGATCGAGGTGTTTAAACAAATTGCCGCACAGATTCGCCAAACCTGGACAGATGTAACGCGAGTGGTGATTCATCACCGCACGGGCAAGTTGAGTATTGGTGAAATCAGTGTATTGGTTGCTGTTGGTTGTCCTCACCGCTCGGAGGCATTTGCCGCCTGTCAGTATGCGATCGATACCCTCAAACACAACGCCCCCATCTGGAAAAAAGAACATTGGCAGGATGGCTCTACCAGTTGGGTGAGTATTGGAGCATGTGAGCAACCTGGAGAAAATTGTTAGGGAGCGATCTCATTCATCAAGTCATATCGATTACCACTCATCTCTTAATGTCCGTTGAGTGGCGATCGCATCCCCCTGCCATTGCAGTTTACCAACCAGGTTGGAGAAATCGTATTGGGGAGATGGGGCAGTTTGAGGTGCAGCAGGATTAATGACCAAAACCAACTCAACTTCACCTGGAGGTAACGCAGTTGGTACATCTAGCCGAAGATGCCCATTAGTGTCGATCTGTCCAATCAGGGTTAGGGTCTGCATCATGATGTTTGGGGTTAGCGTGACGGGCGATCGTTCTTAAGCTGTCCTTATTCTATGCTGTGTCTCGATTTGCTAGAGCAAGAGGCCATAACTAAAGCCAGGAGGCGATCGCCACTATTTGTATACTTTTTTGCACCATCCAGAGCTTGTACGTATGATGGAGAGAATCTTTGAGTAAACAGTTATGTTTGGCAAAAAGCCCTCGTCTGAGCCATCTCAATCGCAACCACCCAACCAATCGCAAAGCCTCAGCAATGTGTCTCTGACAGGCGGCATGGTGCAGTTGGGGCAGGCGGGAGGTAATCTTCAGCAAAATCAGAGTGGAGATTTGCAGACTCAGCAGCAAGGTATCACTGCAACAGAGGTGGTGACGCTGTTAGAGCAATTGGAAGCCGCAATCAAAGCCGCGTCGTTGAGTTCTGCTCAGCAGGAAGAATTGCTCGACTATCTGCGACCTGCGAAACGGGAAGCCGCAAAGGAAACGCCTCAAAAAGAATTGGTGGGGCAAAACCTGAAGCAGGTAAGTGAGACTATGAAAACGCTGAAAGACACCACCGAAGCCGGAAAGAGCCTGTGGCAGACCGGAGCCGAAATCTTTAAAACCGTTGCACCCTGGATCGGCGTTGCTGCTGCCTTTTTTGGGTTTTGATCAAAGGAGCTGAGGTGCAAGATCAAAATATTGATGGCAGCAAAATTGAAAACAGCCAGGTTCAACTCGCGCAAGCTGGACAAAATGCGGTTAGTTTTCAAAATAGTCATGATAACCAGGTCACGATCAATGCTGTGATCTGGCGGTTGTTTGGTCAGGTTGCATCTCCCTCAGTGGATTGGGATTGGGCACAACGCTTACTTAGAGATCAGCAATTGCCCGATATCCGCAAACGGCTCATAGACACTCTGGGGCGCGATCGCTCCCTGATGCAAATCTCGTTAGATGAGCAGTTATCGTGGGTTGGGCGTTCACCGTTGCAGGCAAATCGTCACTTGCAGGTGCAGGGCGAAGACCGGGGCATTCTCGATTGGCAACAGATGTTGATTGAGTCGTTTGGGCAAGAAGATGTGCGCGGTAGGTTATTAATTTTAGGAAACCCCGGAGCTGGAAAAACCACAGCGTTGCTCAGTCTGGCAGAACAACTGGTGTGTGGGGCGATCGCTCAACCTAAAACTGTGATTCCAATCATTTTTGAACTCTCAACCTGGCGAGAGGGGCAAAGCATTGAAGCCTGGTTACTTGATCAACTGTATGACTTGTATAAGCGCGATCGTAAAACCAGGTTTTTTGAGCAATGGCTAGACCAGCGAGTGTTGTTGCCATTAATGGATGGATTGGATGAACTGGGGTTGGAACGGCAAAAACAATGCACCTCGAAACTGAATGAGTTTGCCCGTTATTATCCGCAACTGGTGGTGTGTTGCCGAGTTAAAGAGTTTGCCCAGGTCAACATCAAACTGGATAACCTCAGAGGTTCGGTCTGTTTGGAGCCGTTATCAGATGAGCAGATTCAAGACTATCTGAACCGGATTGATTGTTCTCAATTCTGGTCAACCATTCAATCAACCCCGGTTCTGCAAGCGTTACTCGAACCTGATCAGGAGGGCGATCCAGGATTGTTGCGAGTGCCGTTGTTCATCACGTTAGCGGCTCGTACCTATGATGTTCAATATCCGTTTCAAACGCGAGAGGAATTACTCGGTCAATACATCGATCGCCAGTTATCGCTGGAGGTACGGCAGAGCGATCGCCGTAAAGAGACAGACCGTAAACGGTGGGCATACAAAAACCCTGACCAGGAACCCGATCGACGAGAAACCCTAAAAACGTTGCGCTGGCTGGCACGCCAGTTACAAGCCAATACGACGGTTGAATTATTGATTGAACAGATCCAACCTCTTTGGCTAGAAAAACCACAGGCACGACGACACTATCGGTTGATTGTTGGGCTGATTGGTGGGCTGATTGTTGGGCTGATCGGTGGGCTGATTGGTGGGCTGATTGGTGGGCTGATTGGTGGGCTGATTGGTGGGCTGATTGGTGGGCTGATTGGTGGGCTGATTGGTGGGCTGATTGTTGATCTAAAACACATTGCACCTGTTGAGGCATTCAAAATTTCGATGTCGCAGGACGTGCGACGAAAAATTTTAGCAAGTTTGCAAGAATGGCTGATTGTTGGGCTGATTTTTGGGCTGATTGTTGGGCTGATTGTTGGGCTAATTGTTGGGCTGATTGTTGGGCTAATTGTTGGGCTGATTTTTGGGCTGATTGTTGGGCTAAAGCAAGAGTTGCAACTGCGATCGCGCCCCAACCAGGGTATCTGGAACTCGCTGCAAAGCATGGTTTGGACGACTGCCCTCTGCTACCCCATTGGCATTGTTCTTACATTTGGAATAACAGAACTTCCTAGCATTGTTGCCCTGGGTGTCAGTCAAGGAGAGAGTATTGGCACAATTCTCGATGCTCTCTGGACAGCCTTTCCGCCATTTTTAGTTACAGGTATCTTCGGAGCATTGCTCTTTGGCTTCTTGGTGGGAGGCGGGCTTGCCTGCGTTCAGCATGTTTGCCTGCGCTTCGTCCTCTGGCAGAGCAGCATCGCCCCCTGGAATTTGGCGCGGTTTCTCAACTACTGCGTCGAGCGTCGCTTGCTGCAACGGGTCGGGGGTCGCTATCGCTTTTTGCACCGAGAGTTGCTCGACCATTTTGCAGGTCAGAACCCGACGATTTGACTTCTGAGGTTGACTCTTCGAGTTCAGAGGATGTTTGAAAAGTAGCAAATGTACTGCATTTGCCCCCTAAATCCCCCAACATTGGGGGACTTCCGAGCCAGTTCTGTTTCAAAGTCCCCCAATTCTGGGGGATTTAGGGGGCGGTTCGGGTGACGTTCAGCACTTATCAAACATCCTCTCAGAACTCGAACCATGCTGTTTGGAACAGGACGGTTACAGATCCAGGGTGAAACATTGCAGATCATTAGTGCGAATTTTGTATTTCCATCGCGAAGACAATCCTATGAACTGGCGATCGCTCCAAGCACAATCTCACCATAGAGAAGCGGAAAGCAGAATAAAGGCGTTCCCATACAAAGTATAGGATAAGCCAGAGTAACGCCAATAAAATACGATGGGCAGCGGCAGATCTAGAGCTGTGTGTGTTGCGATCGGTGAATGTCGCTCATTGGCAAAGCCATTTTTAGCACGGAATCTTGGATCTTTCTGGAAAAAGGAACATTGGCAGGATGGTTCCAGCAGTTGGGTCAGTATTGGTGCTTGCGAACAGCCTGAACAGAGTTGCTAGCGCAAGGATTATAAATCGGTTGGCTCAGATAGTAGATCCTCAGCAATCAGTTTGTCTCGAATGGCGATAACTGCTGCTTGGGTGCGATCGCGCACATCTAACTTCTGCAAAATAGCATGAACATGAACTCGTACTGTTCCAGGTGCAATGTATAACATCTGAGCAATCTCTTGGTTCGTTTTGCCATCCGCAATTAAAGCCAGGATTTCCTGCTCTCGTCGAGTTAGAACAGGAGCCAATTTACCTGAATCACTCGTTGATGTAGCACTGGCATTGTTTTCAAAGGCAGCCCGAATCTCAGTTGTCGCCGCAGAATCCCACCAGGACGCTCCGGCTGCAACCGATTGAATCGCAAGGATGAGCGTCTGTGATGGCGCACCCTTGATGCAGTAGCCCTGTGCCCCAACTTCAATGATTCGATTAATCAATGCTTTTTGCGTATGAGAGGTGAGCACCAGAACTGGAAGATTCGGCGCTAGCTGCCTGATCTGCCGACAGGCTTCGATTCCCCCCAATCCTGGTAGCCCAATATCGAGAACGACAATATTCAGTGAATTGCCTTTGACTATTTCGATCGCGGTTTCACCATCTTCTGCTTCTGCCACAATTTCTAGCCCTGGCTCTCGCTCTAGCCGAACCCGTAAGCCGAGACGGAAGAGTTCATCATCCTCAACCAGAAGAATTTTGAGTGGTGGAGATACCATCTTAAACAGAATAGGACGAAGTGTATGGGAATGTGGGTAGCCGAAAAGCAAAGATTGCTCCACCCGGTTGCCGATTCTCTACCCAAATTGTACCGCCGTGGGCTTCGACAATCTGGCGAGAAAGGTAAAGCCCCAGTCCCGATCCTTTCGCCTGGCGATCGCTTTGCCCCTGGTAAAACCGCTCAAACAGATGGGGAAGTTCATCTGGTTTAATGCCTGCCCCACAGTCTTTGACCTTGACGGTTTGATAAGAGTGTCCTGCTTCGAGGACAACCTCAACCCGTTCACCACGCGGAGAATGGTTAATCGCATTCGTGAGTAGATTTGCCACGACTCGCTGAAGTTGTAGAGCATCTCCCTTGACCCAAAGAAATTGACGAAAATCGGATGCGCCGTAATGGAGAGAAATGTGAACTCGGCGGCTAGCGGCTAAATCGGTCATCGTTGCTTTAATTTCTTCGGCAATCTCACCGAGATCAACTGGGGCAAGATTCAACTGCAACCCTTCGTTATCATTTTGGTAAACATCCAATAGGGTTTCAACCATTTGTAGCGTTGTTTTATGGCTCCGCATCATGGTTGCTAAAACTCGCTGTTGGGTGGGTTCAACCGAACCAAAACTGCCACCCTGAAAGGCTTTTAGCGTTTCAATGGCTCCCAATAAAGGAGTTTTCAGGTCATGGGTTAGGGCTGAAGCAAAGTCCTCGCGGATGCTGGCTAACTTTTCCTGCGCTTCCAATTTCGCTTGCTGCTGTAGCACCGTCTGCTGATATAGCCGATTGCGATCGCTCAATACACCCGTCACGACCAGTGCCAGCGTTGCAATGACTCGACTGGCGATCGTGGGAACTCCAACGATTTCAATTCCTGGCAACCAGACGTTCATCAGGGTGAGAACGCAGGCAACTAATGTTGCTTGAAAGGTTGTTTTGCGGCTCAAATGAGTGCTCGCTAGCAAAACTGGCCCAATGTAGAGGTAGCCAAACACATAATTCGGTGGGGTTGAAAATTCCAGAGACAGGACTACTACAAAAAGTCCTACCACTAACCAGAATGTTCTTAAATTCCAGTTCTTTGAATCAAAAATGCGTTGAAATTGCGACATTTGGCTCCTCTGAGACAGGAAAAACAGCCATTGAGCCAGTCCCATCTTCAAAAGTCTAGCGATTTTCAAGTGAAATCACCTGAAAATGAAGCACAGTCCGCATTCAAATACAAATTTATATTTACAGGTATAGACCTCACCTAAACGCTCTCTAAACGTTTCCTAAACACTACGTCCTGCGGACTATATCAGTGATCCAAAAATAGCGGTAAACCCTGCCCTATACCTTGTAATTCCTGGATCAGAGTTTCACCATCAATGAGTAGGGGCAGTTGAAGAGTTGAGTTGCTAGTTCCCGATCAGTTTCAGGTACTCAACGACTCATCGCTTCAGCAATAGTCTATTCACTGATGTCGGAGTTAAATGATTCATGTTGCAAGGATGGATTCAAATTGCGTTAACGCTGCTGATCGTAGTGGCCATTACGCCATTTTTCGGTCGATATATGGCGCGTGTATTTGTGGGACAACGTACCATTTTTGATTCGGTGCTTAATCCTCTAGAGCGAACCTTTTTCTTGCTGAGTGGAGTCAGAGCACGGGAAGAGATGACAGGCTGGCAATATGCACGGGCAGTGCTGTATAGCAACCTGGCAATGCTGGTGTTTATTTACCTGATCTTCATGTTTCAGGGAGTGTTGCCCTTTAATCCCACTGGACTGAGTGCGCCGTCCTGGGATCTGGCTTTACATACGGCAATTTCATTTGTCACTAATACGAATCAGCAGCACTATTCTGGCGAGACGACCTACAGCTATTTCAGCCAGTTTGCGGCTCTTGGTTTCATGATGTTTACCTCGGCAGCGACCGGAATTGCGGTGGCGATCGCCTTCATTCGAGGCTTAACAGGTAAACCGTTAGGTAACTTTTATGTTGATCTGACCCAGGCAATTACCCGAATTCTGCTACCGATTAGCATTGTCGGTGCCATGATCCTGATGGCGGCAGGAGTTCCAGAAACGCTTGCAGGGCCAGCGATTGTACCAACTTTGGAAAATCCGGGAATTAGTCAGGCGATCGCACGCGGCCCTGTAGCCCACTACGAAATCATCAAAGAGTTGGGCGAGAACGGGGGTGGGTTCTTCGGCATCAACTCAGCCCATCCCTTTGAGAACCCCAACGGTTTCACCAATTTAGTTGAGATTGTGGCATTACTGTCGGTTCCGACATCGCTCATTTACACCTTTGGGCTATTTGCAAATAATCGCAAGCAGGCATGGTTAATTTACAGCATGGTGATGATCATTTTTGTAGGATTCATCGTCATTACAGCGATTGGTGAATACGATGGAAACCCGGCAGTCAATACCCTGCTGGGCAATCAACAACCCAACTTAGAAGGCAAAGAAGTCCGATTTGGTTGGGCGCAATCTGCTTTATTTGCAGTCTCTACAACTGCAACGATGTGCGGTGCGGTCAATGCCTTGCATGACTCCTTCATGCCCAATGGTGGCTTTGTCACTCTCTCAAATATGTTTTTGCAGATCGTATGGGGTGGACAGGGAACGGGAACGGCGTACCTGTTTGCCTACCTGATTCTGGCAGTATTCGTCACGGGCTTGATGGTGGGGCGAACCCCAGAATTCTTGGGGCGCAAAATCGAAAAACGGGAAGTGGTGCTAGCGAGTTTCTTGATTCTACTGGTTCACCCGATCGCCATCCTGATTCCCACCGCACTGACTCTCACCATTCCTGGGGTATCCGGTATTACGAATCCTGGTTTTCATGGGCTATCGCAAGTCGTTTACGAATATGCTTCAGCAGCAGCGAACAATGGCTCTGGATTTGAGGGACTCGATGATGGAACACTCTGGTGGAATTTGAGTGCCAGTTTCAGCCTTTTAGCAGGTCGCTATATCCCGATCGTGGCGTTGCTGCTGCTGGCAGATAGTATGTCCCGCAAACAACCCGTCCCCGCAACGGCTGGAACCCTGCGAACCGATACAGGATTGTTCACTGGAGTCACGGCTGGCGTGATTTTGATTCTGGGCGCACTGACCTTTTTCCCAGTACTGGCATTAGGTCCAGTGGCAGAAGCATTTCAAATTGTCAAAGGAATTGGGTAGGAGTGAGAATTTATGAAAACTAGAAACGAATCCTCTACATCCTCTCGCCCAATTCGGCTTCCTGGTCGTCGTCGGGGCGATCGCAGCCATACCCCCAAAGCCGATCGTAAAGGACTCTATCAACGCGCCATCCGAGAATCGTTCGTCAAATTAACCCCTCGCATAGCAGTCCGAAACCCCGTCATGTTTGTGGTGTGGCTGGGCACGATCGTCACCCTGCTAGTGACCATTAATCCCAATCTGTTTGGTTCGGTTCAGGCAGATATCGGGCAACAGCGATTACTCAATGGCATCATCACCCTCATTCTGTTTTTTACAATTCTATTTGCCAACTTTGCGGAGGCGGTGGCAGAAGGCAGAGGAAAGGCACAGGCCGATGCCCTGCGATCGACCCGCAGTGACACGGTTGCTCGTAAACTGTCACCCGATGGCAGTGTTCAGGACATCAGTTCTACCAAATTGCGCCGGGGCGATCAGGTGAAGGTCATTGCTGGAGATATGGTTCCTGCGGATGGTGATGTGATTCAGGGAATTGGCTCGGTGGATGAGTCAGCTATTACTGGAGAATCGGCTCCGGTGCTGAAACAACCGGGTACGGATATTGCCAGTTCGGTGACGGGGGGAACTCGTTTGCTCTCCGATGAACTGATTGTGCGAATTACCTCTGATCCGGGGCAGGGTTTTATCGATCGCATGATTTCCCTGGTCGAAGGAGCCGAACGTAGCAAAACCCCGAACGAAATCGCGCTAACTGTCCTGCTAGCCGTATTGACTCAGGTATTTTTGATTGTGGTTGCCACAACGCCTTCTGTTTCTGGATACATCGCGGGCTTTTTAGACGGTGTGGCAGGAGCCACAACAGGCAACAACCTGCGGACTGGAACCAGCATTGCCATTCTCATTGCCCTTTTGGTCGCTCTGATTCCCACGACGATCGGTGGGTTGTTGAGTGCGATCGGCATTGCCGGGATGGATCGAGTCGCTCAATTTAACGTGATCGCCACCTCTGGACGTGCCGTAGAAGCCTGTGGTGACGTGAATACCCTCGTCCTCGATAAAACGGGCACGATTACCTTGGGAAACCG
The DNA here is from genome assembly GCF_015207605.1 of Oculatella sp. LEGE 06141. GTDB lineage: Bacteria > Cyanobacteriota > Cyanobacteriia > Elainellales > Elainellaceae > Oculatella. The sequence continues at coordinate 67,573 of NZ_JADEWO010000025.1, forward strand.
TTTAGCGGATGAATTTATCCCCGTCAATGGTCATTCTGTGCCGGAAGTCGCCGATATTTGTTTAGCTGCCAGTGTGTTTGATGAAACCCCAGAAGGGCGATCGATCGTTCAGTTAGCCCAAAAGTTAGGGGCAAAATTCGACCTGGATGGGCAACCCGCAGAAGGGATCGAGTTCTCGGCGCGGACGCGCATGAGCGGCACTGACCTTGACAGTAAGGAGTACCGCAAGGGGGCTGTAGATGCGATTAAAGGATTCGTGCGCTCCCGTGGCGGTCAAGTTCCCACAACCCTGGATGAAGCCTACGAACGGGTGTCTCGCTTAGGTGGAACGCCTCTTGCTGTTTGCCAGGGTAATGAAATCTACGGCGTAATCTACCTCAAAGACATTGTGAAAACTGGACTGCGAGAACGGTTTGACCAGTTACGGCGCATGGGAGTCAAAACCATCATGCTGACCGGAGATAACCGCATTACGGCATCGGTCATTGCTCAGGAAGCGGGAGTCGATGACTTCATTGCCGAAGCCACCCCCGAAGACAAAATTAATGTGATTCGCAGTGAACAGGCTCAGGGCAAGCTGGTTGCCATGACGGGAGATGGCACTAATGACGCACCCGCCCTTGCACAAGCCAATGTGGGAGTGGCAATGAACTCCGGGACACAAGCCGCCAAAGAAGCCGCCAATATGGTGGATCTGGATTCTGACCCAACTAAGCTCATCGATCTGGTGACGATCGGCAAACAACTGCTGATCACCCGTGGCGCGTTGACCACTTTCTCTGTTGCCAATGACATCGCCAAATACTTTGCGATTATCCCCACTATCTTCGCGGCGGCTGGCATTGGTGCGCTCAACATTATGGGCTTAAAGAGTGCCCAATCGGCGATCGTTTCTGCCCTGATTTACAACGCTTTAATTATCCCTGTCCTAATTCCATTGGCTCTGAGAGGTGTACAGTTCCGTCCCCTCACCGCCGATCAACTGCTGCAACGCAACATGTTGATCTATGGGTTGGGCGGCATTATTGCGCCATTTATTGCAATCAAGGCGATCGACCTAATTTTGCCTCTTTCTTAGTCACTGGTCATTGGTCATTAGTTGTTGGTATCTACTAACTACTAATGACAACGGACAAATGACAATCCAACCCTCAATAGTAAACCCATGAATCGAAAACACTCCCTCTACTTATTTCTTGGAATTTGTTTCAACCTCATTCTTGCCCCTATTGTTTATGCCGCCAGTGGCCATGAATTCTCCCGATCTCAAGCTTGGTCATTAGGGCTATTAGGTCTGGGAACGGTTGCACTTTCCGTTTATTTGTTCTTTGTCATGTTCGTACCGGAGAAGTTCTAATGAGTTTTGCACGCGAAGCAGGTCGAGCAATTCGATCGACCCTGGTACTCTGGGTCATCACCGCTTTGGTTTATCCGTTGGTTATGGTTGCTTTTGGGCAAATCGCCTTTCCTTTTCAGGCAAACGGCAGCATCTTGACGAATACTCAAGGTCAAGCTGTCGGATCAGCGTTAATTGGACAACCGTTTACGAGCGATCGCTATTTCAACAGTCGCCCCAGTACCACCAGCTACAGCACGGCTGACCCTCAAAATGATCCAGACACCATTCTCCAAACTGGGGTATCCGGCGCAAGTAATCTGGCTCCATCCAACCCAGATTTACTGCAACGGGTTCAAGAAACCACCACGCAATTGCAACAGGCAGGCATTCAACCCACTGCCGATCTGGTTTATACCTCTGGTTCCAGCCTTGACCCTCATATCACGCCCGAAGCTGCTAGAGCGCAAATTACACGAGTGGCAACGGCACGCGGGCTGCCACCCAATCAACTTGAAGATCTGATTAGTCAAAACACAGATGGTCGCTTCTTAGGCATCTTTGGTGAACCAGGTGTGAATGTGCTGAGGCTCAATTTGGCTCTTGATGCGTTGGGCAGCTAAACCATCCAAGTCACAAACCTTTAGCTTATGTGCGTGGAAAGAATCATCGAACCCGCCTTGTTTGGAGTCATTATTCAATTAAACAGTCGCCATTGCGGTCTTCGATTATCGGCAATTCAAATCCCGGAACGATGTGCGATTCTGGGGGTACTTAGACAAGAACGAATTATTCCAGCCAGCGAAAATCCTTCTGTTTATGTTGGAGATGTTGTTCTGGCGATCGCCCTCCACCCCATGTTTGTTTCTGCCCTCAAAGTCGCTCTCAAGCGATCGCACCCCGTCTACTATTCGCTAAACGATTGCTTGTTAAAAAACCACGTCACTCAGAAGTGCTGCCGATTGTCCTGAATCCTAATCTATGTATCACTCATCCAATCCTTCACCTGACAGCACCTACATTCGTCCTGCCTACCGGGGCAAGCACAAAATCTTCATCGGCATGGCTCCCGGTGTCGGCAAAACGTACCGAATGCTGGAAGAAGGGCATCGGCTCCGGCAGGAAGGAATTGATGTGGTGGTTGGACTACTGGAGACCCATAATCGGCAGGAGACTGCACAACGGGCAGAAAGACTAGAAATCGTTCCCCGACAACAAATCAACTTCTCTGGCGTTGTTTTGTCTGAGATGGACACAGATGCCATCCTGGCTCGTCAACCGCAACTGGTTCTGATTGATGAACTCGCTCACACCAATGTCCCTGGTGCTCAGCGAGAAAAACGGTATCAAGATGTAGAAGTCATTCTGGCAACAGGGATTGATGTTTTTTCAACCGTCAACATTCAGCATCTAGAGAGCCTGAATGACCTCGTAGCCCGAATTACAGGGGTTGTCGTGCGAGAGCGAATCCCCGATCGCCTATTGGAAGAAGCGGACCAGGTTGTGGTCATTGATGTCACACCTGAAACGTTAGAAGACCGTCTCAAGGATGGAAAGATTTATGCCCCCGAAAAAATTGACCAATCCCTGCAAAACTTCTTCCAACGGCGTAACCTGATTGCTTTAAGAGAACTGGCATTACGAGAAGTCGCTGACAACATTGAAGAGGATGCGCTTGAGCAAGCCTCCAATGGAACAAGAGCCGATGCCCCGTTTTGCAGCATCCATGAACGAGTATTAGTTTGCGTTTCAACCTACCCGAATGCAATTCAACTAATTCGACGCGGTGCCCGAATTGCTGGCTATATGCACGCGCCTTTCTACTGTTTGTTTGTGAATGACCCCGATCGCTTCTTGACAAAAGCAGAAAGTCTGCATATTGAAACGTGTGAAAGACTCTGTAAAGAGTTTGGTGGAGCCTTTATTCGAGTGAGTGATCAAGACAAAGCTAAAGCGATCGCAGACGTTGCAAAAAATTATTACATTACTCAGATTGTCATTGGTGAAAGCCAGCGGTCTCGATGGAAACTCATGTTGCGTGGATCACTGACTCATAAACTGTTGCGATCGCTCAAAAACATTGATGTCCATATTATTGCAACCGATAAGGAACTCTAGAGTTGCTGAAAACAGCGTTGACCTGCCTGATGGAAAGTGGGCGATCTCGCCCGTTCCTGAGCTAAAGCCTTAATTTCAGGGCTGGAGTGAGTCTGAATCAGAGCTGATAAAACCAGGAGCTAGTAAAGGCAAGTAACCGCACAAAAAGAACAAACGCTTTCTGCAAGTTTAATTAGTATGGTGAAGAGAACACAAATCCCACAACGTTTCAAAGCTCTGGAGTAAAATCGTGGCTCAAGAACCTATCGAAAAGCTCAACCGTGCTGAAGCCTTAATATTACAAGGAGCGCAACAACTTAAGCAGGCAGCTCTAGATTTTGGGATGCAGTTTGCTCAAACTCTTCGCCAAGACATTCAAATCCTGATGAGACAGTTGCAGGAGAGTCTCATACAAGGTGATAAAGCCTGTATCAAACAATACTGTGTTGACCTTCAGTCAAAATTGAATGAGCTGAATCAACAAATGCGCCAGTACAGTACCTTTAAATATGACTGAAATCGATCGCACCCATACCCGCTAATGATTGATGCCTGCCAGCGTAGATAAACGCTGGTTGCGCTTCAAACGGTTGAAAATGCGCGTCACAAGTTCTGTCTCCGTAAAGGGTTTGGCGACATAATCATCTGCACCGGCGCTATAGACCTGGTGGATCGTTTCAGCATTATGATGGGCAGACAGAAACAGGATGGGTAACTTGTGCCAGTGATAATCGCTGCGAACCACCTGACACAGTTCAATTCCGCTGATGATCGGCATCTCAACGGCTAAAATCAACAGATCGGGCGTAACAGTTTCCAGAGTTTCCCAAAATAAGCCAGCATCGTTAAGGGTAATAGGGCAAATACCCCAGCGCGGCAAACATTGCTTCAAATGATGCAGCATGACTGGATCGTCATCCACAATCAGTACAGTAATTGAATCTGGAGCAGTATAGTTCAAGGCATCTTGAACGGCTTGCAGCACATGGTTGAGAGGCGTTGTCTTTGAGATAAACCAATGGTTACTACACCGAGCAGCTCTAAGGCGATCGCCCAATCGATCGCTCTTCGTAAAGACCAGCACCGGAATTTGCGGCAAGCGATCGCCCAACTCTTCTAGCAATTCCAGACCAGCATCGGGTTCAGGGGAGAACGCTAAATCCAGTAACACAACATCTGGCGGCTGTTGAGCCATTTTAATCCTGGCCTCTGAGCCAGTGAGCGCAGTCTCAATGTGTATCTCGGTCTGGCTCGCCATGTGCTGCAACTGCTGAATCAACGCAGCATCGCTATCGACTATCAACAACACCAGCGCTGCACGGGAATGAGACATTTCCTCATCCGGGTCAGAGAACAAACCGCCGCTCATGGGTGTGGGTGGCTTTTGCAGTTCTTGATGTAACCCAACAACCCTGGCCTCCAATCGAGCCAGCGCATCTGCTGCATTGGGCTGTTTTAAGATCTGTTCAATTTCCCAGCCGAGCCGTGACCCCTCTGGGAAACCAAACATCCCCAGCGATCCTGCCAGCTTGTGGGCGGCCTGTTCTGCTTCGTCTCGGAGTGGCTCTGGCAGATGCCCTCGCTGAAGCGCCATAGTCGCCTGATCTAGCACCGTCAGCCGAGCCAGGATCGGCTTCTTCAAATGCTCCCACGCCTCGATCGCGGCAGCACGAGCCTGGTCAGATAGGGACGGTTGAGGTTCTACGGGCGGTTTAAGGCGGTATCCCATGCCGTAAATCGTTTCAATCACATCCTCTGCTCCGCCCAACTTTAGCCGCCGCCGCAGCCGTTTAATGTGGGTTCTAACGGCTTCTTCACCAGGGGAATCTTCAAACCCCCACAGATGTTCCAGGATGAGACTGCTGCTAAAAATTCGCTGCGGGTTACGCAGGAATAGTTCCAGCAACGCATATTCTTTGGGAGATAGGGCTAGCGGCTGGTTCTGGTATGTTACATCACAAGTACTGGGATCAAGACATAAATGCCCCCATTCTAAAATAGGTGTGCCCGATGCCGTCTGCCGACGCAACAAGGCACGCACGCGGGCACCCAGTTCCTCAATGGAGCAAGGTTTGACGACATAATCATCTGCTCCTGCATCTAACCCCATCACCTTGTCGGAACTCTCTCCCATTGCTGTTAATAGCAAAATAGGTTTGCGATAACTGCTTTGACGCAATTTTTGGCACAAACCCAGTCCGTTCAGTTTAGGAAGATTAATATCCAGCACGATCAGGTCATAGATGGCCGATCGGGCATAGTCCCACCCGGTTTCGCCATCGGTTGCTATGTCCACAACATAGTGCTGCGTTTTTAAGTGAGCGGCAAACTGTTGCGCCAGTAGTTCGTCGTCATCGACTACCAAAATCCTCATAGTTCCAGTCTAGCTATTACGTAATGATGCCCTACATTCTGAGTACAGCCATAGAGCGGTTCCCTCAGGAACTCAACCGATAGGGGCGATCGCCCGCAACCAAAACCCAGAGTGCAGCAACCTGTTTGCGATCGTCTCGTTTACAGTTCAATCCGCACTTCCAGGACATCCTGGTCAGAAGCTCACAGTTCTGCCACATTCTTATTGGAAAATAATAAACATCCCTCAAGCCTGATGTGAAATTTCACAAAATAGCATGCATTTTGATTTAGCCAAAGCCCCCACAGGAGACATTCTGATTGTGGATGACTCGCCTGACAACCTGCGGGTCTTATCCAACACTCTGCTAGAGCAGGGGTACGAGGTGCGGTGTGTCAAAAGTGGCTCAATGGCATTGATTGGTGTGCAGGCATCTCCTCCTGATTTGATTTTGCTCGACATTCGGATGCCCAACATGGATGGGTATGAGGTGTGTCAACGGCTCAAGCTAAATCCTCAAACCCAGCATATTCCAATCATTTTTTTAAGTGCGCTGAATGACGTGTTGGATAAAGTTAAAGCGTTTAGAGTCGGGGGTGTAGACTACATCACGAAGCCATTTCAGCCAGAGGAAGTGGTGTTTCGGGTTAAACATCAGCTCACCATTCAGCGGTTGCAAAAGCAGCTCGTTGAGCAAAATCAACAGTTGCAGCAGGAAATTGGCGATCGCAAGCAGATTGAAGAGACATTGCGTCAGGAAATTCACCACCGGATGCAAACTGAGACGGCATTGCAAACGGCAAAAGAAATGGCCGAAGCGGCTAACTACGCCAAGAGCGAGTTCTTAGCCAGAGTAAGCCACGAACTCCGTACGCCCCTAAATGCCATTCTTGGCTTTACGCAGCTAATGGAAAAAGATCCGTCGCTTTCGGCTGATCATCAGGACTACATCACAACCATTGCCAGTAGTGGGCAGAATTTGCTCAAACTCATTAATAACCTGCTAACCCTGACCCACACTGAAGACAACAACCCGTCGCACCATCAACACTGCTTTGATTTGCATCACCTCTTGACCACACTCGAAACGCTTTGGCACACCCAAACCATCTGCAAAGGGCTGCATTTTGAGCTGGAGTGCGCTCCAGACGTGCCCCAGCATATCTACTCAGACGAAAACAAGCTGCGTCAGGTGTTGACTTGCGTTTTAGAGAACGCCATCAAATTTACCCAGGCTGGCTGGATTACGCTGAAGGTTCGTGGTCGGGCGGTAGAGAGCCAGAACGGAGAGGCAAGCCCCGCTCAACAGAGCCGGGAACCACAGGCATGGAGTACGGAAACCACGCTTCAACTGCACACTCCAGCCTCTAAAGCGCCATACACCCTCTTCTTTGAAGTTGAAGATACCGGGCCTGGGATCGCATCTGCTGAGGCCGATGAGTTGTTTAAGGCATTTTCGCAAACAGAAACGGGACGAAAGGCGGAGCAGGGGTTGGGGTTAGGTCTGTCCATTAGCCGCCAGTTTGTTCAATCGATGGGAGGGGAAATCACAATAGATAGCCATCCGGGACAGGGGGCGATCGCCAAATTTCATATTCAGGTTCATCTGGCAACGGCTGAGGAAGTGCTTAATCTGCGGTTTAGCCGCTCGCCTGATGAACATATTCCCGCCCTGGACGAGCGGCACCCTGACCCCAATGCGGTCGTAACGGCTGAAATGCTTCAAACCACGATGTCTGCTGAATGGGTGACAACGCTCCATCAGGCGGCGATTCGAGGCTTTGACCAACCCATCCTGGAGTTAATTCAAGACATTCCTGCAACTCATGCGCTGTTGGCCGAAACGTTGACCCGTTGGACTCACAGTTTTCAGTTTGAGCAAATTCTAGAGCTAACGCAACCCCTTATAGAGTAAGAAGGCATCGCTGACATACTCCAGCAGCAGATATCCATTCCCTTTCGTGCCATACTGCTTTGCCAACGAGTGGAGTTGCCGACGAAGATAGCTTTAAAGTGCTGATGGGTGACTCGAACCACCCCTTTTCTGGCTTGCCGCAGGCGCTAAGCCGCCAATTCTGGCTTCGACGTGAGCGCTCAGCCGAACGGGGACTTTGAACCAGAACTGGCTCGGAAATCCCTCAAGCTGAAGGGATTGAGGGGGCGAATGCAGCCAGATTGGATACGTTGAAAATAACCTCTTCTCTTAGCGTTGAATGCTGCGACACTGGCGGCTGCCGCTGCAAACCGGGTTTTCTGGATCGACTTCGGGCAAGCTTGATAGGAACGGAACCGAGCGGCAGGTCAATTCGTTCTATTACCTAATCAAGTTAAAGGCTAGGATTAACGCTTCGCTAGCCGATCGCTGGAGCGTGTAGCTTAGTGAAGTCTGTTAGAACATGTATTGGGCTTAATGCGGTAGCAGTATGAGTGACAGACAGGCAAATCAGCCGAGGGGAGATATTCTCATTGTTGACGATACGCCAGATAACTTGCGCCTGTTGTCGGCAATGCTGATGAATCACGGGTTTGAAGTTCGTAAGGCGTTGAACGGACAGCGAGCCATCTTCTCGGCTCAGGCCGATCCACCCGATCTAATCTTGCTGGATATCAAAATGCCCGAAATGAATGGGTATCAGGTCTGTTTGCACCTGAAAGCCGATCCGAAAACTCGTGAAGTGCCCGTCATTTTTATTAGCGCTCTGGATGACGCTTTAGACAAGGTTCAAGCCTTCGCCGCAGGCGGAATTGACTATATCACGAAACCCTTTCAGGAAGCAGAGGTATTAGCCCGAATTGAAAACCAGTTGCGAATCCAGCGACTGCAACACCAGCTTGTTGAACAAAATGCAGAGCTGGTACGCTCTAACCGTGAACTGGAGCAGTTTGCCTATGTGGTTTCGCACGATTTACAACAGCCGCTCCAGAGTATAACGGGTTTTATCAAGCTGCTGCTGCTGAAGTACGAAAACCAGTTTGACGATGTCGCTTACGACTACCTCAACCGAATTCATGATGCGGGCGGGCGGATGCAGCGGTTGATTCAAGACCTGCTGGCCTATGCTCAGGTTGGTAAATACGAGCAGGATTTTCAGCCGATAGATACTAGCCGCGTTCTGGAGCAAGTTCTGGAAAATTTGCAGGTGGCGATCGCCGAGAAGCAAGTCAGCCTGGTACACGACCCCTTACCAACCGTGCTCGGTAGTGAAACTCAACTCATTCAACTGTTTCAAAATTTGATCAGTAATGCCATCAAGTTTGGTTGCCCCAACGTTTCGCCGCAGATCCAGATTTCAGCAGTGCCACAGGAGCATCACTGGCGGTTTGGGATTCATGATAACGGCATCGGCATTGAACCTGAGAACCTGGAGCGCATTTTTGAGATATTTCAGCGCACTGAAGCGACTCGGAACTACCCTGGAACGGGCATTGGCTTAGCCACCTGTAAAAAGATTGTTGAGAATCATAACGGACGCATCTGGGTTGAGTCTCAAGTGGAAACTGGAACCGCTTTTTACTTTACGCTAGCACTGGGTTAGCGTTTCCCTGGCGCGATCGTGGCGAAACAAAGGATACACCAGACCACAACCTACCACTCAACCGTAGACTACTGGTATGAGTGCTCAGCAGTCTGGTCAAAACGAACGGCTTCATCCGTATTGCATGAACGAATCTATGTCTCCTGGCTCGTTGCAGCTTGTGTCTCCAGTCATACAACCTGCCCTTGTGGTTGCGTTCAATACACCCGCGTTTGAGGTGATCCGGCAAATGCACCAGTCGCAGATGGCCTGTGTTCTGGTGGTGGAGCAGCAACGACTGGTTGGCCTGTTTACAGAAGCGGATCTGGTACGGGCGATCGCCACAGGCACCGAACTAACCAACCTGACCATTGCTGCCGTGATGGCAACCCAGGTCATTAGCTTAAGCGAAACTGAGGCAGAGGATATTTGCACCGTTTTACGCCACTTTCAGGCGGCGCACATTAGCCACCTGCCCATTTTAAACAGTTGCGGCTACCCCGTGGGGATGGTGACCCAGGCCAGTATTTTGCAAGCGCTCGACCCTGGCACCGCTCCGATCGCTCCTTCCTGGCCGCACAGCGCAGCGGAAGAAGCGGAGTCATCGCCTCAGGTGGGGACAAAAACCATCCCAGATCAAAACCGCTACCAGGCGATCGTTGCCAGCCATACAGCATACATTGCCAAACTCAGTGCCATTCTTAATAGCACGATCGCCTCAACGGTTCGCTTCCGAGTTTTTGCCAATCAGGACTGGGAATATGAGTATCAATCGGTCGGCTGTGAAACCCTCTTTGGCTACACGGCGGCGGAAATTCTGGCTAACAAAATGCTCTGGATATCGCGGGTGTTTCCAGCCGACCGAGACACGGTGATTATGCCATTGTTCGCAGACATTTTTGCCGGACGGACAGCAACCGTAGACTATCGATTTCAGCACAAGGATGGATCGCTGCGATGGATCTCAGGCACTTATATTTCGTGCTGGGATGACAGCGCCAAAAATTGGCTGGTGACAGGCGTTAGTACTGACATCAGCGACGCTAAGGGGAACGAAGCAAAACGTCAACAGGCCGAAGCTGCATTGCGCGAAAGTGAAGAGCAACGACGGTTAGCCTTAGATCTCAGCGAAATTGGCATGTGGGACTGGCAAATTACGATCGACAAAGAGGTTTGGAGCGATCAGCACTTCCGCTTGCTAGGTTTAGAGCCAGGTGCAATCGAAACGAACCAGCAGGCATGGTTCAACTGCATTCATCCAGACGATCAGATCTACGTTCAACAGGTCTTGGCTGCCAGCCACCACCACCACGCTGCCATTGAGGTTGAGTACCGCGTCGTATATCCCGATGGCAGCTTTCACTGGAGATTAAGCAAAGGCCAGTATATCTACAACGAGTCGGGGCAAGCGATTCGTGCTGTTGGCATCATTATGGATATCAACGATCGCAAACGAGCAGAGGAGCAAATCACCCAGGCAGAGTTGCAATATCGGATGCTGGTTGAGCAGATTCCAGGAGTGGTTTATACTGCACCCCTCACAGACACTCCCCAGTTTTCTTACATCAGTCCTAATCTGCTGCACCTATTAAACGTTCCAGCAGACGAATGGATTCCAGGGACGTTTAACAGTTGGGCTGAGTATGTTCATCCCGACGATCGCGATCGCGTCTTACAGGTTCTCAACGCTCAACTGGCCGCCAACGAACCGATCCAGGCGGAATATCGGATGCTCACCCGCGACAACAGAACGATATGGGTGCGAGATTGCGCTCGGCGTGTTCTGGCGATTGACAGAAAAACCTGGGTGCTTCAGGGTATCGTATTTGACATCAGCGAACGTAAACAGGCGGAGGCCGCCCTGCGCCAGAGTGAAGCCCGCTATCTAGCGATTTTGCAAGATCAAACTGACTTGATCATTCGCTTCTTGCCCGATGGTACGTTGACCTTTGTGAATGAGGCATTTTGCCGCTACTTTGGCTTGGCGCGAGCAGAGGTTATTGGTCAATGTTATGAGCCCAGCGTTCTAGAAGAAGACCGTGAATGGGTCGCTCAACAGCTTCAAACAATTCACCCAGACAATCCCGTTGTCTGTATCGAGAACCGGGTCATTGCTCAGGGGCAAATACGCTGGACGCAGTGGGTTAACCGGGGCATTTTCGATGAGCAAGGGCAAAAGGTTGAATTGCAGGGGGTCGGGCGCGATATTAGCGATCGCAAACGAGTAGAAGAAGAACTGGCACGCGCAAAAGCTGCAGCGGAAGCGGCTAACAAAGCCAAAAGTATTTTCCTGGCGAACATGAGCCACGAACTGCGAACGCCCCTTAATGCCATCCTGGGATTTGCCAATTTGATGTCGCGCGCTTCGTTGCTGCCCCCATCCCAACAGGAACAGTTGGACATCATCAACCGTAACGGTGAGTATTTGTTGCAGCTGATTAATGATGTCCTGTCTATCTCCAAAATTGAAGCGGGTCAGCTAACACTTGAGGAAAGCAATGTTGACCTGTATGCCCTGCTGGACAGTCTTGAAACCACCTTCCGCTTCCGTGCTGAAGCGAAAGGATTGCAGTGGATTTACGAAGGAGGAAGCCATTGTGTTTGCGCCGAGGGGCGGACTGGCATCCCCCAATATGTTCAAATCGACGAACGCAAGCTGCGTCAGATCATCACCAACCTGGTGGATAACGCAATCAAGTTTACAGAGCAGGGGCACGTCATTCTCCGAGTGGCTGTCAAGGCTACCCCAGAGTTAGAGTCAGAACCAGGCTGTTCTGCCGCCGCCAGCCCCCATCTCCTGTGTTTTGAAGTGGAGGATACTGGCCCTGGCATCGCTTCAGACGATCTCAACACGCTGTTTGATGCCTTTGTCCAGGCAGAAAGCGGGCGGAAGTCCAACCAGGGAGCAGGTTTGGGGCTTGCTATCTGTCATCGGTTTGTGCGGCTTATGGGTGGCGCGATCGCCATAGACAACCGTCGGAAAACGGGAACGGTTTTCCAGGTATCTCTGCCGCTCAAACGGTTACAAACGGATGCCCTGCAACCCGTTCCATTGCTGAAACGAAGAGTCGGCCTGGCACCGGATCAACCTACCTATCGCATCCTGGTGGCGGATGATGTAGAAGAGAATCGGCAACTGCTGGTAGCTCGGCTGCAACTGATTGGATTGGATGTCCGAGCGGCAAAAAATGGGCAAGAAGCGGTTGATCTATGGAATAGCTATTGGCCTCACCTGATCTGGATGGACATCCGCATGCCTATCATGGATGGCTTTGAAGCCACCCGGCACATCCGGGCTATGGAACAAGCAAGGCAGGCAGGCCAAAAGTCTGTGGAACGCCAACCACCGCTCACGAAAATTATTGCGATCACAGCCAGCGTATTTGAGGAAGAACGTCAGCGCATTTTGACGGCAGGCTGTGATGATTGTGTGAGCAAACCGTGTTCAGAGGACATTTTCTTCGACAAAATGAGTCAGCATTTAGGGGTGCGCTATCGCTATGATGCGGTTTCTTCGGCGATCGCTCAACCCGCACTTATCAGTCAGGCTCAGTTGCTCGAAGCGTTGTCTACCATGCCTCCCGAATGGGTTGCGGCAGTCAATTGTGCTGCACGGCGAGTCAGAGAGCGAGAGATTGTCCAGCTTTTAGAGCAAGTTCCAGAATCCCAGGCATCTCTTAAGCTTGCCATCCTAACGCTCGTCAATGAGTTTGAGCTAGAGCAGTTAATTCATTTAACCCAACCATAGGAGGAACTGTAACCATTGGTGTTCCCATCTCTATCATCGATGAGTGGTCTGCTCACAGGTTAAACGAATAAGAGAGACCCGACTGGGACAACATTGCGTTTGCCGCATGGCTATCAATCGGTTTAGAAAATAAGTAGCCCTGCATCTGGTTACATCCTAACGCCTTGAGAGCCTTCAACTCTTGAGCCGTTTCTACCCCCTCGGCAATGACTTCTAGACCTAGCTTCGTAGCCAGGAGGATAATTGTTTTGCTAATGTCCCATTTTTGACCATTGACAAAGGAGCGATCGATTTTCAGGGCATCAACTGGTAAATCCTGTAATCGGCTCAATGAAGAATAACCCGTACCGAAATCGTCAATGTATAAACGAACGCCTAGCGCCTTCAGTTCTGAGAGAACACCGATCGCCATCTCATAATTTTGAATCAGCGCACTTTCTGTAATCTCCAACTTTAAGCTATTGGGTGCAATGTTGGTGTCTTGCAAAATTTGCCGAACCTGCGAAACCAAATCAGGCTGCAACAACTGTAGAGGCGATAGATTGACACTCATCGTCAGAGGAGAGTGGGCAGGAAACTGCTGCTGCCAACGGTGCAGTTGTTGGCACGCCTGTTCCAAAATCCACATTCCCAGCGGATGAATTATTCCTGTCTTTTCGGCCAGGGGAATGAATACCGCCGGGGGAATAGACCCTCTATAGTAATGTTTCCAGCGAGCTAGCGCCTCAAACCCAATGATGCGATCGCTCTCTACGGATACCATCGGTTGATAGACTAACTGAAATTCCTGACAGTCCAGAGCTTGATACAGGTCGTTCTCTAGCTGGAAGTGCTCAATTTCGGTGGACGACAAAATCGTCATTGGTAAAAGCGATTCGTGGTCGATCGCATCAGCCAGACGAGTCAGACGGTCTGCATTGCTAATAGCAATACTGAGGAGCTGTTGCCCTTCTTCTGATAACGCCCCAAGCTGACCCATTTTTAGCAACCCTAATGAACCCAGAATGGCAGTGAGGGGGGTTCGGAGTTCATGGCTAATTAGTGACGTGATATCTTCGAACGGTTGAACAGCAAACGCTTTAGCAGAATGGTCGAGTCCCGCAGGCTCTGGATTGACACTCTCAAACTGAATCATATGGGATGATGAAATACATTAAAGTACCCGGTAGGTTGCGACTCTCCGGTTAGAATCCGGAGAACTTGCCGTTCCAATTGGCGATCGCATCCGCTTAAAGGAAACGTTAAATCGGGTGGAACAGCCGTTAGAATACTTTCAAACAAGGCACCACACTCTTAGTCTCAACTGGTTACAATCAGCGGAACGCTCCCTTTTATATCGTTGAGAAGTAAAAGTGACAATACATAACGGTATAACTGACTGTATAACTGCGCGGACTACCTGAAGAACCTGGAAAGAGACAACGCAACGATTTGACTAAAGAATTAGACTAGCTTTAGCCACATATTAGGCTGCAAATGTGACATCTGCGTGACAAGACCAGACGTTAGCGGTGCAACGGGTTGGAAGTATCTGCCAGTCTAGTACTACAGTTGTAGATTTGACGTTGAAAGAAGCCGACGTTTGTAGCGATGAAACCTTGCAATGGCTGGGTGAATTCGTCGCCACGTAGACCAGTGCAAGATGTAGTCCACGCTTGGCATCCAAGCCCGCAGCAGTGCCCATAATACCCGACGCACTTCGGGCATACTCAAAAGGTTCTTTTAGCGAAACCGCCAGTACATAGGCTTCCCTCTGATCCTCAAGCCATAATCGCAAGCGCCGGTCACTGCCGTACACTTCATCCCCACTAATCCAAGCATGGGGCACTCCAGCTTGGCGGCACCGCTCAGGTGCATTTGTCCAACTCTTGAGCAGGTAGAGTTCTCGGTCTAAAAACGTATAGCCTAGGGAGTGCTATCCCCTACCTGCTCGGCAATTTGCCAACCATTTTTACGTTCTACTGAACTGAGCAAGCCTTGCAGATAATCCTGAGCGTGTTGTTTGATTTCGACGCGTTTGAAGTGAGGATCAAACCGCTGGTTCAAACGATGAAATTTATCTGCCCATTGCTGGACAGCTTCTGCTGAAATTGGAGTCGCTGTGGTCAGAACAGACACATTCGAGAGCGTGACAAAAATGCCTGCATCCCTGACTGCATGACTATTCTAGCTAATCTACAACTGTAGCATTAAGGCGTGTTGATCCTGGAAGTTCCAACTCTATAGACTTTTGAACGATTCAAAGTCCCCCAATCTTGGAGTATTTAGGGGGCGAAAAGCACAACGTAACCTAGCAATCAGGAGTTTTAAAACACGCCCTAGCGACTTGAAAAGCTCTGCCGAGATAAGGATTAGACTGGTCAATATTCAATGCCGCTGAACCAAGCTCAATGGTCTCTGAAAGATTCAGTTGATACAAGTTCCTCACAAGTTTCTCAAGTTGTTCCCCTAACCTGAGAATAGAATTTCACTTGAATTTGACGCGATCGACTGGCTTAGGAGGGAGCAATGGAAATTATCAGGAAGATTAATGATGAACTTGCGATCGCAGGACACATTACACTCGAAGAATTACGACAGATTGCCGCAGAAGGATATAAATCTGTACTGAACTTGCGATCGCCCGGGCGTTCCTCAAATAAAGAGCAACAGGAAGTTGAACGCTTAGAGTTACGCTACGTCAACCTGCCAATTGATACTGAGGTAATGAATCCTGAGATTACAGTCAAAGTCCTTCATCAGATCAATCAACTACCCAAACCCATGTTAGTGTGTTGTAACAATGCAACGTTGGCAGCCGCAATGGTGTTAATGCACATTGCCGTCAAGCAGGGGCAACCCTTGCAGCAAGCTTTTCAACGAGCGGAAGAACTTGGACTGTTCAAAAACTATCCTCAACCGGCTCCTTCAGGCTAACTGTGCCATTCAAAGGCTCCAACTGAGGATTGCAGCAATCTGGCTGGCAAGCTGTAGAGGATTAAACGGTTTGGCGATCGCCCCCTGCACACCCAATTCGTCATAACGACGACGATCGGATGCTTGCACTTTTGCAGTGAGCAAAACAACCGGAATCTGACGAGTAGTTGGATTATCCTGCAATTGTTGAAATGTAGTAGGGCCATCCATATCAGGCATCATCACATCCAGCAGAATTGCATCCGGCTGTTCAGCTTCTGCTTTGGCAATGCCTTCTTGCCCCGAACTTGCTGTAAACACCTGCCATCCAGCGGTCGTTCGTAAGCAAATTTGCGTTACTTCTTGAATGTATTGCTCGTTGTCGATGACGAGAATGCGTTTAGTCATGGCTGTTGGTCGTTGGTAATATCTCTATTTTGCGGCAATCGCGGTTCTGTTCTGCCCGCGCCAATAGGTGCCCGCAAAAGAATATTGCGACCAGAAAGAATGGCGGCGATCGCCTCCTGTTGAAATGGATGGGGTTGGAAAGTGGTCAGGCTATGAAAACAGGTGCCGACTGATTCTTCAAAGTCACGTTCATGATTCACAGATTTGAGTATGATTTGCAATAGCCCCAGCACCAATCTCATCAGCTCAGGAGTATAACAATTTCCTCAATCGTCAGGTTAGAGGGATGATTCCAGGGAGAACCCCCAACGGTGCGGCGGCCTCCCCAGTTTCCGGTTTCGGGAGCTTTGCGTTGTTCTGCCTGGGTGAGGCGATCGAAGGTACCCTGGGTGTAATCGAGCAGGTGCTGCTCTGGATGCAGGGGAATACTGCCCAATGTGTATTGGTTGCCGCCTGCACGATGATCTCGCAAGGTAATTGCTTCCGGGCGCAAGGAGTGGGAGCGTGACCCAAGTGCATGATAAAAGGAGCGCGGGTCAACGGCATGTCCAACCCTGCAAACATCACACACCGCGATCGCTCCTCGATCTGTTTCAATCAATTGAATCCGATTTTCATCCTTGAGCATTTGAGCATCGGCTTCAATTTGCTGCCAGTAATCATCGGCTTCACCACCTTCTCCGGGATAGGGTTGCTCGCCCTTTGCGGCGGCTATTAGCCACTCGGTTCCTCGTCGAAAGGCTTCTGATGAATAAGCTTGCCAATGGTCTTCTGTCCAGTCTTTGCGCTCGTGGGGTAATCCTAAATCGGCGGCGATGCCTTCGCTCGATTTCTTGAGGGCAGCATCGGCTTTAGCAGCAAATTCAGCATACTGGTTGAGGTCAAGTGGAACCATGAGATGATCGCAGTCCCAGGCGATCGCTTTGAATTTGGCGATCGTTTCTGGAGTCAGCACCTCTCGCGGCAATTGCACCCAGGCAGCAGCACAACAGGCATCAGCATCGACCATTGTAGTGACGAAGCAGGGAGATTGATCGGTGGCCTGTTCTTCTAGAAAAGAGAAGCGATCGGGTAAGGGAATCTCGTCCATCTGGATATCGGCTCCATCCGGACGGTGATGATCCCAATGAAGATCGCCAGGTTTCGCTTCCCAGTTGGGTACGGTGCCATCTACCATGATGATCTGGTGGTCAGAGGGAAGGCGATCGGCTCTGGTGGTGACGAGGTACATAGAACATTGGCAATGAGGAAGTATTTTAAGATTAGAAATAACTGAGTCAAAAAACACCAATCTTGGTGAGGAAGCCACTATGGGCGTACAAATTCCACTTCAAAGCATTCAGGTGCCACCAGGAAAGCATGTTTTGTTCCAAAAGGTCAGTTGGGAGGACTTTGAGGCGATTTTACAGGAATTGGGCGATCGCCGTTCAACTCGTGTGGCTTACTGTAATGGAACGTTCGAAATCATGACCCCTTTGCCTGAACATGAGTATTTCAAGGAAACGATCGGAGATGCCATTAAAGATATGGCGGAAACTTTAGAGCTAGACTATGAGAGTTACGGCTCTACCACTTGGCGACAGCGGGCAAAACAAGCAGGGCTAGAATCGGATAACTGTTTTTATTTTCAAAATGAGGCGATCGTGCGTGGCAGACTCGATATTAATCTTGCGATCGATCCTCCACCGGATCTGGCTTTGGAAATCGATGTCACCAGTAAGTCATTAGAACGGCTCCCTATCTATGCCCTTTTAGGGATTCCTGAACTCTGGTGCTACGACGCTGGAACACTCACGATCTATCAGTTTCAGGATGGGCAGTACGTTGAAGTTCGCCAAAGTATGGTTTTTCCGCAACTGAATATTCAGGCGTTACCGCAACTGATAGAAGCGAATCGAGCGGCTGGACGGTTGGCACTGCGGCGATCGGTTAGGGCTTGGGTGAGGGAGCAAGTTCTTTAGGAAGGAGGATTTATGGTTACATTG
Source organism: Oculatella sp. LEGE 06141 (assembly GCF_015207605.1). Classification (GTDB taxonomy): domain Bacteria; phylum Cyanobacteriota; class Cyanobacteriia; order Elainellales; family Elainellaceae; genus Oculatella. Next base: position 85,910 of record NZ_JADEWO010000025.1, read on the forward strand.
CAACTTCGGCAATTGGACGTTCCACCAGGACATCGAGTGAAGTTCCATGACGTAGAGTGGGATGAATTTGAAGCCATACTAGAAGAAATGGGAGAACACCGGGGTACACGTATTGCTTACGATAACGGAATATTAGAGATCATGACCCCCCTTCCAGAACATGAGTCTGATAAAGAAATAATCGGTGATCTACTTAAGGCATTTCTGGAAGAATGTGATGTTGATTTTTTGACATTGGGTTCAACAACATTTAAGAATCCTCAAACCCTGAAAGGGATTGAACCTGATCAATGTTTCTACATCCAAAATGAAGCATCTGTACGGGGTAAAAAACGATTAGATCTCAGCATTGATCCGCCCCCTGATCTGGCATTAGAAATAGACATAACTTCTCGCACCCATCCTGCAACGTATGCATCTCTTCGTGTTCCAGAACTATGGCGACGAGAGGGCGATCGCATTCAAATTTACGTTCTACAATCCGAACAGTATGTTGAGGTGGAGGATAGCCCAACTTTCTCAGGATGGTATTTACATACCGTGATTCCTCAGTATGTAGAACAAAGTCGCTCGATTGGGCGAAACAAGACGATGAGAGCCTTTCGAGCCTGGGTGAGAGCGGAGTTGGAGAAAAGAGGGTGAGGGGCGATCGCTTCATCCATCTCTCACTTACGCTTCGGTTTTTTCTGTGCTCTCTCCAGAGCTAACTCCATACCAGTCTTGCCACATTGATCCGAGGAAGAGGCTGCAAGTTTCCATGAATTCTATCGTTCAAACAGGCTCTCTAGCGTTTCAGTCCCGAAAGCGGGATTCATTGGGCTGCGAGACCCGATTTATGTGGGTTTGGATGAATATCAAGACTTCAGTTTCAGTCCCGCAAGCGGGATTCATTGGGCTGCGAGTGTAATGGCTGTGATGAGCCAGGAATGCGATCGCCTGTTTCAGTCCCGCAAGCGGGATTCATTGGGCTGCGAGTTTCGATCGTCAGATCAAGAGAAGGTAATTGCTTTTCGTTTCAGTCCCGCAAGCGGGATTCATTGGGCTGCGAGACAAGTGGTTAAAGGACAACTTGAACCGACTCTCGTTTCAGTCCCGCAAGCGGGATTCATTGGGCTGCGAGTGCTAATCTGCGTTAACGCAGCAATATCTCTCTTTTGTTTCAGTCCCGCAAGCGGGATTCATTGGGCTGCGAGCAACCCATGCCTCCCTCACCTGATCCCCGAATTGCAGGTTTCAGTCCCGCAAGCGGGATTCATTGGGCTGCGAGAGCGCAGCCTGAGATGCCCTCCTAGAGCAGTTTCTGGGATGGTTTTTGGCAGACCTCCAAAAAGATGCCAATTCCAGCCCTCAACCGCCGCTGACTTTCAATTCCTCTGACCAGGTTGAAAATCTAAAAGTATTGAATTGCCGAGGTTCTAGCGATTTTGGCGGAACCCCCAGGGTTTTGACTCCCACTTCGGTCTGCCAAATTTAACGTACCCCCATCATAAGACGATCGCCTGCTCTTGTCGAGGTTGCTGCAAACCTGCGCCGGTAGTGTGCTAGACCTGTGGAAGGAGTTACACGGCAAGCCCAAATTCATAGCGGTTCACAAATAGCCCAATGACGACGATGTCGTGCATCCACTCTGACTTAGAGAAACAGATGGTTTTGCGAGCCAAGCGTTTGATCCGAGTTCGTAAGGTTAAATGCTTACGCTCAATCTTCTGAGTGTACTGTTTGCCCACCTCATGCTGGTCTTCGTTCAGCAGTCGGGTGTATCTTCCCCAACCATCGGTGTAAAATCGCGCGATGCCAAAAGGCGTTAACAAGTGCATCAATGACTCTAGCGCTGCATCCGTGTGGGGCGCTAAAACATACGCCAGAATCGTTCCACTCGCATGATCGATCGCGTGCCATAACCAGCGTTGCTGCTGTTTATTGCCCACAAAACTCCACATTTTGCGCCTCATCGACTCGTTGCATCAAAACTTGCATAGATTCCGTTTGGGTTGCCTGCTGAAGCAGAGCTGGATTAACTTGCGTTAAGTGCCGAGACTTTTTTTAATTCTTCCATCACGGTGGTCGGGCTGATGCCCAATACACGAGCAGCATCCCGGATACCACTGCCATTGACCGCCATATCCGCAATTTGTTGTTTGACCTCCGGTAAGTACCCTCGGTAAGAGTATTGGTGAATGAAGGTGCTGCGGGAACACTGCGAGTTGCGGCACTTGTAGCGTTGTTTCCCCTCCTTTGAAGTTCCATGTTTGACCATATCAGAACTTTGGCAAGCAGGGCACAGAATGGGTTCCAGAACCATAGGAGCATGAGTTGCCAGAGGTAAAACTACTCTGCCTCAAGTCCACAGGTCTAGCACACTACCCCAGAATGAAAGGCAACGATGGATTGGAGCATTGTTTCAGTGCCATTTCCCTCAGGTCCATTGAATGGGATCAAGCTGATAGTACTGTTGCAACTGTTTGTATAGGGTTGAGTGTTTTCTCAATAGCTGCTGCGGTTTCTCAAAGAACGTTTCTGTTGCGACAGCAAAGAACTCAGCAGGATTGGTAGCGCCATACCGATCGATCACTGTCTTTCTACCATGTTCTACATCAGTGCAGAGCTGCTGATATTCACTGGTCATCACCTGTGCCCAGGTGCGGTAGTCGGAAGGGTTTTGCAACACAGGAACACCCTCCGCCTGACCATCTTCTTGATCAAGCTGGTGAGCAAATTCATGCAGCACAACGTTATGTCCATCGTTCCAGTGGCAAGTATCGTGCTTGATCTGCTCCCAGGACAGAACCACCTGATCCCTCGACCACGACTCCCCTAGCCGCGCTACACGCTTTTCTTCTACCAGAAAGGTGCCAACGGACGTTGTTTCATTGACCCAATAGGCACTGGGATAAACTAAAATGGAGCGCAGCTTTGGAAAATAGCTTTCTCGTTCATTGAGCAGAAGCAGACAGGCGATCGCCGCCACAATCAGTTTCATTTCTTCCGTGATCTGCAATCCGGCACAGCCAATGAACTGCTTCTCAGCCAGAAATACCTGAATATCCCCCTGAAGCTGGCGACGTTGCGCCGGGGATAAGTGCGAGTAGATCGGAAGATGATTTTCAACAATGGCCGCCCAAAGCGGGGGAAATGGACGATGGCTCAAACGGCTGCGTCGTTGCCTAACCAGAAGGGGATAGATTAAAATCCCGGCCACAATCAGCCCAATGATGACAAGGACAACTAAGGTTTCAATCATTGCTATGGTGCGCCACCCTGAACGATCGCCTGCTATTTCAAGTGTACTCAAGCTGGCTCAGCGTGGGATCAGGTATCACCATGGTCAGGTATCATCTAACAGATAGCCTTATCCATGTGGCGCGATCGCATCACCATTTGCACACCCCGTTCTGGAGCCATTGTCACACCTCGGCGTTTGGGGCGTTCGGGCTGCGGGTCGGCAAGGTAAAGGTCACAGCGTCTCAAAATAGTCGCTACTACCAGTTTCATCTCAAACAACGCCAACGCCTCACCAATGCAGCGACGGACACCACCGCCAAACGGCAAAAATTCGTAGGGAGAGAATTGACGCTTCAGAAACCGCTCTGGCTTAAACTGCCGTGAATCAGGATAAATATCTTCACGATGATGAGTCAAATAAATACAGCCGTACAGCCGTACTCCGGCCGCTAGAGAGTATCCCATCAGTTCTACGGGTTCTTTTACCGCCCGTGGTACGGTCAAGACCGCTACAGGGTAAATCCGCAGAGCTTCATAGCAAACGGCAGTGAGATAGGGCAGCCGTACAATACTGGCCGGATCGGGTTCCTGCCCCAGGGTTTCTAACTCCTTCAAAGCCGTGTCACGGATGCCAGGAACCCGATGAACCCAATACAGTGCCCAGGCGATCGCCGTTGCCGTGGTTTCATGTCCGGCAAGCAGCAAGGTCATCAACTCATCATGTAATTCCACCTCCGTCATTTTCTCCCCGGCTTCGTCTTGTGCCGACAACAGCAGACTCAAAATATCTGTGCGGGATGGGTCATGATACGTTTGGCGATCGCGAATTTCGGCATACAGCAATTCATCAACCTGGCGCTGGAGATGGCGGATATATCCCCAGGGACTGCGTGAACCAAAGTCCTTTTGCAACGCCGGGAAAAAGAGTACCCCTGCCAACAAAGGAACCTGAAACACATCCATAAACGCTGTAATTCGTTGTTTAAGCTGGTAAAACCGCTCTCCTTCTGCCAACCCAAACACTACCTGCAAGATGACCTCCATTGAGATATCCTGAACTGTGTTGCGGGCAATGAACACCTGATTGGGCACTAACCGATCAACTGCCTTCTCGGTGAGATCAATGATCGTCTGCCCATAAGATCGCATTCGATCGCCATGAAAGGGAGGCATGACTAACTTCCGCTCACGGCGGTGGCGATCGCCTTCCAAAACAAACATCGAATGGTTGCCCACCAACGGCTGTAACAATTGATTCGATGGTGCCGTAAACTGCTTTGTATCGTTGGAGAAAATTTGCTGAAGCGCTTGAGGATGGCTCACCAGCAGAGTATCCGTATTACCAATCACAGGAGCATTAAAAATATCACCATAGCGTTGCCCTGCGGCATCCATAAAGCCTAAAGGATCGGCTGTATATTGAATCTTTTGCAGCCAGCGAGGTGCTTTGGGGCCATCAGGAAGGTTCATTGGTGTAGTGCTTAAATAGCTTGAGTGTTATGAAGCAGGGCGATCGCCACCGTGGGGTTGAATGTTGCTATCGTCACCTATCTCACCTGAGATCGCTAGCGATCGCCACTGGTTTATCTCTTCCTCAACGAAGTAATGGATTAAGTCGTGATACAGCTTTTCCACTATGTCAGGATTAAGACCTTCCGCTTCGGCCCATTCTCGCCGCTGATTTAGCACCGTTTGAACCCGTTCTGGTGCTTTAACGCTAGCTTCGCTGGTTTTAAAGCGAGAGGCCGCTTTAACGTAGGCAAACCGCTGCCCCCACAGCGCAATGACCTGGCGATCGAGGCGATCGATCTCGGCTCGAATATCGCTCATCGTAGTGCAATCTTCAGGAGATTTCATCGAGGATTCAGTACTGCAAATAAAGCATCTAATTCGGTAGTTTAGGCTCCCGCTTCTTTTCCAGCAAGGGGTATTGCTCCTCGAATCGATGCCAACGTTTGTTCGGCTGACGGGTAGGCACGTCAGTGGACTGACATCCTCCCATCGCCGCTCTTCGAGACGGCGTGGGGTTCCTCTTTCATCCAGCCGACTTGTCCAAATCAATTGCTTGGTTTGAATAGAGGTCGTTCTGTCCAGAGGCGTTGATTTCCGAGTGCCCCCCGGTATTTATTCCAGCCAATCTCAGTCCCTTCTCCAAAATGTTCCACGCTGCATTCTCGTCTCTGCATCGAACAGAGCCGCAGTGGGGACACACATGAGTTCGGGTACTCAGAGTCTTTTGAACTGGCTGTTTGCAATCAAAGCAATCAATCGTGGTGTTCTGGGGTGGAACAGGTTGCTGTATCTTGCCGAAGATTTGGGCGTAGTATTTTACCCAATCGACAAACAAACTCCAGGCGGCATCACTGATAGATTTAGCCAAATTGTGATTGCGAACCATGTTCCGCACCTGCAAGTTTTCGTAGGCAATCAAGTCGCTAGAGATGACCAACGCACGGGCTTGTTTTACAGCCCAGTCTTTACGCTGCCGACTGACTTTCAGATGTTGTCGTCCCAGGCGATTAATCGCTTTTCTGCGATGCTTGGAACCCTTTTGCTTCTTGGACACTCGACGCTGCAACCGTTTTAGTTTGCGCTCCGATTTCCTCAAGAACTTGGGATTTTCTACTTCAGTGCCGTCTGTCGCCTTGTAGAAATACTTCAGTCCCAGATCAATGC
>NZ_JADEWO010000138.1 GCF_015207605.1 Oculatella sp. LEGE 06141
TTATGGGGGGACAGGACTGAAGCGGAGGATATAAACTCAGCTTCAGCACTGGGACGCAGGGTGGGAGACGACCATGCATTGGGTGACATTTGATGTCTACTAACATATCGCCTCGCCCCACCCTGTGCTTCTCTCTCCAACGAATCCTCAGAGGTCGGTGCAGCCACACCTTCCATAATCTTTTCGCCTTGAGCAGAAGTTGTCCCAGTTGCCTCACCAACTGTAGTTTGAGAATAGCACCATGAGTCAGGACCTGTACGCTGCTTACATTGGCATTGATTGGGCCGACCGTAAACACGACATTTCTCTTTACGATTGCACCACTGGAGAAACCGAGGAGTCGGTCATTGGCTCCCAACCTGATGCCATTGCGGCTTGGGTCGAGGGGCTACGAAAACGCTATGGCTCTGCAATGCTCGCCGTATGCTTGGAGCAGAAGCGCGGTCCACTGGTTTATGCGCTTTGCCAGTACGAAAACTTGGTGCTTTTTCCTATCAATCCACGCACTGTCTCCAATTACCGTAAAGCCTTTCAGCCATCTCGGGCTAAGTCAGACCCCATTGATGCCCGAATTCTGGTCGAACTGCTGCGAAAGCATGGAGACAAATTACCCGCTTGGCAACCCGAGAGTGCTAAGATGCGGGCACTGCGGCAGTGGGTCGAGTCCAGAAGGATGCTGGTGGGCGAGAAGGTGCGCTTGACCAACCGCCTCACCTCAGCCCTCAAGAACTACTACCCTCAAGTGCTTGATTGGTTTGAGGACAAAGATACTCAGGTGTTTTGTGAGTTTCTCGAACGCTATCCCACTCTCAAAGCTGCTCAAGGGGCAACCGCAGAAGAACTCACCGAGTTCTTCCAGCAGCATCGGGTGATTCGTCGCAGTGCGATCGCCCGCCGCATTGAGCAGATTGGATCTTCGGGTATTCCCCTGACGGAAGACCCAGGCATTGTTGAGCCGATGCAATGGTTAGTACAGACCCTGATCGGTCAGTTAAAGCCCCTGTTGGTACGATTGGTTGAACTAACGCTTAAAATTGACGAGTGCTTCACCAGCTTTTCGGATGCGGCTTGGTTTGCGGCTCTGCCTGGGGCTGGAGAACATCTGGCTCCTCGATTACTGGCGGCCTTTGGGGAAGATAGAACACGCTTTGACAACGCCCAGCAGATGATGTGCTACTTCGGTATTGCGCCCGTTAAAGAGAGTAGCGGCAAAAAGAACTGGGTACATTGGCGTTGGAGTTGTCCAATTTTCTTGAGGCAGACCTTTGTGGAGTGGGCTAATCACAGTCGCCACCACTGTGCCTGGGCGCAAGCTTACTACCAGATGCAACGGTCTAAAGGTAAATCTCATCCTGCGGCGATGCGATCGCTAGCGTTCAAGTGGATTCGCATTTTATTTCGTTGTTGGAAGAACCGAGAAGCCTATGATGAAGCTAAATATCTTGCATCCTTAAAGCGCAAGGGTTCTCCTATTGCTAAGCTGCTAGCTCTCTAACACTGCTCCCCCTTTAAATGTAAGGAAAGGAGCAAAATAATTTAGTCCTTACTCAGCATTAGAAGACACTAAAGCATCAAGGATTACAACGCAGATAGGATAGATAACTGACTCTAGAATGGATGTTACTGATACAAATTAGAGTCAGTTAGATGAATGCGTCTATGTAAGGATGCGTAATGAGAATTAACAGTATTCTTCAAGGAGTTACTTGACCCCGTCCGGCTCAGAGACTATGTTA
>NZ_JADEWO010000026.1 GCF_015207605.1 Oculatella sp. LEGE 06141
AGAAAAAAGAACGCAGTCAGAATGACGTGATTCGAGAGTTGATTCGATCTTTGACTGCCAAATAAATTTGGCAGTTCGCTTATATCCCCCGGTTCAAAACACGGGGGCTTTACGCTTTATCACGTAACGCTCGCTGCACCAATTACCGTAAAGACGCAATTTAGCACCTCTCTCACTCCCCCTATGTCACCGCAGGCTTGGGGTGAATGCATACTGCAATGCAGTACCGCTATCAACCGACGTTTACGAAAACTATATGGTTCTTTATTGAAGCTTCAAGCCTCGACTCCGGATATTTACGTCTCTTACACCAGTCCGTCTTCACAATGGAGTCACCCCATTGCAGTCAATCAGCCGATAGAGAGCGTATCAGGATATGCTGCCAAGCGTTTCTGTTCCCCTTTACTTGCATCACGGCGGTACTGAATGGATGTACGAATCCATGAGTCCTGTCTTTGATAGCCCCCTATAGCCCCTATAGCCCCCAATTCTGGCTTCGACCTGAGCGCTCAAGCGTTCAGGTTCATGCCGAAGTTCGAAGGCCGTCTAACCGAACGGAATGTTGCAGGTTCGGACGCTCCTATCCGTAGGAGTGAGGCAAGTCATACCGCACAGCACCGCTTTATTTGCAGCATAGTCAGCCAACAAAACCAGGGTTTGCGATCGATTCAACCCTATCGATTCAACAAGGAGGCCAATTTCATCCACCGTTGCATCAGCAACATCACAAGCGGTTGTTTCGTTTGCATTTGGATATCGGCTGGTGTGGAATTTTATCCGTCAATTGCATCTTAAACATTTGGGCACGCATCTTAGCTAATCCACCTGGCCGATAAAACGAACGATAGAGACGATGAACCTCATCTGCTCACAACACGCCGCCGTTTAGACTCACATCATCAGGGAACATGGTGAAAAATTGGGCGATCGCCATTGGAGTTAACGATTACAGCTTCTTACCACCGCTGCGCTATGCCACCCAGGACGCGCAGGCAATGCAGACATTTTTGATGGATGAAGCCGGATTCGAGCGAATTTTTTTCTTTGCGGATCATTCACTGCCTATTAATGGCAAATCAACCCAGCCCTCCAGGGCAAATTTGCTGCGAATGCTGCGGCAAATTTTTGCAGAACCCTTTATGGAAGCAGGAGACAACTTCTGGTTCTTTTTTAGCGGTCATGGGATTCGGCATGACGATCGCGATTATTTAATGCCTGCCGATGGTGACCCGGAAGACATTGAAAACACCGCTATTGCCATTCACTACATCACGGAACGGTTGCGCCGCTGTGGAGCCGATAATGTGGTGTTAATTCTGGATGCTTGCCGCAACCAAAACGCGCGGACGGGGCCGGGAATTGGCAACCAGACCGCAGCGATCGCACGTCAATCTGGTGTGATCAGCATCTTTTCATGCAGCCCCAACGAATTCTCCTACGAAATTGAGGCACTTGAGCAAGGTATCTTTACCTATGCCTTGCTAGAAGGACTGGGGCTACCAGGACAATGCGCCACCGTAGAGGGTTTGAATCAGTATCTCACCAGCCGCATTCCAGAATTGGCGCAACGGCACGGCACTGCGCGTCAAACGCCCTACATCATTGCTGAACCGATTACTAAACAGCATTTGATTTTAGTGCCACGTTATGCCACCCCGTCTGATATTGTTGCTCTCAAAAATGATGCCTATCGTGCTGCTCAGATTGAAGGCAATTTAGAACTTTCTGAGCAGTTGTGGATTCGAGTTCTGGCGGCAGCATCCGGGCAGGATATGGACGCTGTAAAGGCGTTACAACGAATTGCCCAATGGCGGATGGACAACGGAATGCTGGTCGAATCGGCGGCGGCAACCCCGCTCGCCGTCTTAACGCAGCCCGCTCCGCTACCGTTGTTTGATGCTTCAGACGAGGCAACCAGCAGCAACGACCTGCCGATGTCTCTGGTGTCGTCTCAAACAGCGGTATATCCTTCTCGTCCAGTAATACAGCCTGTGCCAGGATGCGTGCGATTGCTGGCAGGTCACACGGCCTCGGTGCAGGCGATCGCCATTAGCGCCGATGGCAAACTGCTGGCCAGCGGCAGCGACGACCAAACCGCGCGGCTGTGGAATCTGGAAACCGGAGAACCCCTGCATCGCTTCTATGGTCATGCCAACGTGGTGACGGCGGTGGCAATCAGCCCGGATGGCAAAACCCTGGTAACGGGCAGTGGAGACAACACGATTAAGCTCTGGGACTGTGTAACGGGTGCGCTAGTGGGCACCCTGACTGGACATTCGGGTTGGGTGCTGGCGATCGCTCTCTCTCCGGACGGTAAAACCCTGGCCAGCGGCAGTGCAGACGGCAGCATCAAACTATGGCATCTCGATACCCACCAGGAACAGCGGATTTTGCAGGGACATTTGGGCTGGGTGGGCACCGTTGCCGTTAGCCCCGACGGAGCGCTGTTAGCCAGCGGTAGCCACGACAAAACGGTGAAGCTCTGGGATCTGGAGACTGGACGGTTGCTCAATACGCTGGTTGGGCACACCGAGCGGGTCTGCTTTGTCGCCATCAGTGCCGATGCTGAGACGTTAATCAGCGGTAGCCACGACAACACCATCAAGCTCTGGCAGTTGCAGCGGGGCAAACTTTTACGCACCTTTGCGGGGCACGCTGATTTGGTGAGCGCGATCGCCCTCAGCCCCAACGGTAAGCTATTAGCCAGCGGTAGCCACGACAACACCATCAAGCTCTGGCAGTTGCAGCGGGGTAAACTCTTACGCACCTTTGCAGGACATGCCGATTCTGTCAGTGCGATCGCCTTTAGCTCTAATGGCAAACTGCTGGCGAGCGGAAGCCGCGATCGCGCGATTCGTGTTTGGCAGGTGCCGTCGGTTGCCGCGCCGATGAAATGGCTGTTTACCGGAGCGGCCTTGCTGCTGCTAACGCTGAGTGTTTTGCTGGCTAATCAGGTTTGGGATAATTGTCAGGTGCGATCGCTAAACCCAACCGCCTGTGTAAATGACCACCTGGAAACCGTCCGAACCTGGCTGTTAAAACGAATGTAATGGATTATCACCCTGGGAAATCGGGATTTCAATCCAAAATTCGGTGCCCTGTCCCGGTACAGAACTACACTTCAAATTGCCGCCGTGTTTTTCCACCACAATTTGATAAGAAATGGATAGCCCCAGTCCGGTTCCTTTGCCGACGGGCTTGGTCGTAAAGAAAGGATCGAACAGGCGAGTTTGAATCTCTGCGGGAATGCCTGCACCGTTATCGCAAATGCGAATCACAGCATGGCGATCGCCCGGTAAGACATCCGTGTAGATGGTAATCGTTTTGGGCTGGACTGAGCCTGAAGCGTTCCCTCGGGTGGTGGGCAGATTGGTGCTATCCAGGGCATCGATCGCGTTGCTGATGATGTTCATCAACACCTGATTGAGCTGCACCGCGTAGCATTCGATGGGCGGTAGTTTGCCATAGTGACGAACCACCTGGATCTCCGTTCCGTTCGAACGGTTTTTGAGGCGATGCTGCAAAATCAGCAGGGTGCTATCAATGCCTTCGTGAATATCGACGGGCTTCATTTCGGCTTCATCCAGGCGCGAAAAGTTGCGTAGGGATAGCACAATTTGACGGATACGTTCTGATCCCATGCGAACCGACGACAAAATTTTGGAGAGGTCATCAATCAGAAATTCGAGTTCAATCATCTCGACTTTGGTTTCAATCTCGGCAATTGGCTGGGGATAACAGCGCTGATACAGCCGCACTAACTGCACCAGATCATGCACGTAGTTGGTGATGTAGGTGAGGTTGCCGTGGATGAAGTTGACCGGATTGTTGATTTCATGTGCAATCCCGGCGATGAGCTGCCCCAAACTGGACATCTTTTCGGTTTGAATCAGTTGGGTTTGCGTCCGCTGAAGCTCATAGAGTGTGGTTTGCAACTGTTGAGTCTGCGATCGCGCCTGCTCGGCAGCCGCTTGAGCCTGGGCATACAGTTCGGCTTGCTGAATGGCGATCGCCGCCTGTCCGGCCAGGTGTTCTAGCAAATCCATGTCGGTTTCCAGCCAGATTCGCACACCGCGACACTCGTGGGCAATTAGCAAGCCCCATAGCTCGTTGCGAATCACAATGGGCACGATCAGGTTAGCTTTGACCTGCATCTGCGCCAGAAACTGAACGTGGCATTCGTCCAATCCGGCTGTGTGGATATCGTCAATGGCTCGGACTCGACCTTGCAAATAGCGTTCGGCGTATTGAGCCGCAAAGCAGTCATCTGCACCAATATCACCCAGTACCGAATCCCACGGTGAAATGACATCTTCAACGATGACGCTTCCCTGCCAGTTTTGGCCAAATCGGTAGACGATGACGCGATCGGTATCCAACAATTGCCGCACCTCTCGCACAACCGTTTGCAGGGTTGTGTCTAAATTGAGGGAATCGCGGATTTGATTCGAAAGACGGTTGAGCAACTCTTCGCGCTGTGCCAGTTGCCTGAATTTGGCCTCCGACTGTCTGAGCAAATCTTCCGCCCGCTTGCGATCGGTCACATCTTCAATCGTTCCAAGAAGGCCGATGACATTGCCCTCCGCATCGTGAATCGGTAGCTTACTCGTTTCGCGCCAGGTGGTTTGCCCATCCGCCTGAAGCTGAGACTCTTTGATTCGCAGCATGGGTGTATTGGTATCCATGACGCGGCGATCGCACTTCAGATACCAAACTTTTTGCTCATCCGTCCAGGGCAGGTCATACTCGGTCATACCCACTACATTTTCGGGTGCGCCAATGCCTGCCATTTCCGCCCAACGGCGATTACAGCCTAAATAGACGGAATTGCGATCTTTCCAGAAGATGTATTGGGGAATATTATCCAGCACGACCTGGAGCAGTTCAGCGTTCCGACGCATCTGGTCAGCCCGTTCTAACCCATAGCCCGTTCGCTGACGGGTTAGAGGGTGTGTCAGCGGGCGATAAGTGCGGTCGGAAGGGTCGATCGCCGCAGGGATGCTTGCCGAGTCCGAATCTGGCATTTCAGCCCCCACGATGGGCTGATTCCACAGCGTAGCGGCATCGAATGGACTACCATTAGTTGGCGGATGCTGTTCATCAGGCGCTGTCTGTGTCTGTGCCAGTTTCACTAACCGCTGATACTGGGTGATTTCTCGACCCATGCTAAAAACGCGCGTAACTTGCCCCTGAACCAGAACGGGTGTGTAGTTTACTTCATAGAACTTACACTCGCCTTCTACCGAGAAATGATGAATTACCGTAAGCGATTTGGCTGTGGTCAGCACTTGCTGAATTGCAAGATCGAGTCCTAATGTGGCGGCACCTGTGTCTGCCAGTCTGGCGTTGGTTTTACCCACAATTTCAGATGGGGAGAGGTTCAACATTGCCGCTCCTGCCTGGTTGATAGCAAGATACTGACCTGTGATATCGTACTCTGCCCATGCATCTGTTGAGTGCGCCAGAAAAAGCTGAAGGTAATCGATTGCCGTTTCACTCGACTCACCGCTTTGATGGTTCATAACGAGGCGCTACAAATTGTGTCGGCTTCAAAACTAACTACTATCAATATTCCCTGGAGATTGGGTTTCCGCTATATCCAGACTGCACAATTTGAGGCGAGTTGACTAACCTTGAGCGGGTCTTCTTCGTAATATCTTTACGATTAATACGGTTAACAGGTGATGCTCACTGAGATTTTTGAACGGCTGCCAGATATTGGCTGATCTCGTCCAACTGCATACGCTGGCTCTTCAACTGTTGTTGAAGACTGGCGAGTTCGGCGATCGCTTGTTTTTGTTCAGTAATCTCTTCTAGCAGCAGCAGCAGCCCATCGGCGGGTTGCGGCGGATTCAATGGCGGTGTGGCATCACGGTTTTGATAAAACAGTGGCTCTATCCTCAGAGCGTACCAGCGATCGCCACAGTGAACCTCTCGCATGACGACCTGCTGTTGCTGAAGTTGAGTAATATCCGCTTGCCATTGCTCTACCTGATACCAATCAGGAATGAGGTAGAGCTGAAGATACTCATGAATTCGCACACCCAGCCACCGGGTTGCAGCGGGATTGCAAAACCATACCCGTCCATCCAGATCGCTCGCCAAAATGCCAACTGAAAGGCTGTGGGCGATCGCCAGTTGCGCCGACTGCAACCGACCAAACTGCTCGGTTAAAACCGTGAGTTGCGCTACCCGGTACATGGACGCGGGCAGGGTCTGCCACTGAACCAACTGGCTTGAGTGGCAGGCATGAAATTCTAAATATTGCTGATGTATTGTCCAAATCTGCTGAATTTGTTGTTGCAACAGCCGATTCAACCCCAGCCGTTCACGCAAAGCAACCAAACTGGTGGTTAACGTCAGCAACAGAATCGGTAGCCCAATCGGTAGCAAGAGGCCAAACTTCAGACCAACCCAACTGAGGCTGAGCCACAGTAGCGACAATTTTAACCAGCAAAAGACCTGCACACTCGATCGCCACTGCCCCAGACAGAGACTAAAGCCAGGGCCGCCCAGCAGCAGCATGAGCCATATCCACTGGTTGTATTTTACTTGTAAAGCATTGCGTTGTAGCAGATTGCTGATAGCCGTGGCGTGAAGGTAGATACCGCTGGTGGGCGGGTTGTAGTCAAATGGCGTAATCAGCGGATCAAACCCGATTGCAGTTACACCCACCAGCACAATTTTGTCTTGAAAGACAGCGTCGGGAACCGTTCCAGCAACGACATCCGCAAAGGAATAATGGGGGATGTGCTGGGTTTGGCTTAACCAGTTGAGCCACAACGGTTGCTGCGAGGACGGCATCTGAATCGATGGATGAACCAGGCTGTAGGTCTGTACGGCAGCATAGCTGAAGGGCAGCCCCGATGGGTGCAAGGCAACCTGACGCGTCAAACCATCTGCATCCTGGCGTGCCAAAATATGCCCGGTGGCGATCGCACTCGTTTGCAGCATCGGTACCGGTTGTAATGGAGTGCCGTTAGCGGCCTGGGCGACCGCAAGCACCACTCGCCCCTGGCGGGTCATTGCTGCTGCCAGTTCAGCATCATCGGCACTGGGTTCTGACCAGATCAGGTCAAACGCCACAACACCTGCCCTGGCCTGGGTCAGGCGATCGAGTAAGGTGACATAGTGATGGCGCGGCCACGGAAACCGACCAAAGCGCACTAAGCTGGCTTCATCAATGGCAACAACCACGATGCGATCGTCTATTGCCAGGTTCCCCCGCAGCCGAAACAATTGGCGGTAAGCCATGTGGTCTAACGGTTGAAAGGCTCCCAACCCAGAGAGTAGCGCGATCGCTCCAGCGGAAAGTAACCCTGGCAGTAGGTACCAGTGATAGTGATGCAATAGGCGATGAAACAGTTCTTGCTTTTTAGGTCTAAAACTCCAGCACATGCACTTGCTCTGTCCCTAATGGTGTAGACACTCTGACTTCAACCCGTAATGACGACAGAGCGGGATAAAGCACGCTAAAGCGACCGTCGCGATCGGTTGTTTGCGCCACTCTGTTCACTTCCACCAGATTCACCGGATCGACCCGCCCCAAAAGACGAATCCGCCGCACGCCTCCTTCGATTAGCCGAACGAATTGATACTGAAGCTGGGTATCGTTTCGCAAGGGTGTTGCGGGTGCAGGGGGTTCGGCAGGAATGGTGAAGTTTTGGAACCCACCTGCAACATCGACCTCTTGCCCCTGTGCGGCAGTAACCACCGCCCCGTTGAGTGTTGCCACCCCAGTTTTGCCGTCGGGCTGCACCGCCACCCCAAAATCAGTGCCGCGTACGCCGCTGATGCCAGCCGGGGTTTCAATTTCTAGCTCAGAGTTGGGGCTGGTAAATCGGCGTAGCTGCAGGCGAATGCGCCCTCTTGGTACCTCTAGTCGGGTAATGCGCCCCTGGTCAGGAGCAACACTCAGCGATCGGATTCGCATCAGTGTGTTCTCAGCCACGTTCACGTTTCCAATCCCTGTGTCTACGATCAGGACGGCTGATGAATTGGCACCCGTGGCGATCGCATCTCCGACGGTTGACAGGCGATCGCCTACTCGCGCTGGTTGCGAGCGATTACTGCGTTCAATTGTGACGTTGCCAACCAACTGCCGCACCTCTAGCCATGTTTGAATGCGTACAGGCACAACCTGTTGTGCGGTCACGTGTGGGCTTGCCAGTATAAAGGTTGCGGTTAACGCCGCAACAATCAGCCAGATCAGCCTACGGTACATAAATACAACCTTATTTAACCGCTATTAACTCAACATCGCAGACGGATGGGTGCTTAGGAACGAAGACCACTGCATTCAAGTGGGTTACCCTGGCCTAATGGCGAGTTCTGATGCCCGGTATCCTCCAGATTTAGAATACCCACACCTTGCATAACACCGTCCCGAACGGCTGAACCAGAACCTCTGCATGTGCGTTGGCCGATCAGGATGCCAGGTAATCAATGACCGCCTGAGCGATCGCCTCATTACCATCGACAGACAGCAACTGGGTTTGCTTGGGAGGCTGGGGCGATTTCTTCAGAAACTGCCAGTCTCCCTCAAAGAACTCGGCGGGAGGCACAATCTGATGTTCGGCGTAGTTTTGAATTCCCTCGATCAAGAAGGCAGCTTCAGCAAAGTCATCACGAGTCAGGGACACAATTGGGATGCCTAGCCGACAGGCTTCGGCAAAGGTGCTATAGCCCGGTTTCGACACGATGCGATTGCACAGCGGCATCAGGTCTACAGGGCGGTAGGTGCGATCGGTGATCTTGAGCAGATTGGGTAGATCGGGTGCCTGGTGATCGAAGGTGATGAACTGCCAATCGGGGAAGCGCTCAATATTGTGATATGGAGTTTGGCTCAACCCTAAGCCACCAAAGGTTAGTAATACTGTTCGTTCCGTCAGCGATTTAAGCTGGAGCCGATCGCGCATCTCTTCGATAGAGTAACGCGGTTCTCCCCCGGTCAGGCCAATGTCTTCGATCGTCGAGAAGTTGCTCATGGGTTCGTGAAACGGCAGCCGCAACAGGCGATCGCACTGTTGATAGTGTTCGCCAATCCAGTCGGCAATTTCGACAAAGTCTCCGCCCCACGCCCGATACACCAGATCCCAGCCAAAGTTGCTCGCCATCCAGCAGGGTACGTTAGCCGCGTGGGCTATTGTTGCTGCTAATGGCGGAATATCTGCCAGCACTAAACCCACTCGATTTTGTCGCAAAAAGGTGACCTCACCCGCCACAATCGATCGCGCCTGCTGCTGAATTTGCCGCAACTGGTTGAGGGTTTCAGGCTGGTCGATCGTCATACTGTCGCTTTGCACCACTCCCACATCCAATCCCCGTGGACGCAAAATAAAATCGCCCTCAATGTATAACTCCAGCAACCAGCGAGGAGCCGTTGTTGCCAGAATGATGACCATCTCTGGACAACGCTGTTGAATGCGAGCCACCACGGATGCTGTTCGGGTCACATGACCAAAGCCATGATTGGTAATGGCAACGTAGAGAATAGGTTGGGGCATGGAGGCTGTTCAGCGCGATGTAGCTCTGTAAGATGTAGCTCTGTAACCAGAATGCGGGGCAGGGGTACGATCGTCAAGATTTTTAGTCAATATTGAAAGGTGAACCAACCCTTATTCATCGTTTGGAGTGCATTGGTTTAAGGCTGACATGAGGTGTGTGGTTTGGGCGATCGCAGTCCCTCATGCTATTTGGCAAAAGATTGTGAAAAACAGCGTTCTGTTATTAAAAACAGCAATCTAAAAAAGTCAATAGTGGTATAGTTCAAGCACTCGAAACGCCGCACTCTCAAGGGAGAGTTGGAATGACTTACGAACTCGTTGGTGGGCTTGCAGGTTCGATTGCGGTATCCGTTGGGTTAATTGCATATGTTCGGCTACGTACCTATTCTCGGCAGCAGTTAGCGGCTCAACTCGAAAAACAGCAGCAGTTAGAAGGCGAAAAAGAGAGCCTGATTGAAAAACTAGACCAAACAGAAGCCGAAAAGCGATCGCTGGACGGCGAAAAGCAGCAGCTTCAAGAGAGTAAAGCAGAGCTTGAAACCCACTTTGAACACGTTAAATTTACAGCGGCTGAGCTAGAGCAAACCAAAGGCAAGCTCGAAACCAAGTTACAGAAAGCGA
The DNA here is from genome assembly GCF_015207605.1 of Oculatella sp. LEGE 06141. Classification (GTDB taxonomy): domain Bacteria; phylum Cyanobacteriota; class Cyanobacteriia; order Elainellales; family Elainellaceae; genus Oculatella. The sequence goes on from NZ_JADEWO010000026.1 coordinate 10,128, forward strand.
CACACACCATTGCCGCCCTGGAAGCCCACATCCAGCAGTTGGGGCAAGAGCGCGAGCGAGTTGAAGCGGAACTGGGGCAAGGCAAGGCTCATGTCCTGGTGCTACAGCAACAGCTCGACAAGGTCGCTCAGCAGAACCATCAGTTGGAGGAAGCCCTGCACCACGAGCAAGCCAGTGTGGTTTTACTGGAGCAAGAAATTGATCGCTTTGGGCAAAACCAGGCGCAATTGGAAGCCGAATTACAGCGGCAAACCAGCCACGTTGCAGCGCTACAGCAGCAGGTAGAAACGCTCGCTCAGCAAAAAGAACAAATTGAAACAGATCTCAACCATGAACGGGGCAGCACCGCTTCTCTACAGGAGCAGTTGCAGGCGATCGCCCACGAAAAGGAAACCATCCAAACCGCGTTACAGGAGGCCAATCATCATCTAACGCATCGCAATGGGCAGCTTCAGGATGAGACGCAGACTCAACAGCATCATTTAACGACGCTGCACCAGCAAGTTGAAACGCTGACCCAGCATGCGCAACAGGTAGAGACGACTCTACAAACCGAACGTGAAACCGTTGTATCCCTTCAGCAGCAGCTTCATGCCCTGAACGATCGCCACGAACAGACGCAATCCGATCTTCAACGAGAAATCCACAACCTGTCGCTGCTGCATCAAGAAGCCGACTGTCTGTTGCAGCAGAAAGAAGCGTTGGAAGCAGAACACGCACAGCAAACCCAGACCATTGTGGCGCTACAGGCTCAGGTTGAGACGCTGGAAATGCAAAATGCACAGGTTTCAGCGACGCTTCAGGCTGAAAAGGAAAAGGTAAACCAACTGCGGCAGCAGCTTGACACACTGACGCGGCGGAAGGAAGAAGCCGATCGCGATGTGCAGCAAGAGCGTGACCACAGCGCCAAACTGGTGCAGCATATCAATGATTTGAGCTGGCAAAAGGAACAAATTGAGCAGGAGCTACAGCAACAGAAGCAGCAGGTTTCGGCTCTGCACCATCGACTCAATGGCATCGTGCAACAAAAAGAGCAATTGCAGGAACGCTTACAACAGGAGCAAGAGCATCATTTCATTGTGCGCCAGCGGTTTGACCATGTGCTGCAAGAAAAGCAGCAGGTTGAGGCTGAGCTAGAGCAAGAGCGTGAACACATCGTTGGCTTAGAATCGCAAGTCAACGAACTGGCGCACCTGCGCCAGCAAATGAGCCATGAGCTGGAACAAGAGCGATCGCACGCTTTATCATTTCAACAGCAAATTGCCGACTTAATTGCCCAAAAAGAGTGGGTGGAAGAGTTGATTCGGCAAGAAAAGGGCGGTATCTCTGTGGTGCAGCAACAGTTCAATGAGTTTGTGCAACAGCGATCGCACCTTCGGCATGAAATTCAACAGCAGAAAGAGAATTGGCTGGTATTTCAACAGCACTTTGGCGATCTGGTGCAGCAAAAAGAGCAGTTGGAATGGGATCTACAGCAAGAAAAGATCGAAACCTCTCGTTTACATCAGCAGGTGGATGAGCTGGCATGGCAAAAGGAACAGTTAGACACTGCCTTGAAGCAGGAGCGAGAAAAACTGACCTTGCTGGAACAGCGAATTAATGCGCTGACCGACCACATTCATCAGGTTGAGCAAGCGATTTATCATGAAAAGCAGGCGATCGCTACTTGCCACAGGGATGTTGGTCAATTAATGCAACACAAAGAGGCGATCGAACACCACTTACAGCAAGACCATACAGGCGTGATTCATTTAGAACAGCAGGTGAGCGATCTGGCGCACGAACGCCGACTGGAGCGCTTGCAGCTAGAGCTATCGCAGGAGCGGGAAAGTATTGCATCCTTACAACAGCGCATTGATGAGCTGAACAGTGAAAAAGAACAGGTGGCGCACGAATTACAGCGGGTGAAGGCCAAGCCGTTAACTGGCAAAACCTTTGTGATTGCTGGCAGTCTGGCAACCATGAATCAGGATGAAGCGCTGGCGCTGATTGTAGACGCGGGGGGACGGGTCAGCAGTTCATTGAGTGCCGAAATTGATTACCTGTTGGTGGGGCGATCGCCTGGGTCAAAGCTTAAACAGGCAAAGGAGCTGGGAGTGTCTCAACTATCGGAAGCCCAACTGCTAAAGATGCTAGCTCCGGCTGAAGCGTAGGTGAGATGGGTTGTTGGTGCCAAAAACGGTGCAATGTAGCCGTTAATGTAAGTCTTCATCCCACACGCCGATGTAAATGCGATCGCGATCGTTGCGCTGGATCACGCCCTTAACCCCTCCCGTCGAGAAGGAATACTCGTTGGTTTCGCGTTGTCGCACTGCCGCCAGCCCTTGCTCAATCGACTCGCTGGCTTGACCGTTCAACATTCCGTTGAGCGTTACCCGCATGACTAACGGGTCAACCGATTGGGCAAAGGACGCTTCCGTCTGGCGAACGCGATCGCTGTCTTTGTCATACAAATAGGCCACCGTTACCTGATTGGGCACCAGCTCATACAAGGCAGAGCGCGTATTTTGCCACAGTGCATTGGGGTTACGGCTGTTGGGTTCACCCAACAGTTCTACAATTTGAGCTTCGGAGGTGCCGGTGGGAATCCCCGGTACGCTGCTGCGACGCGGAGGTTCAGGAGGTGGGTTGTCATCAGCAGCCGTATCATCAAGAGGCTCAGCGACCGGAGACGGAGATTCTGCTTCAGGCGTGGGTGTCGGCGTAGGCGTGGGTTCTTCAAAAGGAGTCGGTGTGGGAGTTGGAATCTCCACCTCTGGCGAGGTTGCAACGGTAGGGGTGGGGGTGGGAGTGGATGCTGTTTGTTGCGACTGCTGCCATACCGCGCCCACGGCTGCCGCCACAATCGAGACGATCGCCACTACTCCGGCAATGGTCAACGCTTTCCAGTTGGATGATGGACGCGGAGACGGTATTGCGGCGGCGGGTCGCGATCGAGGGCGCGATCGACCTTGCGATGTGCCAGGGGAGCGAGGGGCCGCAGCGCGAGGGCTAACCGCTACGGTTGCCGCTGTAGTTGGAGTTGCCCCCTGGGGAGCCGGAATGGCCGAAGCAGTTGCCGGGGTTGCGCCACCGGGAAGTAACGCCAGCCAGTCTGCAACGGTTGCAGGACGGTAGCGTACATCCACGGCCATGCCGCGCATGACTGCCTGGTTAACAGCAGCACTGATCTGAGGCTGTAAATCGCGGGGGGCGGGCATGGGTTGGCGATCGCGCAAAATAGAGGCCACCGGAACATAAGCGGTTAGCAGCGCATACAGCGTTGCGGCTAGCCCATAAACATCGGTTGCAGGTGTGCGCTTGGCTTGCGCCAGATATTGCTCGATCGGAGCATAGCCAGCCGTGGCAATGCTGGTATGCGTCTGGGTGGTATCGGGCGTAAACTCGCGCGCAATGCCAAAGTCAATTAGCACCACCTCCTGTGTGCCCTGGCGCAGCATGATGTTTTGCGGCTTCACATCTCGATGCAGCAACCCATTGTTGTGAACGACTTCCAGCGCGGCTCCAATTTGCCGGATGTAATGAATGGCAACCTCTTCGGGCAGCGGTTGGTTGGGAAAGACAATTTCTTCAAGCGACTGCCCTCGGATGTAGTCCATGACTAAGTAGGACATGCCATCTTCGGTGAAGAAGTCATTAACCCGCACAATATTGGGATGGACACAAAGCGCCAACCGTCTGGCTTCATCCCGGAACCAGCGATCGGCCTGGGCAAACTGCGGATCAAGACGTTTAGCCGGGTCAAGCGTTTTAATGACCACCGTTTGTCGCAAATAGTGGTGCGTTGCCTTGAGGGTGATGCCAAAGCCGCCCTGCCCCAACACGTGTTCCAGGGTATATTTGCCGCCTTGTAGCGTTGTCCCGACTAGTGAGTTCATGCGCCGCGCCCGAAATCAAACGTTATAGGTTGCGTCTTCCAATCATAGACACATTCCTGACCTGTTTATTCGGTAGAAGGTGCTGTTTGTGAACCGTCTATAGGAGCGATCGCCATCGGCCTCTATGCCAATAACCGCCAGAACGATAGACGGCGCATCGTTCCAGTTCCTCTGTTTTCGTTCTTCCGTCCCACTGAGCTTTTTTAGATTGCGCTGTCCGTAGTTAACAAACAACTTTTTTCAGCAGATAGCAACTGGCTATTTATTCTTAGCTGATACAGTAAAAAAAGTGCTTTTACTATTGTGGGAAGAACAAAGAAATTCTTATAGTGTGTCTCAAACAACATCACCGCTGTGGTTGGCTCGTTAGCTTATAGAGATACGTTGATTTTGCTCGAACCCTGTGAAACAGAAACCGCTTTGGAATGCGATCGCCCTCTCATACACTGCTGCCGGATATGTGGGCGGTGTGGCGTTACTGCTGCTGGCAACTGTTGGGCTAAATGCGGTGGGAGTCGTATTACTCACCCATAGCCTGGTGTTGTCTGCCTATTGGGCGCATGAATTTATGCACGGCAATATTTTTAGCAGTCCCAGGTTAAATGCCATTGGCGGAAACATAGTGCTGTGGCTCAATGGCGGTTGCTATGCCCGGTTTCAAGATTTGCAGCGATCGCACATTGGGCATCACATCAACCGTTGCGATTTCCAGCGGTTTAATTTATCGGCTTATTTGAAGTCGCTTCCGGCCTGGGCGCGAAAGGGATTGCTGGCCTTGGAATGGCTGTACTTTCCAGCCCTGGCCTTTCTGGTGAGAATTCGAACATTGACGGCTCCTTTTTGGCAACCGCAACGGTACGACGAACGGCGGCGGGTTAGCCTGATTTTAACGGTGCGGCTGGGGCTGTTTACCCTGTTGGGAATTGTTTCACCTAAAGCGCTATTGCTCTACTTTCTGGCGTACATTGGCATGATTACCGTGCTGCGATTTGTAGATGCGTTTCAGCACACCTATGAAACGGTGCCAATGGATGGCCCCTTACCAAAGCGCGATCGCGCCTACGAACAGGCCAACACGTTTTCTAATGTCATTTCCCAGCGGTATTGGTGGCTCAACCTGCTGTTGCTTAATTTCGTTTATCATAATGCCCATCACGATTCGATGCGGTGCCCCTGGCATAGTTTACATGAACTCGATCGCGATCTATTTTCGGGTGAAGAACCTCACTATGTTTCGCTGGTTGAACTGCTTCTCAACTACCATCAATTCCGCGTATCTCGCATCTTTTCAGGCCAGGGTCATGCCATCACTGAAAAAGGGCACTTGCAGCTTGAAACATTTTATGGAGCCTTTGATGCTACTTTCCTGGTGTTACCGTCTTGAGGAATGCTCATGAGTCGATTGAATGGCAAGGTAGCGCTAATAACAGGAGTGGGTTCGGGTATTGGATTGGCGGCGGCTCGGCTGTTTTGTCAGGAAGGGGCGATCGTATTTGGCGTTGATGTTAACGCTGATGCGGGTGAAGCCCTCGCTGCCGAATTGCACAGCAAAAACCATGTCTTTTACTTTTATCGGGCAGATTTATCGACGGCGATCGCCTGTGCGACGGCTGTGGCCGAGTGTTCCAACCGCTTCGATCGCATTGATGTTCTGTATAACAATGTCGGCATTTCTGCGGTTAAACCCTTTCTAGAAACCGATGAATCCGTTGTTAATCAAATTCTTGCCGTCAACTTTATGTCGGTCTTTCACCTGTGCCAGCAGGTCATTCCGCTGATGCAGCAGCAGGGTAGCGGCACTATCATCAACACCGCCTCTGAATTGGCGATCGTGGCGCAACCTTTCTACAGTGCTTATTGTGCCAGCAAAGGTGCTGTTCTCTCGTTCACTCGCGCTCTGGCGCTGGAATATGCTCAGGCCAATATTCGCATCAATGCGCTGTGTCCCGGCCCCATTGATACCCCAATGCTGCAACGCGAGTTTGAGACGGAAACTGATGCCGCCAACGCCAGGAACCTTGGCGTTGCGACAATGCCAATTGGTCGATTTGGGCAACCCGAAGAAATTGCTCAGGTGGCTCTTTTTCTAGCCAGCGAGGCTCCGGCTTTGTTGCATGGAGCCTCCGTAGTGGTCGATGGGGCAAAAACCATTTTTTAACGGGTAGACGCGAAATCCCCATGCTTCTACAAGCCAGGGGAGAGAGGCGCAGCAATGGAGCGAAGCGGAGTTGCCAACCAATCTTTGGATGGGACGAATTCGTACCGTGATTTGGCAACGTCAAACCATTCATCGCAAGAGGATGGCTTTCCGGCTACATAATGGCAACAAGCCAATCAGATCGGGGGAGTATACAGAACCAATGAGACAGAACCAATAAGATAGAACCAATGAGCAGGACTATGAAAGTAGACGTTGTTCCACCTGATCCAGCCTGGCAGGAAGGGTTTCAAATAGAGTCTCAGCAGCTTGCTTTGGTGATGGGAGATAACCTGGTTGCTATTCACCATATAGGCAGCACTGCAATTTTTATTTATGCCAAACCTGTAATTGATATTTTAATTGAAGTCAAAAGCATTGCCAGAACGGATGAGCAGAATTTAGCAATGGCGGCAATTGGGTATGAAGCAATGGGCGAATTTGGACTACCTGGACGGCGTTACTTTCGCAAGAACCGTTCACCTGAGATTAGAACCCACAATGTTCATACCTATGAAGTTGGCTCATCTGAAATCTCTCGACATTTGGCTTTTCGTGACTACATGATTGCCCATCCTGATGATGCCCAGCGGTACAGTGAACTAAAACGACAGTTAGCGAAACAGTATCCTCAAGATATTGAAGGCTATATGGATGGCAAAGACGAATTCGTCAAAACAATGGAGAAAAAAGCACTGATGTGGCGATCGATGGCTTAGTTTGAGCAACGCAAAAATTCGATCGGCTGTGAAGCAGAAAAGCAATACTTCCCTTTTTGATGTTGGGTCACTCAGCATTAGAAGCGTTCAGGGCTGTTGGTATTTCATCTGATCGTGCAGTAGATCGATATCCTGTTCGGCGGTGCTGAGTCATGGTATGAAGTCGCCCCGATTTTTGGGAATCTTTTAACCTTCAAAGCCCCCCTGGGGGAATTTAAGGCGTGAGTACCATGACCGCTCAATGGTTTATACCTCCATTCAGCAACACCCCGGTTGCAATCTAGCCAGTCTATTTGCAGCACATCCCATCCATATATGAGCGTTTCTGCTACAAGGAAGAAGCCGAGTATGTTTCAACTCCATGACAGCTACCCTCAACCCCTATCTTTTGGATAACTTCGCTCCCGTCCAAACGGAGTCAACCGTCGATGAATTGCCCGTTTTGGGTAAGTTGCCGCCTGAACTGAACGGGATGTTTGTCCGAAACGGTCCCAATCCTCAGTTTCCACCGTTGGGACAGTATCACTGGTTTGATGGCGATGGAATGTTGCATGGCGTTCGTATTCAGGACGGCAGGGCAAGCTACTGCAATCGCTATATTCGGACGCAGGGGTTTGAACAAGAGCAACAGGCAGGGCGGGCGTTGTTTGGTGGTTTACTGCAACCTTCGCCAGCAGGCTTCAAAAATGTGGCGAATACGGCTCTGGTCTGGCACAGAAATCACCTCCTTGCCCTGTGGGAGGGCGGTGAACCTCATGCGATCGCCCTCCCAAATCTGGACACGGTCGGTTCTTACACCTTTAACGGCAAACTGACATCTCCGGTCACTGCCCACCCCAAAGTTGATCCTGTGACAGGGGAAATGATGTTCTTTGGCTATTCTCTGGCACAACCGCCCTACGTCAAATACAGCGTTGTGTCCGCTGAGGGAGAACTGCTGCGAACGGTTCCAATTGATCTGCCAGTCGGGGTGATGATGCATGACTTTGCCATTACAGAGCGCTACGCCATTTTTATGGACTTGCCTCTCACCTTCCGCTTAGAAAGGCTGCAAAAAGGCGAACCTGCCTTTGCCTTTGAACGCGATCGCCCCAGTCGCTTTGGAATTCTGCCCCGGCAGGGTGATAATCAGGCGATTCGCTGGTTTGAAGCACCGAGTTGCTATGTCTTCCATACTCTGAATGCCTACGAAGCGGCAGATGAGATTGTGTTAATTGCCTGTCGCATGGGCAGCACCAGTATTTTAGGCGCGTCTCCCAGTTCCCACGAAGGGGATAATCGTCAGATTGGGAGTGATCTGCCATTGCTCTATCGCTGGCGGTTCAACTTGAGGACAGGAACGGTACAGGAAGAGACTCTCGACGATCGCCCCTGCGAATTCCCCCGCATTAACGAACAGTATTTGGGACGGCAGACCCGCTATGGCTACGCTGGCAAAAGTGCCCCTACCGAAATGCCCAAATTTGATGGGCTACTCAAGTTTGATCTCCACAACCAGAGCGTTCAAGTCCACTCGTTTGGAATAGGACGCTACGGCGGAGAAGGAGTATTTGTACCGCGACCCGGCTCAACCGTTGAGGATGATGGATGGTTGATGACGTTTGTGCATGACGAATCTCAGGATACCTCTGAGTTAGTCATCATCGGCACTCAAGCGATGACAGATGAGGCGATCGCCCGCATCCAAATACCACAACGGGTGCCCTATGGCTTTCACGGTGCCTGGGTGTCTCTTCCATAGTGCTTTTGATGGAGCCAGGTGCATCAGAACTTGAAGGGCGCGATCGCCCAATTCTGGCCTCAAGGGGCGATCGCGCCCAACGGACTCAGGGAGCCTGGAAACGGCTCCGTTTCACTTACACCAGGGCTGTGTTAAAACGCTGCCTGTAGGAACAGCCCTTTTGGGTGATCCGATAAACTTTGCTGCTGGCGGTCGGGAGGGAATCCAGTTGCCTGGAAACGGCTTAACGAGTCTCTATAACGCACGATACTGATTGTGGCGATCGCCCTTGTCCCTACTCACGCTAACTCAACCGTCCTTGCAACCCGTTAGAGATTGAGGTGGTCGGGCATACTAGAGTTCAGGAGGTCAATTAACCCAGCCGTCGCCCAACGGCAGGACGCGATATCATCCAACCAGGTGACACGCCTGGGGGAAGCAACTCCTGACATGAACACCGTATCCTAAAACAATACAGGGCAGCGAAACCAAACCATCAGAGGCCAAATCATGAAACTTGTCTATCGCGGTGTTCAATACGATGCTAAACCTTCTGCGATCGCCACAATTCCAGGGAAGGTAATTGGACACTATCGCGGTGTTGAACTCCACGAACAAATCATCAAAACAAATTAAAACAGCCTTTTAACCTCCTTCCAACTCTAGAGAACGAACGACATTAACCCAGCAGAAATGCTGGGTTTTCTTTGGGCAGGTTTAGCGGCAATGAATTCAAAAGGACAGAGACTATAACCCTGGCTTCGGTTCCCTCTGGCCGCAATTGAGCAATTCAATGGCAGGGGAGGATGTCAAACCGATCGCTGTTTACACTTTGTTGGTAAAGTAGAAACCGCTGAAGAGGTTGCTTGGAACGTAGCTAAAGCTCCTTAATATCTGTTTGGTTGAGCGCTCAGGCCAGCATTCGCATCGTGAATTGAACGCTCCAAAGCAACACACAGAAGGGAACGGTTTGTTATGAGGAGTAGAATTGATGCAAAACGTGATCGTGATTACTGGCGGCAGTCGAGGGATTGGTGCTGCCACGGCTATTTTGGCGGCACAACAGGGGTATGACGTGTGCGTCAATTATCGGCACAATCGGCAATCCGCTGATGAGATTGTGGATAGGGTTAAAGGTGCAGGTTGTAAGGCGATCGCTGTCCAGGCTGATGTTGCTTCCGAACCGGATGTGGTTCGGTTGTTTGAAGCCGTCGATGCCAATCTGGGTACCATTACAGCTCTGGTGAACAATGCCGGAGTGCTTGAGCCACAGATGCGGGTTGATGATATGGATGCTGCTCGCCTGAATCGAGTATTGGCTACCAACATCACGGGATGCTTTTTGTGTGCCCGAGAAGCGATTCGGCGGATGTCTACTCGTCATGGTGGAACGGGTGGGGCGATCGTCAACGTATCCTCTGCGGCGGCTCGGCTCGGCTCTCCTGGCGAGTATGTAGACTATGCTGCATCTAAGGGAGCCATCGATACAATGACCATTGGGCTGTCGCGGGAAGTTGCCGCTGAAGGCATCCGTGTTAATGCAGTGCGACCGGGCTACATCTACACTGACATTCACGCCAGCGGTGGCGAGCCAAATCGGGTCGATCGGATCAAAGATACGGTTCCAATGAAACGCGGAGGGCAGGCCGTTGAAGTTGCCAACGCAATTCTGTGGCTGCTTTCAGATCAGGCATCCTATTCGACAGGCACATTTATTGATCTCGCAGGAGGAAAATAGCGGTTCGTTGAGTTCAGCCAGCGGCCTCTGGCAATATCATCTCAGCGATCGCTTACTCCCTCAAACACGCACGATGGGTTGATGAAGCGCTATCGCTTCAACCGCTGATGTTTCAACCGCTAATATAGTGTATGGAGACGCATACAGCCGACGACTAACCCCGTTGAATTGGTTTGTAGACTTCATGAACAACCCTTCTTCCTACAGCATTGCCGATCAGCTCCTCACTGATTTGAAACACGAGCAGCAGTTTGTGAACTTAATCATTCGTGGATGTATTGAACATCGGTGGGCACTGGGTGACGAAGAGAAGGAGACGGCAAAGGCCATGGTCTACAACGCATTTGAAACCTATGCTGTGTCAAGGGGAATATCTGTGCCAGATGCAGAGGCATTTTGCGAACAGCATTTAGACGAACTGATTGAGCAGATTCAAGCCGTCTTGTAGCACGTCATTGAGCCTGGATAGGGGTTCGAAGGCGATCGCCCTCAAGCGTCCATCAAACAAAGCTCTCTGAGCAGAAGGCATCGATCAGAGAGCCTGTTAATGGTTCAGTATGGGTTGGAGGATGTTAGAGACTGAGTAAATCGTCTAATTCATTCAACGCTTCGCAATCGGAATAGACGTTGATGGGGGTGGGTCTTTCGGGCTGGCCTGCCGCACCTGTGATACCCGATGCGTTGCATGGTGTGGACGGTTCGCGCCCGTGCAGGTACTCGTCCGAATAGCGACGGAATACAGCCTCCACCGCAGCACGCGCGTTTTTAAGACCCCATTCTGCGGCAATTCGCTCAGCTTTTTCTAATACGTCCTGGCTGAGTCTTATCTTGTTGTCATACATAACTGTGTATCGTTGGATAAAAGAAACAAACCGCGCACGTTGGCAAATTGAGGATCGTGCATGACTGTAAACAGCTTGCGGCCAGCCAGTCGCTCTGAGATCAGATGGGAGCTGCCGCCTGTGACCAGGAACCGAGTCACTCTAGCCATGTAGGGTGTGTACTGAGCCTTGATGGTCTGGAAGATTCCTTTAAACCATGAATCCAAATACTCTTCCAGCCAGGGTGCCCAAGTTAGCCCTGTGTCGCCGTAGGTGTGCCCCAGCTTAAATCCATCCATAACCAGACTGGGGTCGGCTGTGGTGCCCAAACTATTGGTCAAGCGGCGATCGAAGCTAATGGAAGTGGCTAGCTCGTAGGCTCCGCCCCGATCCATCACGTTTTCGTCAATCACCTCGCCTTCGGCATCCACCAGACGGGTTAGCCAGGTGCCGCCGCCAATATCTACAACAATCGTATAACCGTTGTCGGGAATCAACCCTAGCGTTTTGGCATAGTAATAAGCCCCCATCCCTTCCCGTTCAACTTCGACTCGCTGCACATCAACCTGGTATTCAATTCCGTTGCGGGTGAACTCATGCCAGCCCAACAGTTGTGTTTTGATCGCCTCAGCGTTTTTAGCAGGTTCGGGGGTTGAGATGTAAAGACTTAAGGGAAACTCTGAAATGGTGCCGTCCAGTGGCTCCAGGCAGGCATAGAGGTGCAGTTTGGTCAGGTCAACTTTGTTTTCAACTACTGTTTGCTGCTGCCTGCGGTATTTGTAAGCTTGAGCACCAAAATGATACCGGGTGCCGTCGGGCAGCTCAACTAACGGCGAGGTTTCGGTGTAGCGCACGGCATCTCGCCCCTTGGGCAACTGAAACCGCACAGACCGAATGCCTTTAGGATGACTAGCACCGTCGTAGTACTTGAGATCATAGTTTCCAGCATCAAGTGCCAGAACTCGGCTAGTGGTGACCACCGTTGGCTCTTTACTAGATCGCTTTTGTCTGGTAGCTATAGTCATGGATATGCCTCTGTTTCCAGGTGTACAGGTTTGTCCCCATTAGTACTCATGTACTATACACCCCTTCATCCAGGAGGGCAAGCCTCTGTAAATCAGCCTGGGGCGATCGCCCTAACCCTGCCATATCACCAATTTCCTTAATCCAGACGGGGTAAAACGCAGATCTGGGATGCTAATCGGCAATCGACTGGAGGCATCAGAATATTCTTCTTTGTTAGCAATAACTGGATTTGCGGCACTTTCTAAAGAAATTATTAAATCGCGGACTGGTTTGGGAGCGGGTGAGCCGAAATGGGGCGATCGCCCTATTCCATTACGTTACAGACGTTTGGCGATGAAATTTCCGCCCAACCACCCCTCGTATTTCCGCGAAATTTGGCGGCTACTTGCCCTCTTATATTGAGTTGTTAATTTGGGAAAGCTATATATACTTTTGTGAAGTTAAGAAAACGGTCTTAAGCCAGCGAGGACTAACGATGTACATCGTACAAATTGCTTCTGAATGCGCCCCCGTAATTAAAGCAGGCGGATTGGGCGATGTCGTTTACGGACTCAGCCGCGAGTTAGAGCTGCGAGGAAACTGCGTTGAGCTAATTTTGCCGAAGTACGACTGTATGCGCTACGACCACGTTTGGGGGATGCACGAAGCCTACCGCGATTTGTGGGTGCCCTGGTACGGCGGCGGCATTCATTGTACGGTTTACTGCGGTTGGGTTCATGGGCGGTTGTGCTTCTTCATTGAACCCCATTCTCAAGATTTCTTCTTCGATCGACGATGCTATTACGGCTGTGACGATGACAATATGCGGTTTGCCTTCTTTAGCAAAGCCGCACTGGAGTTCTTGCTGCAAAGCAACAAGCGTCCTGATGTGATTCATTGCCACGATTGGCAGACAGGCTTAATTCCAGTCATGCTGTTTGAGATCTACAAGTATCACGGCATGGAGAATCAGCGCGTTTGCTACACCATCCACAACTTTAAGCACCAGGGAACAGGAGGCGTTGAGACGCTACAGGCAACCTCCCTGAACCGACCCGATTATTATTTTGATTACGATCGCCTCCGCGATAATTTCAATCCCTTTGCAGTGAACTTCATGAAAGGAGGAATTGTTTACTCCAACGCTGTCACAACCGTATCGCCTCACCACGCCTGGGAAGCACATCACACCGATGTGGGGTGCGGATTAAGCCATACACTGCATTTACATCAACATAAGTTTAGCGGCGTGCTAAACGGCATTGATTATGACTTCTGGAATCCAGAAATCGATCGCTACATTCCCTATCATTACAGCCAGGATACCTTTGCCGAAAAAGCCAGGAACAAGAAAGCATTGCGCGATCGCCTTCTGCTTCAGGATGCAGATAAGCCCTTAATTGCCTATATCGGGCGTTTGGATGACCAGAAGGGCGTACATCTCGTTCACCATGCGCTTTACTATGCATTAAACAATGGCGCACAGTTTGTGTTGCTAGGGTCAGCTACATCACCCAAAATTAATGATCACTTCTGGCATGAAAAGCGATACCTTAATGACAATCCCAACTGCCATTTGGAATTAGGCTTCAATGAAGAGTTATCTCACCTTATTTATGCCGGTGCAGATATGATCATTGTTCCCAGCAATTACGAGCCGTGCGGTTTAACCCAAATGATTGGCTTCAAGTATGGTACTGTGCCAATTGTGCGGGGTGTAGGAGGATTGGTGAATACCGTCTTCGATCGCGACTACGACCCAACCAAACCCCCTGAGCAACGGAACGGATTTGTGTTTGAGCATACCAACGAAGCGGCGTTTGAGTCGGCCATGATTCGGGCAATGAAGCTCTGGTATAACGAGCCTGAGGCGTTCCGCCAACTGGCCATTCAAGGTATGGAGTACGACTACTCCTGGAACCACCCGACTGAAAGCTATCTGGCAATTTACGAACAGATCAGACACAAGTAGCCTGACAGGCAATTACAGCAACAGAGGGGCATTGCAGGTCAATGCCCTTTCATGCTTCTGCCCTTTCATGCTTTTACAGCGAAGGCAATTGCACGAGAAAATGAGTCCATCCCGGCTCACTCTGGACTTCAATACTGCCGTGTAGCTGTTCTAAAATCTTTTTCACTAACGCCAGACCCAGGCCAGTTCCGCCATGTTTCCACGGGTCATTGTTAGGAATGCGATAAAACTTTTCAAAAATGCGATCGCGTTCAACGGCTGAAATTTCTACACCAGAATTGCTGACTCGAATCTGAACACCTGTCTGGTTCGGCTTGACGGCAACCTCAATTTGCCCATCCAGCGGCGTGTATTTGCAGGCGTTGGTTAACAACTCCGTTAAAACGCGTTCCAAATAGGATAAATCGGTTGTGATGGACAGTGACGCTTCCGTTAAATGCAGATCCAGGCTTTGCTGTTGCCGAACCACTCGTTCATAGAAGGGTTCCATCAGGCTCGAGATCCAGTGCGTTAAGTCAATCTGGGTCAAGATCAACGGCTCGGTTCCAGCCGCTAACCGCGACAGGTCGAGTAGGTCATTGATCAGGGTAATTTCGCGGTGGCATTCGTTTTTTAGTACCTGGAAATAGCGACTGGTTGAACTCGACTCTGCCGTTAGTAGCCCAAGCGGTTGCAGTCTCAGTTCCAGCATTTCTATGGCAAGTTTGATGGAAGACATTGGCGTTCGCAACTCGTGAGACACTGTACTCAAGAAGTCGTCTTTCAATCCATTTAGCCGTTCCAATTCTTCCACCTGCGTTTGGGTGGCCTGAAACAACCGCGCTTGACGAATGGCGATCGCACACTGGTTTGAGACCTGCTGCACCAGCCGAATTTCTAACTCGCTAAACGTTTCATTGGTCGCCCGAAATAACCACAAATCTCCCAGTACACCCTGGTCGTCAAAAATAGGACTGGCCAAAATGGAACTACGCTTCCAGTGAGGGCTGTACGGTCTGGGAAACAGTTCACAAAATTGCAGACATTCACCTCGACTGAGTTGAGGAAGAATATCGGATATTTCGCTAAAGGCCAACGTAGCACCCTGAAAAGTGGCTAATTCCACTGTGCATTCATGAATAATCTGAAGGCTTTCCTCGCTATCACTAAATAGGGCTGTATCACAACTGCTCAAACTCAATCCCTGAACTAACTCACTAACGGCAGTTTGTACAATCTGGTGTTCATCCAATGAATCGCGCACTCTGTCGGTGATACGCTTCAACAGCGCTTCAAAATTGAGCACTTGTTGCAGTTGCACCGTTCGGTCTTGCACCTCTTGTTCAAGGTTGGTGTTGAGCTTTTGCACCTGCTGATACAGTTCAGCCTGTTGAATTCCAATACGAGTTTGAACGGCAATTTGTTGCAGTAATTCAATGTCTGACGGTTGCCACTGCCGAGGGTTGTGGCACTGGTGTGCTACCAACAATCCCCACAGATTTTCGCCTTGCCCAATTGGAACAATTAGCATTGCCCGAATTTGATACTGCTCCGCTAAATCAACCGCTTCTGGTGGTATTCCCCCCTGTTCAATATCTGAACAGATCTGATGCTGTCCCTGCCGATAATGATTGATCCAGGCTTCATCTGTAAACAGCGAATTTTGCCCCTGCCAGTGCAGCATAGACGGAACATCCTCCGTGGCCGCTTCTACCAAAATCCGGACAGAGGAGGCTGATTCGTAGCCGTAAATTACCACCCGGTCTGCCTGAAGAAACGTTCTGATTTCGCAGACTGTGGTGTCTAAAATGCGGTGTAAATCGAGGGAGTCACGAATATTTTGGGCGATCGCCTGGATCAGGCTTTCCCGCTCGGCCTGTTGCCGCAGTGCGGCTTCGCTCTGCTTTAGCGTTGTGACATCAGAAATAATGCCCTGATAACTTTGAATCGTGCCCCACTCATCGCGAATGACATGCAAAGCATCCCTGACATAACGGATTTCTCCATCAGGACGAATAATTCTATAATTGACTTCAACCAGGTCGTGACGATGGGCTGCGACGAAAAATGCCTCCGTCACGTTTTGCACATCGTCTGGATGAATGCAGTCTAAGAAACTTTGAGGACGATTGATATAAAAGTACTCTCTGGGGCGACCAAAAATAGTCTCGATGGCTGGATTGTAATAAACCAGGTCAAAGTCAGCATCAATTAAATAAATCGCGTCAGCTGTGTTTTCAGTCAGGGAACGATATCGGATTTCTGATGTTTTCAATGCCTCTTCCATTTGGCGGCGATCGGTGACATCAAACAAAACCCCATCAATCCAGACCAGGTTTCCAGCCGTATCGTATGCACCCTGACCTTTTTCAAACAGCCAGCGCACCTCACCATCCGCTCGAATGATACGGAATTCCAGGGTATAGGGTTGCCCTGCTGCTAAGCTTTGATTGATGATCTCCTCCGTTGCCGCCAGATCATCAGGATGGGTAATGTTGAAGATCGTGAAGGATGGATCATTCATGAATAGCGATACCGGATACCCTGTAAGCTCCTCAACCGTTTCGCTAAAGAACACCGTTGAAAAATTATCCTCGGCTCGCGATCGATAAACAGCTCCCAACAAGTTAGAAACGATCGAGCGAAACCGCGACTCGCTATGCTTGAGCGCTTCTTCTGCCTGCTGGCGCTCGGTGACATCACGCTGAATGCCGAAGTGACCCATGATTCGCTTTTGAGAGTCGTACAGGCAAGTATAGTTCCCTTCAACCCAGATTGGAGTTCCGTCTAGCCGTTGCGTTTGATTATAGAAATGGAGTTGTCCGCGATCGAACAACTGCCGCCACAGCGCTTTGCTGTAGGCCAGGTTACAGGCAAAAAAGTCGCCAGGAGTTCGTCCAATCAACTGCTCCTGTTCCGCTCCATATTGAGCCAGAAGGGCGTGGTTCGCCTCGGTAATGCGTTGATGAGCAAAAACATAATTCAATGCCTGGTCTTTATCAACGCTGTCATCCCATTGCACTGGCTCGTCCAACATCATGAAAAAGAAGCCGTCTAGCGATCGCGCAAACAGCAGTTCTAGCTGCTGCTCTCGCTGACGGATAGCCAGTTCGGCTCGTTTGCGCTCGGTTATATCCTTTTCGTTGACCAGGATGCTAGTCTCGCCAGCAATTGGGTCATGGATCAACTGGGCATCAATGTCGTGCCAGCGAATTCCTTGTAAGGTTATAACCTGTGCCTCCAGACGACAGGTCTGCTCTGCTGAAACGGTAGTCAGCATATGCTGACCAACATCTCGATCCACAAAGCGGTGCAGAAACGGATGGCTCTGTGCCAGCAAAGAATCGAGCGCGTGGGTTGTATCTAAATTCCCGTAACACCGAATAGCGGCTGGATTTTGAAGTAACGGCGTGCCGTCCATTGAAAAGAGCGACATCAACCCTCTGGTTTGGCGCACTGCTGCGAGCGATCGCACCAGATCTGGCTGAATTTGCTCTATCGGGGTGGTGCCTTCAACCAGCATCGCCAATCTTCCCCCGTCAATCCGCACTCCCGAACACACACAGCGGAGTGTTACGGCTCCTCCCTGCGGATACAGCGTCCAGCTTTCGGTAATTGTTTTGCCCTGCTCAAATTGTTGAAGATACGAGAGCAGAAGAGTCTGAACGGCTTCTGACGTATCGCTAAAATCGCGATGCAGCAGTTCCTCCTGGCTGGCCGCATTCCATAGCGGCAACGCAGCCCGATTGACCCACCACATCCGACTATTTTGAATGTCGTAGATCCAAATGGGCGAGTGCAGCCGTTCAAGCACTCTCAGTTCGGCTGCATCAAGCTCTACCGATTGCTCTAACGGATCTGCGTCAATCCAAATGCTGTCTTGTTTCAGTTGCCATAAGAGGCTCATAGGTGCCCTCTATCTCCAGAAACGCTAGTATTCAGATCAACGATCGCCTCAGATGGGTTCTTGTTCAAACCGAGAAATCACGCTAAAAGCAACTAAGCGAACGGTTCCTTGCCCTAACCCAATTTACAGTTGAAACAAATCGTTAAAGTGAACGAGTCGCAATATAATGCACCCTAAAGACGATTGAACTGTCCTTACTCAAGTGCTAAAGCCTCACCAGTGGCTAGTGTTGGCGGCACCCGTCTGCCCCTATTTATTCAATTTAAGCTCAGTTTACAAAGTTTCCCCTTATGTACGATCGGATCTTCCAGTATATTGGCTCCAAATGCTCTGGAATAGCAACGGTGTAGCTGCACACGCCACTGGCGTGGCGTGGCATCCACTACCTGCCTACTAAAGCTTGAGTGGGAGTAAAAAATTGTGCCTTCCGCTCAGTAGAGGGCATGGAGGACTTGAAAGCCGGAGTAATACTGAGGACAACAGAATTTTCCATTACTGCAATCAATGCTCGTGCTACGTGGATCGTGTTCCATGGCTGATGGCTGACTGTCGGCGCATGGCGTTGATGAATGCGTTAGAGCAACCGGATGTGCTATAGAACTGGGTTCTAGTGCATCCCTCTTGAGCTATGGGTGCAGTCTCTACCTATAGCATGGTTAATCTAAACGGTATTTTGTTTAACTTTTGTAAATGAAACGGCAAACCTTTCTCATACGGTCTCAGAACTCCAGGAAAGCCTTTGCCCATCCAAAATGATGGAGACAAATTATGACATACGCAACTGATAACAACACCAAAAAAGCGATCGATTCCTTTCGCCGCTTTGATGTAGACACCCAGCTTGCTCTGCTGTGGTATGGCTACCTCGATATTAAAGACCAATTGACCCCTGCACCTCCAGCAGAGTCAGAGACGCTAGCCAAAGCCCTGTACGACGGGATCGAGGCGCGTTCTCCCCAGGAGCAACTGCAAGCACAGCGTGATATTGCCAGCGGCGCACAGTCCGACTTCAGTAAGCAATATGCAGCACTTGATCCCAGTGCCCGCATTGAGCTGTGGTTCAAACTGGCGCAGGGAATGGAAAGCGGCAAGATTATTCAATTGCCGTCTGACTACCAACTGCCTGCCGAAACCAATGAATTTACCGAGCAAATCAAACAGCTAGAGTTCGAGCAACGGATCAACTTCATGCGGAGTATTGTCCGCGAGATGGGTGCGTCTGCTACGCGCTAAAGGCATACCGATTTTGAATACGGAATAAGTTCACTTTGGTTACTCAGCTTAATATCCAGCTTAATAAGTAACTAAGTCAGACAAGGGTTGGTGCGATCGCACCAACCCTTGTCTTTTACCATGAGGAAGAGTGAGCCTCTCTACCCCAAATTTCATGAACTTTGTCACCATCTTAGGTTTAGCCGCCGCTTCATTCACCACATTTTCGTTTTTGCCTCAGGTCCTTAAAACGTGGCAAACTAAATCTGCCGGAGACTTATCATTAAGCACATTCAGTATTTTTTGTGTGGGCGTTTTTCTGTGGCTGGTCTATGGCGTACTCATTGCTGATCTGCCCGTGATCCTGGCCAATGCCGTGACGTTTATCTTGTCATTAACGGTGATTGGTCAGGCGTTGATCTACAGAAAGCCGCGTCCAAAGCTGTAAGAGGATGCTTTAAAGGTGCCAATTGCCTACTCGAGCCGCTCCTTCTTGTGGCTTCCGCAAGTGCTAAGCTCCCAACCTTGGAGGACTTCCGAGCCGATTCTGTTTCAAAATCCCCCAAGTCTGGAGGATTTAGGGGGCGAATGCAGCATATTTGATACTTTTTAAGCAGCCTCTAAACCTGCACATTTACAGGAGATGCATAATTCAGAGTAGGGGCTACGCATGGCCGAGCCTCTGCAAGGCTACGGTAGAAGCATCTGTAACGCGGCGGGATGGCGATCGAGTCAGCACCAGCATCTAACTGCGGCAGGTGCGGGCGGGCAGAATAGCACTAAAGCGGCGGTATTCTGCTAAATACTGCTCTAACACAACAAATTGCGGCAAATTGAGGCTGTAATAAATCCATCGACCTTCCTGACGAGAGCGAACCAACTCCGCTTCCTTTAACGTCTTGAGGTGAAACGATAGTTTAGACTGGGTAACGCTCAAATCGTCGCAGAGGTCGCAGACGCACATCTCCTGATCGCGCAGCAAATCCAACACCTTGAGTCGGAGTGGATCGGACAGGGCATGAAAACCAGCAACAACTAATTCAGACGGAAGAGTCGGAGACTTTGGCATTAAACGTTAACAGCGTAGCTTCTGTTGAAAGGTAGCCTCATTCTAACTTCTATCGAAGTTATCTCAAGAGCAGAGCAGCTCGATACGATCTCAACCCTGCATGCAGCGAGAGTGACAGAAATTAAAGTCAAACTGGCAAGGACGGTAGCAGTTTTCGAGAAGCTAAATCGCACCGTTCCACGTGAAGGCCAGGCGTGTGCCATTCGGCCTGATCTGGACAGAGTAAACCACGACTAAAAATAGGGTGAAACCCGCTCCTATATTAGCCTACCCCTTCCTTATCTTCGGCTTATGATGAAAAGAAGGGATATAGCGATTCACAGAATTCAATGAAGATTCAGTCATCAGTGCTGGTTCATCTAGGGTTTGGCAAGTACGTTCGCTCAGACCAGGTGACAGCACTGCTTCCAGTGGAAGAAGAGCGGGGGCCAGGGCGACGCACCTTTGTGTACCTTCAGGGACAAGCCGATCCGGTTGTGGCTGCCCGTGCAGAAGACACAATTATTCGCGACTTGGTACAGGAGCCCCGTGAAGTTATTCAGTCCCGCCAACAGCAAGAAATTTTGACGGACTTGTTGCAAAATCTCGCTAAGGTGAACTCAACCGTCCGTCGCATTAGCCGTGACGAAGGTGAACTTGACCTGGATCAGCTAGAGCGGCGCATTCGTCGAGTGCTAGAAGATTAAGCCGTCTTTTGCCGCCAACCCATTGGCATCTATGACCTGGTTCCAGGGCGTGTTGCGGCTCGATACGTTTGGCAATCTCAGCAACGCTATGCTGCTCAGTAATGGCGTTGTTTGAATTGTTGCCCGCTCCCTTCTACAATTTAAATCTCAACACTTTACAATTAGTAACGTTGCCATAAGTGTGGAAAAGGGTTCTTTAATATTCTAGGGGATTGAAACCCATCCCGCACTGGCGACGAAAGCAACACCGATTTCCTCTAAGTCACGCTTGCAGGTGGTCACCAACGGTTTGTCGCATTTAATCTAGAGAGCAAAAATGAAAGACCTCACTCGCTATCGAAACATTGGCATCTTCGCCCACGTAGATGCAGGTAAAACGACCACAACTGAAAGAATCCTGAAGCTCACTGGTAAAATCCACAAGATTGGTGAGGTGCATGAAGGCGCGGCGACGACGGACTTCATGGAGCAGGAGCAAGAGCGTGGTATCACGATTCAGTCTGCGGCAACAAGCTGCTTCTGGAACGATCACCAACTAAATATTATCGATACCCCAGGTCACGTTGATTTTACCATTGAGGTCTATCGTTCTCTCAAGGTTCTTGATGGTGGCATCGGCGTTTTCTGCGGCTCCGGCGGAGTTGAACCGCAATCTGAAACTAACTGGCGCTATGCCAATGATTCTAAAGTTGCTCGTATCGTCTACATCAACAAACTCGATCGCACGGGTGCAGATTTTTACCGGGTGGTTAAGCAGGTTGATCAGGTGCTGGCCGCTAAGCCGCTGGTGATGGTGTTGCCCATCGGTACTGAAGAGCAGTTTTCGGGTGTGGTTGATTTGCTGACCCGCAAAGCCTGGATCTGGGATGACTCTGGCGATCCGATGAATTATCAGATCAAAGAGGTTCCTGCTGATATGGTCGATGAGGTCGAGCGCTACCGCGAACAGTTGATTGAGTTAGCGGTTGAGCAAGACGATGCGATTATGGAGCAATATCTGGAAGGAGAAGAGCCAGATATTGATGCCATTAAGCACTGTATTCGCAAGGGCACTCGCGATCTGGCTTTCTTCCCAACCTACTGCGGTTCTTCCTTCAAAAATAAAGGGGTGCAGTTGGTGTTGGATGCTGTGGTGGACTATCTGCCCAATCCAACTGAGGTGAAGCCGCAGCCAGAAGTTGATTTGGAAGGAAACGAGACGGGAACGTTTGCCATCGTTGACCCAGAGAAGCCGTTACGGGCGCTGGCATTTAAGATCATGGACGATCGCTTTGGCGCATTGACCTTTACTCGCCTGTATTCCGGTACCTTGTCTAAGGGAGACACGGTGCTGAATACTGCCACTGGCAAAACCGAGCGCATTAGCCGTCTAGTGGAGATGCACGCTAATTCTCGTGAAGAAGTGGACTCGGCTCAGGCGGGTGACATTGTGGCGATCGTCGGGATGAAGAATATCCAGACTGGGCATACCCTCTGTGATCCAAAACATCCGGCGACGCTAGAACCAATGGTGTTCCCAGAACCCGTTATTTCGATCGCAGTCAAGCCCAAGAGCAAAGGCGGCGAGGAAAAGATGGTAGCAGCGCTAACCAAGATGGTGCAGGAAGACCCGTCCTTCCACATGATGACGGATGAGGAGAGCGGCGAAACGATTCTTAAGGGAATGGGCGAGCTGCACCTGGACATCAAGGTTGACATCCTCAAGCGAACTCATGGTGTGGAGGTAGAGGTGGGTAAGCCCCAGGTGGCCTACCGCGAGTCGATTACCAAGCGCCTCGAAGATGGCTACGTCCACAAGAAGCAGTCTGGTGGTTCGGGTCAATATGCCAAAATCAACTACATCATTGAACCCGGTGAAGCAGGTAGCGGCTTCCAGTTTGAGTCTAAGGTGACGGGTGGTAGCGTCCCCAGAGAGTACTGGCCAGCCGTACAAAAAGGCTTTGAGAGCTGCATCGATAAAGGTGTGTTAGCTGGCTTCCCCTGCATGGACTTGAAGTTCACGCTGACAGAAGGAGGTTTCCACCCAGTAGACTCATCGGCGATCGCCTTTGAGATTGCTGCGAAAGCGGCTTATCGGCAGTCTGTGCCCAAGGCGGCTCCTCAACTGCTTGAACCGATTATGAATGTCGATGTGTTCACACCCGACAACTACATGGGAGATGTCATCGGCGACTTGAACCGTCGTCGGGGGATGATGAGATCGCAGGAAACCGGGCCAACCGGCGCTCGCATCAAGGCAGATGTGCCGTTGAGCGAAATGTTTGGCTACATCGGCGACCTGCGTACAATGACTTCGGGTCGGGGTCAGTTCTCCATGTCGTTCTCCCACTATGCTCCTTGCCCGAACAACATTGCAGAAGAGGTGATCAAGGAAGCGAAAGAGCGCCAAGCTGCTTCTTAGTCCCGCTTCTAGTCCCTAGCTGTTTTTTGCAGAGGGTATCCTGACGATTCCTGGCTGGCACTATGCCAGCCAGGAATCGTCAGGATTAATGTCATCGTTGGACTGTCTGTCGATATTGGGTTTTATGGAGTTACAGCAGTTCTCAATCGAGTCAGCCACAGTCTTGCCAAGATGGGTGTGGGGGTAGGGTTTGGAGTGTGGTGAATGCAACTGAAAATGGCTGTAAATTCTCTAGCCGCAGACGTTATTCTGAGCCATTCCTGTTTACCCCTGGGGCATTTATACCTGGACTGGAACCCTCAACCGGGAATGCACCTATATGGTTCTGGAGTGAAGGCACCGCATCAGCTCCGGTCAGGACGGTGTCAGCTCCATAGAGTTGTACTCTACGTTCAACTGTTTGATACTCCAGCAGAGAAGAGTTTGGTAGACGGACGCTGGATTATGGGAGACAGTACCTGCTTGTACAACGCCCGATCGGAACTGCTGCGGTGTGCAGTTAATCCCAGTGGCTGTTGCGATCGCTGCGTGCATTATGTCACCAGATCCCATTCGTTGCTAGTCACGAATTTTAAGTACAGTCAGTCGTTTGGCTCCCTCAACGGATGATGGCAAAATCAGGCAGGGGGTTGATGCATCCATGCTCGTACCACCTCAAGTTACTCTCAAGTCGATCCTTGCCCGTGGTGCAGCAGGATGACAAACGTGACCCAGGTAATAGAAAATAAACGGAATCTGCCTCCTTCTATACAACTGCCAATGACAACGTTTGTCGCTCTGGATTTTGAAACCGCAGATAACGGAAGAGATAGCGCCTGCTCGATTGGGTTGGTTCGGGTAAAGAACTATCAAATTGTGCAACGAGTTCACTATCTAATTCGTCCGCCCCGTTCAGCATTTCGGTTCACTCATATCCACGGTATTCGCTGGCAAGACGTTGCAGACCAGCCAACTTTTGGTGAGCTATGGACAGATATCCATCTGCTTCTGGCCGATGCAGAGTTTGTGGCAGCTCACAATGCGTCGTTTGACCGGGGCGTTTTGTATGCCTGCTGTGATGCCCATGGAATTTCTCGCCCCTCGCATCCCTTTGTGTGTACCGTTCAACTGGCTCGTAGCACATGGAGGATTCATCCAACCAAATTGCCCAATGTCTGTGAGCATTTGGGGATTGAATTGAACCACCATCAGGCGTTATCCGATGCAGAAGCATGTGCCCAAATTGTCATTGCGGCACATCAGCCGCAGAGAACCCTTTGAGAGTGAGCATTCTTCATCGGTGATGGGCATGGGTGATGGGCATGGGTGACGGGTTAGCGGTTCGCGTCATACTGCAACCGAACGAAAGCCTGTTGTAGAAGAATTTGACACAATTCAGCTATTTGCAGATTGGAAGGCAGACCTGAAGGCGATCGCTACCCTTCAAAGCAATTGTGTGATCGTTGCTGGGTTGCTCTGAAGCTGTGACTTGCGATTTGTTGCTGACCTTCACCAACGTTGGCACCTGGTGCTGATGGAAGTTGATGCAGCTTTTGTAATTTATGCTACTCATTCGTTAGTAAAGACGCGGTGTAATGCGGGTGTCATTGAACGGTGTGGAGAGTTGACATGTACTTGACTCCCAGAGAAATGGAGCGGCTGACTATTTTTACAGCGGCAGAAATTGCCCGTCGTCGTAAGGAAAAAGGTCTGAAGCTCAATGTGCCTGAAGCGATCGCATTCATCACCGATGCCATGATTGAAGGCGCACGCGAAGACAAAGCCGTGGCTCAGCTCATGTCTGAGGGTGCCGCATTACTAACCACTGAAGACGTGCTACCTGGCGTAACGGAACTGATTCCATTAATTCAAGTGGAAGCCCATTTTGCTGATGGCACCAAACTGATCAGTATTCACAATCCGATTCGCAGTGCTGGAACCTGATGCCATGACAAATGCCATACCAAATACTCCTAATTCCTTTCCCGGCGAGGTGCTGTGTCTGCCTGGAACCCTGCAAATTAACGCCGGACGGCCAACCAAAACGGTGACAGTAGCCAACCTGGGCGATCGCCCCATTCAGGTCGGTTCCCATTACCACTTTTTTGAAGTCAACCGTGCCTTGCAGTTTGATCGAGCTGAAGCGTATGGGTTTCGCCTGGATATCCCAGCCGGGACGGCGATTCGGTTTGAACCGGGCGACACGAAGGCAGTGGCGTTGGTAGCCATTGGCGGCACGCGCCAGGTGCAGGGACTGAATGGTCTGGTGAATCAGGCGTTAGATGCGCCTGATGCCAAAGCAACGGCACTAGAGCGAGTGCGATCGCTAGGCTACAGCACAATGCCCTCAGAGGAACAGCATGGAAATTAGTCGGGAGCGTTATGCCGAGTTGTTTGGGCCGACCACAGGCGATCGCATTCGCTTAGGAGACACCTCTTTAATTGCTGAAGTAGAGCGAGATACCACGGTTTACGGGGACGAATGCGTGTTTGGTGGTGGCAAAACCCTGCGCGATGGCCTGGGATTGGCTCCTGGCGTTACCGCCGCTGAAGGCGCACTGGATCTGGTCATTACCAATGTGGTGCTGATGGACCCGGTACAGGGCATTGTGAAGACCGACATTGGCATCAAAGATGGGCGGATTGTTGGCATTGGTAAGGCGGGCAACCCTGGCGTAATGGAGGGAGTCCAGCCCAACTTAGTGGTTAGTGCTAATACCGATGTGCGATCGGCGGAAGGCTTAATTGCCACACCCGGTGGCATCGACTGCCACGTCCACTTTGACAGCGCTGGACTCTGTGCCGAGGCTCTCTCTAGTGGCCTGACAACCATGATTGGCGGGGGGCTGGGGCCTGTGACGGTGGGCATCTGTTCTGGCGGAGCCTACAACATGGGATTAATGCTACAAGCCTCTGAAGGGTTTGCTGTCAACTTTGGGTTTTTGGGTAAAGGGAGTTCCAGTCTTCCTGCCAGCTTAGTAGAGCAGGTTGAAGGGGGGGCGATCGGCCTCAAAATTCACGAAGACTGGGGCGCAATGCCTGCTCTAATTGATACCTGTTTATCGGTTGCCGATGAGTACGACTTTCAGGTGCAAATCCACACCGATACGCTGAACGAGTCGGGCTATGTGGAAGACACACTGGCCGCAATTCGGGGGCGCACCATTCACATGTACCACACCGAAGGGGCTGGCGGTGGACATGCGCCGGACATCATTAAGGTGGCAGGTTATTCGCACTGTCTGCCGTCTTCTACTAATCCTACTAACCCCTACACGGTTAACACGTTTGATGAACACCTGGATATGGTAATGGTCTGCCATCACTTGAATCCGAAGGTGCCGGAAGATGTTGCCTTTGCCGAATCGCGAATCCGGGCTGAAACGATCGCCGCTGAAGACATCTTGCACGACATGGGCGCGATTAGCATGATGGGGTCGGATAGTCAGGGCATGGGGCGAATTGGTGAAGTGATCTGTCGTACCTGGCAGTTGGCTTCAAAGATGAAAGACCAGCGAGGGGCGCTACCCGAAGATAGCGATCGCAACGACAATCAGCGGCTTCTGCGGTATCTGGCAAAGTACACCATTAATCCGGCTAAAACCTGTGGAATTGATGCCTATGTGGGTTCAATTGAACCCGGCAAAATCGCTGATATCGTGCTGTGGCAACCGGGCTTTTTTGGGGTCAAGCCAGAGCTGGTAATCAAGGGTGGCTTTATTGCCTGGTCGCCAATGGGCGAGTCCAATGCCTCGCTAATGACCTGCGAACCCATCATCTACCGGCCACAGTGGGGCAGTTTTGGCAGTGCCAAACAATCCACATCGTTTTGCTTTGTTACCCAAACCGCGCTGGATCAGGGGTTGCCCGACAAGCTAAAGCTACGCAAACAACTGCTACCTGTGAAAGGGACGCGATCGCTGAGCAAAGCCGATATGTTGCACAACAATGCCTGCCCCAACATTGAAGTTGATCCAGACACCTTTCAGGTACGGGTGAATGGTGAAATTGCGACCTGTGAACCCGTCTCACGGGTGCCGCTCGGTCGGCTCTATATGTTCCGATAAACCCATGCTGGGGGAGAAAAGCGTGCAAAAATCAGTGGCTCGTTTGGGGGTGGGTGGCCCGGTTGGCAGTGGTAAAACGGCTCTGCTAGAACGGTTGGTGCCGTTGCTGATGCATCAGGGGATTGAAGTGGCGGTGGTGACGAATGATTTGCTGACGCAGGAAGATGCCGATCGCCTCAAGCGACAAAGTCTTCTGCCCGTCGAACGGATTGTGGGTGTGGAAACGGGTAGTTGCCCTCATACTGCCATTCGCGAAGATCCGACGATGAATCTGTTGGCTATTCGCAACCTGGAGCGATCGTTTCCAGAATTAGATCTCGTTTTTGTCGAAAGTGGAGGCGATAATCTGGCATCAACCTTTAGCTATGACCTGATTGATGCCTACATTTTTGTGCTGGATGTCGGTGCAGGTGACGACATTCCTCGTAAAAATGGACCAGGGTTTATGCAAGCAGACCTGGTGGTGATTAACAAAATTGACATTGCCCCTTATGTAGGTGCTGACCTGGCCTTAATCCGTCGCGATGCCTCAGAACGACGACGCGATAAACCGATCGCCTATACCAACTGTAAAACAGGTGAAGGATTAGATCAGGTGGTGCAATTCATCTTTGATCAATTGCTGTTTCGGCCTGTGCGGGCGCTGGTTCAATAACCTGGATGCACACACAATACAAACACAGAACAGGTATGGTTGCTCAATTGATTGATTCATCCATTGCAGCACTCGATCACTCAGGCCAAAACCATTTGGCTGTGCAGATTGGGCTGGATCAATACCATCGATCGTTTGTGCAGCGCCAGTATGCAACTTATCCGTTCAGGCTCTCACGTTCGTTGCGGCTAGACCCAACGGATGCTCATCGTGCCTATCTTTACATCATGAACTCGTCACCTGGCCTACTGGCGGGCGATCGCTTCCGCATCAGTGTTCGGCTGAGCGATCGCACCAGCCTTTACCTCACCGACCAGTCAGCGACAAAGGTGCATCAGATGGCAGTGGATCAACTCGCCCGCATCCATTACGACATTGAGGTTGGCGCTGGCGCAGGTTTAGAGTTTGTTCCAGAACCCACTATTCTGTATCGCAACGCTAGTTTAGAGCAAACGATGCGAGTCACACTGGCCTCAACCGGAAGCCTATTTTTGAGTGACGTGATGGTTCCCGGTCGCCTGGCGCGAGGAGAATGCTTTCACTTTCATCGTTATTTTAGTCGGTTGCGAGTTTGTACGCCCGATGGAGCTTTGGTTTTCAATGATGCTATGCAAATCAAGGGAGAGGGCGAGCTGACGAGGCACGCTATTTTTGCGTCTCAACCGATCCTCGCCAGTGTGATGATCATCTTGCCTGGCGTTAATTTACACGCTCTAGGGCTGGACTTAGAGCAGTTTGCCCATGCACAGACCAATCTCACTGCGGCCAGTTCTCCTCTGCCCAACTGTAATGGCTTGCTGGTGCGAGTTATGTCATCTAATGTGCCGCTCATGAAAACTTACATCAATCAGGCTTTAAACAGAATGCGGCATCTGAACCATCAACCCGCTTTACCAGAGATCCCAAAATGACTATCCTGGCAGAAACCTACTTGGGCAATCAAACAACTGACCCAGCTTTGCAGCAGCAAGTGGCGCAGGCTCGCCAGACGGGAGCGTTGTTAGAGGTGTATTTGCAGCCAGACGATCGCGCCAAAGGTCGGATTCATGCTTATTCCACCGCTGGAATAGCGCTAGGCATCATTAAAAGCCGCGAACAGCCGCTCAGCACGGGAGATGTATTTATCACCCAACCCGGGCAACTGCTGCTGATCCATCTGGATGCCCAAACCGTGATGACGCTGAGCGTTAATGGCACCGCAGCGGGACATGCCATTGACCTGATTTATCTGGGGCATGTGCTGGGTAATCATCACTGGCCGATTCTGGTGCAGGGCGATCGCATTTATGTGGAAATGGTAGCGGATCCAGCCGTGATGGAAGCTACCGTGAGAACTGTCAATATTCCAGGCTTATGTATTGGCTACGAGGTGCGATCGCCTGAGGCACCGCTACAATTTTCGCCCCACGCGCATCATTAAATTATTGGAACGCTCGATATAGAAAGCTTGCTATGGTTGATTCTCGTCTTGCTCTGATGCAATTGTCTGATTCCTTTTTTCCATCAGGCTCTTTCACGCTTTCTCATGGCTTAGAAGCAATGGTGCAAACCCAGCAAATTCGCTCGGCCCAGGATGTAGAAACGTTTCTTTATCTGCTGTTGCACAACAAAGTGGGTTGCTCCGATTTAATTGCCTTGTTCCATGCCTATCGCGCCAGTGCTGCTGCCGATCTTGGCGAAATTCGACGTGCTGACCAGTCCTTATATGCTCAGACGTTAATTCAGGCCACCCGTGAGGCTCAGTGTCGCAGTGGACAGGCGTTGTTGCTAGTGGCGCGATCGACCTGGAATGATGCTCAACTGGAGGCATTGCAGCAGAATATTGATACCAACCAAACGCCCGGTTTACATCCCATCGTGTTTGCAGTGGTGGGGCGTGCTGTGCGGTTGAGCGAGAGCGACACTTGTTTTGCGTTTCTCCACAACTTTGTGACGGGTTTAGTCGGTGCGGCCATTCGCTTGGGCGTTTTGGGACACCTGAGCGCGCAGGCTATTCTCTGGAAGATGGCAGCAGAAATGGACGCGATCGCCACTCAAGCCTCAGCCCTTTCGTTAGATGATATGTGGTCCTGTACGCCTGCCATCGATATTGCCCAAATGACGCATCAACGGCTGCTTAGCAAACAATTTTCGACCTGAAGAATAAATGTTTTTTTCGCCCTAGTGAGCATGGGTGAGATCTTGTTCTACAACTGATATCAGCGATCGCCCGTCGGCAAGGTTGTTGCGATCGTTTGTTGCGGTAATTTGTTGCGATCGTTTGTTGCGATAATGAAGCAATGAAGATCGTGGTTTGTCCGGGTATTCATTCCTTAGCGTTGACTCAACGCTTTTTGACAGCATTAGCCTACCAACCATCCAACATCCTGGTTTTTCCGGCTGAATCTGAGCCAGCCTATTCACCTATCCACATCCTGAATTTTTTGAGTGACGCTCTCAAGCCTCCTGATTCTGGGGTGGATAATGCCACCTCAACGGTGCCGCTAGTCTTCATTGGCTTTAGTGCAGGCGTGGTGGGGGCGATCGCTGCGGCCAGGGCATGGCAGCGGCAGGGAGGTGTTGTCAACGCGTTTATTGCATTGGATGGTTGGGGGGTGCCCCTCTACGCCAACTTTCCCATTCATCGAGTCAGCCACGACTACTTTACGCACTGGAGTTCAGCCTGGTTGGGCAACGGCGAAGATAGCTTTTATGCCGACCCGCCCGTCGAGCATTTAGAGGTGTGGCGATCGCCACAAACGGTTCACGGCTATTGGCTGCCGCCTGCTCGCCTTGCGACCCGTCACCCGACTCAACGCGGCCAGTTGACCACCGCTGCTCAATTTCTGAATGCGCTGCTCGATCGCTACAGTACCAACGCCGCAACATAAAGTTGTTGTGCCGTTCCTCAAACTGGTAATTGGGCATCCCTCAGGGCAATCATTCAGCTCTTAATCTGGACAAGAGACTTATTCCTGGTAGTTTTTGCTGTCCAAAGCACAAACTATAGAGACGCTGTCTATTGTGATGCCCCACCCCAACAGCCATTTGCTATTTGTATGTTTCCACCCGCTTCATCTGCTTCAAACAGTAGCTTTATCAAGCTTTTGCGAAACCAATCCTTTTTGGTGTTGTGGTTTGGTCAGGCATTATCGCAGATTGCAGACAAGATTTTTTTTGTGCTGTTAATTGCCTTGTTGACCAATTATCAGCCAGCAGAAGGCATCGAAAATTCAATGCGATCGACGTTGATGGTGGCATTTACCCTTCCAGCTATCTTCTTTGGCGTAATTGCTGGAATTGTGGTCGATCGCTCCAACAAAAAGTGGGTGCTAACCACCTGCAATTTTGGCCGGGGGCTGCTGCTGCTGGCTCTGCCGTTTCTGCCACAGCTATTTGTGGTGCTGTTGGCGATCGCCTTTCTCCAGTCCACCCTGACCCAGTTTTTTGCTCCTGCCGAACTGGCTGCCATTCCACTTGTTGTGAAACGACAGGATTTGCTGTCGGCCAATGCCCTGTTCACCACGACCATGATGGGAGCCTTAATTGTTGGCTTTGCCGTGGGCGAACCGCTTTTAAGTTTGGCGAAAGAGTGGAGTAGCGACTATGGGCAGGTGCTGTTGGTTAGCAGTTGCTATTTGCTGGCAGGCGCATTGCTGCAAACCCTTTCGAGTCAATCTGTTGGGAACGCCCAATCTGCGATCGCCACCCATCCCTGGAGCGACTTCAAAGCGGGATTGCGCTATTTGAAGCACGATCGGCTGGTGAGCAATGCCATGCTTCAGTTAATGATTCTATATGCCGTGTGTGCGGTGCTCACTGTTTTGACGATCCAACTGGCCGAAGAAGTAGGGCTAAAACCAACCCAATTTGGCTTTTTGCTGGCTGCCGCAGGCATTGGCATGGTGGTGGGGGCAGGCACATTAGGCCATTGGGGCGATCGCTTCCCGCATCGGTTTCTCACCCTGGTTGGGTTCATCACGGTTGCCTCGGTCTTGCTGGTGTTTACCTTTATTCAAACTCTCTGGCTGGGGCTGGGGCTAAGTCTCCTGCTGGGCGTTGGCGCAGCCCTGGTTGCTATTCCAATGCAAACGCTAATTCAACAGCAAACACCCGAGTCGATGCGTGGAAAGGTGTTTGGCTTCCAAAATAACATTATTAATATTGCCTTAAGTTTGCCGCTGGCGCTCGCAGGCCCTTTAACCGATGCGATCGGGCTACGAGCCGTTTTCATTGGCATGAGCGTCACGGTTGCCATCGGTGGCACTTGGGCATGGCAGACGGCTCACCCGTCACAGTCGAATGGGCTTGAATAGCGATCGCATCTGCACCAGTGGGGAATCTAGCGTTAGAGATTATCAAGAAATGCAAATGAGCATCATCAAACCCTGACACGGCGATCGAGCCTACTCGAACAAACCGCTCTAACCGCAACCGCTAAACTACCGTACAGTCCTGGCCTGAAGGCTTTAATTCGTTTTTGAATCCGGTTCTTGACGGCTCGACAGAAAGCGGTCTTGAGAACTAGACTGGTGTATTAATAAGTTGCATCATTAGCTACAGATTTGACTATGCCTGACGTTCTACCCGTGTCTTCCCACGCTACCGTTTCCAATAGTACTTCGCTGAACAGTACTTCGCTGAACCACCATGCTACCCCCGCAAGGGCGACGGGTGCTTTTGCGCTGATGGATAGCCTTAGACGGCACGGTGTCGAGCATGTTTTTGGCTACCCCGGTGGGGCAATTCTGCCAATCTACGACGAGCTTTATCGATCGGAAGCAGCCGGACATCTCAAGCATGTTCTGGTACGGCATGAACAGGGTGCCGCTCATGCGGCTGACGGCTATGCTCGCGCTACCGGAAAGGTGGGGGTTTGCTTTGGCACATCTGGCCCCGGTGCAACCAATTTAGTCACTGGCATTGCCACTGCTCAGATGGACTCCATTCCAATGGTGGTGATAACCGGGCAGGTGCCGCTGGCCGCCATTGGTAGCGATGCCTTTCAGGAAACCGATATTTTTGGCATCACGCTGCCCATTGTGAAGCATTCCTATGTTGTGCGCGATCCCGCCGACATGGCACGAATTGTGGCAGAAGCTTTTTATATTGCTCAAACGGGGCGGCCTGGGCCAGTATTAATCGATGTTCCCAAAGATGTAGGGCTAAAAGAGTTTGATTACACGCCTGTAGACCCTGGCTCCGTGAAGCTATCTGGATATCGCCCTACGGTAAAGGGCAACCCTCGCCAGGTAATTCAAGCCGCCAAGCTGATTCGTCAGTCTCGCCGCCCGTTGTTATATGTCGGGGGTGGAGCTATTTCATCCAATGCTCATGCTGAAATTCAGGCACTAGCAGAACGGTTCCAGATTCCGGTCACAACGACCTTGATGGGGCTGGGTGCCTTCGACGAGCATCATCCCCTGGCCGTTGGGATGTTGGGAATGCATGGAACCGCCTATGCCAACTTTGCAGTAAGCGAGTGCGATCTGTTGATTGCGGTAGGTGCCCGGTTTGATGATCGCGTCACTGGCAAGCTAGACGAGTTTGCCTCTCGCGCCAAGGTCATTCACATCGATATTGACCCGGCAGAAGTGGGCAAAAACCGGGCACCAGACGTGCCGATTGTGGGAGATGTGCGTCAGGTATTGCTGGAACTCTTGCGGCGAGAGGCAGAAGAAGGCGCTGCGGTCGATTCTGAGCAAACAAGAGAATGGCTGCACCGGATCGATCGCTGGCGACAAGATTACCCGCTAGTGGTGCCCAGCTATCCCGAATTGCTGTCTCCTCAAGGGGTGATTGTTGAGATCAACCGTCAGGCTCCCGACGCTTATTACACAACAGACGTGGGGCAGCACCAGATGTGGTCGGCTCAGTTCCTTAAAACCAAGCCTCGTCGTTGGATCTCAAGTGCCGGATTAGGCACAATGGGCTTTGGTATGCCAGCAGCGATGGGAGTCAAAGTAGCATTACCCAATGAGCAAGTTATTTGTATCAGCGGGGATGCTAGCTTCCAAATGAATATGCAGGAGCTAGGCACGCTGGCGCAGTACGGCATCAACGTCAAGACTGTGATCATCAACAACGGCTGGCAGGGAATGGTACGTCAGTGGCAGCAAGCCTTCTACGGTGAGCGTTATTCTTCTTCCAATATGGAAGTGGGAATGCCCGACTTTGTTATCCTGGCTCAAGCTTTTGGTATTAAGGGCATGGTCATTCGTCATCCGAGCGAACTGCAAGATGCGATCGCTGAAATGCTGGCGCACGATGGCCCGGTGCTGGTTAATGCGGAAGTGTATCGCGAGGAAAATTGTTATCCAATGGTGGCTCCTGGCAAGAGCAATTCCCAGATGATTGGGTTGCCAGAGCACCCCAGGTTAGAGAAGGCGATCGAGCTGATCTACTGCCAAAACTGTGGTGCTAAAAACACGTCCAGCAACAGTTTCTGTCCTGAATGCGGCACTAAACTCTAGCCCTCTGGTTCTACTGAAACTGTAGAAAGATTGCTATTCGGATTACCTCTAGAACCAACATGATTTTGAGATGAGCATACCTCTGCTTCTGGGGGTATGCTTTTTTTGGTACGAGCCGAAATAGTAGAGAAAGCAAGTCGAGGCCCTCGTATGGGGATCAATCACTCCAAAAGACGACATTTTTTGAAAAAATTGCGTAAATGGGTGGTTTATTAACTGGGTCGCATCTATACTGAGGAACCATCTACGCTACTTCTTGGGTACGTTTGGGGATACCAGCCGCTCAGGCACTAACGTTGGCACTGGGTTGAGCCTGTGTAACCAGCGTTGCCTTGTCACTCTGGGTATCAGCAGTACACTGATGCTGAGTGATAGTGAGGTTTCTCGATCGGCTGTGGGGTAATGTAGGGTTCCTATCAGGCGGTTCGCTAATTTGTAGCTGTCCATGCAATCGGCGGTGACGGTTGAAGCCGGATTGCAATTTAATCCAATGTGTTGAAACTGTGGTGTGAGCAAGGAGTAAATTATGTCTGCTGCCCTTAGATCTAGCGTTACAAAACAGCGATCGCTGCCACGACGATCGGTTTCCTACCGCCAGGAATCTAAGATTGCAGAATTTGCTCCGCCGATTCGATCGCGCCACAGCAAACAGCAGATTGTTCCGCTTCAGCCCAAGTCAATGCCGGTGGGGGTCAATCGACAAACAGTAAAATCGCTGCCAAACGCTCAGGCCGATCCCGCATGGCTGAAACTTTTGATGGTGGCACATCGTGGCTCTTCGCTTGTCACAGTGAGTTTGATTGCCGCTGTTTTAGCGGTCTATAGTTGGACAGTCTATTCTCAGCAAATCTGGAGCCGTCAATTTCAACAGCTAGAGGCTTTGCAACGGAAAGAACGGCAACTGACGACGGCAAATGAGGTGTTCAAAAACGAGATGGCTCAGCAGGCCGGACAGTCTGATACAGGGCTACTGCTTCCCAGCCCGGGTAATACCATTTTTCTAGAACCGGCCACCCCTCGGCCACCCCTGGCATCCCCTTCAGAGCAACTGGTTCCAGATGCCGCTCCAACTGGCCCTCTGGGGTATTAACCCGTATGTCTACTTCAATTCCTCCCTCTCGCCGCAACTCACCTCGTCACCGCACCGAACTTACGAGGCATCAACATCCTTTAGATAGGGTGGTTTCGTTCACGCCAAAACGCAAGCGAGCCGGGGCAGGCGCAGTCAGTCGTCCGGTGCGTCAGCCAGGGCGATCGCAAACTGAACCGTTGGTGCGTCCGTCTCGGTTTCGGCTGCTGTTGGTTTGGTTCATTCTTACCCTTGGTGGCCTGGGGTTGACCATCAATTTGTTTCGGCTGCAAGTGGTACAAGCGCCTATGCTGCGGGAACGGGCGCAGGAACAGCAAATTCTTCATTTGCTTCCGTTTGTGCCGCGCCGTCCAATTATTGATCGGTTGGGCAATGTGTTAGCGATCGACCAGCCTGTGTTTACGCTGTATGCTCATCCGATTCTCTTCAAAGTACCCCTGCAAACTGTAGCCGACCAACTGGCACCGCTACTACAGCGTCCAGCGTCTGCTTTGGTTAGCCAGTTTAGTCAGGCTGAGAGCGGCATCCTGTTGAACGAAGCGGTTTCCGAAGATGTCACCGAGAAAATTTTAGACTTGCAGTTGGATGGCCTGGAATTGATTAAACATCAACAGCGCCTCTACCCCCAACAGAGTTTATTTGCCAATGTGGTTGGTTACGTGAATGTCGATCGCGATGGGCAGGTTGGGGTTGAAGCCAGCCACGAGGAGCAGTTAGAACGGTCACTCAGCGCGATGCAGTTGCGGCGTATGGGTAATGGTGCGATCGTACCGGAGAACGTACCGGATGAGTTGCTACACCAGGACGATTTGCGTTTACAGCTAACGCTCGACAGTCGCTTGCAGCGAACCACGCAAGTTGTGCTACACCGCCAAATGGAACACTATGGCGCTAAGCGCGGCACTGTAATGGTGATGGATGTCCACACCGGGGAGATGCTGGCCTTTGTCTCTCAACCCACGTTTGACCCAAACCAGTATTATGAGTCTGATACCGATTTTTTAGGCAATTGGGCGGTCAGCGATTTATATGAGCCTGGTTCCACGTTCAAACCGATCAATGTGGCGATCGCGCTTGAGGCAGGAGCCGTGCAGCCCAACGATAGTTTTAATGATGAAGGACGAATTACCATTGGTGGCTGGCCGATCCAGAACTCTGACTTTAATGAACATGGCGGGCGCGGTACCCTCAGCATCAGAGAAATTTTGAAGTATTCCAGCAATGTTGGCATGGTGCGAATCATGCAACAGATGGATGCGGCAACATATTACAACTGGATGGAGAAGTTAGGAATTGGTGAGTCAACTCAAATCGATTTGCCTGCTGAAACGGTAGGACAAATGAAAAGCGTTGAGCAGTTCACCAGTGCGTCAATTGAACCAGCGACGACGGCCTTTGGACAGGGCTTTTCTTTAACGCCAATTCAACTGCTCCAGTTGCACGGAGCCATTGCTAACGGAGGCAAGTTGGTGACTCCGCATGTGGCTCGTGGACTGGTTAACACAAACGGACAGCTTCAATGGCAGCCGGATTTACCTGAAGCGCGATCGCTCTTTTCGCTGCAAACGACGCAAACGGTTTTAGACATGATGGAAACCGCTGTGCAGGAAGGCACTGGTAAATCGGCTCGAATTCCTGGTTATCGAATTGCGGGTAAAACCGGAACAGCACAGAAAGCGAGTCCAGATGGCGGTTACTTGGCCTCAGCTCGAATTACAAGCTTTGTGGGAACGTTTCCAGTAGATACCCCGCGTTACACGATCCTGGTTGTAATTGATGAGCCACAGGGCGAAGATGCCTATGGTTCAACCGTTGCGGCTCCGATCGCCAAAGCAGTTATGGAAGCGCTGATTACACTTGAGCAAATTCTGCCAAGCCAACCTATTTCGCAGGAGTCAGTGGCAACTGACTCTAACGAGACAGAACCCGATTCTGCACAGATGGATCAGTCCTATCTGGAAGAACCATCGTATGAGGAACCCCTCTATGAAGAACCCCTCTACGAAGAACCGTTATACGAAGAACCAATAGCCGACCCGGAGGTGGATGAAGCGGCACCTGAAGCGATGGAGTACGACACAGAAACGCAATGGTAATTGGAGTTCGTGCTCGGTTAAGCGCGGTGCTGGTACGCCGAGGCGAGAGTGAGCCTACTATTCCTGCGCCACTGTTCGTTACGGGTCATTCGTCCTTTGTTGAGAATGAGCCAATGGAATGGGGATCTCTGCCTGAGCCTGCGAGTCAGTTTTTCTCCTTAGACGCTTCTCCATCGCGACGGCCTAACTCATAGACGCCGCTACCCATACATGCCAAAATCCCAACGCTAATAGCCCAACTGCGACCTAGCCCAACTTCGATCGCATAATTGCAGAGGCTGCCTGCCACTAAAAACGGCACAATGCTGAACAACGAGGCGTAGAGGGCATTTTGCGATTCCCGATGAGGGCGAGTACGCTCAAATTCTTCTGCGGAGACATAAAATAACCGTTCAGCGGCATCTAACCAGCGGCTAAGCTGCTCTATGACCCAATGGCTGATGGGCGAAAACCCCAGATAAAGCGCCAAAGACCAAAGACCAATACTAGCCAGGGTTGCAGAGTCGAGATGGAGCTGAAACGGTAAGAGAGCACTCAGCATGAATACAATTTAATTGATTAAGTTATCTTAACTGATTGTAATGGCTCTTAAGACTGTAGGGGCTCTTAAAACCGCTAAACCAGTGACAATCAGCGGTTCGGCGCGGCGGCTAATTGGCAGTATTGTTGCCTCCAATCGCTGAGTCGAACGTCAATCCGATGCAATGGGTGGAACGCAAGGCAAGAGGAATGCGCCCATCCGGGTTGTTAACAGTCTCGAACTTCATTTAACTATTTAGTTCTCAACAAGAATCAAAAGATTGAAATTAAACTAACAACTTCGTTGTGGCTTCAGGTAACGATGGAGCTGATCTGCTTGCTACGGTGTTGAAGGGGCGCTGGAAACGTTGGCAGTGAACGATCGCCAACTAACAGCTTCGCTTCATCCTCATCCTATTTCTGTTAACATCCCGATACTAAAACTGAACAGTCGCCTTATCTTATTTTTAATTAAAACTGTAGTTTGGATCACTCTCTTCATCTAAAAAACATGTCAATATAAAATCCAAAAAAGAGGAGATTTGCTGTAGAGAGGGTATGTTTTTGCATTTTGCGAATCAAACTAAATAAAGTCTCTATTGCTACCTTTAAATGAGTTTGACGGCTGCTATATCTTTAATGTTTGTTAAGCTCTTAACTCTAATCCAACGGGGATCAATCTATCTGAAGACAGACGTAACTAGAAAGCCGGGGATCACATACTGGTAACTGGATTCGTTGAATGTAGCGGCTCAATAAGGCTTCACAAAAAGTAGGGTTAAGACACTGAAAAATTCACTAATATTTAGGTGTTACTCATCATGTTCTTTGTTTGATACTTAGCAACTGAATTGGCTGTTAATCTACCTTTGTCTTTCCGATTTATATTCCTTGCAACTCATTAAAACTGGATTTAATTAGCGTTATGAATACTTGCCCTTGCTGCTCCGAACAACTGCTCCGCCACGCTCGACATGGTAGTGTTTATTGGTTTTGCTCCCACTGCTGGCAGGAAATGCCTAATCTTGCTTCGGTGCTGGCAACTGAACGTGAACCCTCTAAACAGTTAGTAAATGCCTTTGATTTAGTTTGAGATATTCAAACAGGCTCTTTTACCCTGCGAAGCGAAATAAATATACCTATCGCTTCAGCCTAAACTAACTTCATGGTCTGTCTTTAACCCAACCTCAACCGTTTTGTAGAACGCCGGCAGTAGAGTCAACCTGACAAAGACTCAGTCTGTCGGCGTTTGTGTGTTTAAAGGATGCTTTAAAGGTCTGATTGTCACCTGAACCGTCCCCTGCTCTCTAATTTCAAAGAACGTACGAACCTTCACCAGAACCAGGGAGACGAGGGCGATCGCCCCCTGTTTGCTACGGTTCAATCGATCTCTTACGGTTGGTTGCAGAAATCGAGATGTAAATACCGACCAGAACCATCAGAAACGCACATCCGTTTACGAGAGTGAGTTGCTGGGAAAACAACACCATCGCCAACGCCGTAGAGAGGACAGGGATAGCCAACATAGAAACAGATACTAGTTCTGACGAGAACTGCTTCAGGCTGTGGGTTAACAGTCCATGACCAATCACCTGAGAAATTAGCGCCAGTGCCACTACAGCGAGTCCAGTTGTCCAGGTTTCAGGAAAGACGGTATCCCCATTCACCACCAACGTGGGAACGATCGCCACACCTCCAATCAAACTGATCGCCATCATGACGGTTGGGGTTGAAAACCTTGTCCGCAATTGCTCGACGCTCAAAATCGTAGCAGCTAATAACACAGCCGCCCCTAACGCTGCCGCATCGCCTGTGATTTGCCCCGATGCCACATGTAAATCCTGAAGGCCGATCGTCACAACCCCTGCGATCGCTATTCCTAACCCTAAGACAAACCGCAGGCTAAACTGCCTACCTAACAGCATCCATGCCCCCAGGGTGGTAAAGATGGGCATCATGTTGTTCAATAGCGCTGAGTTAGCCACGCTGGTTTGAGTGAGTGACCATGCCGCACAGGTCAGAGAGGCCGCAAAGCTAACGCCAGCTACTAAAAATAGCAGGTAGTTTTGCCAGGTTATGGGTACATCAGCAGGCAGGTCAGTCGGCGCATGGTTTGTGGAGACAGCCGATCGCGGTGCCATACGTCTTTGAGCATAACGCCATCCGGCAAAGGCGATCGCGGCAATCAGTAACCGATTGAAGGCGATCGCCCTGGGGCTGAGCGTCTGTTCGGCAATCACGATGAAGATAGACGCAAACGCAATGCCAATTAAAGCAATGCCCAGAATGATGCCGCCTAAAACCGGCTGAGCGATCGCCACGGCCTTATTCCAGGCTGGAGGCATTGCAGTTAGCCTGGCGATCGTCTTGAAATAGAGCCACGGAAACTCTGGCGCAACGGGCTGAGAGGGGCGAGTGGAAAGAGGTGTTGAAGCAGTCATGGCAAGCGTTTGTAGGGATAACCGGGATTGAAGCTAAGAATGGTGTTTTCAAATACAAAATAAACAGACCAAATTTTGTATACAATTACTGTATGTAAAATTGGTATGCAAATCAAGCGATGTGCTGCTAATTGTGGTCAATCCCAGACATTCAGTTGGGTTCTGCGATAAAGGAGATTGAAAGCGATGAGCCACGCCACTACGCAATCCGGTTACAACTACGGGTTGCGGCTGAAAGCACTATGTCGAAAAAGGGTTAATGTCGCAGCCGATCGCTTTGAACACCGATCAGCTAAACGTTGTGGGCAATGAAAGGGCAATGGCGATCGCAACGCTAACCGTCTGCCGTTGCTCGGCTTTTAGCAATCGTGCTGCATTTAATTGAGTCGTTTATTGACTAATTATGGTTATGGTCTTACCCCAGTACACCCTTAAAACAAAACACCTCCTCATGAAATGCCCAACCTGCGGCTCGGAGCAATTCCAGAGGAATGGACATCGGCGTGGAAGACAAAACTATCGGTGCAAGAATTGTGGCCGTCAATATATCGAAGCTTATGTGGTCAGAGGGTATTCCGAAGACACCCGGCAACTCTGCATCAAAATGTATAGCGCAGGCTTAGGGTTGCGCGAAATGGAGCGGCTAACCGGAATCAGCCACAGCACACTTTATAACTGGATTAAGCAGTCAGGGCTGTTTTCCAGTGAGGAAACATCGTCAAACGATACTGACTCAGGACATTGAAGGCATTCTAGACTTTAATTTGTCTGCCAAACTCGCTTTTGGTTCTAGCGCTGCTCGCGCATCCAGAGCGGCTTCAATGCCATCCAGATGGGCTTTTGCGGCGGCAACGGCTGCTTCAGCATCACCGACTGCAATGAAGTCCAGGATTTCGCCATGTTCGTCTTTTGTACAGAGAGGCATTTTACGAACTTCGTAAAAGTAAGCCAGGGACGTTTGCGGAATCAATTCTTTAATAAATCGGCTGAGAAATGGGTTGCTGCACAAATCGGCTAATTGAATATGAAACTGGGTAGATAACCGAGTTAGCAAAGGGTAGTCTTCTGCTTCACAGGCTTGGCGTTCGGCGGCAATTAAGGCACGCAGACGGGCGACCTGCTCTGGCGTGATAGTGGTAGACACTTCTCGAATAATCTCTGCTTCTACTAACCGCCATGCGGCATAAATTTGCCGTGCCTCCTCTAAGGTTAGGCGGGCAACAAAGGCACCCCGATTCGGTTCTAGCTTCACGAGGCGATCGCCCGATAGCCGCATCAAAGCCTGTCGGATGATCGTACGGCTGACTCCATAATGCTCTGCCAATAGAACTTCTCCCAGTTTGGTGTCGGGTAGAAGTTGGCGTTCACAAATAGCGTTATATAGTTCAGTGTAAATGAAATCTTCTGTTGGTTTTGCCCTAACTTTAGAGCCAGAGCGGTGTGGAACATCAGACATCGTTAGGGTCCTTTTCATGCAATTGCAAGTCGATGCACTCTTCCCCATCTAAATGCACACAATTATTGTATACGATTTCTGCATGAATGGCTGTTAGCTGGAATCACTTCTGCTGGCAGCACTTTACAATTCTTTGCGAAGCATCGTCGATGACGGGGAAGGTATCGCGTTTTAATCGTTGGATGACTAAGCACCTGATGATTCCCTCAGCATGTTCTGGTACTGCTGCTTAAATAAACCCGTTGTTCCCATTCAAAATCATCCCGCTGCTAGACAAGAATGCGATCGCGGTTCCATCACTCACTAAACGCATCACGAAAGTGTAAGTGGAAATACAAAAATCTTTCAATGATCGGAGGTTAATTGAAGGCAACTGATTCATTTACCATGCCTGTACAACTGCTGGAAAAGGGTTGTAGCTTCTGATAATGATTTGGTGCGGCCAGTAAGATGCTGTTGACTGCACATTAACAGTTGCACTGACTTGAATCAACACAGCCAACGGTATGGGCATCTGGCGCTGACGGTTCAATACGGCTGGCTTTTTAAACTGATTCAGCTTGATTTTACCCAGACTTGTTCTCGAAGGAAACGTCATGACAACTGATGCACGCAAAGCAAGAGTGACCGGAGCCAGTTCAACAATTCCTGCTACAGGCAGTATTCAAAGCGCTCTGGCGAATGCGGCTGCCGGGGTTTCGCTGCGGCAGGTAACCAAAAAATATG
Organism: Oculatella sp. LEGE 06141; assembly: GCF_015207605.1. Classification (GTDB taxonomy): domain Bacteria; phylum Cyanobacteriota; class Cyanobacteriia; order Elainellales; family Elainellaceae; genus Oculatella. The sequence goes on from NZ_JADEWO010000026.1 coordinate 52,913, forward strand.
GCCCGGTCACGGCTGTTGAAACCATTACGCTGGATATTCCAGCGGGCTATTATTGCTGCTTGCTTGGCCCAAGCGGTTGTGGCAAAACGACGGTACTGCGGATGATTGCTGGCCATGAAGAGATTACCAGTGGCGATGTTTTCATTGGCGATCGCCGCGTTAATGATATTCCTGCCGCCAAACGCAACACATCAATGATGTTTCAGAGCTACGCGCTGTTTCCACACATGACGGTGTGGCAAAACATTGAATTTGGCCTGGAGATGCAGAAGATATCCGATACCGAGCGCAAAGCCAGAGTGGGCGAAATGCTGGAACTGGTGGGGCTGAGCCACTTATCTAACCGCAAATCGAGCCAGTTGAGCGGTGGGCAGCAACAGCGAATTGCCCTGGCACGGGCGCTGGTGACTCGTCCACAAGTACTTATGCTCGATGAACCCTTAAGTGCTCTGGATGAAAACTTGCGGGTACAGATGCGAACCGAACTACGCCGCATTCAGAAACAGTTTGGCATGACGTTTGTGCAGGTGACGCACCACACAGAGGAAGCCTTTTCCCTTTCGGATATGGTGGTGGTGATGAGTCACGGTCGTTTGGATCAGGTAGCAACGCCGTCACAGATGTTTAAAGCACCCGCGTCCCAGTTTGTCGCTAAGTTTATGGGCGATAACAACATCTTTCAGGGTAAGGTACGGCACTGTATTCCTGAACCCGCATCCGATGTGGATGTGATTGAGCTAGAAGTGGACGGAATCGGCTCTCTCTACTCGCAGGGATATGCTGTTCCTCTGGGTTCTACAGCAGCGTGTTCGGTTCGTCCTGATCTAATCCGTATTGAGGCAATAGGGGCAGGCAGCGGTCAGCCAAACCACCGTGTCAACCACGTTACGGCGCGGATTGTCTCGATTGAGATGACGGGCTATGTCACGCGCATCACGTTGATGGAAGAGAAAACAGGCAAAGATTTGCTGTGCAAGGTTCGCACCACCGATTGGGAAGCCGATCCGTATTCTGAAGGGCAGGTGGTTAGCCTGCGGTGGTCAGAAGGTGATTGCGTATTCCTACCCCATTAACATCGAGCAAGTTTCAACCTATGTCTAGAATCAATCGACGCAGATTCATTCGAGCAGGGCTGGCAACTGGCGCGGCGATCGCGGCAACTCGCTGTTCAGCGCCGGTCGCTCAAGCGCCTAGCGGTACTCCCAACAACCCGGCTCAAGGCCCCGAAGTGATCACTAACCAGATCAAAGATGTGGTCATTCGCACCGTTGGCACCGGAGCCGCGCAAAGTAATGACATCCGCATCCAGGCCGAAAAAGATCTGGGGTTCAAAATTCAGATGCGAGCGCTGAGTACAGCGGAGGTCATCCAGATTGGCATTACTCAGCCGAAGCAGTACGACATCTTTGATGGTGAGTTTTTCTCGCTGCCGTTAGTGATTCCGTCTGGCAATCTTCAGGCGATCGATGTCAGCCGCTTAAGCCAATTTGATGCGATTACGCCTATTTTTACCACCGGGGAACTGGCTCCAGGCGCAAAGGTGAACACGTCTCAAGGAACGGCTCCGCGCAAGGTCATGTTCCTCAAGGATCAAAACTCCACCGAGTTTGCCACTGACCCTACCAATTGGGCCACCATCATTCCCTACCAATATGGTGCCGATACCCTGGGATATCGTCCCGATCTGGTTGGCAGAAAGATTGAGTCATGGGCGGAGCTGTTCAATCCAGAGTTTAGAGGCAAAACCTCGCTGCTGGATATTCCCTCCATTGGGATTATGGATGCCGCCATGATCATTGAAGCGCAGGGATTGATGACCTTTGAAGATAAAGGCAGCATGACCCGTGAAGAACTCGACAAAGTAACAAGGATTTTGATTGAGCAAAAGCAGGCAGGGCAGTTTCGCGCCTTCTGGAAAAGTTTTGACGAGTCCGTCAACTTTATGTCATCTGGAGAAGTGATTGTGCAATCGATGTGGTCGCCAGCGGTGACGGCGGTAAAAGCAAGAGGATTGCCCTGCATCTATGCCCCGTTAAAGGAAGGATATCGCGGCTGGGGTGGCGGTTTAGGACTCTCTAAAAATCTCTCCGGCATTCAACTGGATGCGGCCTATGAATATCTCAACTGGGTGCTGGATGGCTGGCTTGGCGGCTTCCTCAGCCGTCAAGGGTACTATAGCGCCACTCCTTCGACGGCACGCAAGTTCATGAAGCCAGAGGAATGGGATTTCTGGTATGAGGGCAAAACCGCAGCGATCGATATTGTAGACCCCTACGGTAAGACCATTGATGCGGCAGGGGCAGTACGCGATGGCGGTAACTTTGACGAACGGGTTAGCAACATTGTTTGCTGGAACTCATTTATGAATGAGCAAGTGTATCTCGTCTACAAATGGACCGAATTCGTTGTGGCATAGTTCAATTAGCGCCAACTTTCTTCTATGCAAATCTCTTCCAAAGATCTTCGACCCTATCTTCTCGTTGCGCCTCAGACCCTCACCTTTCTCTTTGCGCTGGTTCTGCCGATCATGGCGATCGTGATCATCAGCTTTTGGGATTTCAATGGATTTACATCGGTTCCAGGATTCACGTTTAACAACTACCTGGGTATCTTTTCATCACCGGTTTACCTCAAAACCTATCTCAACACCTTCAAGTTTGCGTTTCTGGTCTGGCTGGTCTGTGTGCTAATTAGCTACCCAGTGGCTTACTATTTGGCGTTTCGCATCAAGAGTTCCAAATGGCAAACGATCTGGTTTCTCATTTGTACTGTTCCTTTTCTTACCTCTAATATCATTCGCATGATCTCCTGGATTCCATTCTTGGGGCGGGAAGGGCTGATTAACAAAGCGCTAATAGGGTTACACCTGACCAATCAGCCTGTGGAGATGTTTCTCTTTTCTGACTTCTCGGTGGTGCTGGCGATGGTTCATCTCTATGCGCTGTTTATGGTGGCTCCCATTTTCAACAGCATGATGCGGATCGATCGCGCGTTAATTTCGGCGGCTGAGGATTTAGGCGCATCCAGTTTTAATATTCAAAAACGAATCATTATGCCGTTGGCGGCTCCTGGTGTGGCGATCGGCACGATCTTTGTTGTAACGCTGGTGATGGGTGAGTTTGCCACTATGCGCCTGATGAGTGGCGGCAAAGCCTCGTCGGTGGGTTATCTGATCAAAAACCAAATTGATAGCTTGCAATACCCAATGGCGGCTGCCAATGCCGTTGTGCTGTTAGCAATCACACTGTTGATTGTGTTTGGCATTCTCCGCATTGTTGATATCCGCAAGCAAATTTAGATCAAGATGATAGCGCTACTGCCAGTCCTCTTACAGCCACTTTCATTTGCATTCACCACACCCCACACCCCACACCCATCTTGGCAAGACTGTAGCTGACTCGATTGAGAACTGCTATAAGCGCCCTACCGTCCATCATTCTGAACACCATCCCTCCATCTCTTCATAAATGCTATGGCAGCGACCCAAAAAACGCCCTTCTCCGCTCATCTGCTAACGGTCTTCTTTGCTTTGTTTGTTCTGTTTCTCTATGGCCCCATGATTGCAGTCTTTCTACTGTCACTTCAGGGGCCAGAAGGCCAATTAACCTTTCCCATGCGTGGGTTTAGCTTTCATTGGATTGGTGCTGTATTTGGACAACAGCGAATTGGTAATTTTGTAGAAGCCTTTGGGCGATCGTTTTGGCTGGGTCTTCTGGTCATGCTCATCACTGTGGTCTTTAGCGTCTTGGCAGGGTTGGCGTTTCGCACTAACTTCCGAGGCTCGAACCTGGTGTTCTATTTGACGATCTCCAGCCTCATTGTGCCCAGTATTCTAGTTTCGTTGGGCATCGGTGTAGTCTTCAGTCTGTTGAATCTGCCCGTTCAATGGTACTCTTCAGCGCTGGCAGGACATTTGACCTGGACGTTACCATTTGCCTTTTTAATTATGTTGGGAATTTTTGGTCGCTTTAACCCGGCCTACGAAGAGGCTGCCCGCGATTTGGGAGCGAGCGATCGCACCACCTTTTGGCGCATTGTCTTTCCCCTCATAGCCTCCAGCGTCATTGGTGTGGGGCTGCTTGGGTTCACTCTTTCCTATGATGAGTTCACCCGCACCTCATTGATTTCCGGGGAAACCAACACATTGCCACTAGAGATTTTTGGGATGACTACTAACGTCACCTCTCCTGCGCTTTACGCCCTGGGAACGTTAACGACTGTGTTTTCCTTCGTGCTGATTGCCATTGCCCTATTTACCATGCAAAAGTTGGAGGAACTTCAAAATCAGCAGGAACGGTAGTTAAAGAGGCTGATCAATTTAGCGCTGAAGGCATTACAGAATCGTGGTATCTGTCGTCTACGCTCCCATCAGGAACGTCCAAATCCTGAAAATCCCCTAACGGAAAGTGAGAGGGCACTGCCCTCTCACTTTCCCAGTGTTGTTGCCGTTAGCCCTTGATGCGTTTTAGCAACAGAGCAATTTGAGACCTTTGTGAAGATGAAGTTGTTTCAACGGACGTAGGGCTATCTTGAGGAGGTTTAGCACCACTCTGGTAGGGAATTTTGCTGTTCATTGTAGTATGTAAGATGCGGTTTGAAAATCTTGTTAATACATAAGATAGTAGTTGTCTGGAACTGGGGCGAGAACTGACTTTAGGACTATTTTGACGCGTTCCTGATGAAACTTTAGAAGTAGACCAGATGAAAGAGGCCAGATGGATGCAGAGTACTCACGCTTCATCAGGTTCAGGAGCGTTTAGGCCGGATAGATTCGCAGACGACGATAGGGTTCCTCTCCAAAACTGGTAGAAGTGAGTTGATAGCGTTCGACTAACTCATGCTGCATCTGACGTACCGCCGCAGAGCGGGGCAGTAACTCCACGGGTTGCCCCTTTGGAATAACAATTTGCTCCACGGCGCGTCTCGCTTCTTCTAATGCTTCTAGTTCATCTTTGTTGCCGCTTTCAAACAGGCTTAATTCATGTTCTGCAACCGCCTCAGATTGTTCCATTCCCAACAGCCGCCGCAAACTGCGAGCGATTTCCGGAGCCGTGTTAGTGTTAACAACCTGCACTGGCAAATGCCGTCGTTTTGCTAACCGTTGCAGCTTAGATTGATGTTTTACATGGGTGGGGATGGTTAACACTGCATCTGCCCCATCCATCTCTCGTACCAAATGAACAGGCAGGTTTAGCGTTTGGATGACCTGCTCTAGCTGATGATGACTGATGCCATAGGGGTAAACCCGTAGCGCTCCCTCTAACGTTTGGCGATCGCTCTCATCTGTCTGCTCAGCCCACGGTGCGCCATTGTAGGGCGGTGCTGCCAATGACAAATTTTGAGACGGGTCCCATGTCCCCAGGCTCTTTTCGGGATAGCGCGGCTGCGGAAAGGGTAACACTTGTCCAGCTCCACGTTGGGGCTGAGAGGGTTGAACAGAACTAACAGAACTAGACGCAGCTCTGCCTGTTCCTGGATTGGGAACCTCACGGGTGATGATAACCTGATCGCTATCATTCACCGTTCTCAGTTGCGGTTGTGGTTGCCGCCCTCGCAGCAGACTATCCACCGTATCCGTAACGCTCTCATGTATCACCCAACGCTGCCGCTCTAACATTTCCACGGCAATGTCAAAGGTGGGTGGGGCTTTACGCTCCAACACCGCCTTTTGGCTGCCCCGTCTCCTGGCTTCGTCGTCACCCAACGTTACCGATTGAATACCGCCCACCAGATCCGATAAGGTGGGATTTTTGATCAAGTTCTCAATTCGGTTACCGTGCGCCGTTCCCACAAGCTGCACACCCCGTTCGGCGATCGTCCGTGCGGCCAGGGCTTCTAGCTCTGTGCCAATTTCATCAATGACAATCACCTCTGGCATGTGGTTTTCCACCGCTTCAATCATCACCTGATGCTGAAGTTCGGGATGGGCAACCTGCATCCGTCGTGCCCGACCGATCGCCGGGTGAGGAATATCACCGTCGCCAGCAATTTCGTTAGAGGTGTCAATGATTACCACTCGTTTGTTTAAATCATCAGCCAGTACACGGGCAATCTCGCGCAGTGCCGTTGTTTTACCCACACCGGGACGACCCAACATCAGAATTGATTGACCCGTTTCAACTAAATCACGAATCATGGCGATCGTCCCTTGAACGGCACGACCCACCCGGCACGTTAGGCCAATGACTTCACCCGCTCGGTTGCGAATGGCACTGATGCGGTGTAAGGTTTGCTCAATTCCAGCCCGGTTGTCGCCGCCAAACGCGCCCACTTGCTGAATACACTCATTGATCTGCTCATGAGTGACAACCGTATGAGAAAGATATTCTGCTTGGTCGGGAAAACGGGCTTCTGGACGACGTCCTAAATCCAGAACCACTTCAATTAAATTGTCTCGTTGGGGATGTTGCTCTAGCCGCTGCCGAATTTCGGGGGGCAAGATATCCAGTAACTTCTGGAGATCATTAGTTATCTGCATCAATCTGAACGGGTGGTGTTAGGGTGAATTCAAACTGCTGGTTCAATTGGGAACGAATCGCTAAAGGTTGCAGGCTAACAGGCTAATAACAGGCTAATAGTACAGATCTTAACTGTAGCAAGATCGTCTCAAGTTGCGGCGGGAGAACCGATCGCCCCAGTAGGGATTGTTCTCTCAGTATCGATGCATCGATACGCGCTGGCATCATTCAGAAGCATTTTGAAAAGGAGTATAGGTTCCGCCTAACGACTCAACAATCGACCTTGTATTCGCCACCATCATCTTGATATACGAATCGGCTTCACTACCCGGTGCCCCAATGGAATCGGAGTAGAGCGGATTGGGCGACAGTTCTACCCCAGCCTCTTCCGCCACTGTGGTAATTAAACGAGGATTGATCGTCGTTTCAGCAAAGATAGTGGGCACACCGGCGGCTCGCACCGCATTCACTAACCTTTGAACCGTTTGAGCGCTCGGTTGCTCCTCGGTACTGATGCCAATTAGCGTGCCAACCACTTCGAGCTGATAAGCACGGGCATAATACTCAAACGCATCGTGGGTTGTAATCAGCTTGCGCTGGTCGGGCGGAATTGTGGCAATCTGCTCGCCAATCCAGGTATGCAACTGCGCTAATTCTTGCGTCAGTTGTTCTGCATTTCGAGTAAAAGTGGCTTCGTCTTCAGGAGACAGCTCAATCAAAGCATCACGGATGGCTGCAACCATAGCGATCGCATTTTCGGCACTGCCCCAAACGTGCGGATCGGGTACGCTGCTCCGTCCTTCTAATTCCGTTTGTAGAGGGGGTACTACTTCACCAACGGCTAGCCGCTGAGCATTCGCGCCTGCCGAATCGGTTAATCGAATCAGGGCAGGTTCTAAATTGTAGCCGTTATACAGGATGAGGTCGGCTTCTTCCAGGGCAACCGTATCCGCTGGCACTGGTTCATACACATGCGGGTCGCTGCCCGGATCGAGAATCCCCGTCAGGTTAATTTCATCTCCACCCACTTGCTCTGCCCAGTCGGTGATGATGGTACTGGTCGATACAACCCTGGGCAACGAATCTTCAGCCGCTGTGCCCTCGGCGGTAGTTTGCCGATCGCATCCTCCCAGCCATAGCCCTGCCAGCAGTCCTACAATGGCTAGCCACCGCGATCGTGTCTTCTGTTGTTGCATAGTTCCTGCGGTTTCATTTTTAGTTCATAGTCTCTTGATCTTGCCCTATCAGTGACCTACCTTTTGCCAGATGCTCTTCCACTTGCCGCTATACCGGAGTCAACCCGCTGCTAGAAACCTCCAACCTGATTAAGGTTTGCAAATTCTGCTACTCGGATCGATCGCTCCCAGACATAATAAAGTCATACTCATTACGACTTTATTTGAATAGTCAAAATCCTGAATTGCCAAGTAGGGGCGAAGCATCTGGTAGACAATGTCTCGGTTGTTCCAGCCATCCTGATTCGTAGCTTGCTTCTCGCAGAGTATGCTTCGCCCCTACACCTATCGGGTAACTAATCAGACTTTTACAACATCCTCCAAAGGAAGACGAGGTTAAACACAGTTGAGGAGTGACCCAACGAGCGGCTGGCGATTCTCATTTAATTAGACTCTTAATTAGGAGAACGATCATGGCTAAAGTTGCTCAAGAAGTTGTGCAAACGGCTGGCATTGATGTAAACGAGCTGGTTCAAAAGCTAGTGCGAGCGGCCTCGGCTGAATTTACAACCTATTATTACTACACTATTCTGCGCGTCAATGCGATCGGCTTTGATGGCGAGGGTTTAAAGGAAATCATTGAAGATGCCCGTCTCGAAGACCGCAACCACTTTGAGGCACTGGTGCCCCGCATTTATGAATTGGGCGGAGAACTGCCCCGTGATATCCGGGCGTTTGCAGACGAAGCAGCCTGTCCAGATGCTTACTTACCAGAAAAACATCAGGGCAATGGCAACGCCTCGGCTCGGGTTGGGTTTACAGGCGGCAGCACTGAAGAAGCAAAAGCAGCCATTGCAGATGTCAAGCAATCGGTTGAGCAGGGAGATATCTATAAGATGCTGCACGTTCTGGTAGAGGCAGAACGGTGCGCCATTCGGGTCTATACCGATCTGTGCAACATGACCTTCGGCAAAGATCACCGCACTTACGAACTGGCTCTGGCCATTCTGAATGAGGAAATTGAACACGAAGCCTGGTTCTCTGAGTTCTTGGGCGATGGGCCGTCGGGGCACTTCCGGCGAGGCACCCCCGGAGAATCGCCCTATACGTCCCGGTTCATGGTAGTACCCAACGGGCATGGGCATCGGTAAGCGGGTCGTTTATGCGGATGGTAGAGGCGTGCATAGGAGTGAGTGGGATGCTGGTGTGCGCCTCTACGCCAGGGCTGGAGAAGCAGTGACGAGTTTCCCAGCCCTGATCTTAAATCGGAGATAGGGCTATGGTGCAGTTGGTTAACGTGGCTTGGGTGGATGAGGTGGCTCCCGGTGAAATGCGAGCCGTGGACGTGAACGAGCAACGGCTGATTTTAGCTAACGTAGAGGGTACATTTTACGCGATCGCGGCTGATTGCCCCCACCGACAAGCGCCCCTAATCCAGGGTTGGCTCTGGGGACATGCGATTGAGTGTCCCTGGCATCACTATCGGTACGACCTGCGAACCGGTGAAAATTTGTACCCTCGCAACGTTTACCCCACGGATCTCACCTATCTTGAGAAAGACTTAAATCCGCTGCACTGCTATCCGGTTCAGGTTGAAGGAGATGCCGTTTTAGTAGAGATATCAGGAGGTTTGTGATGGCTTTCAATGCTGGATGGTTGCCCCCAGGCTGGGAAATGAGCTGGGGAGATATGGATACAGAGGCATTAGTGCGCCGATATGCTCAGGGCGATCGCAATTTCCGTGAAGTGAATTTAGCGGGAGCAACGCTGTGGCGAATTGACCTGAGCGGGGCAGACTTCAGCGGCGCAGACCTGGTAGGTGTCAATTTAAGTGAGGCTAACCTCAGCGGTGCCAACTTAAACGGTGCCAACTTGACGGGCGCAAACCTGCGACGGGCAAACCTGAGCGATGCCAAATTGATGCTGGCAATTTTGCGGGGTACCAACCTGGAACGGGCAGAACTGACCAAAGCCCAGCTAGAACGAGCCGACTTAAGCTGGGCAACCCTGACCGGATGCAACTTAAGTAGTGCCGACCTGAGCCGCGCCAACCTGACTGATGCCACCCTGACGGCTGCTATTTTGAGAGGTGCCAATCTCAAACAAGCCAAACTGAAATGGGCAACCGAAACCACTATTGATCTGGGATGGACAATACTGCCTGATGGCACGGTTCATGAGTAACGTAAACAGATCGACTCGGTAGTGCAGCAGTAGTGATCCCGTATCTTCAAAGCCTCTACCAACAGAGCGGTAAATCGGTTGGATTGTTTTGAGTGAGCTGCTTCAAAGGACAGATGCTCTGTGGGGCAACCATTGCCCACTATAGATAGTGTTGCAGCAAAGGCAATAGCTGACTTCAACTCTCTGTGCCCCTTCTGCGACCTGTGAGTTAGCCAACGGGGTCGTCGGTAATGGTCTGCCAACTGACCCACCCTATCGGCTCACAGCAAAAGCTTTACTACCATTGGAGCGCCAGATTCTCTAGATCTGGCCTCCAACGACAGTAATTCTCTTGCTCGCCTCCTGCCAGTCATGGATGAGCCGTTACTCAGGTTTTGATTACGATTTCTTTTCATATTCCTTTCATTTTTTAGGCTACCCTGGATTTACGTATTTTCATATTCCTTTCATTTTTGCAGTTTTTACAGGATGTCCTATGGACTTACCGATTAACGCCTTTACCTCTGCTTACGAAATCAATATCGACGTTCCGGCCAGATTGGAGCGGGCGATCGCCATTCAACATCTCGGCGTACAGTATCGGTCGGTTCAGGCGTTACGAGATATCACACTGACGTTGGAACCCGGTCGTTTGGTTGGTGTAATTGGCCCCAATGGAGCCGGGAAAAGTACGCTGCTTCAAGCCATGCTGGGGCTGGTTCCAGTGACTCATGGCTCGGTGAATTATCACGGCAAGCCATTAGCCAGTCAGTTAGACAAGATTGCCTATGTACCACAGCGATCGCAGGTCGATTGGACTTATCCCGCTACCGTTTGGGATGTGGTGATGATGGGGCGGATTCGGCAGGCCGGGTGGTTCCGCTCCTTTTCAGCCAGCAGTCGGCGAACGGCAGAAGCAGCGCTAGAGCGAGTGGGGATGAGCGCTTACCGCGATCGCCCAATTGGTCAGCTTTCGGGTGGTCAACAGCAGCGGGTCTTTCTGGCACGGGCACTGACGCAGCAAGCCGAAATCTATTGCTTTGATGAACCGTTTATTGGCATTGACCAGCGAACGGAAGCCGTGATGTTTGAGGTATTTCGAGAGTTGGCCGATGCCGAGAAGCATGTGATGGTCGTTAACCACGATCTGGGAGACGCGATCGCCCATTTTGACGACCTGATCTTACTGAACACAGAATTAATTGCCAGCGGAACGCGGCGGCAGGTGCTAACCCGTGATCATCTCTATGCGGCCTATGGCGGAAAGGTGGCTTTCTTCTCCGGTGAGGCGGCCTGACCTGACGAACCTTCTGCGAGTTGAACGCTCTGTAATCGCTGATCTGTTTTTTATAACTCCTGACCGAATTAATGGATGTCCTTCTTGAACCGCTTCAGTATGGCTTTATGCAGCGATCGCTCATCGTAGCAGTGCTGGTTGGCTTAATTTGCGCCGTTGTCGGCAGTTACTTGATGGTACAGCGATTGGCGCTATTAGGAGATGCCATCAGCCATTCGGTGCTGCCAGGTTTGGCGATCGCCTTTATGATTGGAGCCAATATTTTTGTTGGAGCGTTTATTGCTGGCGTATTAAGTACAATGGCGATCGCCTGGATTCGAACGCGATCGCCCATTAAAGAAGATGCCGCAATGGGAATTGTATTTTCGGCCTGCTTTGCCCTGGGGATCACTTTAATTACGCTAATTCAGCGTGATAACAAAATTGATCTCAACCACTTCCTGTTTGGCAACATTTTGGGGGTTAGCGTGGCTGAGGTCTGGCAAACCGCACTGATTTCGCTACTGGTGTTGGTGGTTGTCAAACTGCTCTACAAAGAACTGCTGTTTTATACGTTTGACCCCGTTGGAGCACAGGCGGCTGGTTTGCCGACTAATTTGCTCAACTTTGGATTAATGGTGCTAATTGCGCTCACCATTGTTGCCAGTATGAAATCGGTAGGGGTGATTCTTGTCCTGGCACTGCTGATTACACCGGGAGCCACTGCCTACCTGCTGGTCAATCGGCTGCATCAGGTAATGTTGCTGGGTGCGGCGATCGGCATTATTGCCAGCACTAGCGGCATGTATCTCAGCTATTTCTATAATTTGCCGTCCGGGCCAGCGATTGTGCTGGTCGTGTCTGGCCTGTTTGGGTTAGCGCTGCTGTTTAGCCCCACTCATGGCGTACTTACCAACCCGCAGCCAAGCCTCCAGGAACCCAAGGTTTGGCGAGAGTTAAAAGGGCTGCTGGGTCGTCATTAAGGCTCATGAACTGATTACAGCCACTTTCATTTGCATTCACCACACCCCAAACCCATCTTGGCGAGACTGTGGCTGACTCGATTGAGAACTGCTGTAAGGTGAATAACCCCCAGTAGAAACAGGCACCTTAATGTTACAGGTTTAAGTTGCAGTCTTGAGCGATCGCCACCGTCTGTCGGGGCAGCTAGGGGCACCCACCCAGCGGCTCATGCTCCACAACAAACACATTGGAATAGAGGTTGGCAATAATTTGCTTTCCTTGTTGCGTCAACTCTAGATATCGCAGCCCGTCTTTAACATAGGGAAATACGCCATTCCAGTAGAACTTCGGGTAGTTTTTGCGAAGATCGCCTGGATGCTGATACCCAAGCGCCTTATTAACTCCGGTTTCTTCAAACTCGTAGTAGAGCGCGCTAATTTTCTTCAGGTAGCGGGGATCGCTCAGTTGACCAATTAAATCAGAGGCGCGAATTAGCCCCGGATAGTTCTCGGTATCCTGGTGGTCTTCTGCTTTGGGCACCGGAAACCGGGTTAGTTCAATGTTGAACTTGATGTGTTCGGCATCGATCAGCTTGTGTCCACCAAACCGTTCATCGATAAACAGCTTGGCGCGATCGACGTGATAGGGGGTCAAGCTAGCGTCTGAAGAACCCGGTGGCAAGCTAATCATTTCGCCATCGCGACCTGTAGAATACCAGCCGTTTTGGTCGTTACGGCATACCCCTTTGACGTAACCAATGTCGTGGCAAACCAGCGAAATAATGAAGTGGAGCCAATCTTCGCACGAAACGCCCCCTTCGCGGATGTGCTTGCCACGCAAGATTTCTTGCCCAACCAGCGTCACCAAAATAGTATGTTCGACGTTGTGGTAGAGAGCGTCGCTATTGGCAATGTTTTCCAGAGCCATCGACCCAACCCAACCAATAATGTCTTCATAATCGTGCTTCCAACCGCCATACGTCCGGCTGTAGCCTTCTTTAAGCTTGTTGACAAAATCATCAATCAGAAGTTCGGTGGCATTAAACATCCTGAGTGCTCGCTTGATTTAGAAGGAACGACGGTAGAGCGGGGACAGTCGAATAAATAGAGTTACTGGTGGACAAAACGGCGTTGATGCCTATTGCTGAGCATTAGCCACAACTAAATTATAGAAAGAATCTTTGTTATGGAACGGGTTCTCGCAAAGCTGACTGACGCTAAATTGAGAATAGGGTCGAGATGCGATCTGAGCTAACAAGACTCTTAGGTTTGAGTGTTCCCATTTGAAGAACAATAGCAACACGCTCGTCGATCAATTTTTTAACGTCCGATGAAGGGCGATCGCCTACATCCACCAGCTAACGGTTCGGGACGACGCAGGCTAAGCCCAAGCATCGTTAATTTTTATGTGCTGTCCTGGGAGAGGTTTGAATAGTACTAAGCCCGAGAACAGCCCCCTACTCCTCAAGCCTGGGTAACTTCCGAGCCAGTCTGTCTTAAAGTCTCCCAAGTCTGTGAATTTTATGGAGCCTGCTGAGACATCCTCTTGTGCATCTATCCGGCAACAGCCCGCCGTGCAGTAGATGTTTTATCAGTGCTTGGCTTGAACCAACTTCCACGGTGAAAATGCCTTTACCTGCTGCTCCAGTAGCCGCGAGTGATTTCATTAGCATGACGAGCTATCAGGAGATCGATCGCGGTTGATGTTATTCTAAAGGAACCCTTTTGCGGATGTAGTTCAGTGGTAGAACGTCAGCTTCCCAAGCTGAATGTCGTGGGTTCGAGTCCCATCATCCGCTTCCACCCCACCAAGCTGGCAATTGAGATTTTGCACTTCATTTGCACTTCAGCAAGATCTATCTGCCCTTTCAGGATCGCCTGTGATGATCGCCAAGAATGATTGGGTGGTGTAGGCAGGTTAGAGCTACTGAGATTCAGGGTTTTCGAAAGCCAGATGTAAATAAAGCATTAAACGCTTGCCTTCTTCCAGCCTGAGAGCCGTTGCTGGGAGTGGGCAACCGCCGTTCACAGCCCAATTTTGTTTTTTGACCCCAAAAACGCTTCCAGTCCACCGACTTCAAGAACCGTCCCAGGCGCATCAACATTGGGAGTAATTCACCTATTTGCTTGACCCGGGTTAATCACAGTCGTATGATGCCCTCTCTGAGCCGTTCAATTCGTTTACCTTTCAGTTTCCCGTTTTCCTGATGTCAGTTGCGCCCTATTCTGGGCACTGTGTCGTTTCTTTCCTGATTTCATCGCTCCATTGTGCAACGCCAATGGGGAGGGAACTCGACGATTCTGGCAACGATGGCGTGAGAAACGAAGCATCAAATTTACACTGCTACAAGAGTGTCCAGCATTGAAGCAACGCAATTACCCTTGCAGCAACGATTGCCCTCCATCAATCCACATCTCGGTTCCGGTGATATGGCTCGACGCATCCGACGCTAGGAATAGCACCAGCTGAGCAACCTGCATTGAAGTACCAGATTTACCATCGGTCAACGGAATTTGACCTTCTGGAAACTTAACCGGAAGCCGAATACCTTCCAACGACTGCTGATCAGTACTTTCATTGATGTCAGTGGAGATAGCACCCGGACAGACTACATTAACCCGAATGCGATCCTTTGCCAGTTCTAGCGCCACCATCTTGGTAAACGCCACTTGTGCCGCTTTGGAACAAGCATAGGCCGTTGCCCCCGTATTGCTGAACATACGAGTACCGTTTACCGACGACATCACAACAACAGCACCACCCTGCCGCTTTAAGTAGGGCACTGCATATTTCACCGTCAAAAAAGTGCCCTTCAGGTTAATATCAATGGTTTGATCCCACTCATCCGGGTCTAACTCTTCCAGAGGTGCCCAAACGCCATTGATGCCAGCATTGGCTAATACAATATCGATTCGCCCCCAGCGATCGCCCGTCTGCTTCATAACAGCCTGAATTTGCTCTGGCTTTGAGACATCCGCCGAAAAAGCCAGAATCTCTCCACCCTGCTGCTGAATCTTATTTACCGTTTCTTGCAAATCGTCCGAAGATAACCCAACAATGGCGACCTTAGCCCCAGATTGGGCAAACAACTCTGCGGTTGCTTGCCCAATTCCCGAACTGCCGCCCGTAATCACAGCCACCTTTCCCTCTAGCTGCATGATTCAGTTCTCCTAATGCCCGAACAACGTCTGAATAAGACTCAGATTAGTTTAATTGAGCATGACTTAATTGAGCATGACTTCAGTGCAGCCATCCACCCCGGTGGCCTTGCATTGCTTCTACACATCATGCTCTTGATAATCATCGGAGGATTGCGGATCTAGCTCCCAACGCTGATCATCCCGTCGATCGAGCATGTCTTCAACCGCCAATGGTTGCCGATCTGGAATCTCGACTCCTGCCGCCGCTGCGTTGCTTTCCGTCAAATTCTGTTCCGGTGTTGGAGCAGTACCACCGATCGCTTCATCACCCACTACCTTAGCTTGCTCCAGGTTCGCGTTCCGATCGGGAGTCGTTTCATCCCCAGATGCCATGCGATCGCCCATGCGATCCAGCCGTTGACCTGCCTTCGGGTCGCGGTATTCTACTCCTTGAAGCTCATCCTCTGGCGTGCCAACACTATCTCTGCCGCGCGAGGTAACTGCCTCTGGTTCGTTTGGCATTACGCCTTGATTGTGATCTACCATGCTGTCTGCATCTCCAACTGCAACACTACTGGTCGGCAATGAAGCTCAATCACCGAATTTCCTTCTCACCGTATCCTCATCACCGTTGAGTGACATCTCCAAATGGAGAGAATCCAGTGTCCTGGTGCTGTTCTGGTGCTGTTCTGGTGCTGTTCTGGCACTGTCCTAACATTGGTCTGGGACAACGGGGGCATCAGCAGGGAATTGCGCCATAAATCTGTCCGATGACGCAATGCGATCGCAGCATGAAGCCTCTCACGACAGAGGGAAACGTGGTGCAGCTTCGATACCGTTGAAGTAAACCTGTTAATCGTCAACATTGCGATCGTTATGAATTATTTAGTTGCCGTTTTACCCGAACGGATGAAAGCAGAATCAGCTTACTCAGCCTTAGAACAGGCAGGGTTGCCCATGAACCAGGTAACACTCTTGGGACGGGGCTATCAGGATGCAGATGATTTTGGCTTAATCGAGCCAAATCAGGAAGCTCGCAAGCAATCTCGTGGACTGGCCTACTGGCTCATTCCTTTTGGCTTTGTAGCAGGATATGCATTCAACCTGTTGACTGGAATTGAAATTTTTTCATGGGCAGGCAGCATTGGCAACCATATCATTGGTGGACTCTTAGGAGCCGCTTCCGCAGCATTGGGTGCAGTCGTAGTGGGTGGGGGCGTTGGTTGGACCAGTGGCAGTGGCGATGCGCTGGCCTATCGCAACCGCCTTAATGATGGCAAATACCTGATCATCATTGAAGGAACCGATGCCATTGTGCGTCAGGCTACTAGCATTTTGCGCCAGTTCGAACCTGAAAACATTCAAGGTTACGTTGAACCCATCGGTGCGTAACTCTCTGTACGCAAACACTGAAATGACTCTGCTATCAAAAACTGAATTACGAGATCTGGTAAGGATCTCCGAACGGCCTTGCGTCTCGCTCTATTTATCGGCTCATATTGCCAGCCAGACTCCTCAACAGATATCTGCTCAATTCAAGGCTTTGCTACGCGACGCAGAAAATCAACTTGCTGAACTGGGTTGGTGGCGACCAGATGTCATTGAACTGCTTAAACCCGCTCAAGGCATTGACCATCTCAGTTTTTGGCAAAACTGTCGGGCTGGGTTGGCTGTTTTTATTGCGCCCAACTGCTTTCGATACTATCGGTTACCGCTCCACTTTGACGCAACAGTAGCCGTGGGCGATCGCTTCTGTCTGGCTCCCCTGCTTCCCAACCTGACAGGAGACGGGCGCTTTTTCATTCTGGCTTTTAGTCAAAACCAGGTAAAGCTGTTTCTTTGTTCCCGTGAGTCCATCAGCGAAATTGATTTACAGCAGCGGCCAGAGGACTTACAAATTGCGCTTCGCCACGATGAAGCAGACGCACTGCAACCGGACGACCGGGCAACTACAAAGGGCGTTGGTTTGTTATCCTCAGGAGTCAGCACCACTACCAACCAGGACACCATTTTGAGCTACTGCCAGCAATTGGATACCGGGTTGTGCGAGTTGCTGGGAAGCGATCGCTTTCCCCTGGTGTTGGCGGGCATTGGCTACATCACCTCGATCTATCGCAAAGCAAACACCTATCCGCATCTGCTAGATCATGAGATTAGCGGCAATCCAAACGTGACAAAGCCAGAAGACCTGCACCATCAGGCATGGCAGATTGTGCAGCCTTACGCTCAGCAGATGCGCCAGACCGCAGCCGAACGGTACCGAGAACTGGCCGTTGCCGATCGCGCGTCCGGCAAACTACAGGATGTTATTCCAGCCGCCTACCGTCAGCACATTGAAACCCTATTCCTGTTAGCGGGAGCAGAGCAATGGGGGCACTTTGATTTAGGAACAGAAAAGGTTGATTTGCACGACACGGCTCAAACAGGAGACGAAAACCTGCTAGACAGCACCGCCATTCATACCCTGGCGGGTGGTGGAACAGTCTACATCGTTGAACCCAGCCGAATGCCAGAACGAACAGCGGTAGCTGCTGTGTTTAGCTATCCTGTCTCATCCATGCAGGGACGGTATCAGACTGCATTTTAGACCATAGGCTCTACAGCAGCGATACGGATTAAGTTGCCAGCCGGGGCAGCAAAATACTGAACACCGTTCCCTGGGGTTGATTATCTTCTACCGTAATTTGCCCACCGTGCGCCTCGATCGCCATCTTGCAAAACGCTAACCCTAGCCCAATTTGCGAGGTTCCGTTGATCAACGTACCTATCTCGTACCTCTCAAAAATATGCTGCTTTAACACTTCGCTAACCCCGGGGCCTGAATCCGTCACACGCACAATTGCCTCGCCGCTTTCCAGATAGTCTGTTGTAATTAAGACCTGACTTTTTCGGGGCGCAAACTTAATTGCATTCGACAGCAAATTATCGAGAACTCGCCGAAAAACAGGAACATCTACCGTCACAGGCTCGCCACCATCGGGTAGCTGAGCCAGCAAACGGAGTTGCTTTTGGGCGGCGATCGCTTCCAGATCGGTCACGGCTGCCATACAAAGCTGAGCAAGGTCAATTTCAGTACAATTGAGCGTCATCTTGCCAGATTCCAACTTTGCCAACAGCAGCAAACTATCAATCAACGATTGCAGTTGAGATCCGGCGATCGCAATCTGTTCAACCTTTTTTTGTTGCTTTTCGGACGACAGTCCAGGTAGCCGCAGCATTTCAGTGGATAGCAACACACTGGTCAGCGGGTTTCGCAAATCGTGGACGATCATGTGTACCATGTCTTCTCGCACTTGAAGCAAGGATTGCAGATCGTCATACTGTTGCTTGATGCGTAACATAGAACGAGTTCTGGCTCGTAGCTCCATGCCGTTGATGGGCTTACTGATGAAATCATCTGCGCCTGCCGCCAAACAGCGAGCCAAATCTTCTTTTGCTGTGAGAGCCGTAACCACGATAATAGGAACCACCTGCCAGCGAACCTGCGCCTTGATGCGCCGACAGACCTCAAGCCCATCCAGGTCAGGCATCATCACATCTAGCAGAATAACGTCGGGCTGCACCGTGTCCAGCCGATCGATCGCCTTTTGACCGCTGGAAGCATAGTTCAACTCATAGCCTTCGTTGTGCAAAAAGGTTTCAATGACATCGAAGTTGTTCGGTTCGTCATCCACCACCAAAATCGAAGGCTGAGCGTTCATAAATCAGAACTCATGATTGATTCAAAAGGTGCTGAATCGTTGTAGCAAGCTGTTTCAGCTTCATCGGTTTAGACAGATACTCATCAGCACCTGCCTGTAAGCAGGCTTCCCGATCGTGGGGCATCGCCAATGCCGTTAGCGCCAGAATAGGAGTTGCAGCCAGTTGCGGATTCGCACGAATTCGCCGAATTGCCTCCAGGCCATCTACTTCAGGCATCTGAATATCCATCAAAATCAGGTCAGGATGATGGTTTGTAGCCAGGTCAATGGCTTCTTGTCCGTTCCTGGCAAGAATTAAGCGATAGCCCCGACTACTAAGGTAATCAGAGAAGGTATCAATATTCGCTTGATTGTCCTCGGCTAACAGAATCAGGGGGCGATCGGCAGAATGGTCAGGGATCACGACTAAAACAGCAGATTGAGAGGGTTCCGTTCCGCGCAGTTTCTCCAGGGCTGCCCGAAACTGTTCCCGCATAATCGGCTTTACCAGGTACTCTGCCGCACCCAATTCTAACCCTTGCGATCGCTCATCTACCACCGAAACCACCAGAACAGGAATATCCTTCGTTTGGGGGTGAGCCTTGAGCTGTCTCAACGTTTCCCAGCCCGATTGATTGGGCAGCAAGATGTCCAGAATGATCAGGCCAGGTTGGAGCCGTAGCGCCTCCTCAATGGTTCCCTCCCCGCGTGGATGAACCACCGCCTCCATGCCCAATTCATATAGATAGCGAGCAATCTGCTCAGAGGCAACAACCGAGTCTTCTACGATCAAAACCCGATCATTATCTGACGACAGAGACGTAGCGGGAGCCGCCACCAATAGCGGTTCAGCCCTGCGATCGGGTTGAACCACCAGCGGGATATGGACGTTAAAGCAACTCCCCTGGTTAACCGCACTGCTGACCGTAACATAACCACCGTGCAGTTCTGCAATTTGTTTCACTAAGGTAAGACCCAGTCCAGTTCCGGTGTGTTGACGGCTCAGGCTGCTGTCAATCTGGATAAACGGTTGAAAGAGTTTACTAATATTTTCTGGATCAATCCCAATGCCGGTGTCAATCACAGAGAATAGCAGGGTAGAGTGATGAGCCAGGTGCATAAGGGACGGCATTCCTGCTCGCTTCGGTTCCAACCTTGCGTCCTCCAGTTGCACCACCAGCGTCACCTGCCCGCCCACGGGTGTAAACTTGACGGCGTTACTTAATAGATTGATCAACACCTGCCGCATCCGTCGCTCATCGATCGCTATGTCTGTTAAATCCGTCAGAATGGTTTTCGTCAGTTGAATATTTTTTTGGATCGTTTGTTGCCGCACAAACGACAGACTGGAGTTGCACAGGTGTTGCAGTGAAACAGACCGAATTTCCAGTTCCAGTTTGCCCGCTTCAATCTTTGAAACCTCAAGAATATCGTTAATCAATTCCAACAGGTGCCTGCCGCTGCGTTCGACCGTGGCGATCGCCCGATGTTGACGAGCATTGAGCGTGCCAAACACCTCCTCCTGCAACCCTTCAGACATACCCAAAATGGCGTTAAGCGGAGTACGGAGTTCGTGACTCATATTGGCGAGAAATTCATCCTTAAGACGGGTCGCACGGGCAAGTTCTGCATTGGCACGGGTAAGCTGTTCGTTTGCTTGCTGAAGCTCAAACTCTGCCTGCTTGCGTTTGGTAATATCTTGCCCAACCGATTGAAACTCAACCAGGCCGCCCTGCTCATCAAATAAGGCGCGGTTGTTCCATTGCGTCCAGCGCACCTCTCCAGCGACAACCACCCGATTCTCGACCGTGACAAACGGCTGCTCAAAACTAATGGAACGAACCAGTCGAGTTACCCGTTCCTGGTCTTCCTCAAACACAATTGGCTCATAGCTCCTGCCGATGATCTCCTCTTGCCTCAGCCCAAAAAAGCGGCAGTACGCTTCATTGGCATAGAGGATAGTGGCATCTGGCAGAAATCGGCAAATTAACTCAGTCTGGTCTTCTACGATGGCACGATAACGCGCCTCGCTCTGCTGTAAGGCAGACTCTACCTGCTTGCGCTCGGTGATGTCCGTCAGGGTGCCAATGTAGCCAATGAGCGAGTCTTCTGCATCCGTTTCCGGGATGGCCTGATAGTAGAACCAGCGAATGCTGCCATCGGGACGCAGATGCCTGCCTTCCCCCTGGTTGCTTCTGCCTTGCCCTACGGATTGCGACCATTGCTTCAGAATCCGATCGCAGTCCTCCGGGTGCAACGCCTGAATCCATCCTGTTCCCAAAGCCGTCTGGACTGGTCTTCCAGTCATTTCGCTCCAGCGATCGTTGGCGTAGATGCAGTTACCCACCGTATCAAACCGACAAATGGCCACTGGAGCTGCTTCGGTTAATGTGGCATAGCGGCGTTCACTCTCCCGCAGTGCGGCTTCTACCAATTTGCGATCGCTGATATCGATGACAATACCAAACAGCCGATTCACCTGACCTGTGGCATCGCGGTTCGCTTGCCCCTTCACAAAGATATATCCACTAGAACCATCGGCTCGCACAATCTGCAAGTCTAAGGCATAAGGCTCGCCAAACTGCACCGCTCGGTTAACCATCCGATCGAGACGTTCCCAGTCGGGCGGCCAAAACCATTGACGTTGCTGCTCGTAGGAGGGTTCTGGTTGGCCAGGATCGCACCTAAAAATAAGGAATAGCTCGGTAGACCAGTGAATTGCGCCAGTCGCTACATCAAAATCCCAGACACCCAGACGGGCAAACCGCTGTGTTTCTCGCAATAAAGCTTCACTCTGCTGTAACGCGGCTGTGCGTTGCTCTACCCGGCGTTCCAGTTCCTGATTCATCTGATAGAGTGCAATTTCCGCCTGCTTGCGTTCGCTGATGTCTCGAATCATGAACAGGACTTCATTGTCGGTACATTTGATTACTCTGACTTCTTCATATTGCAGGCGATCGCCAATTTGAAGTTGATGTTCATAAACTTGCAGTTCGCCCGTCGCCAACGCCTGCTGCAAATAGTGCATTTGCCGTTCAGCCAGGTCGGGCGGCAACACATCCACCATCCGCCGACCAACAGGGTTAATCGCTTCCGGTAAAATATCAATGCTCCGATGCTCCGTCATGTACCCTTGGTACACCCCATCGGCACTCACCCGGAACATCAAATCGGGAATGGCGGACAGTAACGCTCGGCTTTGTGCCTGTTGCGACGTTTCCTCATCGCCAACGATCGCCCGCTCCTCTTCACCACCTTGAATAGGACGCACCCTCCACTGGAGGCTCTCGGACGTTAGCAACCCAACAACCTGACCGTGGGAGTTAACCACAGGCAAATGGCGGATTTGATGCTGTTGCAACAGGGTGAAGGGAAGAACCCGATCGGTAAGCTCAACCTCCGATAATGTAATGACTGGATGAGACATGGCGTCAGCGATCGCGCTATCGGCCAGAGAACCAGTGACGCTCAAGCGCACTACGTCTCGCTCTGTCAAAATACCGACCAGGCGAACTCCCTCCATCACCAACACACAGCTAGTGTGCGGCTCCGCCAGCTTCAAGCCTCGATCAGCGCTAGAATCTGGGGTCGAAGCAACTCCGGCCATCAGACGAACGGCATCCACCACTCGCGCATCCGAGGAGACGGTGAGAAACGGACGGGCGATCGCTGCTTTCAGATCAATTTCAGCAAAGATAGCGGCAGACATCAGCAATCCTGAAATGACAGGTGAGGTGAGTGAATTTAATCATCATCTTAATGATGCCTCCCCAGACGAGCTTAATCGCAATCGCTCGCTTTTTTGGGTGACGATCGCCCGTCCAGCCCCAACTGTTCCAGTCAGCCGCTTTCGTTCAAGCGGTAGACACAGCCTGATCGGATGGAGCTTCGCTGGTTTCCGGCGGCTGAAGCCGATCGATAAACACCTGCATCTTGGTCATCTCGATTGTGCCAAAGATGGTGGCAAACGATACATCCGCCGCATCTTTGCCGGTACCAATTCGCACTAAACCAGCCATCGGAACCAGGCGGGTTGCATCAAATAAATACCAGCGATCGCCTAAGTACGCCTCAAAAAAAGCGTGAAAATCAGGCGGATTTAACTGGTAGGCGTACCCCGATACAAATCGAGCTGGCGTGCCTAGCGCCCGACAAAACGCGATCGCTAAGTGGGCAAAATCTCGACAGACACCTGCCCGTTCCACTGCCGTATCATAGGCAGACGTATGCTGATTCGTGCTGCCCGAAAGATAAGCAACGTTATCGTAAATCCAGTTGCAGATAGCAGTTACTCTAGAGTAGCCCGGCAGCAAATCGCCAAATTCGGCTTGCGCTAAATTCATCAAGCGATCGGACTGGCAATAGCGGCTGGGAAACAAATAGGGAACGACCTGCAACGGTAAAGTCGTCGTCGGCGTTTCTGGAATATCGAGCGGATCGGCCCAGACGTGAGACAACTCCACCAAGGCGTTGTAGCGAATGTGGAGATCGCCCGCAGCAGGATTAACCCGCAGAAATCGCGTTGCTGTTTCAGGTACAACATACTCCTCCATCTCAATGGTTGGAGTAATAGATAGCGTTTCGTCTAACACTTGCTGGCGCGTGTTTTGCGCCACACCAATGTTAAAAATGAAGGTACTAGGCGCAGTCAGGGTATAGCTTAGCTCGCACCCAAGTTTAAATTGCATTAGATTGAACAGCCTTTTAATAAGGAACGCTTCTTTTCAAATAAGGGCTAACTCGACCGGGCTGGTAGTAGCGTATTCTACAAATTCCCCAGCAACCGACCCGATCGCGCCGCGAGCCAGACATTTTCATTTAAACAACTTTAAAAAATCCTAGACCAGCAAACCAGGCCGTTACCTGGAGCAGAGGTGCAACATTTTGCATTCTTGCCCTTAAAATGACAATGGTTTCTGACAGGAACCCCCATACGCAAAGAACTGTTACGGCAAACGGAGCTTTGATTCTAAACAGGACACACTGTCTAGAAGTCATCAACGGTATTGATACAGGCTAAATGACGAAGTGGCTCACAACCTGGCTGATTGGTTTACTCAGTTTACTGCTGGCGATCGCTCTCTCCAATCATTTTGCCCCGATCGCCTCACATCTTCCGGCCAGCCCCGCAGCAACCACTGAACTGCGGGGGGTCTGGCTGACCAACATTAACAGCGCGGTGTTGTTTAACCCGTGGGGCATCGATCGCGCCCTATATCAATTGGCACAGCTTAACTTCAACACCGTTTATCCCGTCGTTTGGAATCGCGGCCACACCTTCTACCCCAGTTCAGTCGCCAAAGAAGCAACCGGCCAACTGCAAGATCCGTTTCTAAACCGCCTGCGATTTGGAGACGATGTGTTGGCGCGGATCATCCGCCAGGGACATCGCCAGCAGCTACGGGTGATTCCGTGGTTCGAATATGGCTTTATGGCTCCGGCTCAGTCCAGTCTGGTGCAAACCCACCCCGACTGGGTCACTAAACGGCTCGATGGCTCTGAAGCGATCGGCAACATTGAAGAACAAGAACTACCCAATACTCCATCCTCACCGCTTCATTCCGCGCTTCAAACCATAAAACGCACATTGGGCACATCGATCGGCCATCGCGTTTGGTTAAATCCATTGCATCCCGACGTGCAGCAATTTTTGCTGAATTTAATCGTTGAAGTGGTCAATCGCTACGACATTGAAGGCATTCAGCTAGACGATCACTTTGGCTTACCCGTTGACCTTGGTTATGATGACTTTACTATTCAGCTTTATCAAACCGAGCACAACGGTCTACTGCCTCCAACCGACCCGCAGGAGGCCGAATGGATGCAGTGGCGAGCCGCGAAACTCAGCGAATTCATGCAACGCCTGTTTCAAACCGTGAAATCGCTCAATCCCGACTGTTTGGTGACCTTATCCCCCAACCCACATCAATTTGCCTACCGTTCCTATTTGCAAGACTGGCAAACCTGGGTTGAAAACGGTTGGGTAGAAGAACTGATCCTGCAAGCGTATCGTAACGATATCAATGCCTTTAAAGCCGAACTAAAACGGCCTGCCATTGAAGCTGCCCGTGAGAAAATTCCGGTTGGAATTGGCATCTTTTCCGGCTCCTGGGGACGACCCGTCTCCTTTGAGCAAATTCAGCAACAGGTAGACGTGGCACGCGAAAAAGGATTTACTGGTGTGGCTTTCTTCTATTGGGAGAGTTTGTGGGGATACATCACACCAGAATCACCTCGGATGAGGCGATCGCGGTTTCAAGCGCTGTTTTCGGCAACCCCATCTTAAGCACTCTCGATGACCTTCAAATCAATCAAACCAGGATGGTTTTTCTTGCCGCAGTGGCTACTAGCTACGGCAACCGGGTTTGTAGCGAGTTTGTATTGGATTGAGCTTGGCGAACAGACTGACCTCGGTGTCGTAGAAGGACTGATTGGAGGTGCCGCCATTGGTGTGTTCCAGGGATTAATGTTGCGACACTACTTGGCTCAGTCCTGGCACTGGATACTCGCCACGACAGCCGCATGGGGATTGTTGGGTTGGTCTAGCATCGGCGCAATGGGATGGGTCGTGCCGGAAGCCGTAACCGATCTGCCGTCGCGAGTCGTCTTTGGTGTCATTGAAGGGATCAAAACTGGCTTGGTGTTAGGCTGGCTGCAAGGGTGGGCACTGAAGCAACAGGCGGTTTACGTCGTGCGCTGGGTGATGATTAATACGATGAGTTGGGCAATGGCTTTAGCGCTCGGCTGGGCAGTGGGGGCTTTACTGCGACAAATCACTGGATTGTTTATTGGGGAAGCGATCGGGCTAACACTGGCATGGGTTGTCGCCACAGCCATTACTGGCTCAGCTTTATCGCAATTGCTGTGTGAAGTGCCTCCTATCAAACAGCCGGACTGAACGCTTTACCCATGCAAATCAGCACTCATGCAAATCAGCACCCGTGCAAATCAGCAAGGTTGGTTGCAGTTTGTAGCCGCTCAAGCGTGGTTGGAATAAAGGTAACGCGTCTGAAGCGATCGCTCACAATTGGCCTTGCCAACGATTGCAATGGAGATAATTCGAGTTTGTAGTACTGCCGTTGCGTCTTCTGATTCACTGGTTCATGCGGAAACAGGTCTGACCGGGTTACGGTTGTAATTCGCAACACCTGAGCCATGTAATTTATAGAGTAAGCCTCGTTGCCAAACACCTTAGTTTGGTAAAAGGCCAGCCATTGCGGCATCCCGTGCTTCTGGAACACTTTCTCAATGGTTTCGACTGGAATCCGATACCAGTGCTGTTCCCGCGCAATGGTCAGATCAGGCTGATTGTTCAAAATCGCAACCAGTACGCGATCGCGTTGGGGCATAGACAGAGCATAGAGAGAGCGAACCTCTTTTGCTCTAGAATACCCACCTGACCCGTCCCGGTTTCCCCTGAAGCCGTACCTAACGCTTTTCACTAGTTTCCAGTGCCAGCATTTGGCGTGCAGCAGCCATCATCTCAGGAAACGGAACATCATCAGGCTGCAATGGGGAAGCGATCGCCCTTATCGACAACGCTGCCGCTTCGTACTGCTCACAGCGTTCCGTCCAATCCTGAATGAACCAGTCGTCATACGGCTCAACCTCTTCATCCCACCACTCGCCACCCGCCGCTGCCAACGCGCTTACGTCATCGTCATAAACATCAGAACCACTGCAAGCGTTGTAGCGTGCCATCGTCGGCTCCACATGAGTTGCAACAGAACAATTGTACTACAACTCAGCTCTGTAACTCAAGACACTGGCTCTACCACAAGCGCAGACTTAACCGGACGCACCACCGGATTACCAGCCGCATCGACTTTACCGTACCAGGTTTCACCGTTGTAATAAAAAGCAGATGAACTGCCGCCATCCAAATTCATAGCGCGGTTGGCTCCCAATTCAGCCATTAATTCTGCGATCGCCGCTAACGGCAAACCCGAAGGGGAAGGCGCATCTACTTGCGCTACCATCATCCAAATTACGTCTCCCTCGCGAGTTAGCCCAACAGCGCTTCTGGCGTTGGGTTGGCGACTGCCCAACGGATCGCGGACGATCGCCCCATCAACGGTAGTAATGAAGCCCTCGTCTTCCAGGGTCATCGTTGGCAACAATTGGGGACCACCTCCTAAGGCCGATATCAGTTGACACCCAGCCGCCACCGGATCGCGGTGCCGCGCAATCTCATAACGAATCGAGTCACGGCAGGTATATTGGCGAAACTCACTCCGGTTCAGAATGGCAGGCAGATAGGGTACCAGGTCGGGGTTTTGCATCAGCCGCTCGTTTGCGGTTGGGTCGTCTGTGATCGCGCCACGCTGAATCACATAAGAGGTCGATTGCTGATTCGATGGATCAAAAAAACCGCCATTGATGGCTGCGATCGCGCCTGATGCTTGAGCCAGTGTTGTTAATGAATCCACCGCTGGCGATCGCGCCACCGTTACCCTGAAGCGACTTTGGGCTGGAATATGCAGGATGTGAACGGTGCTTTGTCCCAGGTTGCGGCTCTCATACTGTAAAACGGGTGGCGGTGAGGAAATAACCGAGGAAATCAAAGGGGCAACCGGGAGAACTCTGGGCGGCAATGACAATACCCGAAGCAACCATAGAAAGCCCAACCCTATGCCCAACCCAACGATCGCCAAACAGAACCCGGACTGAAATCGCGTGCCGTAGCGATGCCGCATTACTCCGCATCTTGTCGTCGGGTGGACTTAGAAGGCTTTTGCGACAGAGCCGACTTAGCCAGCCGAGTGGTGTAGATTGCGGCAACCACGGCGATCGCCAACCCAACGGCTTGAATGGCTAACGCCTGTGGAGAAGCGCCTTGCCGTAGCATGGCACCGCCAAAATAACCCACGTACACATACAGCCCAATAATCGGCAACATGCCGATCCAGGTAAAGAAAATATAGTGCCAGAAGTTCACCTTGGTGCAGCTAAAGCCATAGTTCAGGATATTGGACGGTACGATGGGCGATAACCGAGTCAGCAACAAAATCTTCCAGCCCTGATTCCCTAATGCCTCGTCAAGATGGGCAAATTCGGCATGGCGCTGCATCAAGCGTTTCACGCGGTTCCGGGCGATCGTTCGCCCCAGGCCATAGCACACCGCTGCACCGACTGTATCTGCGATCGACACCGAAAAGATACCCAACGGCAACCCAAATGCGGTTCCAGCCACCAACATCAAGATCATGTTGGGCAAACAAAGGACAGTAACGATCAGGTAAAGCAGAACAAAGGCAGGAATAGCCCAAATACCAAGCGTTTCTAGCCATTGGCGAACTCTGTTGGCCCATGCATCTAGCGGCAACAGACTGGCACCTAAAGCGAGTAACACGCCGACTCCCATTAACAGTAAAACCTTACGGCTACGCAGCCAGCCTAATTTCATGAGCGAGTGTGTTGAAAGATAAGTAACTAAACAGGAAGAGTGCGATCGGCATTGTATTAGGTGTACAGCGATTAAACGGTATTCTCACCGTTCCTAAGACTGACATTTGGGCTACCAACCAACCCAGACCAATCCTAAGCTAGCGTTACATCCTGTTGCTGACAATTGCAACTTTTGAAAGAATTTAGTACAAATATACTATGACTCGCTTCATAAGCTCCTGCCCGCTGATTAGGGATGGGTTTGAACGCATCCTCTAGTTAACAGATTCGGTTAAGTGCCCACTGCGGCGATCGCTCCCTACACTTCTATGCCTAACTTCTACGCTTAACTCTCTACATATAAAAGTACAGATACAGGAAAGCAACCGATGAGTACGACAGAAACAGCACAACTCCTGGCCGCCCTGACTCAGCAAAACGAGCTGTTGTCTCAAATGCTAGAAGCCCTACGACAGCCTAAATTGGGATTGGTGGAAGCGCCAGCATTGATGCGAATTTATGCAAACCGCTCCAACCATTGTTTGTGGTATACCATCCGCGATGGGGAAGTTGTACCCATCACCGCCACCGCACTGGCAGGTTACATCCAGGAACTACGCTTTGAAACCGTCGAACGTCGGGGACAGCCTGTGGTTAAGTTGCAGCTTTACCTGAGAGGCGATCGACCCTATTGTGTGGAGTCGGGATATGACTCTAACTTTTCCAAAGGAGTGCTGGCGGCTCTAGCCACAATGTCGCCGCAACAGCTCCACCATCCCGTTACCCTATCTCCCCAACCGGGAAGCGACGAAACGGTGCTATTTTGCCGGGTTTACGATGCAACAGGCGACCTGATAAGAGCGGCCTATGATGACCAAACCAACTGGAGAATGATGGCTCGACGAGCGATCGCCAACGTTGAAGCTCTCCACGGCCAGCCAGAGGCCAACTGGGGGACGGCATCTTAATCGGTCTTGCGTTCTATCTCTGCCCCTGAGCAGCCAGTTTGCCCCTCAAGTTATCCCTGGTCATCAGCCGTGGAATTTGGTGCGATCGCGTCCTCGTCTGCGGTTGGTGCAACCACTGGAACTTGAATTTGCTCGTCTGCTTCCAAGTCAGCCTCAAAATCTCGTTGGGAATCGCAGCCCCAAATTCCTGCCAGAACGTTACATCCTATGAGCAAGGGCAGAAGTTGCTGGAACAGCTTCATGTTTCATGTTCCTCACTGCAAGGCATGGGTGTTTCCCTCTATCATTAATGCGCCAGATATCAATACGCCAGATATCAATGCGCCAGATACCAATGCGCTAGAAATTGTAGCCAACACCAACGATGACTCCAACTTCGGTATCTCGGAAAAAGGCAACATTGGCATTAGCCGTTGCTGTAATTCGTGCAGCGAGGGGCACATCCACACCCCCTGTAATCACAGGTCTGACCAGGCTATCACTTCCAGTAGAAATCGCAACACCGCCACCAATATAGGGCGCGATCGGC
Source organism: Oculatella sp. LEGE 06141 (assembly GCF_015207605.1). Taxonomy (GTDB): domain Bacteria; phylum Cyanobacteriota; class Cyanobacteriia; order Elainellales; family Elainellaceae; genus Oculatella. Next base: position 82,652 of record NZ_JADEWO010000026.1, read on the forward strand.
AAACCAACTCCTTCACTGATGGGCGCGATCGCAAAGTCGGCAGTAATGGGCACAAGAATAGTAGGGTCGCTGCCAATGACCACAGCAGGGCGAGCAGATAGGTTGGGAGTTAGCCCAACTTTGCTAAAGACAGTGAAGTTGCCCTCACCCAGAGCCGTACTGCCACCAAATCCAATATTGCCACCAACGCCAATGTAGCTGGGGCCTGAAAGAGTAGAACGACCCGGTGCTACGGTTTGAGCCATTAACATCTCTGCTGTATCTGCTTCAACGGCAGGAGACACAGGTTCAGTTTGAGCTGAAGCCGTTGCCACGGTGAATGGTGCGATCGTTAAGCTTAGCAGAGCTACAAATAAAGGTTGTGAAATGAGTTTCATAGAATGACGGAACTATAATCCCATTGGGTTGTACTCCTTATAGTGTTCAAAATGATTGTGATCTAAAAGTGATGGCGTAATGCCGACATTATGTTTGATACAGCGGCAGTTCAAGCTGAAACACTGACCCCTTGCCCACCCGACTGGTTACCTGCACCTGCCCGCCGTGGGCTTGAGTGATTTGTTGGACGATCGCCAATCCCAAACCAAAGCCACCATTGCCGCGCGATCGTTCTGTATCAACCCGATAAAACCGTTCAAAAACAAAGGGTAAATCAGCTTCAGGAATACCAATGCCGCTATCTTCGACCTGAACGATCGCCCAGCCCGGATGGGGCACCAGCCGCAGTTGTACTACTCCACCAGCGGGAGTGTATTTGCAAGCATTGCTGAGTAAGTTCATAACTGCCTGCCGCAACAGGTCTGGATCGGCCTGCACTTCAATGATTTGGGGCGGAAGTTCCGTGATCAGCTTGAGTTGCACGGTGGCGGCACTTGGTTCATACTGGTCAGCCAACTCCTGAAGCAAGCTATTCAGCTCGATTGTCTTCAGGGTATCGGGCGCAAGCCGACCTTGATGGCGCGCTAGCAGCAGCAGATTGTTGACCAACAGAGTCATTGACTTAGCGCTATCAACAATATTTTCTAAGCGATCGCGCTGCTGGTTGATATCATCACTCAGCATTAACAGCCCCACCTGAGCATTGCTAAGAACAGCAGACAGGGGCGTTCGCAATTCGTGAGACGCATCAGCCGTGAAGCGTTGCAATTGCTGATACGCCTGCCGAATAGGCTGCATTGCCACTCCGCCGAGCCACCACCCGGCCAGACTAATTAACCCCAGCGCGATCGGCAAAGCCAGCGTCAGCAGTAAGCGAAACTGATGGAGATCCTGCTGGGTCGTCGTTAACGGTGTGGCAACTTGAAGGTAGCCAATCACAACATCGCCTTCCTGGACAGGCAGCGTCACCTGGCGTATCCAGGGATACGGTTTCATGGTCCACACCGTTCCTTCTTCCGTTTGAATCGTCACAAAACCAGGCGGGAAAGCAAGCTGGGGTGGGGGAGGTGCGCCAAAAAACTGAACCAATTGCCTGCCCCTGTCGTACCAGCGGGCATAGAGTAACTCTCCATTCAGCGGTTGGGTGTTGCTACCCAGGGTTGGAACATTACTCAGGTCTACCTGCCACACCTGATCTACCAGCTCATACTCAATACTCGATGCCATCACTCTCGCTTTTTGGTACAGCAGCCGATCGTGGGATTCTAGCTTATCTTCAATTTCGAGATAATAAATAATGCCTGAGAAGACAACCAGAATGCTTCCCATCGATAAGGTGAACCAGCGAGCCAGATTGCGACGACTACGGTTAAACATGGGTATTGGCTCGGATTGGCAAAGCAGTCATATCAAGCCAGGTCGCAGTTGGAGTACAGGAGGAAACCTGCTGCTTGGGGAGCGGTGCGAAAACCATATTGTCTACCTGCACAGTATTAACCAGCTCACACTAAACGGATAAAGTGGGGCGATCGCTGATCTCCAGCGTACAAAAGAGCTGTACTTTTCTCCCAGTAAAGCCCGGTTCAAGCCGACGAAACAGCAGATTTAGGGGGCGAGAGGCGATATCCCATCCCGTAGATCGTCTCGATCCAGTCTCCTGCTCCCACTGCATTGAGCCGCTGCCGCAACTTGCGGACTAAAACAGTAATGGCATTGCTTTCAGGTTCCGTGCCCCATTCCCAAACTGCCTGCTCAATCTGATTGCGGTTTAGCACCTGTCGAGGATGGCGCAAGAAATATTCGAGCAACTGAAACTCCCGGCTGGAGAGAGCAACTTTAACGCCATGCCGTTCCACGGTAAGGCTGCTGAGATGAAGCTGCAAATCGTCCAGGTACAGCGTCTCGCCCTGCCACATGGGCGATCGTCGCCCCAACGCCCGCACCCGCGCCAAAAACTCCAGCACATCAATAGGTTTAACCAGGTAATCATCTGCCCCGGCATCCAGCCCAGCCACCTTGTCTGGTGTGGTATCCTTTGCCGTCATGATCAAAACAGGTGCCGTTTTGCCTAAATTTCGGAACTGCCGACACAGATTTAAGCCGCTCACGGCAGGCAGCATCCAGTCTAAAATCAGCAGGTCATACTCTTTCTGCGACAGTAACCATTGTGCAACTTCGCCATCCTCGACACCATCAACAGTATGTCCGGCCTGTGATAAGACGGCATGGAGCGGTGCTAACTGCTTAGGATCGTCTTCTGCCAGTAAGATTCGCATTCCCTTAAGGATTCAGTTGTAGTGAAGTCTGGGTATGGGACAAGATTAAGTTAGATTACGTTGGGAACGGTCGCGCCGATCAAGTTACCTCTAGTCAACTCACTAAAAGACTCCTACATTTATCTAGAGTAGATAAGAAGGCAGCAGTATACGTCTCTCGGCAGTGAGATTTTGCCGCTCCTTCTCTTCCTATTCCAGCACATGTCTGCCTGTTTGCTATGACTCGCCCCACCCACTCGTCTCGTTCGTTCTACCGTCGGTTGAAACAACTCGGCTTAGAATTTTGGTTGCCTTTACCCTGTTTAGCGATCGCGTTTTGGGTGGGCGGCAGTATATTAACCAGCCATGTTTTGAGCCGACCCTATGACACTGAAAACAAACTGCAAGCTGACACCAATCTTGAAATTCGGTTTGCGGTAGGAGTGTCGTTCATTCAGGCCATTGTGAACCGAGCAGAAGGCATCTCTCAGGTGGAGATCAGAACGACCGACTCAGTCTTAAAACGTCTGGAGTTTGAGTTTCCCGTCACCGATGTGAGCCAACTCGAAGTGCTAATTGCCGAAGAACTGGATTTATCGCTCAACGAAGTTAGACGACTGGTGCGCTACGAAATTATCAATGAATAGGTTTGAAATGCCGCCTCGCAAACCCGATATTGGATTCATTCCAACCCCTCTAGATATGGTCAACGCTATGCTGGCTCTCGCCGAGGTCACGGCCAACGACATTTTGTACGACTTAGGCAGCGGCGATGGACGAGTGGTGATTGCAGCGGCTCAACAGTTTGGCACATGCGGTGTTGGAATTGACATTGACCCGACCCGGATTGTCGAAGCGACGGAGCAGGCTCACTGGGCTGGAGTGGGCGATCGCGTCACCTTTCGGCTGGAAGACTTATTTGAAAGCGATTTCAATGACGCAACGGTGGTTGTGCTGTATCTATTGCCTCATCTCAACCTGAAACTGCGTCCTCACCTGTTTCGCCAACTCAAACCGGGCACTCGGATCATCTCGCGCGACTTTGACATGGACACCTGGAAACCCGATCGAACTGTCTCTGTTCATGCGGATGAAGAAGACGCATTGCTCTACTACTGGGTAATTCCAGAAACCATGCCAGCCCTGTAAAGCAGCCTGCCTCACAGCTTACCGTCCGGCAGTGGCTAACCCCATTGGCCCACGCGTTACACCAAGCTGGTTTTGTAACTTCAAGGTTCGCCACAGTTGGGCACCAGTGATTTCTCCTCGCAGCAATTGATGATAACAGGCGATCGTTTGCGTTACCTGTTGGGGTGATTCATTCACAAATTCAAGGCGGAAGTACTGCACTCCCAGTTCGATCAGGCGATGGACATATTCGGCTCCCGTTTGAGCCACACCATTGAAAACGGTATTGCGACAGCCCGCATCCGCTTGTAGCACATGGTTTGTGCCGACGCGATCGCGCAACGTAACCGCATGGCTTTCGCAGGGACGACCGCAATTGGTGTAATCCGTTCCCTCCGACAAAAAGGCACAAAAGACACAATGCTCCATATGAAACATCGGCATATGCTGATGAATGGTGATTTCAAACCAATGGGGCGGACAATGACTCACCAGATCGTCTAATTGAGCAATGTTGAGGTCATAGGATGCCGTCAGACGCTCTAATTGGGTATGAGACTTGATAAAATAGTCAGCCGTCAGGGGATTGGCGACATTGAGCGAGAAATCACCCACGCAGCGATCGCCCGCAAACCACTGAAGCTGGTCATAATTACGAACCAGATAGCCATCTGCATTGCAGCCGCGCACCTGCTTCAAAATCCACTGTTCTCCCGGTTTCGTAATGCGAGGAGGCGCAACCCAGATAGACGGGGTAGAAACGGTGCCCGCTGCATTCTCTGCCCTATCCTGTAACTGCCGAACTACAGCAACCGCCTCACGATAACGGCGCGGATCTTCAAACTCGCAATACAGCGTTTCAATGCCAGCCTCCAGTGCCGCCTGTAGCTGTTGCAGGTTTCGTACCAACACGATGAGTTGGGGATGAGCCAGGGGAGGATGCGATCGCGTCAATGAATCAACATCAGGCAGTAAATCCTTGTAGGAGGCAGTTTCTTGCTGTTGCCAGCGCTTAGGTTGCGCGCTCAATGCTTCTAGCTGGCTCACAATTTCGCGCCGCAATCGGTTTAACTCACTAACGGGCAACATCACTGCCCCATCAACCTGGTTTGTGAGAGATGCTAAATAAACCGAAGTATTACCTAACCGCCCCAACTGTTCTTGCAGCCGTTCTGTGGTGAGGGGTTTCGTGTGTGCTGCCACCAGCGGCATGGATGATTCAACCTGAACAACATGCCCTTGCGAGTCGCGCGCGATCGCGCTTAGGGACTGTCCGGCTTCACCATAAACGTCGATTGAAATGGGGCGCTGAAACTGGGGCATATCGCCAGCAAAGGTTTGGCGCAATTGGCGATCGAGTTCCGGGTCGCTGGTCTTCCAAACCTTATCGCCCACCTGCACCCGGCTCAAGTTGAGGTCATTTCGTCCAAAGGTGAGCACTACCATCTGGTCGTGCTGTTCAACCGCATAAATGCGTCCTCCTTCTTCCCTGGTTTCGGGATGTCCGCTGTCAAAAACAATGCCATCTCCCGGTTTTACGGGTGCTTGCTGCCGTACCGTAATGCGATCGCCCTGGATTCGGGTCACATCACCCAGATAAACACCTCGCTTTTTGCCAAACCGAGCATGTACTAATTCCTGGTTGTTAACGCCACGCAGCCATCCGGTGTAGAGTCCACGCGAGAAGGCCATCTCCAGGTTGTAGTGATTGCGGTCGTGCGCCTCAGGGGTGTTGCCTTCCACTCCAGCCAGTTCTGCCATGACACGATCGATCGCCTGCCGATATACACGGGTCACATTAGCGACATATTCTGGCGTTTTAAGCCGACCTTCAATTTTGAGGCTGCTTACCCCCACTCGCACCAGATCGGGTAAAACAGCCAAACCTGCTAAATCTTGAGGGCTGAGCAAATAACGGCGATCGCCCAGCGAAACCAGTTTGCCGTCTGCCACTAGGTCGTAGGTCATCCGGCAAGCCTGGGCGCACTCGCCCCGGTTGGCAGAGCGTCCGCCCAAGGACTCACTGGTTAAGCACTGACCCGAATAAGCGACACACAGCGCTCCGTGAACAAAGACTTCTAGCGGTAATGACATGGAGCGATCGGCAAGTTGCTGCTGAATCTTTCCCATTTCGTCGATCGAACATTCCCGTGCCAGTACCACAAGTTGACAACCCAACGTTTTGGCAAACTCAACTCCTGCCATGCTGGTAATGGTCATTTGGGTTGAGGCGTGAATGGGAAAGTCGGGCGATAGGTGGCGGATTAATCGGCAGATCCCAACATCTTGAACAATGATCGCATCCACCCCAGAAGCAATGATGGTGCGAAGATACTGCTCGGCTTCGGCCAGTTCTGCCGGAAAAACGAGCGTGTTAAGCGTGACATAACCTTTAACCCCACGGCGGTGCAAGAAATCGAGCAGGCGAGGCAGGTCAGCTTCGGTAAAGTTGTGCGCCCGCATCCGCGCGTTGAACCGCTCTAAGCCAAAGTAAATGGCATCGGCTCCGTTTTCTACGGCTGCTTTAGCACAGTCCCAGTGTCCGGCTGGCGCTAACAATTCAGGACGTTGCAAGGCGGATCGATCAGAGGACAACAGGGTTGAATCGGTGTTCATTGGCTTCTATCAGGATGGCGATCGGGGCAGGTTAGCCGCAGTGTCGGCATTCTCCCCTTTAAAAGGTAGCAAGCTTAGAGCGGTTTACCGCAATGCCCGATTTTCTGCCCGATTTCAGCGATCGCCTCCTGATTTTTAGATCAACGTCGGCTCATCAGCCGAATGGCGGCTGGGCGCAATTCTCTCCTGGCTAACAACCAATAACGCCGTTTTGCGAGAGTTCATCATTTTTATGGAGAAAGTAGCGATAACGATAAAGAGTCAATAAAGACACATTTGTTTTCTAGTAATCTTACGCAGAGCCTGCCTAATATAAACTTGTTAAATTACGCACATCCATTCGAGGTGAGCTGACCATTACGGATGAAAGCCTACGTACCCGTTTCAACATTGCCAGAGCGCTTTCATCTTTTCTTCTGGCTGGTTGTACCGATACTGACAACTTTACTAGCAGCACGCTGAACTCTCCAAGCAGCACGCTGTAGCAATTTGTTGTGCGCTCACGATCAACTATTAAAGCACGCTAGAAAAAATGGCTATCAAAATAATGCCCCTTGGGGATTCGAACACACGTGGTAAAGATTGGGACCCCGCAGGGTATCGCGACAACCTGTGGAATCAACTAAAATCCAGCGGATTTGATGTAGATTTTGTTGGTTCTCAGAAGGAAGGCCCCAGCACTATCGATCGTGATCATGAGGGGCACGGGGGCTGGAGAATTGATGAAATTGCTAACAACGTTGACAGTTGGTTAACGAGCTATCAGCCCGATGTCATTATGCTGATGATCGGTACCAATGATGTCCTTCAGGATTATCAACTGAGTACAGCGATCGATCGCCTCAACAATCTGATCGACAAAATTGTTGCTAAAGTTCCAAACGCTTATCTGTTAGTCGGTTCTATTCCACCAATTGACAGACCCCTCGATCAGCAACAAGTACTGGAGTACAACGCCCAGATTCCTGGTTTAGTTAGCTCCAAAGCCTCCCAGGGTAAAAAGGTTAAGTTCGTCGATATTTTCAAAGAATTAACCTTTAGCGATCTGTCCTCTGACGACATTCACCCCACCGCTAGCGGATACGCCAAGATTGCGGATGTCTGGTACGATGCACTGCTGCCGCTCCCGGTTCTCAGTAATCCATCTCCTTCTCCATCTCCTTCCCCCAGCCCAACGCCCAACGTTATTCGCCTGGAAGCAGAGGCGATGCAGTTGACCAACTACGTCATTGAGTCGAATCAAAGCCCCGCATCAGGCAGCAAAATCATCAGCCTCTATCAAGGTGGAGGAACAACGGGTAGCGCCACTGGAACATTCAACGGCCCTACAGGTACTTACAACGTTGTTGTTGGCTATTTTGACGAAACAGATGGAAAGTCTCAACTAACCGTCAAAGTTGGCGGTGTCACCGATACCTGGACATTCGACAAGTGGTTAACCGATAGCTGGGTTACCTCCAAAACCAAGGCGACTCGTACTGTTGCCCAAGGTGTAACCCTGCAAGCGGGTTCAACCATTCAACTCAGTGGAGTGGCAGACGGCGGTGAATGGGCACGGGTTGACTACATCGACTTTATTCCGGTGAGCAGTTCACCATCACCCAGTCCTACCCCCGCCCCTACCCCCACAC
>NZ_JADEWO010000027.1 GCF_015207605.1 Oculatella sp. LEGE 06141
ATGACAGGTTGACTCCACCCGCCACCCCAGCACCGCCCACTCCAGTATCACCAACACCATCGCCAGAAGCGACGGTGCCGCCTCGCCCCCTGCCTTCACCCACTCCTGTCCCGGCGCAACCATCGCCTGAGCCGTCCCCAACGCCGGATGCCAGCGTTCCCGAACCAGCTACCGGAGCGCCATCCCAACCCGGTTCCGGTTCAAATACGCCCGGATCGTCCCAACCAGAGGAACCGGGGCAAGGGTCGGGTTCTGCCACAGTCGATGATCCTGAGCCGCCAGCACCATCGCTACCCGACCTGCCGCCCGTTCCCGAAATTGGCTCTCGTCCACCCGCTACAGCTCCGGTGGATGAGCAGGAATTACCGGAGGTCGAAGCAGAGGCGGAGCCTGTTCCGGCCAGTCTAATGGCAACCTTGAGAGTGTCTTCACTTCCAGCCTCTGCTAACCCAACTGATATTCCCGATGAGCTAGCTGCACCGCGCCAGGAAAGCGAACCTATTTCGGCTGGGGCTATTGGCTCTACCTGTCCGGCACTGGAGCCAGAGATTGTGCAATATTTAGGTCAACCGATCGAATTTCGGATTGCCGTTGACGATCAAGGCCAGGTTATCTATACCGAGGTTAGCCAATCCAGCCAGAGTGACGCTTACGATCAGTTGGGAGCCTGTTTGGTAGAGCAGTGGCAGTTTTATCCTGCCGTTACAGACGAACAGCCAGTTTTTAGCAATCTCATTGTTGTGCTGCAAATTGACGAAGAGTGACCCTTTGGCAGCTATTTTCTAAATTTCTGGCTTGACCGCCACAAAAACGTGATATCCTAGGAAAGGCTTGAGCGAAATGTTCTAATGACGCGATCGCCTCTAGTTTGCGGGTGTAGTTTAGTGGTAAAACCTTAGCCTTCCAAGCTAATGATAGGGGTTCGATTCCCCTCACCCGCTTATATAAACTCCTCACACATCAACAATTCTCAATAAGGGCTGATTTACTTCATCTGTAGAATCGAAGGCAGACAGATTTAGAGTTGAAAGAGAGATAACGCTAATAGTGAGGCAATTTCCGAATAAGGTAGGTAATAACTTCTTCTAGTTGTTTGATGCCCTCATTGGATAAGCGGCGAGGCGATTCTGGTATGATGCAATTTAAGGCCGTCTCGTAAACATCAATGTCATCATTGAAAACTAAAGGGAGTTCTAGCGAATCTAAAATTGTAGTTCTTCCCCAGGTTAAGCAATGACTGATTCGTTCTAGCAACTTTTCAATTAAGAGATGGAAATTTTCTTTCTCTAAGGAAGTGCGATTCTGCAAATTTGGATGTGCGCTCAATGCATATTCAGTTATGTTTTTTGCAGTTTGCGATCGCGTTTGATTCAACCAATCAACCACGTCTTTTCCATCACTAAGGTTGATTCTCAGGTTCCGAATAATTTCAAGTTGCTTTTCAAGTAGAATCTTTTCGTTGTTACTATCTCTTTCGGGTGGATAGTGACCTAATATACTTTGAGCAGATGTGCTTAGATTTTCTAATTTATTTGCTAGAGACTTTTCTACATCTGCAATCAACGTCTCGGCCTTTTGAGCTATCTCTTCAAGATCTCGATTAAATAATTTGATTCGAGCCTTCAAGTCGTTAAACGTTTGTTCTTGCTCCGGGGAAAGTTGATTTTCTTTACTGATTCTTTCGATAGATTCTAAGCTTGAGTTAGTTTTTTCTACCATCCCAGAATCTAATTCTAAGATGTGTAAAGGCTCTCTTTCATCAGGATTGCTCTCTGGCGATATGTTGCGGCTATTCCCACCATCAGGTTGAGAAAGTTGATTGGTGGGTGTGTTGTTGCGATCGCCAGTAGATAACTCGTTCAAATCTCGAATCAGGGCTGCAAACCCCGAGGAGTAGACTTGTTCTGTACTGAGATTGTGGTGGTGAAAGTTGATAACCTCATCAGGCAATCCTTTCAGCCCATCAAGTTTGTCCCAAGACACTATCAGCAGCGATTTCACTGGCTTTTGAAGCGTCAGAGCAGCTTCTATCTCCCATCTCACATGTTTAGAAGCAAACGAACCCGGAGTAAGTAACACGATCACTCCATCTACCGTTCGTAGTGCTTCACGAACTTGCTCTTTCCAAGCTTGGCCTGATCGCATCTCTTCGATATCTCGCCAAACACCAAAACCCGCCCGTTGCAACTCTTCTCGCAGTCGATCCGCTGCTGCTTTCCCATCAGCACGAGCATAAGAGATAAGGACTGTGACGTTGGGCATGTAGGCGGCTTATCAGTTCAGATGTGACATTTTTCTGGTTATAGCTCAATCAGAATGACTTGTTTCTATTTCTCCGAGAAATTAATCGGCACCTTTGCAGAAGCGGTATCAGAAACTATCCACGGTGCGTGATCGCGTATCTACGCAACCCGATGCATCAATACGGCGGTTCTGCGGGGCCTTCATAGCCACACATGCCTAAACGTGGCGAATTAATCAGAGGAATCGGCTCACCATAGCTATCGTGGGGGTGGGTTTCGGCATGTTCATCACACAAAACACCCCACGTCTCGTCTTCATACATGCATTCTATGCAGAGATGGGTCGCTGGCTTACCACACTCAATACACTGTTCTTCGGGCATATTGTTGCGTGCCATCAGGGCGATCGCCCGTGACGTAGTCGGGATTCCTTCTCGCGTCTCGACCAGCTTGACTAGGGTTTCCGACGAGGTGCCGAAATCGTAGATGTGGGTGAGTTCTCCGCCCGCTTGAAACACGTCGCCAATCTTCCGCCGCATTCCAACCTCGTTGGCAAACGCACCGCCCAACGAAAACTGGCTCATGTGTCCACAACACTCCAGCCAAATGGCTCGCAGGTAATTGTCTAGATCCTTCAACGTTTTGGAACCGCGCATCTCTAGATCCAGCCAGTAGTCCTTCCGATAGGCATCCTGCACCCGAAGATGATAGAGCGTTTCACTGGTTTCTGTCTTTTTAGCCCTGGCTTTGGTGTTCGTCTGTGCAGCCGTCATCGCCTCCTGACGCTGTGTGCAGGTCGTGAGGTGTTTCGTCATCCCTCCCTTGGCCATTTCTTTGCCGCAGTAAGCACAGGTTCCTTTGGATTGCTTGCGTTGAGCCACAAATATCCCCCCTGTTTTGAAGTAGATGCTAGATAGGTTTCGTGATAACTGCTTCGATCGCGGCAGGTCAACGCAGTATCTACTTTTACAGTACTTCAGAGAACGTTAGTGGAACCCTATCAGCAATCCAAAGCATTTAGTTCGTTGGTTGAGGAGAAGGATTGACCCCCGGTTGTGCTGGTGAAGGTGCAACACTACCCGGAACGCCGTTCGATGGAGCGGGTATTGTATCCAGGCCAGGAAATAAATCCTGGTTTGGATTAAACGGATTGGGTTGGGTAGGGGTATTAAACGGGTCGGTTGCGTTGGGGTTGAACGGATCGGCGGGAAGCGTCGGGGTACCTGGCGCAGAACCAGGGGTTTGCGGCTGTGTTGGAGCAACTCCTTCGGGCAACGTGGCTAAAGCGACGCGATCGCCCCCAACCGAGCGCAACAGGTCTAACACGCTCACCACTTCGTTGTAGCTGGCGAGGCGATCGGCATACAGTACCACCAACCCTTCTGGATTAACCTGCTGGTAATCTAACAGCGTTTGATAAAGCTGGTCGCGGGTAACAGGCTCTTGTTCAACGTAGGCTTGACCAATAGAGTCAACGGCAACCATCAAGGTTTCGCGCATCTGGGTGGTACCCGTCTGTGCCTGGGGCAAGTCCACATTAATTCCAGGTTGGCGAGTCAGGGTTAGCGCTCCCAGGATAAAGAAAGTAAGGATACAAAAGACCACATCAATCAGCGGAACAAGTTCAATCCGTACATCTGGTTCAGCCGTTTCTAAGTCAATTTTCATTACACGCCACGGATGTAGAAATAAATAAAAAGGGAATGAAAATAGAGACCATCGCCCGTTGATTAGCCAGTGGTTTCTGCTCCCTCAATTCTAGAATCGGGCGGAACCACCGCCTCGGGTTTCACAAGGGGGCGATCGCCACGGGCAGACCAGGCTCGGCGGTACATCAGTTCTAGCTCGTTACCAGACTGGCGAAAGATTTTGGCTTGCCCAAACAAAAAGCCCTGAAACAAGCGGTAAAACGACAGGCTAATAATAGCCACAATCAACCCTGTAGCAGTACTAATCAGCGCCTCTGAAATTCCCAGGGTTACGCCTGCCGTCGAGTCGGTTCCCAAATCTCCCAGGCGGACGGTGCTGAGTGAAGTAATTAAGCCCAACACGGTACCCAACAGCCCCAATAATGGCGCAAGGGCGATCGTTGCTTCCAGAATTTTGTCGCCACGCCGCATCGCCACCAGTTCTTCATCGGCAGATGCCTCCAGCGCCAGTTGAAACACTTCTGGATCGGAGTCCAGTAAATCTAACGCCGAATAGAGAACACGACCGATCGGCTGGTTATTCGAACGACGGGCAATTTCGGTTGCCGCTCCCCAATCGCGCCGCGCCGCTTCAATCACTCGGCCTGCAATCTCTCGCTCGTGGGTCAAAATTCTTGACCAAAACCAGAGCCGCTCAATAATGGTGCTAAGCGCCAAAAAAGAGAGAAACAGCAGCGGCCACATGGCGATGCCGCCTCTGGCGAATACCTCAGAAATGTTCACGTTTTGTTTTACCTCCGTAGACTCCCTAGGCTAAGCTCAGCTTTGGTTAGCACTGAGTCGCGCTAAAGCATCTCAATTTTAGAAACTGAACTGCCCCAATCACCAAACTTCAATCTAAATCGGATTGACCCAATTTCGGAAGAAATGTTCTGCTGATGAGTGCAATGACTGATCTTACATGGGACGGATATCTACACCCGAACTAAATCGCTAAGCTTGTCAGAATTAAAGAGTGATTTGAGGTCAATCCTAATGAAAATTTCAGTGCAATCGATTTATGAGTGGTACGGCAAGCTGATTCGTGATCCAAAGTACCGTTGGTGGATTGTTCTGGCAACCCTAGCATACTTGGTCAGCCCGATTGACCTCATTCCCGACTTTTTGCCGATCGCAGGTCAACTCGATGATGTCTTTATCGCATCACTGCTGTTTGCGGAAGTGTCGCAAATGCTAATTGGCAGAATCAAAGACCAGCGGGGCACACGCTCAACTGGCTCGGCTGATGATGCGTCGTCCGGGTCTACCAAACAGGCTTCAGCCGTTGACGTTGAAGCCGTTTCCGCTGAATAAGGCTGCACAAAACGCGATTAGCACAGCCGCGTTAGATCTCTAAACCAACATTAATAGCGCACATTGTAAAAGCCTGCGGCTCGTGGAAGAGTTTCAGGCTTTTGTGCTGCAAGCAGAACTCTAAAGATCAGGGAGTGGATCAGCGTTGTAACAGGGGTAGATGTTGACTCAGATCGCTGGCTGAACGGCTTGCATCTGGGGCTGTTCCCCCGATCGCAGCAAGGTTGGCAGCCATTCCTGTTGCAATTTAGCGATCGCCTCTTCTTTCAACTTGGCTTCAATTTCAATCCAGGCAACATCCCGATAGGCGCTGGGCATGGCAAAAATTAAACCGCTATGTTTCTGATCGTGGAAGGCGCTCTCGCCGTTGGAAATGTGAACTAACTGCCATTCAGAATTTTCCCAGGTAGTGCGGGCGGCAGCCAGGTAGGTGGCTACGCTGGGATGCTCGTAACTGTCTACCTGGGCATGAATCACATGGTGGTGAGCATCAAACACCATTGGCACTCCAGCGGCGCGGCAGATTTCCAGAATGGACTCTGCCCCATAGGTATACTCGTCGTTTTCTAACGTCAGGCGTAGCCGAATCGGGTCGGGTAAGTCACGAATGACGCTAATTAACCGCTCCGATCGCCCTCCTTTACCGCCGTGGATATTCATCAACGCCCAGGGCGATCGCGGCAGACCAAGCAAGTCCATCACACGAGCATGGGTTGCCAAAATCTTGATGCTGTTGGTCACCACGTCCGGACGGTCGGAGTTGAGTACCACAAACTGATCGGGATGCAGCACTAACCGCATTCCCAGGGCAAGGGCGCGATCGCCCACTTGCCGCATGTCATCCGCAAACTCCGTCAGCACATCTTCCCCCAGGGCATCATCGGCAAAGGGAAACAAGTTAGACGGCATTCGGTATAGCCGAATCTGGTGAGCCTGACAGAAGTCGATCGCAATCCTCAAGCGGCGCAGGTTCTCTGCATAAAGATGGCGCAAAACTCGCTGTTGTTCGGCGGGTTCAAGCGACAGCAATCGCTTACGGGTTGTGGTTTTATACCGCACCTGGTTGGAGGCAGAGATACAAACCAGCCCTAGTTCTGGTAGTGGTTTCATTTTAATTTGCTTGGTTTGTGCCCTGAGTTGGCAGGCAATCAGGGGGCTTAACTCTCTAGCTTTTTCAGCGCATCGGGTTTGTGAGCGGCTTCCTTACCCGTTTTCTCGCTCTTGACCAGATATTGCGGATTGTCTTCAGACGCAGCGACGTGGTTGCTTTTGATGTCAATCGGCTCGGTCAATTTTTTGACGATGGTTCCTTCCGTCTTACCCTGGGGCGTGTTCCATTCAACGCGATCGCCCTTCTTAAATGCTTCAGTCATACCGTGTTGTCATGCGTCAATTACTGTCCTCTAAGGTATTGAGTTTTGTGTGATCACACCTCTATCGCATGACTTTAATTGTAAACACCCAGGGGGGATGCCATTTTGACGAGCGATCGCCCTTCTGCTTACCTGGTATTTGCTCTCCATCCGCATCCTGCCAAAGTGAGATGCTTTTCAACGGTGAGTCGGTCACCATACCAGATGCAGTGCCGATTTTAAACCATCGGATTTGGAATATCGGATTCAGAGTTGGGGTTGAACCATCGAACGGTTTGTTCCCTTTTTGAAGGTTCTACACCAGCCCACGTTCAAGTATCGCAGGAGTTGCAACATGGCATATCAACCGATTGAAAATTACGGCATCATCGGTAATATGCACACTACGGCACTGGTGGGGTTAGATGGCGCGATCGACTGGTTTTGTTTTCCCCGCCACGACTCGCCCAGTGTGTTTGCAGCGCTGTTGGATGAACATAAAGGCGGTTCATTCAAAATCTTTCCGACCACAAACGGTTTGACTCATAAGCAGTTTTACTGGCCGGAAACGAACGTATTGATGACTCGGTTTCTGTCGTCATGCGGAGTGGGCGAAATTGTTGACTTTATGCCCGTTGGGCTTCAGCCAGACGAGCGCGGGTATCACTGGTTAGTGCGGCGAGTGCGGGTGATTCGCTGCACCATGACCTTTCGCATGGAATGTCGTCCAGCGTTCAACTATGCCCGTGACCCACACGAAACGCACATCACCGAAAACGGAGCGCAGTTTAAGTCACCGAACTTAAGCCTGGGACTAGTCACCGATCGACCGCTAACGCCCATAGAGGGAGGCATTGCAACCGAATTTACACTGGAGGCGGGTGAAACAGCCGTATTTGTGTTGCGGGAGTTAAGCCCCAAGGAAGGCTGCGGTATGCCACTGGATGAACTGGAAGCCGAAGGGCTGTTTGAACATACAGTTGAGTATTGGCGCAAGTGGGTGAGCCAGTGTACCTATACCGGGCGATGGCGCGAGATTGTGGAGCGATCGGCACTGGCGCTGAAACTGTTGACTTACGAACCGACGGGGGCGATCGTGGCTGCTCCTACCTGCGGCCTGCCCGAAGAGATTGGCGGTAGCCGCAACTGGGATTATCGCTACACCTGGATTCGAGATGCGGCCTTTACCCTATACGCACTACTGCGAATTGGCTTCAAAGAAGAAGCGGCACAGTTCATGCAGTGGATCGAGCAACGGTGTCATGAGTTGGAGCCAGACGGTTCCTTACAAGCGGTTTATGGCATCGACGGACGGCACAATTTAGAGGAAGAGGTACTGGATCATCTGGAGGGGTACAGGGGGTCTGCTCCTGTTCGGGTTGGAAACAACGCATACAAGCAACTTCAGCTCGATATCTACGGCGAGTTGCTGGATGCAGCTTACCTGTACAACAAGCACGGTGCGCCCATTTCCTACGATTTGTGGACGTACCTGCGGCGGCTGGTTAACTGGGTGTGCGATAACTGGCAGCAACCAGACGAGGGCATCTGGGAAGTGCGGGACGGGCGACAGCACTTTGTCTATTCCAAACTGATGTGTTGGGTGGCGATCGATCGCGGTTTACGGTTAGCCGACAAGCGATCGTTTCCTGCCGATCGCGATCGCTGGCTCAAGACGCGAGATGAGATCTATGAGGAGATCATACGCAATGGCTGGAGTCCCAAACGAGAAGCCTTTGTACAGCACTATGGCAGCGATTCGCTGGATGCCAGCGCGTTAATTATGCCGCTGGTGTTCTTTCTCTCTCCCTCCGATCCGCGCATGTTGGACACGCTCAAGGCAACGTTGCGATCGCCCTCGCAGGGAGGGTTGGTGTCGAACAGTCTGGTTTACCGATACAACCTGGAGGACGCTTCCGATGGCCTGGACGGTGGCGAAGGGACGTTTAACTTATGCACCTTTTGGCTGGTGGAAGCCGTTACCCGCGCTGGACGGATTTATCCAGAGAGGTTAAGCGAAGCAAGGTTAATGTTTGAAGAAATGCTGAGCTATGCCAACCATCTGGGGCTTTATGCCGAAGAAACAGGGCACAGCGGTGAGGCGTTGGGCAACTATCCGCAAGCCTTTACGCACCTGGCGTTAATTAGCTCGGCCTGGAATCTGTCGCGCGCCGTTCGCGAAAAGAATTAATCGGCACGCTGTCTGATGGATTGGAGTGTGATGGATTAGGGTCTGATGAATTAGAGTCGGTGTCATGCCGTTTGGGCAACAGACTGAGATGCATCAGCGGTCAGCAAATCGAGTGCGGCAGCAACAACGGCTTCTGGCGAAATATCCAAGCATTGCTGCTCGTAGGGACAGTTAAAGGCGTAACACGGACTGCAAACAGTGGAACGACGCAACAGGCGCGAGGGGCTATGGCGGGGTTGCCACTGACATTCCTGTTCGGTACCTGCAAACAGAATGACGTTGGGCGTTTGGGTGGCATCGGCAATGTGCATGGTGGAGGTGTTGTTGCTGAGGACTAGACTGGCGGAGGCAATCAGAGCAACCAGCTCAGACAGGCTCGTTTTACCAATCAGGTCGATCGCCCCTTCTCCTAAAATAGTCAGCAGCGATTGAGCGCGATCGCGATCGGTTTCAACTCCCGTCACCACAACCGCCCATCCGGTGAGTTGGCTTAACTGCCGAGCCGCCACGGCAAAGCGATCGGGTTCGTAGTTGCGCGATTGACAGCTCGTCCAGGGATTCAGCAGCAGATAGGGTTTGGGGATAGGCAGACGCAGAGGCGGGATGTGGAGGCAGAGACGGCGATCGCTCACCGGAAAGCCAACCGCTTCAATTAACCGTAAGTTGCGATCGACCTGGTGAATGTCATCTGGAGCCGGAGACACCGCATGGGTGAGCGTGCCGCTGTCTCTTTCCTTCGATTCACCTAACCGCAGCGGGATTCCTGCCAGGGCACAGGCCAGAGCTGGCGGATGGGGACTCTGGCTAAAGCTGGTGAGAATCACAGCAGCATCAAACTGACGCTGTCTCAACGTCTCGATCAGGTTCCATTCGCGATCGGGGTCAAAGCTCAACCGTCCCAAATCTTGCCATAGGGTACGCCATATCAACACATCATCCACCCACGGCAACAACGGTGCTGCGAGCGACCCGGATGGGCTGGCCATCAGCGTCAGTTTGGCACTGGGTAAATTGGCCTTGAGCGATCGCAGCGTTGGGCTGGTCATTAGCACGTCGCCAATGTTATCAAGACGGAGGACGAGCAGATTACGAACGGCATCCCAGGCTGGCAGACCTGGTGCAGTATGGCATGGGGCGAAGCTAACCTGTTGGGGTGGCGGTGATGATGGGTGAGGGGTGGCTAAGAGGTGAGCCGCCGCACCCAACACATCATTGGGGGAAATGGCTTCTAAACAGGTATCCCACTCAAAGGGACAGTGACCGCTATACCAGCACGGCTGATCGGTGAAGTTGCTGATGTTCCGCTCTGGACATTCTGGAAAGCCTTGCAGGTTGATGTGAGGGGCAGGTTGCCCATAGCGGCCATGCCATGCGGGGCCAAACAGGGTAATGGTGGGGACGGTCAGCGCGGCCGCAATTCGCGCAATTCCAGTATCGGCGGCAACCACCAGATCGGCTTCAGCCAATGCTGCTGTCAATAGACGCAGCGAGCCGCGCGGCCATAGCCGCGCCGAGCCGCCGATCGCCTTCACCATGTCTGCCGCCGATTGCGCCTCGGCTCCAGCCGTTACCACGATTGTGGCCTGATAGCGCCGCTGCAAGGCTTGCCCTAACTCAATAAAGCGACTGACCGACCACCGCTTAATGGGCATCCCGGCATCGGCACACAGGAACACCAGTGGACGATATGCCGCACCCAGAGCTTGATGGGCGATCGCCCGTTCGGTTGCCCTGAGGTGAATTTGTACAGCATCAGGCTCGATGGCATCGGCAGCAATCACCCCATCTGCTTGCAGCAATTGTACAAACCGATCGCTAACCAACTGGTTGGGCGGAGGCGAGCGCCACAGGTTATCAACCACCTGCGTTGCGCCACTGCTACGAATCGCCTCGGCAATGCCATCGTAGTTGGTATCAGACACAATCAGATCAAATGATGCACTCGCCAGCAAAGCATCGACCGAGGCTCTGGCGCGATCGCGTTGGGCACAAATGACCCGATGCACCAGCGGATCAAATTGCAGTAGCTCATGGCCGGGGGCAAAGGTGAGGACGGTGAGCGTTGCGCTGGGATGCGATCGCCCCAGTGCATGAATGGCAGGTAGAGCCATGACTAAATCGCCAATGCCGCCTAATAGTTCAATGAAGAGAATGCGTTCAATTCTACTCATGTTTGCAATTGATACTCCTCAACGGGCAATAGATGGGGAGCGTCGTGTTGGCGATCGTGAATGGTAGTAGGCAGCTCTTGATGATACACACCAGACGGCATCATTCCACAGCCGCCATACCGTGCCATTAGCCGCAATTGCACCAGGACATCCTCGCCGCAGTGGTTAGGTGGCAGGTCTTTCCAGAAGCTAAACCCACCGAGCGATCGCAGTTTTGCCGTATCGTACAGGACACATCCCGCAATCCAGGCCACACGATACGTTCGCACCTCATTGGGCGCGAGGTTCATCTGCTGTTGCACGTGATATAAATTAGCGGCATTGTGCAGTTGGTATCGCTCCCAGGCAGGTGTTCCCGACGTGACGAGTTCTGGCTGAACTGCACCGTCCCAAAATTCGACCGTTTGTTGATGGGGACGAACATCATCACAGAAGCTTAGCCCAATCATGGCAGACCCAACAAAACCGCACCCTTCGGCTTCAATTGTGGTTATGAGGCGATCGATTACCCACGGTTCCAAAATCAAATCATCGTCCAGGCACAAGACATAGGGAGCCGTGGCCTGGTGCAATAGAAACTGCCGCTGTTCGGCAATGCCGTGGCGCGGCAAGTGTTTGTGCGTGACAACGGTATGACCATGAAGCTGCAAAACCCGCAGTGCTGCCTGTACTTCGCCTGTTTGCAATGGGTTACTGTCTTCAGTTTGATCGGAAATAATGATACGAAAATCACGATAGGTTTGGGCACACAGGCTGGTCAGGGTGACAGCGATCGCCGCTGGACGGCAATAGGTGGGAATAAGAACATCAACAGTGGCAGCCATGATAAAACTTAGGATAACGATGAAGGTACAGCAGACATAGGCAGCGGCATGTCCGTTAATGGGTTGGAAACGTGAGGCCGGATCAGTGACAATGGATCATTGCCGAGCGCTGAGGCCCTCTCTGGCTGACTGTCCTGTAATAGCTCTAGCGCAGCTTGCACAACCGATTCTGGTTCAACTAAGCGCAAGCAATGATGGTGAACTTCAGGACAAATGCTCTTGTAGCAAATGCGGCACGGTACATCGTGAAATAAAACGCGATTGGGCACGCCCCACGGCGTATGTTGGGGATTGGTGAGGGCATACAGGTCAACAACCGACGTTCCCACGGCAGCCGCCATATGAACCGGGCCAGTGTTGTTGGAAATCAATAATGGAGCGATCGCCAACAATGCAGTTAACTCCGCTAAGGTGAGGCGATCGACCAATGACACGGAAGGCATGTCCATATCACGGCGAATCGACTCAACCAGCCCTTGCTCTGGCTGTGTGCCTGTAAACACCACCTGGATTCTTAGCTCAGATAGGTGACGAGCGGCGATCGCAAACTTCTCTGGCGGGTAGCGGCGCGAGGGAGCCGTGGCACCGGGATGAATCACCACCCAGGGGCGATCGAGCTGAATGCCAACTTCAGTCAGCAGAGACTGAACCCGCTGCCGTGCGGCAGGAATCACCGTCAATGACATGGATTCATCTTCGAGTGTGGAACCCACATGCGCCACTAAATCCAATTGCCGTCGAACTTCATGCCGAATCTCTGTCTCTGGTTCAGGATCTTTGATCCAATCCGTTAGTAATTGATAGGGGTTCTCATGACAATGAGCCAGCCGCAGCGGAATATCGGCCATGTAGCACAAAAAAGCGGATGGCAGCGGGTTTTGGCTGTACACCGTGAAGATAACGGCGGCATCAAACCTGGCCTGCCGCAACTGTTCAATCATGGCCAATTCGGGGGCGCTGTTGATCCGTGGTGCGGTTGCCTTCAACCAGGGCGAATCATAAACAATTAGATCATCCACAGGAACGAGTGGGGCGATCGCGGCTCCGGCAGAAGAGGTCAACAGGGTAATGCGCCGACCGGGTACCGAGGCTTTCAACGCCCGCATGGCTGGTGTGGTCATGATCACATCGCCAATGGTATCAAGCCTCACACAAAGGATGTTTGTAGCGGTTGTCCAGTCAGCCATAGGAAGCGGGAGGTAATGAACAGAGTAGAGAGCCAGTGATAACAGAAATGATCAATGTTGTATTCCAATTTCCGAGGCGGGAACGGCTCGGATCTGTTGAATGAGCTTTGTTGTGGAGCGATCGCCAACATACGGCAGAATTCTCACTTCACCCCCTAGCGCTTCTACGACTGAGGCTTCTGGCAGGGTGTCTCGCGTGTAGTCACCCCCTTTAACAAACAGGTGAGGACGCACTACCCGAATCAGTTCACAGGGAGTAGCTTCGGCAAAGGGAATGACGTAATCTACACAGTCGAGTGCGGCCAGCAGCGTCAGGCGATCGCTCAATGAATTAATGGGGCGATCGGCTCCCTTTAAAGCACGAACACGTTCATCGGTATTAACGCCAACCATGAGAATATCGCCTAACGCTTTCGCCTGAGCCAAATAAGTGATATGTCCCGGATGCAGGATGTCGAAACAACCGTTAGTTAAGACGATGCGATGTCCCTGGCGACGGTGATGTTGAACGCAGGTCATGACATCAGCATAGGTACCCAGTTTGCGGTCAGCGATCGCCGCTGGCGCGAGGGTATTGACATCACAGGTTGTTGTACCCGGTTGGGCAATAACAAGCCGGGTGGCGTGTGCGGCGATCGCTGCCGCGGTTGGGGTAGACGCACCTCCAGCCAGAGCCAATGTTAGAGCGCTAATGAAGGTATCACCTGCCCCTGCGGTTTGGGCATCTGGTACCGGCTGCGTTTCGGTACGGTAGGGAGGCTGTCCTTGTTCAAAGACAATGGCTCCCTCTCGATCGAGCGTCACCGCAACGATGGCAGCACCCGTCAATGAATGGAGGCGATCGCCATAGGGACTCAGTTGGGTTGCCCGGTCGGCTTCCTGTTTTGGTAGACCTAATAACCGCGTCGCTTCATCATAATTGGGTTTAACTGCTGTAGCTCTAACCTCACGAAAGCGATTGAGTTGACGGGAATCAATCGTCAATGTCTGGGGATATTGGGCATATAGATCGGATATGGCTTGAATCACTCGCGGTGTCAATATTCCGTAATTGTAGTCAGAAATGACCACCGCATCGCAGTCAGGCATCAGTTGGGTTAACCGCTCAATGATTTGTGCTTCAAGTTCAGGCGCGATCGCCTCGGTACTGCCCTGGTCAAAGCGCAGCAGCAGTTGAGCGTTAGCCAGCACTCTTTGTTTTGCCAGGGTCGTTCGTTGAGGAGCGGCAATCAATGACGCCGTAGACAGTCCCCGTTGCTGCAAAAGGGAGTGCAAGCGATCGCCCTCCGCATCGGCTCCAATCACCGAGAGCAAGTGAACGCAACCTCCCAGGCTGTGAAGATTGGCTGCGGTGTTAGCGGCTCCTCCCGGATAGTCCTGGCGATCGCGCAGGGCAACCACTGGAACCGGGGCTTCCTGGCAGAGGCGATCGGCGGTGCCATTTAAATAACAGTCGAGCATGGCTTCCCCGATCACTAAAACCGTGAGCGACTTCCAGGTATCAACTAAAGTAGACCAGGTTGGAGTCATGCAACGCCTTTGAAACGTCATTCAATGAACACATCAGAACTAAACCGATAAAGCTGGATAAGGGGGTGCAGCAGGTAATGAGGGCTGGCGATCGATCGCTAAAATGACATTGGCTGCATCCATCAAATTAAGAACGACATGATGGGGTAAGCGTGATCGGCAGAGGTGCCATTCGGTTTCATTGCCGTTGTCAATTAAAATGGTGCGACAACCTGCCGATCGCCCTGCTTCCACATCATTGAGAATGTCTCCGATAAACCAGGCGCGAGTCAGATCAATGGCGTGTTCCTGAGCCGCTTGCAACAGCATCCCCGGTTTTGGCTTGCGGCACTCGCAATCCAGCGCATAGGCCGCAACGGTACCCGCCGCATGGTGCGGGCAATAATAGAATCCGGCCAGCGTTACCCCCACCGCAGCAAGGCGATCGCGCAATGCCATTTCAACACCTGCCAACTTCTGTTCGGGAAAGTAACCGTGAGCCACTCCGGATTGATTGGTGATAATAAAGATGCGGTAGCTGGCATTGAAGAGCGATCGCACCGCTTCGATCGCTCCTTCACAGAACTGGATCTTGCTGGGGTCAACGTTGTAGGGCACGTTTTCAATTAACGTCCCGTCTTTGTCCAAAAAGATGGCTCTTTCCGGCATCATGGATACTGCTAAACGGTCATTGATTACGGCCACGATCCCTCTCTCATGGGTAGAACCATCACTTCTGGAATCACGGTTTCAGCCGGTTGCATCAACACATACCGAACCGTATCGGCTACATTTTTTGGATCTTGTAAAATGCCTGGATCGATATCAGGGAAGCGATCGAGCAAGAAAGGAGTCCGCATTCCTCCGGCAACAATGGCCGTAACTTTGACACCGTGCGGACGTGCTTCCACATGCAGAGAATGGCTCAAGCCCATCAACCCCCACTTGCTAGCATGATACACCGAGGCATTTGACCACACCCGTTTTGCTGCTGTAGAGGCAATGTTAACAATGTGGCCGCTGCCCTGCTGTTTCATCAACGGCAAAATCGCTTTGGATAAGACAAACGGGGCACGCAGGTTCACGCTCATCACCTTATCCCAATCCTCAATGGACAGTTCTTCAATGGGTAAGGTGACATCGGTTCCGGCATTGTTGATTAAGATGTCGATTTTGCCGTATTGATCCATGATTTTTTGAATCACGGTTTCAACCTGCTGTTCGTCTGTCACGTCTAGCGGCAGGGCGATCGCCTCCATTCCGTTTTGGCGAAGGTCGTGCGCCACGGCTTCGGCTAAATCGATCTGAATATCGGCGGCAATGGCGATCGCGCCCGCTTCCGCTACCGTTTGACAAATAGCGGCTCCTAAACCTCGTCCGCCCCCGGTTACAAGAGCCACTTTTCCGCTCAAATTATCCATTAATGAAAAACTCCTGATACAGGTAATGGTCAATAATCAGTGATCAATGGTCAATGGTCATGCTGCTGCCTCTAAACTCCTGACGGTGAGGACAGAGACGTAAACTCGCGAGACGGTGGAACCGAGGTAGAGTCGATCTCCGGCGTTCCCAACTCCCACCCGTTTAGCCGTTCGGATAGCCTGGAGTCGGTTGTAAGCAACTGTTCTTCGATCAATTCGCAGAGCAAATGAATCACCAAAAGCTGCACTTCTTGAATCCGCTGGGTTTCAATGGCCGGAACCACAATGGCAATATCCGCTCTGGAGCGCAACTCTCCTCCATCTCGACCCAGTAGCGCAATCGAGGTCAGGTTTAGCCGTCGTGCCGCTTCAAACGCCGCAATCACGTTTTTAGAACGACCGCTGGTGCTAATGCCAATTAACACATCATTCGGCTGAGCAAAGGTTTCAACCTGCCGTGCAAACACATCTTCATAACTGACATCATTCGCCCATGCCGTTAGAAACGCGGCGTCGGCATTGAGTGCGATCGCAGGCAATCCCGCTCGATGCGGACAACAAAAGCGCCCGACCAGTTCTGCTGCAAAGTGTTGGGCATCTGCCGCACTGCCACCGTTGCCGCAGATCAGCAGTTTGCCGCCGCGAGAGAAGCACGTACTCATCGCTTGCGAGGCCGCCTGGATGGTAGGCCGTAACAGCCGTTGCGATCGCTGAATCGCACTAACGACCGTTTCAAAACCGCGATCGAGAATGGCTAACTGATTCGCTTCTTCTCTCAGCGTAGTCGTCATGCCACCCAGCACCTCTTCATACACTGCTGCAACAGCGCTAGTGACCTTCGGCCAGGTGAAATGATCTTGCGATCGCCGAATGGCCTGCTGCCCAAACAAGCTAACCAACGATGGATGGTCAAATAAGTGAGCCAGACGAGCGGCAAGCAGTTCAGGCTGGTTAGGCGGTATCAAATACCCCGTTTCTCCATCCTTCACCGTAAATTTGACACCGCCTACATCAGAGCCAATCACGGGCGTTCCACAGGCCATCGCCTCAATTGGTGTGATCCCAAACGGTTCGTACCAGGGAGTTGTGACAAACACATCTGCCGCACTGTAATAGTATTTCAGCACCTCTCTCCCTTTGCGACCCACAAAGGTGACGCGGGATTCTATCCCTAACTCACGGGCGATGGCGCTGAGCCGTCCTAATTCTGGGGTCAGTTGCGGATCGGGAACTTCAGCATCTCCTCCCACAATAATGAGTCGAGCAGAGACGCTATGCTGCTTGAGCAACTGCGAAAAGCCATACAGCACCGTATCAACCCCCTTACGGGGCACCATACGACCCAGTTGCAAAATCAGTTTCTCATCCGGCGGTAATCCTAGCGTCAGCCGCGCTCGAATCTTGTTGATCGGCCAAAATTCAGTTGTATCAAACCCACAGGGAATGATGCTGATGCGGCTCGGATCGGCCTGGTAGAGGTTCAGCAAATCTTCTCGATCTTGAGGACATTCGGCAATAATCTGATCGGCTTCACGCACAATCCGATCTTCAATGCTGAACCGCTCATCTGGAAACCGATCGGCATTCCCCTGATGCAAGCGGCGCACCCGGCCTAAGGCGTGGAATGTGACCACAAACGGAATGCCGATCGCCCGCTTAATGTCTGCCGCAACCAATGCCGACATCCAAAAATTGGCATGAATTAGATCATAGGATGAATGAGAACGGCACCAGTCCAACACAAAGGCGGTGAACTCGGCCATGTAAGGCAGTAAGTCTTCCTTGGGTAGGCTTCTGGCAGGCCCCGCCGATACATGAATGACGCGAACGCCATGCTGCCATTCCACCTGCTCCGGTAAATGATCACCATCACGACGGGTGAAAACATCTACCTCATAGCCGATCGCGGCAAGATGCTTTGCCAGTTGCCCCACATAGACATTTTGCCCACCACTGTCTACGCCACCAAAAATTCCCAGAGGTGTAGCATGTTCACTAATTAAAGCAATGCGTTTTGTCATTGTGTTATCCTTTGCGGCTAACTTCCAGCCCTTGCGGCTGTCGGCTAACGGCTTGTTCAAATGTGGTTGTCCAGTCTTGAATAAATCGATGAATGTTAAAGCGCGATCGCGCCTGCTCTCTAGCGCCTTCCCCTAACAGCCGCGCTTTTTTGGGATGGGCGATCAGGTCTTGCATTCGTTCAATCAGGCGATCGACATCGGTATCGATGTAGCCAGAAACGCCATTTTCAATCACTGTCCCCAGTTCAGTCGTGGCAAGGCCAACAATGGGCAAACCAATCATCATTGCTTCGCACACCGCTAAACCTAAACTGGTGTAGCGCACCGGGTGAAAGAAGAAACGATAGCGGGATTGAAAACTGGGGAGCCTATGATGAGCAACTTCTCCGATACCGCCAAGCGACTCGGCATCCATTCCCACCAGGTCTAACGGAATGGTCTTTTGAACCTGCTGAAATATGTCCGATCCTAGCCGTCTTCCGCGATGGCGCAGCCCATTGGCAACCACAATTCCTTTGGGGAGGTCGCCCGTGTAGTGAACATCATCTGGCACCATGACCCCATGTTCAATGACACAGGTTGGAGTGTTGCCACTGTCCCACATCAGCCGATTGAAGTGGGTCACATGTACCAGCAGGATGTCTGGATCGTTCACCACATGTTGAGTATCGGTGGGATGCTCACGGGGCGGATCATGCTCTAGGTAGAGTCTGGGCAGTTGTTGCTGTTCTGCCGACAAGATTTCGTATTGATCGTGTAAGTAGTTGCGGCGAGACTGAAACAGGATGCAGTCAAAGGATTGATGTTTCACATCATCGGCTGCAATGTCATGTACATTGTTTCCCCAGGGAAACCCGCCCAAGCGCCCCCCGTAGCCTTCTGGGTGGTCTGGCTTGACAGGCAAGTAAAACTCGTGGGGAGACTGGGTCAGGTAGTAGAGATAACTACCGTGAACATGCCAGGTAAGGATACGTAAGGGCATAAGAGAATGGCAGGTCTAGAAGAGTCGTTGCGTTGGGGACATCAAAGAGATGGGCTTGGCTCAGGCTGCAAGATGAGATGGGATGAACCATCAGCCTGAACCACAGGTTGAATGCCGATCGCCTTTACTAACTGCACGTAGTAATTGGCCGTAGAAATCGAATCAATGGACGGTTGAGCCGTGTGAGACAATACGCCGCCGCCAAACTCTTGCGATTGGCCAAGACGGAGCGGAATTCCTGCTAAATAGCAGAGATACGCCAGAGCAAAGGGAGATTGCCCCTGGGTTGTAAAAATGATGGCAGCACTGAACTGACGTACCCTCATGGCGGTAATCAGCGCTTCACTGTGTGGCGCAAACGCACAGGACTGATTCGTATTCTCGCTACTGCTCAACCGATCTGGTTCGTGAGCAATGCCCCACTGCTGCAATGAGTTAACCTCAAGCCAGGGCAAGTGATTTTGAATCACATGGCTCTCGTGCGTGGTGAGCAATATCATGGGGGTTGCAGGGAACCCCTGACGGAGCGATCGCACTGCCGTTTGAAGTTCTAACACCGCCTCCCAGTTCTCGAAACAGAGCAACAAAAGCCGATCAACCGTTTGCCACCGATCAGGCATAAACCACCTCCCGCAACAGATCCCTGGCTTCCACCAGCACACTGGCCGGAGTAGGCTGACCCACGACAACACGGTGCCGCTGCCGATCGAGCGGTGCCCAACGGTGCGGGTCGGAATTGGAGAAAATGACCACGCTGTTGACCTGTAGCGCATCGGCCAAATGAGAAACACCCGTGTCGTTGCAGATTAAAAGCCGAGCCTGTTTCAACAAAGCGGCGATCGCCCCCAGGCTCGTTTGTCCAGCCAGATCAATGACCGGATAGCGCATCTGGTTAGCAACGGCTGTAGTGAGTTCTGCTTCTGCTGCTGTTCCGGTTAGTACCACTGGAAACCCATCTGCCGCGATCGCATCGGCAACCGCCGCAAAATGGTGTAACGACCAGCGGCGATCGCTCACGCTTGCCCCCGGATGAATACAGACATAACCACCGGGCTGTAATGATTGAACTGAGGAAATACCAGCCAATGCCTGCCAGTCTGATTCCAACAATGGAAACTCTAGCTGCTCTCCCTGTAGAGGGATGTCCAAAAGCTCCAGTAACCGTAGATGCCGCCATACCTCCGGCTCATGCTCAGGATAAGGCAGGAAACGCTCGGCATCCGGGCAATAGTGACCCGCAGGATAAAACCCAGCCGTTTGGTGTGCGCCCAACAACACAGCAAAGGCGTTGATGTAGGAACCATTACCATGCATTTGCAAAGCCAGATCAAACGGCTGCTGCTGCATGTGTGATAGAAACGACACAGTTTGCTGCGGGCAAAGCGGCACCTCTGGAATTCCCGGATAGCCGGGAAACTCCAGCCAGTCATCGACATAATGACAAAATCGTTGCACAAACTGAACGGCCCACGGGAGACCCATGAGCGTTATTCGGGCATGGGGAAAGGCAACTCGTAGCGCTCTCAATGCAGGAACCAGGCAAAGCAAATCCCCTAGCCCTGGGAGCGATCGCACAATAACGACTCTGTGGGGTAGATTCCCCAATGGATCGGTTGAGTTGAGATGTTGTCTCACCTCTCACTCCCTATGAATGTAAATACTATCGATTGAAATGGATTGAGATTGATTGAGATGCGGCACCACACCGTTAGCGGATCTGCTGCTTCATTCCAGGCGATACCCTGGAATATGGGAAAATGAACTATAGATAAATGGCCGAAAGCCTTGATGTATCCGGGGATGAACGATGCCCATTAGCCTTGGTTCAGAGCCATTCAGCTATAGACGGTAGACCCAAACATGCACTACAGTGATGCGCTTGCGAGTC
Source organism: Oculatella sp. LEGE 06141 (assembly GCF_015207605.1). GTDB lineage: Bacteria > Cyanobacteriota > Cyanobacteriia > Elainellales > Elainellaceae > Oculatella. Next base: position 20,792 of record NZ_JADEWO010000027.1, read on the forward strand.
AGTTGTATAAGTCATCGTAGTGAGTCTGTTCCTTTAAATTCATCAGGCATTTGCACAAAGAATAACGGGAAGTTTCATTGCTTCGTTGGGCAACTGCACAACAGTTCAGAATGGAAGACGGCCAAGAAGAAAAGGCATTGCTGAATTGCGGTATGAACTTACCCCTTACCCCCTAAGGAACGTCCGAACCTGCAAAGTTCCCAAAGTTGGAGGGTTTAGGAGGCAAGCAAAGCCATCATCGTCACCTCATCCGTTCATTCTGCCATGCCGCAGGGACGCAGCGATCGCCCCACTCCGCATGGGTTTGTTAAAGAGCTACCCATGCCTTGCAAAATTGTTTTATCAACGATTAAACGGCAAACGGTATCCGGAAAAACAATTGCTGCTTTTAAAGACAGGGTGAGCAGTGGTTGGCTTCAACTCACTCCATATAGCCGTTTCTAAACATTTATCCCCTGCAATCAACCGCCTTTCAGCCTGTAGCTCCGTATCATAATTGGTTTCTAGCCAAAGGTGACGCAATTTAACTGGCACAATCTTACCGTTTCAGCCGCCCCTTCGATTTAGTCTGTCCCTTTGGAAAGATGACACCAATGGATACTCTGACGATACTGCTCTTTTCGGCGAGTAATCAACTTCAACATCATTGATACTCCATTGGTCTACTTGTGCTTTCAATCTTGTATTAAGGCTGACAAAAGGAAATTCATGTTAAGCGCATCTGCACGATTCACTCAGATTGCCAGCACCATTACAGATAGAGTTGCAGAATTGTTGTACGCCCCTGTTTTTGTGACCGATGAGAAAGGGGTAGTGATTACAAGCAGTGAACCTCACCAAATTGGTTTGCCGTTTGGCTTAGAGCAGAGAGAAGCAGGGTTAACGCAGTACCTGCGCGTGCCGCTATGCCATGAAACCAAAACCGGGGAAGTGATTATTGGTAAACCGCCCAGGCAGGAGCGGATTTCACTCCAATTAGCTCAAGTACTGATAGAACTGGTCATTAATCAAGCTGCAACGGTCGATCGCCTGCCAAGCCAGCCCGACTTGAAAAATCAACTGATTTCTGACCTGCTGCACGACCAAATTGAAGATGAAGCGTTGATGCTCAGTCAGGCTAAGCGGTTGGGCATTGATTTGTCTCCTCCCAGAGCGGTGATTCTGATTGATGCCACAGACTACATCATTGGTAAACCAGGTGGTTCCGAGCCAATGCTTTCAACGTTAGAACAAGGCCGTCGCGCTCAACTCGTGATTGGCAGCATTGTTAGTTTCTTCCATCTCCCCAATGACACGATTTGCGCGAATTTAGGTCAGGGTGAAATTGCGGTTCTCAAAGCCAGTGATACTAAAAATCTTGACCTGTGGGCGAACAGGGATGACGTTGTAGACGGTGCTAGCTCATCATGGGCTAACTTAGCCGCACTTAAACGGGCAGCAGACGCGTTGTTGCTACGCTTGCGTGGTGATACAGGCGCATCAATTGATATTGGCATTGGTCGCTATCATCCTGGACTCTTTGGGTTACCTCGCTCTTACGAAGATGCAAAAGCCGCGCTCTCTTTGGGAAGTCGGTTTCAAGGGCACAACCGGATTCACTGTTTGGGAGAACTCGGAATTGCTGCGTTTGTGGGTGTTGCAGACGAGAGTACCAAAGTGGATCTGGCTAAGTATTTGCTCAGTCCGTTGGATCACGAAGCCGAGTTAATTGCCACACTTGATGTCTTTTTTAGCGAAAATTGCTGTCCCTCGTCTGCTGCGCGACGGCTTTCTATCCATCGCAACACGCTAGGCTATCGGCTCGACAAAATTGCTTCATTGACCGGGCTAGATCCACGCAAATTTGACGACGCTGTGCAAATGCGGCTCTCTCTCCTGTTGCGATCGCTGCAATCGTTCCAGCCCGATCGCCTCAGGCCAGAAAAAGCTGCTTAGAGGGTGTCTGAGAATGGCTCAACATTCTAAATTAGCCCCCTAAATCCCCCAATTTTGGGAGACTTTGAAACAGAATTGATTCGGAAGTCCCCGTTCGGCTGAGCGCTCACGTCGAAGCCAAAATTGGGGGATTAGGGGGCGGTTCGAGTTGGAGCTTAGCACTTTTAAGACATCCTCTTAAGAAGCATCCAAAACCAGCCGGGAGAGTCATGCTGCTCCCACCTAATGATATTGCACCTTTCACTGAGCCATGCATATTGTTCTGATTCCCGGTAGCTATCAACCCGATCGCTGCGGTGTTGCCCATTACACTGCCCGTCTTCGCACCGTTTTAGCAGAGCGTGGAGTTACCTCAACGGTACTCACCACCCATGCCGCTGCCGCAGTTGCCAGCAACCCAACGGTGGTAGGGGCTGGTCACGCCTGGCAACTAACGGATCTGCTGCCGCTGCTTCAAGCCATTCGCTCGACTCCAGCCGATGTCTTGCACATCCAACATGCTGCTGGCAGTTATGGCTTCCAACGTGCCATTTTTTTGCTGCCCTGGCTGTTGCGGCGGGTGGGATATCGCCAACCGATTGTCACCACGGCTCATGAGTATGGCTGGTGGGAATGGCACCCCAATCGGATTCCACCCCGGTTACTGGAGTGGCTAAAACAATGGGGACAGCAGCGCGGCTGGTGGGATCAAGAAGATGGATTCCTGCTGACCGGGAGCAACGCGATTATCACCACCAATGCCAACGCTAAAACCATTATTCGTAGCCGTCTTCCCCAGCTTGGCGATCGCCTCCATTTCATCCCAATTGGTGCAAACGTTGAAGTCGTACCGATCGAGCGATCGCTGGCTCAGGCTCAACTGCGGCAACAGTATGGTTGGTCAACCGCAACCCAGGTGATTGCCTTCTTCGGCTTCCTTCATCCCGTTAAGGGGTTAGAAACATTGCTGCCTGCGTTTCAGCAAGTGGTGCAGCAAGCACCGCAGGCGCGACTGTTGCTAATTGGTGGTGTGGAAAGCCTCGCCTTGCGCGGTGAGGACGCTCAACGCTATTGGCAGCAACTCCATCAGCAGGTGGCTGACCTTGGCCTGACTCATTCCGTGAAGCTAACAGGTTATGTTGATGCTGCAACCGCCTCTCATTATTTATCCGGAGCAGACATTGGCGTGTTGCCCTTCAACCACGGCATTACCCTTAAAAGCGGCTCGTTGTTAACCCTGTTTGCTCACCGCTTGCCCACGATCGCCACTCGTAAAGAACAGCTCGATGCCGAACTGGACGATCGCCACGTGATTCATCTGGTGCCGCCCCGTGACCCAGCGGCTCTCACTCAAGCACTGCTCACGGTGTTGCAGGATGCTGCTCTACGCGATCGCCTGTCCCAACGCGCCGCTTCCCTGGCTCAGCGCTTTCAGTGGGAGACGATCGCCCGTCAACATCTGGAGATCTATCAGGCTGTTTGCCGCCAAACCAACAGAGATTATTCGGTTGCTAAGGGTTGAGCGATGGGGCTTTTCGCCAGACGTGCGATCGCTGCGATCAATTCCTCAGGATCTACTGGCTTGGCAATATGTTGCTGAAATCCAGCCGCGATCGCCTTCTCGCAGTCTCCTTCCGTCGCGTAGGCCGTCAGGGCGATCGCAGGCAGGTTGCCGCCGCGATCGGCAGGCCGCTTACGAATCGCTTGAATCAGCTCGTATCCGTCTTTCTCGGGCATGGCAATATCGCTCACCAGCACATCAGGCATTAACCCATGCAACAGCTCCAGCACCTCATCCGCTGAGGCCACCGCCCGCACGCTGGCTCCGTGCTGCTCTATCATCAAAATCAGGAATTCGCGGGTATCCACTTCATCATCTACAATCAGCACCTGAATGCCGCTCAAATCGGTTGACGACATCGTTTGCTCAGATGTGGGGCAACTGCCATTCTGGTCAGCTTGACTATCCCACAGGGGCAGTTTGACGGTAAAGGTTGCGCCTGTTCCTTCGCCTTTGCTATGGGCCGTAACCGTACCGTTGTTCAACTCTGTCAAATGGCGAACGATCGCCAGCCCCAGCCCTAGACCACCATAGGCTCGCGTCGTGGTGCTGTCGGCCTGGCGAAACCGTTCAAACACGTGTGGCAAAAAGTCGGGATGAATTCCCATCCCGGTATCAGCAATTTCGATCACCGCCTGTCCATCGTCTCGTTTCAGGCGAACCGCAATCTCACCATGTTCTGGCGTAAATTTAACCGCGTTAGACAACAGGTTCCACACCACCTGCTGTAACCGATCGGGATCGCCGCACACCCGGTTAGCCGATTCGTCATACTCTACGGTCAGCCCGATCGATTTATCTTCTGCCTGGGGGCGCACCGAATCTACGGCGGCTTCAATGATGGTCTTTAGCCCCACCGCATAGCGGTTCAACCGCAGTTTGCCCTGCATAATCAGCGAGACATCCAGAATGTCTTCTACCAGTTGCGCCTGGGCGCGGGCATTGCGTTCGATCGCCTCTAACGCTCGTTGCATCGTTGCATCATCAAACTTGCGCGTCCGTAATAACTGTGCCCATCCCAGCATGGCATTGAGCGGCGTTCGCAATTCATGCGACAGCACAGCTAAAAACTCGTCTTTCATCTGGTTGGCCGTTTCTGCCTGCTGCCGCGCGGCCTGCTCTTGAATGATTTGTGCCCGAACCTCTTCTGATTGCTTCCGTTCGGTGATGTCTTCAATTGTGCCCACATGCCCAATCAGTTTTCCTTCGTTCGAAAACATGGGGGACGATCGCACATGGGTCCAGCGCACCGTTTCGGGTGTTTGTTGAAACCGCACCTCGCCCGAATATTCTCGAACATTTTGGGCGCAAGCAAACCAGGTGTCTCGTACCCGCTCTAAATCCTCTGGATGCATGAAGCCCAGCCAGCCGTCTCCCAGGCTTTCGGGTAAGGTAAACCCGCAAATTGCCTGACAACGAGGGTTGGTGTAGGTACAGTACCCCTCAACGTTCGTTAGAAAAATTCCCACCGGAGAACAGGCGCTCAACAGGCGAAACCGCTCTTCGCTGGTTCGCAGTTCGGTGTTCATCGCTTCCAGTTGAGCGGCCTGTCGTTTAATTTCCTGTGCCTTCTCGAATAGCTCGACAAATACAGACACTTTGGAGAGCAAAATTTCGGCTTCGATGGGCTTGAGCAGATAATCAACCGCACCGAGAGAATATCCCTTAAACACCATGTTTTCGCTGGTGCTAAAGGCGGTCAAAAAGATAATGGGAGTGTAGCGCGATCGCTCCCGACTGCGGATTAAGGTAGCCGTCTCAAAGCCGTCCATCCCTGGCATCTGCACGTCCAGCAAGATAACCGCAAAGTCTTGATGCAGCAGACATCTCAACGCCTCTTCGCCTGAATGTGCCTTGACCAAATTGCCGCCAAGACCGCCCAACACCGCTTCTAGTGCCAGTAGATTTTCTGGATGGTCGTCAACCAGGAGAATACTAACGGTAGAGTTCGACTGCATGAGTTTATAGGTGCGCGGGCTGACACAAACTGACCAGACGGGGGGCAATTTCAGGTAGCGGTAAAATCCAGTCTACGCCGACTGAATCACTTCTGTCGCGCGATCCCATTCTTTGAGGAGCCAATTGCACTTCGGCCAGACGGTTGACACAAGCAATCGCGGCTTCTGGCATCACGGTACTTTCAGACGTTCTGGGGTCTTGGACGATCGCCACGCCGCCTCTTGCTTTCACCTTAGCCAATCCTTTCGCACCATCTTGATTGGCTCCCGTTAAAACCACGCCAATGACCCGTTCAGCGTAAGCATCAGCAGCCGATTCAAACAGCACATCTATCGAAGGACGAGCATAGGAAACGGGTGGATCGGTTGACAGGCTAAAACAGTCTCGGTCAACCAGCAGATGATAATCAGCCGGTGCTATGTAAATCTGCCCTGGTTGAATCTCGTCTTTATCTTCAACCTCTTTGAGCGGTAGGGCGACATATTCTTGTAAAAACAGGCTCATCATGTCGTCAGAATCTTTATGACGATGTTGTACGATCGCCAGAGGCACCCAAAAATCGGGAGGTAAGCCACCCAGCAATACTCTCAAGGCAGACAGTCCACCTAATGACGTGCCGATCACAATCAGGTCAAACGCCACTAGTTCAACCTCCGATACAGTTTTTCGCCACGTTCTAGCTCCGCGTAGTGCTTTTCGTAAGCCGTCAGCTTTAGCGTTTCCTGTCGTCCCAGTCCTAAAATTCCAAATTTACAAAGACTATCGTAAAACAGTTGATGCACTCGTCGTTGCAATGAACGATTGAAATAAATCAGTACATTGCGACACAAAATGACATTGAATTCGTTGAACGACCCATCGGTTGCCAGATTGTGTTGTGAAAAAACAACGTTTTCCCGGAGCGAGGATCGAAAAATAGCGTTGTCGTATGCTGCTGTATAGTACTCAGAGAACGATCGCTTGCCCCCCGCCTTTAGATAGAGCTGCGTATACTCTTGCATTAGCTTCAGCGAAAAGATACCGCTTTTGGCTTCTTGTAATACCCGTTCGTTCATGTCGGTAGCGTAGATGCGGCACCGCTGGTAAAGCCCTTCCTCTTGCAGCAAAATTGCCATCGAATAAACCTCCTGCCCGGTTGAGCAACCCGCGTGCCAAATTCGGATGAATGGGTAGGTTCGCAAGATAGGAATCACGTTTTTTCTAAAGGCCAAATAAAAAGACGGGTCGCGGAACATGTTAGTAACGTTTACCGTCAGCCCCAGCACAAAGCGTTCCAGGCAAGCTGGATTATGCAACACGCGTTCCTGCAACGCCGAGATGGTGTCAACCTGTTCCAGGCGAACCACGTTCCAGATGCGGCGGCGGAGCGAGGATAGGGCGTAGTTGCGAAAATCGTACCCATAATGGCGATAGACGCCTTCTACGAGCAGTTGAATTTCGATTTCTTCTAACGCTTCTTGGTCGGTAGTCATCATAAGTTTGAACGAAATGCTGGCGGGTTTGCTAAGCCAGTTCAACTCCGCGATCGTGGGGTATTACCTTTCAACCATAGAGTCTTTGAGCGTGGCGATCGACCGCCCAGCGGCTTAATTCTTCGCCAATTTTTAACCAACTAACGATCGGGGGGATGAGATCTCTAAACCATTCGCTCCTCCAGGTTCAGTTCCGAAAATGGCTAGCTGTTCCCATTGGCTCACTCTATGCTGTGGACACGCGTTCAATTAGCTTCAATGCACCCCCATCTTGACCCAGACTTGTGTTACCGCGCCATTCAAACTAAAGATGCTCGCTTCGACGGGCAATTCTTTGTTGCCGTGTACACCACTGGCATTTACTGCCGTCCGATGTGTCCGGCGACCACGCCAAAGCGCGAGAACTGCACCTTCTTTGCGAGTGCGGCAGCAGCGCAGCAGGCTGGGTTTCGCTCTTGCCTGCGCTGCCGCCCAGAACTGTCGCCCCACTTGGTGGCCTATGTGGGCACGGCAGTAACGGTGGCGCGGGCGCTGCGGCTGATTGGGGAGGGGGCGCTAGATGAGGGTACGGTGGCCGAACTGGCAACCCGGCTGGGTGTGGGCGATCGCCACCTGCGTCAGTTGTTTACCAAACACCTTGGCACTTCTCCCAGTGCGGTAGCCCATGCCCGACGGCTGTTGTTTGCTAAACAGTTGCTCGACGATACCACCCTATCCATGACCGATGTGGCAATGGCTGCCGGATTTAGCAGCATTCGCCGCTTTAACGATGTGATTCAAAAAAACTATGGGCGATCGCCCACCGATCTCAGGCGGCAAACCGCGCAACCTGTCTCGACCAACACGCCAACCATTGCTCTAAAGTTACCGTTTTGCCCTCCCTATGACTGGGCGGCATTGATGCGGTTTCTTATCCCCAGAGCTACGCCGGGGCTGGAGCAAGCCAGCATGGAGGGTTATCGGCGGGCGATCGCCATCGGTGAGCATCATGGCATCGTTGAAGTTCGCCCGGTCGCCAGTCAGCCTTACCTGATCGCTCATATCTGCTTTCCAGACGTGCGGCTGTTGGCACAGATCGTAGAACGATTGCGGCGAATGTTTGATTTGAGTGCCCACATCAGGGAGATTGCAGCACATTTTGAGTCCGATCCGCTGCTGGCTCCGGTGGTAGCAAAACAGCCGGGATTGCGGATTCCAGGAGCATTCGACTCGTTTGAGCTGGGGGTGCGAGCCATTTTAGGACAGCAGGTGAGTGTGGCAACCGCAACCACCCTGGCGGGTCGCTTAGTCAAAACCTACGGTGAGCCGCTTAGCGTGGTAGGGCTGCCCTGCCCCGATCCTGCGTTGCGCGCTGTATTTCCGCGCCCGGACGTACTGGCAACGGCTGATTTGGCTACATTGGGCATCACTCAATCGCGAGCCAGGGCGATCGCCGCTTTTGCGGCTACTACTGCTGCCCATCCCCGGTTTTTGACCGACTGCCACAGCCTGGAGTCTGCGGTGCAAACCCTTTGCCAGTTGCCGGGAATTGGAGAATGGACGGCTCAGTATATTGCCATGCGGGCACTGGGTGAACCAGATGCGTTTCCGGCAACCGATCTGGGGTTATTGCGATCGATGGCTGTTCTGGGGCATCCCGTCACCAAAGCGCAGTTGGCCGATCGCTCCCAGGCATGGCGACCGTGGCGGGCGTATGCAGCTATGCATTTATGGTCGCTAACCCCAGCCCCACCCCTTACACAACCAACGAAGCATGAGGTGCTATCAGCATGACAGACTTATTGATAGACAAACTGGATTCTGCGATCGGGCAAATTTTGCTTGTTTCGGATGGCGAGACACTCTGCGCTCTGGATTTTGCGGGCTACGAATCTCGCATGACCCAACTGCTGCAAAAACGGTATGGCACTATCCGCTGGATTGAAACGCTCAATCCTCAGGGGTTTAGCGAACGGATGCAAGCTTACCTGGCAGGCGACTGGAGCAGTTTAAACGATATCCCCGTGAGGACGGGCGGCACCCCGTTTCAACAGCAGGTGTGGTTGGCGTTGCGATCGATTCCCCCCGGTACGGTAATGACGTACGGCCAGCTAGCGACTCGGCTGGGCCACCCCAAAGCGGTGCGTGCGGTTGGCATGACCAATTCCCTGAATCCGGTGGCGATCGTGCTGCCCTGCCATCGCGTCATTGGCGCAAACGGTAAGTTAACGGGTTATGCCGGTGGGTTGGAGCGAAAGCAATGGTTGTTGCAACATGAAGGCGTCACGCTGGCGACATCTGCATCACAGGCGGTTTACCAACCATCACTCCTTTAGCGATAAAGCCACACCCGTAATAGTGAGAGTAATTGCTCGGTGTCAACGGGTTTACTGATGTAATCTGAGGCTCCGGCTTCAATACACTTTTCGCGATCGCCCTGCATGGCTTTAGCCGTCAGCGCAATGATGGGAAGCGTTTTCATCTGTTCTTGAACGCGAATGGTGCGCGTCGTTTCGTATCCGTCCATTCCAGGCATCATTACATCCATCAACACCACATCCACTTCGGGATGCGATCGCAAACAGTCAATGCCATCCTTACCATTTTCGGCGTATAGCACGTTCATTTCATATCGTTCTAATAAACTCGTTAACGCAAAGATGTTGCGAACGTCATCATCAATGATCAGCACTGTTTTGCCCACCAATACCGAATCGGTTTGATGAAGCTGTTCCAGCATTTGGCGCTTGGCCTGAGGTAAGTTGGCTTGAATGCGATGCAAAAACAATGCCGTTTCGTCCAGGAGCCGTTCTGGCGATCGCACATCTTTAACAATGATGGTTTCAGCTAACCGCTTTAAGCGGGTTTCTTCTGGACGAGAGAGTTCTTTGCCCGTGTAAACAATGATCGGCAGATAGGCCAACTTCTCTTCTTGTTTAATTTGCTCAATTAACTCAAAGCCGTCCATATCGGGCAAGCCTAAGTCCAGCACCACACAGTCAAACGTTTCGGTTTTCAGTACCGTTAGCGCTTCACTACCAGTGCCGACAACGGTGGTTTGCACATCTCCATTGCCAATTAACTCTCGAATACTTTCTGCCTGGATGTGGTCATCCTCAATCACTAGCAACCGCCGCACCTGACGATCAATGAATCCTTTGATGCTCACCAGCGCTTGCGTTAATGTATCTGGAGAAATGGGCTTTTGCAGATAGGCGATCGCGCCCAACTGAAACCCCCGTTGCTGCTCATCATCTACCGACAAAATATGGACTGGAATATGGCGTGTACCCGGATCGTGCTTGAGGCGATCGAGCACCGTCCACCCATCCAGGTCGGGCAAATGGATATCCAGCATAATGGCATTGGGTTTATACTCGCGCGCGAGCGCGAGGCCATCCTCACTGCGCGAGGCCACCAGCACTTTGAACCCCTGCTCGCGTGCCATGTCTAGCAAAATTCGGGCAAAATTGAGATCATCTTCAACAATTAACAGGGTGCGATCGCCCGGTTGAATCGAGCCATAATCATCAGCAACGACTCGTCTAGGGGCTTTGGAAACCTGATCTCCAGGCGAGGGGGGAGCCGCGCCTACACTGGGAGTTGCCGTCGTCATGGCCGCTTTAACAGCACTCGCCGATCGAGATGATGACCGCACGGTTCCCTGATAGGGTCGAGCGGGTGGTTGCGCCTCATGCAGTTGCGGCAAATACAGGGTAAAGGTGCTGCCCTGCCCCAACTGGCTCGTCAACTCGATCCATCCACCCAACAGTTGCGCTAGCTCACGACTAATGGAAAGCCCCAGACCCGTTCCACCATACTTCCGGCTGGTGGTGCCGTCGGCTTGTTGAAAGGCTTCAAAGATAATGGCCTGTTTTTCGGGTGAAATGCCAATGCCAGTGTCAATGACCGAAAAAGCGATCGCTGATGAAGCGCCATTGTCGGATGTGCCGTTGACAAATGAGCCATTAGCCGGAGCCATCCTGAGCGTGATGCTACCTTCATCAGTAAATTTGAACGCATTGGACAGCAAGTTTTTCAACACCTGTTGCAGCCGTCGGGCATCCGTTGAAATGGTGTCGGGCAGGTTCTCGGCTAGCTCTACCCGAAAGGTCAGGTTTTGGGTTTGAGCCAGTTGTTCAAAGTTGCTTTCAACATAGTTCTTTAGATCGGTAAGCTGAAGCGGCTCAATCTCCACTGACATTGTGCCAGACTCAATTTTTGCCAGGTCTAGAATGTCATTGATCAGCTCTAGCAGGTCGGTTCCAGCCGAATAAATCGTGCGAATATATTCCACCTGCTTACCGCTGAGGTTGCCATCTGGGTTATCCCCCAACAGCCGTGCCAAAATCAGCAAACTGTTCAGCGGTGTCCGCAACTCGTGGGACATGTTCGCCAGGAACTCCGATTTGTACTTAGACGTGAGGGCAAGCTGCTCTGCTTTTTCCTCAACCGATCGTCTGGCCTGTTCAATCTCGTTGTTTTTGCGCTCGACTTCTTGATTTTGTACCGAGAGCAATTCTGCTTTCTCTTCTAGTTCTTCATTGAGTTGCTGCAACTCCTCGTTTGACTGCTGCAATTCTTCCTGCTGTTGCTTGAGCAGCGCTTCTGATTCTTGTAACGATCGCGCCTGTTCTTCTAAAAGACGATTGCTTTCTTGCAGTTCTGTCGTCAGAGTTTGCGAGTACTCTAGCAGTTCTTCGTTGCGTCGATTAGCCACGATCGCATTCAGCACCACACCGATCGCTCCACTCACTTCATCCAGAAAGGTGAGATGAATCTCACGAAATCGTTGCAACGATGCCAGTTCAATGACTGCCGTTACCTGGTTTTCAAACGAAACGGGCAACACAATAATATTGAGGGGCGATATCTCCCCCAAACCAGAACTAATGCGGATGTAGTCACCTGGCACGTCGGTGAGCAAAATTCGCTGCTGTTCCAGGGCACACTGCCCCACTAACCCTTCCCCCAACCGGAACTGGTTCGATAGGTGTTTTCGTTCTTGATGGGCATAGCTGCTTAAGAGTTTTAAAACAGGCTGATGCTCGTCGTCGTCTTCCAGCAAGTAAAACAAGCCCTGCTGTGCCCCAATTAAAGAGGCCAGATCCGACAAAATTAGACGCGATATTGTCACCAAATCCCGCCGTCCCTGGAGCATTTGCGTAAACTCAGCCAAATTAGACTTGAGCCAGGTTTGTTCCTCATTGTGCTGGTTGGTGTCGCGCAGGCTGGCAACCATGTCGTTGAAGGTATGGGTCAATACCCCAATTTCGTCACGGCGATCGCTGCTGGGTAAACTAATCGATAAATCGCCTTCCCCTAGCCTCTCTGCGGCATCCGAAATCTTTTTCAGCGGTTTAGAAATATGTCGCGCCAACGCAAACCCAATCAAGGCCAGCAGGATGGAATAGAGTGGGGCGCTTAGCAAAATGCTGTAGAGCATCTGCCGAGTGGCACGCCTTGACTCCAGCGCTCGCAACTGCAACAGTCGGCGTTCCTCCTCATCCATTCGAGCCACCGTGGCTCGAATTTGATCCATCAAACTTCTTCCCCTGTCCGTTCGTACAGCCTGCGCTGCCGTTTCTAACCCCTGGGTACGGCGGAGCGCCAGCACTTCTTCTAGCACAGCGACTCTGCGGTTAATCAATAATTCCAGCTCATCAAGGCGCTGCTGTTGAAAATCGTTGTCAGTCGTCAGGTTCCGCAGGTCTGCTACTTTTTGCTGAAGCTGCTCTTGCGCTTGCCGATATGGCACTAAATACTCTTCTTCTCCTGTGATGATGTACCCTCGCTGTCCAGTTTCGGCATCTTTGATGGTCGATAACAGGTTTTCGAGGTCGCTCAAAACCAGGTACGTATGGGTTACGCGCCGCGAGGCTTCCATCAGGCGGATAGCGCTCTGATACGAGAGCAAGCCAATTCCGGCAAAGATAGCAACTCCTAATGCAAAGCTGGCACCAATTTTGGTGCCAATCCTAAACCTGTTTATCATCTTCAGACTGGGGCAACGCGAGAGGTATACACAATTCTGTCGTGTTCAGGGGAACTTTGCACCCCTTCCCCCAACTTTTCCGTATATCCCAACGCTGCAAAGCGCTTTTTTGTCCTTCCTGCCCCAGCAAACTCCGTCTGAAAAAGCGAAAGACAGGCCAACGGCCTGTCTTTACACATCACTGAATGATTTAATTACGGAGCGTGAAAGCGATCGGATGCTGTTAGCTAGAGATCGTTAACGCTAAATGGCTGTCATACCTAAACAGGAATTGCTTCTGGTGCTGCCAATGCCAGGATGTGATAGCAAGACGGAGTTTGTTCGCCTAGCACTTCGTTAATCCGCTCTCGAATTAAAACGTGGAGGGTTTGAATCGAGTCGCCAAAGTCGTGCTTAACGTGCAGTACAGCGGTTTGCTTGTAGAAGTCTTTGCCGTAATGAGCCACAAAGTAGGTGTAGCGATTGGAACTGGGTGCGTCTAAAACGAAATCTCTCATTTGATTCTCCTCAATCGTGAGGTTATTGCAGCAAGGTTTTCTGGAAGGAAAGGGCTGAGTAGCTTGGGCGTTAAGGCTGGTCTGGCTAAAAACTCAAGATCCGCAGGTTTGCAGTGAAATGAGCTACTCTCTGGTCTTTGGCTTATCTGCTGGGCTTATCTGCTTAACTTGGCTATCTGCAAGGTTATGCCTATCAATAGTGCTTCTCCACGGTGTTTCTACCCAAGTGGTTGGCGACTAGTTTTTCTCTCAGAACGAACTCAGTAATCTTACGCCGTATCAGTTCGTGGATAAGAACAGTCTGTTCTTGTATGCAGCCTTCTTCTAATCTGGCGTTTTGAGTGAGCGATCGTCATCCTACAACAGGGTGAACCCAAGGATAATAAAGACTGCGCTGAGAGAGATTTACCAACCCACATAAGAGCTTACACTCAATATGCCTTCGATTCCAGACCAATTTGCGGAGGTTTGAGCTTTCTTTCAGGTCAATTCACCATTGATTTATGTAATCTTCAAAAACAAAAGGGAACCTCCCCTCGCTGTTTTCGAAAAGAGCAGGAGGATGAGGTTCTTGAAACAGAGCAATTAGGGGGTCAAACGCTGACCCGATGCGGGCGATCGTTACTGGTCGATGTTAGAGGAATCGAGGCAACACATTGATCAGCGCGAATGCGATAACCGCCCCGGCTGCTCCCCCAAATAAAAAGCCAATGGCATACTGGTTCCAGCCGGCAGGAGACTTAAGCTCTTCTGGCGGCGGCGGTGTTGAGATGGTTTTGATGGGTTTTGGTGGATTGCTAGCTGCATATAGCACAATCGAGCCTGTAGCAATGATGATCATGCCGAAGGTTGAAAGTAGACCAATTAGGTTAGCGTTTGCAGTATCACGCAGTGGGTTGAGCTTCGCAAATGGCCCCAACAGGATGTAACCCAAAAGCACCCCTACTTCTAGCCCTCTACGCAAGGGAGTTAACCCTTCACGGTAGGCAGACAGACTGCTGAGATAGGTTTTTACCAATTTCGAGGAATTGATGGGAGTCGCCAGGTTGCTATTCTGCGGATCATGAGCAGGATAAACGACCTCTCTGTTTCTGGGGTCACTGGGGCGATCGTTCGATTCAGTAACAGCTCGACCAATGGATTGCATAACGTCTTTCACCACATCCAAACGGTTTGTTGATTTCATCGTAGGAGGCCGTTTGTAGACCATCATCATTCTTAAGGTAGAAGGGCGATCGCCTGCTTTCAATGAATAGCTGCTTTAAAGTTTGTATGAACGACCGCTACTTCTAAATGAGTCGATTCTTCAGATTTTTCTAAAGGAAATGGGTGAAATAATCGTAATCAAATCGTTAGCTGCTTCAATGGCGAGCCAGGCAAATCCGCTTAAAACCGTCAGTTTTAACCGATTAAGTGACTAAATTACCGCTTTCTTAAAAGTAAAAAGCGTTTGACATCTATCCTATTACTTATTTATGGCTCTAGTGGTTGCAAGACTACCGCTGCGACCTAAAAAGAGATTTGCCGCATCAATTTTCAGTAGGTCTTTGTGCAAAAAAAGATGAGAAATGGAGCTAATTTGGTATCAAAAATAACTGAAATTCATCGGCACAAATTCAAAATCGGCCTTCAATCGAATTACACCAGGTTGCCATTGCTGGTCGCCTTCCAGGAGATCGACCTCGGCTCCATCCAGTAGCAATTGAATTTCGTTGGAAACGCTGCTGGTGTGCTGAAGTAACCGGGTGTGCAGGTTCTCAACGGTGATGAGTTGCTGACACCAGCGATGATCGTCTGATTGCACAATGGCACTGGGCTTTAACGGAAACGGACTGGGTTCTGGAGATTGCCCGGTGACTAAATCTAGATGCCAGTCGGCTTCGGGCGTTTGCACCTTAAGGCTGATAGACAGCCGCAATAGCCCGGTTTGCCAGTGCGATTCAGCCTGCAACAGTTTAACAGGGATACCGCTCATCAATTGCATGACCTCATAGGTGCTGCGGCTAAAACACCACAACAGCCGCAGCATTAAGTCATCCAACGTTGACTCGCGTTTCGGAAAGTTTCGGCTGGCTAGAGTGAGCGAGTTCTGTAGATGGTCGTCCAGGGCACAGGCATCTTCTACCAGTTGGGCGATTAGCAGGGGAATGGCTGCATTTTCTCGGGTTGTGGCGATCGCTGCAATGGCAGGTAGCTGCGGAATAACCGTTTCTAGCTGCTGTTGAATCACCAGTCCGGTGTATTGCTTGAGCCAATCTGCATTGGTGAACTGGGTTAAGAGGGTGGTTCCCTGGCGTTCCGAAACCGTTGCTGCCGTTGCTTCAATATCAACGATCGCATCTGCGGGGTGGCGATCGTCGCCTTCTTCTAAGACAAGCGGGCGATCGGTCTTCGTTACTACAAATTCAAAGCCAAGGTGCAGCGTTAACACACTCGATTGCCAGTCTTGCTGAGGTGCTAAAACATTGACAGCAATGCCCTCCATAAACGGCTGAAGTGCCGGGGTGGTTGCCTGAATTTGGGGCAGCAACTGCTGTAGTAGCGCTGACACAGTAGCGTTTGCCTGACACAGCGTGCAGTCATCCGATTGAATCAGGTCGGTCGATCGTAGTAAATTCTCTGGAGCCTGATAGTTAGTAAGGTCGAGCAAATAGGGACGATCAGGAGCTTCCAGGGTGAAGTAAGCCACCAACCGCAACATGCCATCTTGCCAGCCTTTGCCTGGTTCACTCCGTTTCGCTGCGACTCCTTCTAGCAGTTGCATCACCTCAAACGCGCTGCGGGCAACACACCACAGCAACCAGGGTGATAGTTGGCTGAGCAACATGTACTCTGGCTTCGTCTGGTCTGCGTTCGAGGGGGAGGTTTCTGGGGTCAGCGTGTCAAACTGACGCTGCAACGCTTCGAGCGCATCGTATGCTTCTTCGGTGACATAAGGAATAAGCGCTTCGGGCGTTTGCGGCACGCCATCTCCCCAGCCGCTGTCAGGCGATCGCAGGTCGTTCACGACATCCACCAGTCGTTGTATGGCTGCAACCACGTCTGCTGTTGGAAAGGCGAATCCTTGCTGTCTTTTGGTGTGCCAAAAGCCCTCTGGCAGTTGGAGGACAGCTTGATGCATCGCCTCAACCTCAGGCGGTTGACCGTCGTCTAACCTCATTAATGCCTCAGAAGGCTGGTTAACCGACCGTGCAGCCGCGGGAAGGAGAAGTTCTGCCATTGCTTTCTTCTGTTACAGAGAATACTCATGTTCAGGTTGCCCGTTGCGTCTGAGGAACTACCAATGAAGGATCATGAAGGAAGGGTATTGACTCTTACGAGTGCGGCTGTTGAGTTCCGGATAAAGTTAACCCATTTGAGTGAAAGTCGATCGCGTCAAATGACCATGCTGCTATGCTTTGAAAGCAACCCTGAAGATTTGCTGCTGCTCAGTAACGGCAAGGGTGAAGCCTGATATAAATGAACATTGCCCAATAGCTCACTAGATTTTGTGCGGTTGAATGTATGGGGATGGCGGACGTAAATCACGTTAAAGTGACGGTTGCTTTCACCGATCCTGATATAGATGCTGAGGAACGGGATGAGGAGGCTCAATGGCTGTTCAACCAGTTGTGTGAACTGGAGGACGTTGAATCCGTCGATCGCGTTCTTGATCCCCATCCACCAGAGGGCAACAAGGCGTTCGGTGGCTTTCTGGCAGGGATGGTGTCGGCTGAGGTGAAGCCAGCGAATGCCAGATCCTTGTTTGGGTTTTTGGGCGATCGCCCCGTTCGCAGTTCCTTTGAAATGGAGATCGAAGCCAACGGCAGAAAGATGAAGGTGAAAGCCAGCAGCCCGGAGGAGGTGCAAGCGGCTATGCTGCTGATGCAGCAGTTTATGACAGTGGACAGCACGGTTGTTGAGCCGATCCCCCAGATGCCACTGATTCCCATCGCTGCTGAACCGACACCACCCATACAGGCGATCGAAGTCTTTTTTTCGTACTCGCATAAAGATGAAGAGTTGCGCGACGAACTGGCAACCCACCTATCGATGCTGAAGCGGCAGGGCATTATCTCGGCGTGGCACGATCGCGAAATCAGCGCCGGACAGGAATGGGCCGCAGAAATCTTCGCTAATCTCAACTCGGCTCACATCATTTTGCTGTTGGTCAGCGCTAACTTTCTAGCCTCTGATTACTGCTACGACAAAGAGATGCTGCGGGCAATGGAACGCCATGAGGCCAGAGACGCACGAGTGATCCCCATTATTCTAAAGCCGTGCGATTGGGCTGATGCTCCGTTTGGGAAGCTGCAAGCGTTGCCCAAAAATGCCCTGCCGATTACGAAATGGGGCGATCGCGACGACGCATTTCTCAACGTGGCGCAGGGTATCCGAACCGCAATTCAACAGATGGTAAACCGCTGTTAGCCGCCGCCCGATCTCATTCCAGGCAGCGACCTTAAGGTGTGGCGATCGCTCTCTGGTGCAGCTCTTTGGCCAGCGCCAGATCAAAGTAGGTTGCCTGTCCAGCCTCTCCGGCCATCACCTCAAACGGTTGGTCGGGTTCGCCCAGGTGGTTAAGAATCAGAGCCGCTCCAGAAAAATCCTGGTTGTGGGTGTAGCTGTTCACCGTCACTACCGTAGGCAAACCCGCTTGATGCGAAGCATCTACGCCGTGTCCAGAATCCTCAAACACCAGACACTCCTGCGGTTCCAGTTCCAACCGCTTCAAGGCATAGTGAAAGATATCTGGAGCAGGTTTCTTGGCAGGAACGATGTCTCCAGCCGCAATGACCTCAAACCAATCAGGGCTACCGGGAGCCAGTGCCGCTTCCAATAGTGCAAATACGTTGTCGGGGGTAGTAGTGGTGGCGATCGCCAGCCTCATTCCCTGCTCTCTGGCTTCCTGAATCAACCGCCTTACACCGGGACGTAAGGGAATGTGGCCATCGGATAACAGTTGCGTATAGTATTTCGTCTTAGACGCGTGCAGGCCAGCAATCCAGTCCTGCAAATCACCTGAAGGCACACCCTCTGGATGGTACTGAGTGATGAAATAACGGATGCGCTCTTTGCCACCCGTAACGCTGAGCAGTTCACCATACACCTCAGGCGACCAGTCCCAATCCAACCCAGCGTCGGCAAAGGCACGATTGAACGCGACCCGATGTCCGTCTCGCTCGGTATCCGCCAGCGTTCCATCCACATCAAAAATCAGGGCTTGCAGAGAAGTCATTAGACCAACATTAACCTCGAAATATCAACACATGCCCAAAAAATTAGGGAGGCATTGCCTCCCTAAACCGCACCATCAACCTTAATATTCAGGGACAGAGGCATCGACTTCACGACTCCAGGCCGTGATGCCGCCCTTGACATTGGTACCTTCCACTCCCGCTTCTTTGAGAATGGCTAGCGCCTTGGCAGACCGCCCACCCATTTTGCAGTGGGCAATAAGGCGATGACCGTTCATCAGTTCCCTCACCTTAGACACGCCATCTCCATTTTCAATGTCGGGCAACGGCACCAGCACCGAGCCAGGAATCTTAGCGATGTCGTATTCGTGTGGGTTACGCACATCCAGCAGCACAAAATCATCTGCACCGCTATCGAGCAGTTGCTTGAGTTCTTGAACAGACATTTCGGGAATATCCATCTGCTGTTTAGCCTCCTGAGCTTTGGCTTGAGGAATACCACAAAATTCTTCGTAGTCTACCAGCTTTTCGATGACGGGTCGCACCGGGTTGGGACGCAACTTTAGCTCCCGGAACGTCATATCTAAGGCATTGTAAAGCAATAGACGACCGTTGAGGGTTTTGCCCGTACCGAGAATAATTTTAACGGTTTCAGTGGCTTGAATGACGCCAATAATACCGGGCAAAATGCCCAGCACGCCCCCTTCGGCACAGGAGGGAACCAGGCCGGGCGGCGGGGGTTCGGGATAGAGGTCGCGGTAATTGGGGCCACCTTCGTAGTTAAAGACAGTTGCCTGTCCTTCAAACCGGAAGATAGAGCCGTAGACGTTGGGCTTATTCAACAGCACACAGGCATCGTTGACCAGATAGCGAGTGGGGAAGTTATCGGTGCCATCCACCACCACATCATAGGGGGCAACAATATCCAGCGCGTTCTCGGACGACAGCCGCGTTTCGTATAGGTCAACCTGACAGTTGGGATTAATTTCTAAAATGCGGTCTTTGGCGGAAGCAATCTTGGGTTTGCCTACCCAGGAGGTGCCATGAATGACCTGTCGCTGGAGGTTGGAGTTATCCACCACGTCAAAATCAACGATGCCGATTCGCCCCACTCCGGCGGCGGCAAGATACAGCAACAGAGGTGATCCTAACCCACCCGTGCCGATACACAGGACACTGGCCGCCTTCAGGCGCTTTTGCCCCTCTAAACCAACTTCCGGCAAGATGAGGTGACGGGAATAGCGTTCGTATTCTTCTCGGCTGAGCTGGATTTCATCCAGATTGGGATTTAGCATGGCAATAGCAAGTAGGGACGTAGGGTGTTAAAGCGATCGTGGGGACGGGGTAACGGTTAAAAGCTCCTCAGGCTGGAACTGATGCCTGTCGTCTAAACTCCAGCATCGAAGGTCTTGAGCGCTGCCCTGCTGCACCGACACAATGATGTAGGAGTATTGCGGCCACGCCAGCGATCGATCGCATTCGGATGGCACAGCAGGGTGGTCGGGATGAGAGTGATAGATTCCAATGATATCGAGTTGGCGATCGCGTGCATACCGTTGCCCCCTCAACAGGTCGCTGGGATCAATCCAAAACCGACTCATTTTTGTAGAACCTAGCTCTATCGTCTGAGCGGTAATGTCTTTCATCGCTTCTGATACCTCGGCAGTCCAGGCGTTTTCGGTTGCCCACACTTCAACCAGCGTTCTGGTATCGTCTGGGATAGATTCACGTTGCCGTTCTAGCCGACCCAGCAGCAACCCGCAGCACTCTTCAGGGTAGGTGCGCTCGGCGTGGGTGGCGATCGCCTGTAGGTGTTGGGAACTGAGATGAAGCACCGCGACTCAAGAAAAATTGCAGTAGTGGCTGAGACAGAAATTCTATTTTAAGACGAGAAGAGGATAGATTTCCTGAGAATTGAGCGGCTTAGCGAACCCGACCTGCGCCCAAATAGAGTTCACCAACTTTGGGATCGTTAAGCAAGTCGGCACCGCGCCCCTCGAAGCGATCGCGCCCGGCATCGAGAACATAGCCGCGATCGGCCATTGCCAGAGCTTTTCGGGCATTTTGTTCAACCAGAACGATCGCGGTTCCGGTCTGGTTAATTTGCTGAACCCGTTCAAACACGCTGTTTACCAACAATGGCGAAAGAGCAGCAGACGGTTCATCGAGCAGCAGCAAACTGGGTTTAAGCATCAGGGCACGCCCCATTGCCAACTGTTGCCGTTCTCCCCCGGAAAGGGTGCCCGCCCGCTGCCGTCGCCGTTCTGCCAGGATGGGAAAGGTGGCAAAGATTTCGTGCTTCAGCGATCGCAGCGAGTCGTTGCGGGTAAAGGCTCCCATCTCCAAATTTTCATCTACGGTCAGCGAGGGGAACACGTTGGCAATTTGCGGCACGTAGCACATGCCTCGCTTCACAATTTGGTTCGACTTTAAACCGACAATGTTCTTGTCGTTGAACACGATTTTGCCGCGATGGGGCGTCAGTAATCCAAAAATCGTCTTTGCCAGGGTTGATTTTCCGGCTCCGTTTGGCCCAATGACGGCCACCAGTTCCCCCGGATAAATTTTGAAATGGATTCCCTGCAAAATGTCTAAATCTTGCACATACCCTGCGTAGACATCTTCAACCTGGAGAAGAGGCGACCCGTCAGCCATAGAATCTATCGTGTGTTGTGGGCAGAAAAAATGAGTTGAGTTCAAAGCGTTTTTAGACTTTCTAGTGTAGCGAAGCGGCTAAATCCTTAAGAATGCACTGAGCCGCGTTATGACCGGCAGCACCAATGACGGAGCCTGCGGGGTGGCAGGCGGAACTGGCAGAGTACAGTCCGGCGATCGGGGTGGCATAGGGGAGGCGATCGCCAAACCCAAAGGAGTTATCGACGTGGTGAATGTGGCCGCGCGTGATGCCAAAGTGTTGCTCGATCGTTTGGGGATGGAGGGCAAAAACGTCTTCAACCAGGTCAGAGGTGCCGGGAGCGAAGCGATCGCAAATGGACAACAGGTGCGCCACATAGGCTTGCTCCTCGGCCTGCCAGCTTGAGCCGTGAATCTCGTAGGGCACCCATTGCACAAACAGGGCAGAACTGTGGTGTCCGGCTGGGTCACGCAATGAGGGATCGAGGGTGGTGTGAATGTACCACTCAATCATGGGAAAGTCGGGCAGATGCCCCTGTTCAACCGCGCTAAATGCGGCTTGTAGTTGTTCGATGACGTCTGCCTCATCGGGCAAGAGGTGAATGGTGCTACCGTGCTGTCCTTTGGCTTCGGGCAAACAGCGAAACTGGGGCAATCCGTTCAGGCATAAGTTGACTTTGAAGCTAGAGCCGTCTCGCTGGTACCGATTCAAGCGATCGGTGTAGTCTGCGGGTAGCGCGTCTGCATCCAGCAGCGATCGCATCCGAAAGGGGTCAGCATTCACAACCACGGCGGTAGCTTGGATCTCGCGCCCGTCTGTTAGCACAGCTCCCCTGGCCGTTGCTTGATGCACCTGAATCTGCGCCACCTTGCACCGGGTAAGAATCTCGGCACCTGCTTTTTGCGCGGCGATCGCCAGTTGTTGCGTCACGGTGCCCATGCCGCCGCGCACCATCATCCAGGTACCGTCGCTGTTGGGTAAACGACACATGTTATGAATCAAGAAATTCATGCCGCTGCCCGGTGTGTTCCAGGTGCCATACAGTCCTGTGCAACCATCGGTAACGGCGTACATGGCTTTGAGCAGGTCGCTGCGGAAGTCAAAGCGGTTGAGATAATCGCCAACGGAACCGCGACACAAGGCAATGAAGGTCGATCGCAGCTCAGGACGGACGTAACGTTCTGCCGTGTCTTCAATCGACAGCGGTGATTCTAGCCAGCTTGGAGCGATATCGGCTCGCAGGTGATCCAGTTCCGTTTGCAGCGCCTGATCGGCGTGCCAATCGGCTTCGCTAAAAAACTCGGTGAACTGCTGCTGCATTGCCTGTCGATCGGAACCAAACAGCAAATAGCGGCGATCGGTTGTGGGTAAAAAATAATGGGGATCGCGGCGAATCAGGGGCAAGTCGATCTCTAGCGTGTGCAACAATTCGGGCGGCATCAGCCCCAGGAGATAGGCCCCCGTTGAAACCGACAGTTCGGGCGCTCTGGCAAACGGTCGTTCCGTCTTTGCCGCTCCGCCTATGGCTGCATCGGCCTCAACTACCAGAACTCGAAGCCCCTGCCGAGCCAGCAAGATGGCAGCTACTAAGCCGTTGTGTCCGGCACCAACCACCAATACATCTACCGTTTGATTCATGGGACGTTGCTTGCGTTACTTTACAATTCTTGTAGGTAAATCAGGTAAACAGGTAATTAGGTACCAGCCCAACGCCTTTGCATTTTCTGGTGAGCATGGGTAACGGCACTTCGTTTGGTGCGATCGCCCGTTCACAAAGGTTTGAATGATCTTACTGGCAGGAGACAGCGATATGGCGAATGAGCAACAGCTTGCACGATTTCGGGAAGACCTCTACTTGTGGAATCAATGGAGGGCGGAGAACCCCCACATTCGACCCGATTTTAGCGGAGCCGACTTTGGCGGGTTAGATATGCGGGGTCACGATTTTAGCAACACGGATCTGAGCCATACCGACTTTCATAGCGGTGATTTGATTCGTTCAGATTTTAGCGAATCAACCCTCGCCCATTCCGATTTGAGTAATGCCCTGTTGCTGAAGGCCAATCTCAGCGAAGCCGACCTGAGCAACGCCGACTTAAGCGAGGTGCGATCGCAAAAGGCCGACTTAAGCAACGCCAACTTAAGCGATGCCAATTTAATTAACGCCGATGCCAGCGAAGCAAAGATAACCGGAGCCGACCTGAGCAACGCCGACCTGGTGGGTTCTAACTTTAGCGGAGCCAGCTTGATTCGGGCCAATTTGCAAAATACCGACTTGACAGGTGCAAACCTGAGCGGAGCCAGCCTCATTCGCGCCGATCTACGGAATTCCAGCTTAATTGGTGCAAATTTAAGCGGAGCCAATCTCAGCGGGGCTGAGGTTGCAGGGGCAAACTTCAGCGGTGCCATTTTGGAGAATACGACCCTGCCCGACGGCACGATTTATCGGAAGAAGGAAGACGATCGCTCCTTTTGAAAACGAGCTTCCAGCATGAACAGTATTTGAGGCCACTGGCCGATGCTATTGGTCATGGGTGAATCATGTCTTCTGGTCGCACGAGGCGATCGAACTCGTCTGCGCTCAAAAATCCCAGTTCCACACAGGCATCGCGCAGCGTTTTACACTCTTTATACGCTTTCTTAGCGACCGCTGCTGCCCGGTCGTAGCCAATGTGAGGGTTCAATGCCGTTACCAACATCAGTGAGTTGGTGAGGAAGTGGTGGATCTGGTTGTGATTGGGCTGAATTCCCACAACCAGGTGTTGTGTAAATGACTGACACGCATCTGCTAGCAACCGAATGGAGTGCAGCAAGTTGTAGATCATCACAGGTTTGAACACATTCAGCTCAAAGTTGCCCTGGCTGCCTGCAATGGCGATCGCCGCATCATTACCCATCACCTGCACACACACCATTGTCATGGCTTCGCACTGGGTTGGATTCACCTTCCCCGGCATGATCGACGAACCGGGTTCATTGGCAGGTAACACCAACTCACCCAACCCGCACCGAGGCCCCGAACCCAACCAGCGCAAGTCGTTTGCAATTTTCATGAGCGAACTAGCCAGGGTTTTAAGCGCACCACTGGTCATGACGATCGCATCGTGGGCGGCCAGTGCCGCAAATTTGTTGGGGGCAGAAACGAACGGCAATCCAGTGACCCTGGCGATTTCAGCGGCGACCTGTTCGGCAAAGTCGGGATGGGTGTTTAGCCCCGTTCCAACGGCTGTACCGCCGATCGCCAGTTCATACAGATGGGGCAGGCTGGCTTGAATGCGCTCCAAATTGTGATCGATCTGTGCCACGTAGCCAGAAAACTCTTGCCCCAGGGTTAGCGGCACTGCATCCATCAAATGAGTCCGCCCAATTTTGACAATATCTTGAAACTCATTGGCTTTAGCGGCCAGTGCCTCTCGCAACGTTTGTAGCGCTGGCAGCAGGTGATGCGTCAGCCGTTCTACAGCGGCAATGTGCATGGCGGTGGGAAATGTATCGTTAGAGGACTGCGACAGGTTGACATGATCGTTGGGATGGATTGGGGTTTTGCTGCCCAGGCTACCTCCTGCCAGTTCGATCGCCCGATTAGCAATTACCTCATTGGCGTTCATGTTAGTTTGGGTGCCGCTTCCGGTTTGCCAAATTCGCAGGGGAAAGTGGTCATCCAGGGTACCCGCAATTACATCATCTGCCGCCTGGGTAATTAGCGCTGCTTTATCTGAAGCCAGTTTGCCCAGGGCTTGATTGACCACGGCTGCCGCTTGTTTGAGGATGCCGATCGCCCGGATGAGTTCGCGTGGCATGACATCATCACCAATGGCGAAGTAAGTGAGAGAACGCTGGGTTTGTGCGCCCCAGTAGCGATCGCCTGGAACTTCAACCGCTCCCATACTGTCGTATTCCACACGTGTCGATCGCTCCAGTGACATGAATAGCGCTCCTTTCTGTTCTGATTTAGGGTAGCAGTTGCAGTAAGTCTATAGAAATCAAGGCATTTCTTTAGCCGTTATTGATGGTCTTCAATCCCCCCTCAAAAATCAATCATTATTTCAGCTAGTGAGTATCATAGGGACTTTTTAGGATACTCCCACCGTCTCAACAGGACTGAATTCAACGTCAACGTGCCCCATAGAACCCGTTAAGTAAGGAAAGCAGGGATGAGCGATCGTGCTAAGGTATCCAATCGGCTGAACGAGTTCTATAGTTTCATTGTGTTGCTGGTTGTAGCTGTTTTCTCCAGCTTTCCGTGGACGTTATACGGCATGAACTGGACAGATAACAGCCAGATTTTTCACTTTGCCAATCGCATGGCAAACGGAGAATTTCCGTATCGCGATTTTTCCTATCAAACCGGGTTTATTGGGATTGGCATTGAGGCGATCGTGCAGAACCTCCTGGGGCAAACCTATGGCTCGAGTCTGCTGCTTCGCCTGTTGGTCAAACTAGGAACGCTGCTGGCGTTCTATGGAGCGTTCAGGCTGTTCACGACCCGGTTCATTGCTGTGGTTATTTGTGCCGGGCTGGCTATTAATACTCCGTTGTTAGGCGGCGGCGGCAACACCAATTGGGCCGAGTTTCTTGCAGCGCTCTCCATTCCTCTGATGATTCTGGGTTCAACGGCAACCCGTCGCAATGCGTCGTTTCTGTATCTGGCGATCGCTGGTTTATCTCTCGCCTTAATTCTGGGATCGCGCCAAAGCAACGGCATTCTATGCATTGCGGTCGTTCTAGGCGTTTTGGCAGCGCATCTCATTCGGTCGCCAAAAGATGGGTTGAAGGTGTTGCTTCCCCTTACCCTGGGAATTGTGGTCGGAATCGGCGGTTTGGTTACAGTATTAGCGGCAAACCAGGCGCTACCAATGGCCGTTTACGAGCTATTTACCGCCGCCTCTGAACGCAAAAACGTTAGTACGCTTTCCAGCTTAATTGATACCTTTTCGGGCGGAGTTGCTGTTACCCCTTCCAGCACCCTGTCTGGCGTGATGCAAGAAACGCTGAGGTTTGTCATTATTCCTCTGGTTCTCTCTACAGGCATCCTGGGGCTACTGAGGGTTTCACAAAAGCATGACGTTCCCAACAGGCGGTTGGAGCAACTGGGAATTGCCGCGGTGCCCGGTCTGCTCATCTTCGGCATCATCGCGGATGAGTTTGTCAGTGGTCAGTTCACCAACACTGGCTTTCATCTATTTCTCTACGATCTACCCCGAACTTTCTTTAGCCTGCTGCTACTGCTGGGCTGTTTGTTTCCGGCTCGAAGCGAGCGGTTGTTAGGAATATCCCACCCGGCGTTGCCCTTAAGTATTGCTCCTGTTCTGGGAACGGTGTGGGCGATGCAGCTTTCCTGGCCGGGGCGATTCTATGTGCATACTGACCTGCTCGTCGCGTTAGCCATGCTGCTGATGCTGATGTCTACTAAACTGTCGAGCCGCTGGAAAAGGGCGATCGCCCTCACCTTCTTAGCCGCCACGGTTAGCGTCTTGTCCAGCCAGGTTGTGCAGCAATCGTTTGGGCAGGCGTTAAATCGCTACCCACTGGCTCATCCCATGACCCAGGGCATTAAAGTGAACCAGGAAAAGAGGATAGGTTTGTCGGTATTAAGGCAAACGATCGCGCCAGGAGACTCGTGCTTTATCTATGGTTCGGCATCCGTGCTTTATACCCTGTTGGAGTGCAACAATCCTACCCGGTTGGATATCACCAACGCCGATGCGCTAACCCTGGCAGATGCCCAGCAGGTGATGGCGGTGCTAACGGCAACTCCGCCCCAGTGGATTATTGACACAGGCAAAGGGGATATTCACATTGCCGATCAATTTGATGGCTCCCCCACCTTTTATGGCTCTTTCAATCAAGCTGGCCCTAAAGCCCTCCATTTGGGGTTGCAAAATCTGATTCAGACCTATCAACAAACGGCAACGCTGAGTGATTTTTATCCGGAGGGGGCAGCCATCGACCCGGATGATCGCGATCGCGTCCTGCAATTTCGGATTTATCAACGTCAGTCCAGCTAAATTAACCAAAGCTATTTTTGCTCTGGCTCTATGGGGTTGGCTGCCTGCTCCTGCTGGTGTAGTGCCCGTCGTGGGTCAGCTCGGCGACGACGATACCAGGTTGCGCCCCCAACTAGGGTGCCAATTAAGCCCAGAGCCGCCATTAGCGGGATTACATCTCCTGTTTGCAGCACCGTTAGCCCCGAACTGCCCAGTAAAACAAACGGCAACACGCCTGGAACCGTTCCCAAAATGGTGCCAATCAGGTAATCGCGCAGCCGAACCGAGGTTAGCCCTGCTGTAAAGTTGACAATGCCATAGGGAATAATCGGCAGCAGCCGCACCGCAAAGATGTAAAATACTCCACCCTGCTGAATTTCGGCATCCATTGCTTGCCATCGCCCCGCTAATTTTTGGGACACCCAGTGCCGCCCAAAGGTACGAGTAAAGGTAAACGTGACGATCGCAGCCACAACTGCCGCTACGCTCGTCCACAGGGTGCCAAGCCACGGCCCAAAAATAGCTCCTCCGGTTAGGTTCAGCACCGTTGACGGCAAAACTAACGCCGTGGCAATAACATAAACCACCACGTAAATAATGGGTGCCCAAACACCCGCACGTCGCAGCAGGATTTGTAGCTGTTCGGGGTCAATTCCTCCTAAAAGATGCAGGGCTGGAATCGTGGCTGCAATACAGGCCAGCGTCAGGAAGAGAATGCCCCGTTTCATAGTGTGTCCTTAGCGAATGGGTGTTTCTGACATGGGGTGAGAGGTTCCAGCCGGGGTAGACCGATCAGAGGCGACCCCATAGGTTTCTCGCACCAGATATAGCGGACGCCCCTTCACTTCTTCGTAAACTCGGCCAAGATACTCGCCCAGGAAACCGAGCGTCACCAACTGGATGCCGCCTAAAAACAAGATGGCTACCATAATCGAGGCATAGCCAGGTACGTCTACTCCTGATACCAGCGTGCGAATCACCAGAAATGACGCATAGAGAAAGGCTAAAAAAGACAGCACCCCGCCCACATAGCTCCAGATCTTCAGCGGCAACAGGCTAAAAGACGTAATGCCATCTAGCGCAAAGTTCCAGAGTTTCCAATAGTTCCAGCTTGTTTCACCCTTGTGACGTTGAGGCCGATCGAACATGACTGACGTTTGCTTAAAGCCTACCCACGAAAACAGCCCCTTCATGAACCGGGTTCGTTCTGGCAGTTGTTTAAGTGCCTCAATCACCCGCCGATCGAGCAACCGAAAATCGCCCGTATTGGCTGGAATCGGAATCTGGCTGATGCGGCCAATCACGCTGTAAAACCCTTCTGCTGTCAGCCGCTTTAGCCAACTTTCATCCTGACGCGATCGCCGCGTAGCATACACCATGTCATAGCCTTCTCGCCACTTGGCAACCAGTTCGCCAATCAATTCGGGAGGGTCTTGCAAATCCGCATCAATCAACACTGCCGCGTTGCCGATCGCATGATCTAGCCCTGCGGTCATGGCAATTTCTTTGCCAAAATTACGAGACAGACTGATGACTTTGATCGCGGCATTGCGGTGATGATGGGCGATGAGCTTATCTAACGTGCGATCGCGGCTACCATCGTTGATGCAAATAATTTCGTATGACAAATCAAGCGACGTGAGAGCCTGAACAAGCCGTTCAAACAAATAGTCAATGTTTGGTTCCTCGTTGTGTAGAGGAATCACCACCGAAATCTCTACACGGCTAGAGCTGGTCAGCATAGGTCTACGGCATTACAAGACGTTCATTCACTGCGCCTTAGATCTCTCTGACAATACCATTAGAGAATAGGCAGAATAGCGCTTCAATCTACAGAACGATGAGGCACTTTTCAACTAGCCTTACAACGATGAGACGGTCTATCAGGATGGTGGGTTCCAGGCAATGTGCGATCGCCCACATGGTTACAGATACAGCTTCTTCAGACCGTCCTGCCAGCTATTTCAAAGCTGTGAAAGATTGAACTGGCCGAATTGAACTAGCCAATCAGGACTGAAGAAGATGAGCGATCGCCCCCTCCAGTTCCGGCTGTGTCAGGCTGGTGATGATAAACACTTCTTGAAACGATTTTCCTTTACGGGCGATGAGCTTAAACCCACCGCGAACCGGAACGGAGATCTTGAGCTTGAGCGTCGGAGCATTCGACTTAGCTCGACCAATGACCGCTGGTGTCACCGTTTGAATTCCCGCCTGCTGGATAAGCTTCTCTAAAATCGGAATTAAGCCGGGAAGATGGGTTGAATGATTCCACACCAGCCTGCCATTGGCAGAAGAACTCATAGAATTAGCTCACAACTAAGCGGCTTCGATCGGAGCCATGGTTAAACCGGCACGGCTGAGCTGCTGATGATATAGCTCAGCCTGTTCTTGTGGCCCAGTCCAGACGATCGCCTGCCCTTCATTGTGAATCTGATGGGTGAGTTCCCAGGCAAGATCGCTGGTCATCATGGGAACGTACTTCATTAGGCACTCTGCTACATGTTGAAAGGTGTTGAAATCGTCATTCAACACAATCACCTTAAAGTTGGGATAACGACTGCGAACCGTTTGGCTGGAACGCGCCGGCGTGACCGCAGGCGCAGCAGAAGTTGCGGAAGGGGCTGCTGAGATAAGCATCGTCATAAGCACCGTCACCACAAAAAGAACTTAATAAAAGTATATTGTTTGTTATTCTATTCCATCAGTCTAACGATTGATCACCCAGTTGTGCAGGTTGGTTATACGTTTCTGCGTGTGTGAGGGGAGCATGGTTATGGTTACACCACTGCTCCCGCTTCACTGTTTACCCCGCTTACCATTCAACCCAAACCGCTTTCCCAAAGCAGGGTGAACGCAAGTTATACCACCGACGTTGCCGCGCTATTGCCGCCTACTGCCAACCCTGCCAGTCTTCGTTGAAGATAGAGGTATTGGGAAACGCGATCGGGTTGTTGTTTTGCTCCAAACGCCGCTGGAGCGCTTCAAGTTGGGGTTCGCGTTGGGGCAGTTGGTCAACCAGTTGATAGGGCAAAACGTTCTGGTCTAAAGCAAAATCAACCGTTGTTCCTGCTGCCGCCCCCGATGACCACTCAAAGGAATGGACGCGATAAGCGGCGGCGGCGATATGGCTGGTGGCAATACTCTTCCCAGCCACCAGCAGGTTATCGACCTGTTGCGGAATCATCGACCGCAGCGGAATTTGGAATGGGTAGGCTTGTCCGGCACCTCGCCGTTCGCCCGGTCGTTCATAATTCCCTTCCAGTTCTGGTGGACTCAGCACCATACAGGGATGGAAGTCGATCGCATAGTGACCAATGCCGACCGTATCCGGGTAGATGGTAGACCGGGTGCGGCGGGCAATTTCGTTGGGCGGTTGGTTGCTGCGAATAGCCGACGCAGTTTCTAAACCAGCCAGTGCTGTCCGCAGGCTGCGATACATCTGAGGCGGCAGCGCTTCTTGATAGTACTCATCCTGATAATCGCGGCGAGAAATATCAATTTCCCAAATGCTGAACCCCTGCGGGAAGGCATAACTCTCCCGCCCAATCAACCGTCGCCCTTCGCGCATGTAAGGATACTTTGACAGGCCGTGAACCGTGCCCATTGGCGAGTCTAGCCCCGACAGATAACGGTGGTTGGGGTTGGGTTCTTTAACGCCATCGCCTAGCTGCGAGTCGGTGGTGCCAGCAACCAGCCAGTGGAAATAGCCGATCGAGAGTTCTTCGGCACTTGCCAAGCTCTCTGTTCGCAAACCGCCCATCCAGCCTCCTGCGTCTAGCTGTCCGGCTTGCTGAAGCTGTTCGCGGTTGTAAATCAGGTTGTCGAGCGGGGTACCCGGGCGGTAATCGTTGCCCCACGTCCAGTTTTGCATGGAGATGTCGCCGGGAGTCCATTCATAGTCTGGGTAGCTTCTGCCTGTTCCCTGGGGCTGCGGATCTTCGGCGTAAATTCGGCGATAGGTAAAGACACTATCGAAGTCGAATCGCGGTAATTCAAAACTGTAGTAGGGCTGGTAGCGATCGTAAAAAGCAGGTGCAACATGCTCTTGCGATTCCTCGGTCGCCTGCATCGCAAAGGTGTAGGTGTAGCCCTGGGTGCAGTAGGTATCGTTCGTGGGGCTGGAGGCAGACGGTTCTACATACGAAACGGGATCAATTCCCAGGCGATAGGGCACATCGGCTAAGGCAATAATCTCGCCCGTCTCGGTGGCCTCGACCACGTACCAATCGGCTGGTCTGGGTGTGTCGTCATTGGTTGGCAACGGCACAAACCGGATGATGTCTTTCTCGAAGTTGCTGGAATCGTCGTAGGTGTACCAGTCTTCGATGTTTTGCGACAATGGTGTGGTGTTGAGCGGCGGCGCACCCGCTGCTGGACGGTGCTGAATTGCAGTGACGCTGCGAATTTGAGCATCCTGAATCTCTAATTCCTTGACCACGGTGGAGGGAAACCACCGCAGTTCCCCATTGCCGCGATCGGCTGCATCTTCCAGCATTTCCTGAAGAATGTCTGCTGCATCACGGGGTAGAAAGCACGATTCGCTTACCCAACAGTCGCCCGGATTGAGCCGTCTGTAGAAGCGGCGAATGCGATCCCGCAGTTCCAGGTAGCCTCTGGAATAAAACAACAGCGATCGCTGTGTTTGCCGTTCATCCAGAGCAGAGGTTCCCTGGGCAGAAATTTGGCCGCCCACCCAGTCGGTAATTTCAGTCAAACAAACGGTTCGCCCTGCCAACAGTGACTCATACGCTGTCGCTGCTCCGGCCAAACCACCCCCAATCACCAACACTTCACAGGTGACATTTTGATCGGGCGATCGGGGTGGAGCTGCCCAGGCTGGAGCAACGGCTGAGGATAGGAAGACCCACCCTAAAACCGCATTGCCGAGAGTTTTGCCGCCAGTCCAAAGAACCGATGCTTTGCCAGGGCGGTTATGCCAACACTTCATACCTATCACTATTGAATTTACAAATGTGTGAATAGCTCTAAATGGCGACCCATGCAGAGCTTAAGCAACGGAAATCAACCGATGATGATCAAACTGAAGTTGATTCCTTGTTTTGAAACCCATACCATACTAATCATCAGGGTTGTACCTGAGGGGTCTCACCCCTCGTCTGGTTCTGGCGATCGCGACAACTGAATTTTGGATGGCGGATTCTGGATTCATCGTTGCTCACCAGGATTATATTCAAACTCTAAAAAAGCTGATAGCTTGCTCCCACTCGCCCAAAAAACGCATTCGCACCTGCTCCGGCTCCAATCCAAAACCTTGCCGTAATCAGCTACTCGTATACATTCAATCGTTTTTGAGGCACTTCAGGATACCATAGAGGTATGGTCAAGACCGTTGATGTTCTGGGAGTTCCGCACGCTTACGAGCTAACTGCTCCCACTCGCTCTGACATCGTTCTGGTGTTTGTTCACGGTTGGCTTTTGAGCCGTGAATACTGGCAGCCTATCATTCAGCGGCTGTCAACCGAATATCAGTGCTTATCTTACGACCTGCGAGGGTTTGGGGGGTCACAGCCGCAACACCACATCAAGACGTTTGCCGTTGCCAACCGTTCGTATTCCACCCGGGAAATGGCGACCGAGCGAGTCGAGTTTGCGGAGGTTACGGTTACAGAGTGTCCGGTATCCAGTTATTCACCATCGGCTTACGCTAAAGATCTAGGCATTCTACTAAAACAGCTCAATATTTCTAGCGCCTGGTTGGTGGGTCATTCCCTGGGCGGCAGCATTGCGCTGTGGGCGGCCAGTCAGTTTCCAGAGTCGGTAAAGGGTGTGGTTTGCATCAACTCTGGCGGCGGAATTTACCTGAAAGAAGAATTTGAGCGGTTTCGTGCTGCCGGGCAACAGTTAGTTAAATTGCGGCCTCAGTGGCTTCGTCTGCTTCCCCTGATTGATTTACCTATGACCCGCATGAATGTGGCTCGTCCGATCGCGCGTCGCTGGGGTAAGCAGCGCGTGCTGGACTGGGTTGCTGCCCATCCTGATGCCGCTCTGGGAACCTTGATGGATTCCACCACCGAAGCAGAAGTGCATCATCTGCCACAAATCGTGTCCAAGCTGAAGCAGCCTGTCTACTTCATTGCTGGAGAAAACGATACGATTATGGAACCGAAGTATGTGCATCATTTAGCCAGCTTTCATCGGCTCTTTCGCTGTTGCGGTGACAATGTTGTCGAAATTCCGAACTGCGGTCATCTATCGATGGTTGAGCAGCCCGATGCCGTTGCTGATGAAGTAAAAACGATTTTGGCGAAGCACGGTGTCGAGTCACCCACCAGCTAAGGAGCCAGGGACAACTTCAGGTATCCGCCGTTACACCTGATAAAGCTGCATCACCGCTTCGAGCGACATTCGTGATTGAACGCCCAGGGTCAACGGCGACGTATGCCCAAGGTTCAAATGCTCAGCCGCTGCACAGGCAATCATTGCGGCATTATCGGTACAGAACTGGAGCGGTGGAAATAATACTCGCAGGTTGTGGCGTTCTGCTGCCGCCTGCAAATGGTGCCTCAACCCGCTGTTGGCGGCAACGCCACCGCCAACGGCGATCGTCTCCAGTCCAAAATCTAAAGCGCAGGCGATCGATCGCTTCGTTAGCGCCCGCGCCACAGTGTCCTGAAAACTCGCGGCCAGGTCGTTAACGGGCAGCGAGTCCTGTTGCTGTTGTAATGTTTGGGTGAGCCGCAACACTGCTGTTTTTAAGCCACTGAAGCTGGAGTCATACCGATGGTAGCCGCCTTCGGGCAGGGAAATTTGCCCTTCGGGTAGCGGAAAGGCGCGAGGATTGCCGTCTGCGGCCAGACGGTCAATCACTGGGCCACCTGGATATCCCAATTTCAGCAGCCGAGCGACTTTGTCAAACGCTTCTCCTGCTGCATCATCACGGGTTTGCCCCAGGGTTTCGTAGTGTCCACACGCTTTAACGTAAATCAGGCTGGTGTGGCCTCCAGACACCAGCAAACAGAGAAACGGTGGCTGCAAGTCTGGACTGCTGAGGTACGAGGCATAGATATGCCCTTCTAGATGGTGAACACCCAAAAACGGCTTGTTGTAGAGCATCGCCAGGGTTTTAGCGGCGGTCAGCCCTACCAGCAACGCTCCTACTAACCCCGGTGCCGATGTGGCAGCTATACCGTCAATCTCAGCCCATGTCCGGTTGGCCTGTTGCAAGGCTTCTGCGATCGCCACATTAACCAGTTCCACATGCTGGCGCGAGGCCACCTCAGGCACGACACCGCCATAGGGTTGATGCACCGCAATCTGCGAAGAGACAATGCTGCTCAAAATCTGGCGATCGCGCACAATCGCCACGGCAGTTTCATCACAACTTGTTTCGATCGCTAAAATCGTAGCCATTAGATTGCCAGTGAGTGACTAAGGTGAGCTAAAACAGCCAGAAATGATGGCTCAATAATTCAATTAAATGTTACAAAACTTCAATTATAAAGTGAATTTGCCGACGAATTGAAGAAGACACGATCGAGCAAATAATCGGGCAAATAACGGAGTTTATAAACTTCTTTTAAAAGCTTAACTTTACGCGGCATACCTCTAGGAGTATGATTGCTCTGAAGTTCAACAGTGCTTGTACAAACAACTTAATATTTTGTACAAAATCCTTTGTTTTTTGTAATAAAGGGAAACAATTCCATGCGACGATTGTTTGCTTTGGCATTAGTTTTTTGTCTCTGGTTTGGTTTTGCTCAACCTGCTTCGGCAGAGGTGGGCGGCTTGACCCCTTGTAATGCATCTCCTGCTTTCCAACAGCGTGCGGCTAATGCCCGTACTGCTGCTGCCAAGCAGCGATTCGAGAAATACGCAAATTCAAATCTGGTTTGTGGGCCTGAGGGTCTGCCACACCTGGTTGTGGATGGTCGGTTGGGTCACGCTGGCGAATTCATCGTTCCCAGCCTTCTTTTCCTGTATATCGCAGGTTGGATTGGTTGGGTGGGCCGTTCCTACATTCGGGCGGTTCGTAAGGAGAAAAATCCTGAGATGAATGAAATCATCATTGATGTTCCCAGGGCGCTTAGCTTAATGCTATCTGGCTTCCTCTGGCCTTTGGCGGCTCTTGGAGAACTTACCAGTGGTGATCTAACCGCAAAAGAAGAAGAGATTCCAGTCTCTCCTCGCTAACGATGCTTTGAGGTTTTAACATCTCAAGCCTTAATGCCAATCAGCGGGGTGCGTTTTGTTGAAGTCCTGGTTGCTTCTCCTTGTAAGTCACTGCGATCGCGTCAAAACTGCCCCAATGGTTCATCACAGGTCGATTTCTTTACGCTCGGAGCGTTTCACATGCAACTGCAATATTTGCTGAAATATCTTTCTACTGCTCCTGTTTTAGCAGCAGCCTGGATGTTTGTTACGGCAGGGGTTTTGATTGAATTCAATCGCTTTTTCCCTGACTTTCTGTTCTCTCCCATCCCATAACGGTTTGGGGTTTTATTGCTAAATAGAGGCAATCTATTCGGGTTGAAATCGGTGTAGCCATCTACACGGATTTTCCTGTATAGATTGCCTCTATTACTGTTTAAACCAACGCTGTTTAAATACCGTTTAAACCAGCCGATAACCAGCCGATTTGAACCTGCAAAATGCATCAAGATTGGGCAACCGTTTGTTCAATGTATTGCTTGCCACGCTGGGGTTGTCCCCACACAATCCGCTCCTGTTTATAGATCGCCACTCCAGGCTTGGCACCCTTCGGCTTAAAGACCTGCTTTGGCGCGGTGTAAACCACAGGTACCTGGTCGCTCTGACGGGCGCGGCTGTAATAAGCTGCCAGATCAGCCGTTGCCTGAAGATCGGCTTCTTCCAGCGCGGCACCTGGGTCGAGTCGCAGTAATACATGGCTGCCTGGAATTTCTTGCGTATGGAACCAGAGGTCATAATCGCCAGCAACGCGAAACGTTAATAGGTCATTTTGGCGATTGTTTCGTCCAATCCAGACTTCAAAGCCGTTGGGCGTTCGATGTCGCAAAAAGTTGGCGGTTTGGCTGGAATTGGTGTCCCGGTAGCGCTGATCGGGATCGTCCAGGTAGCCTTGCTGAATTAACTCGTCACGAATTTCCGTTAAAGATTCCAGGTCATCTGGATGGCGATACTGATCCAGATGGGCGATCGCCACCTCCACCTGTTCTAAATAGACCAATTCGGCCTGTACGTCTGCTAGCAGCGGCTCCAGGGCATTGCGCGATCGCTTCAGTTTTTGATGCCGTTTATAGAAAGCCTGAGCATTTTGCACCGCATTTTTCTCTGGATTCAGG
The DNA here is from genome assembly GCF_015207605.1 of Oculatella sp. LEGE 06141. Lineage (GTDB taxonomy): Bacteria > Cyanobacteriota > Cyanobacteriia > Elainellales > Elainellaceae > Oculatella. The sequence goes on from NZ_JADEWO010000027.1 coordinate 57,249, forward strand.
GGAATGACGACGGGTTGCTCTGTGGTAAAGTCAGCCAGCGTGATCGACTTCATCCCTGGCTGCCAGTGATGCAAATGTGCCATCAACAAATCGGCCTTCTCGCGATCCTGATCGGCATCCGCAGACATCTGCAAGCGGTTCTGAAAGTCGGTGGCTTTGGTGTGCAGCTTTTTCAGCAGGTTATTCAACCGCTGGCTAATTTGATGCCGCAGTTGGGCAAAGTCTTGCTGGTTAAGCTGGTCGGTATAGTAACGGCTGAGTAAGGCTTGAACCGACTTTTCCGGTTTCACCATCCCCCACCCCATCACCGTGTAGCCGTCGGTTCGCCAGCCGGGGTAGAAGCGATCGCCCTCTAACGCGGTGAGCCATTCCTGCCAGCGATCGAACAAGTGCTGCCACTCTGCCGGGGCAAGCCGATCGGTCGATTGGTCGGGATCTAAGCCTGCCGCCTGAATCATCGACAGCACCAGCGATGAGCTAAGCCCCCGGTAACTTTTAAGCAGGTTACGCCGCAGCGCACCGGGAATTAAACTCACCCGCTCCTGCCAGCGCTCTTGAGACTCCTCCAGGGTTGGCATCGTATCTCTCAGTGCGGGCGGTTTTTCGTAGGGTTGCCCGGTCAAAATAGGCCGCACGCTCGACTGTTGGGCGCTCACCTGGTGGGCTGCCGTCACAATCAGGTCATCCTGGTTCGTCAAAATTACATTGCTGTATTTGCCCATGATTTCGACATAGAGATGCCAGAGTGCCATTTCTCCGGGGCGGCGGCCAAATTGTAGATCAACCACCCGCTCCCAGGGAGAAATGGGGGCAATGGCGATCAGCGCTAGCCCACCCAACTGATGGCGCAATTGCTGGCTAAAGGTAAAGGTATCTGGCGATCGCGGCGGTGGGTCTGCCATGCCAAGGTGAGCTGCCTGGGGATGCCATGACAGGGTTAACCAGCCGCGCTGGTCTAGTGTTCGCAATGCCAGAGCAAGGCTGTGGCGATCGCGCTGATACACCTGTTCCAAACGAGCCGGCAGCCAATCCGCCCGCAGTTCAGCACAAGTAGCCATTAAGGTCGTAAAGTCAACTGGTTGCAAAGCAAAAAATATGTCAAAAGGTAGAGAAAGGGGCAGAAACAGGCCGAGAACTGGCTTTTACGCAGACTACAGCCTTGTTGGTCAAAATTTTTGTCGATACCATTGAGTCAACGGCTTACACCCAAATCTACAGCTTCCGGTCTATCCGGGGATCTCTGGTCGCTCTTTACCTATGGATATTAAGCTGATTAATATCGGGTTTGGCAATATCGTATCTGCAAACCGAGTCATTGCCATTGTCAGCCCCGAATCCGCTCCCATTAAGCGGGTGATCACCGACGCTCGCGATCGTGGACAGTTGGTTGATGCAACGTATGGTCGTCGCACCAGGGCAGTGATTATTACTGATTCAGGGCACATCATCCTTTCAGCGATTCAGCCCGAAACCGTTGCCAACCGCTTTGTGATTAGCAAAGATGGTCAATCGGATGAATAATACGGTATCTGTACCTATTGTGACAGGTGCAGCGCCATTCAGCCGCTAATCGGCGGCAATAACCAACGCTAGCGCCATTTGCGGTCGGTTGTTCTCATTCAATGGCGATGCTGCTGCACCGGGTTGCACCTGCTGACTTTTGAACCCAACGTTGTCAGACGTTCCCAGATTGTCTCAATATGGGGAAATACTTTGAAAACCGCGATCGCAGATTAAATAGGCACATGGCAACAGGTCGATTGATTGTATTAACGGGTCCCAGTGGCGTTGGCAAAGGTACGTTGCTGCGATCGCTGTTGAAACGCCATCCAGAACTTTACCTGTCGATTTCGGTGACGACGCGATCGCCTCGTCCCGGAGAAGTGGATGGGCAGCAGTATTACTTCACCGACCGAGCCGCGTTTGAACAGATGGCCGCTAATGGTGAACTGCTAGAGTGGGCTGAATTTGCCGGAAATTACTACGGCACGCCTCGCCAACCGGTTGAACACCAGATTCAACGCGGAAATTGGGTCGTTCTGGAAATTGAACTGGAAGGGGCGCGGCAAATTCGTCAAACCTTCCCGAAAGCGCTGCGGATTTTTATCTTGCCACCTTCCCTATTTGAGCTGGAACAGCGGCTTCGGGGACGGGGGCAAGATTCAGAAGAAGCAATTCTGCGCCGCCTGGGACGGGCAAAGGCTGAAATTGATGCGGCAAACGAGTTTGACATTCAGGTAATCAACGACGACCTGAATAGAGCGATCGCCCAAATTGAAGCAGCGCTGTTTTCAACCAGTCGCGTGCCCTGCGGTCAGGGCAACTCCTAGGCTGGGGGTGCGATGACCAGCCGTTAGGGCGGGTTGAGGTTTGTCTCAGTTCATTCTACGATTACAGCCTGCCTTCTCCTTGGTTCGCCTTATGCCCCACGTTCCTTTAACCGAGTTGGTTGCAGCCGCTCAGGCTGGCGATCGCCTGGTTTCCTTTCCCACCGATACTGTGCCAGCGTTAGCCGTTCGTCCTGACCGGGCTTCTCTCATTTTTGCGGCAAAGCGGCGCAGTGAGACAAAACCGCTGATTTTGATGGGTGCAGATCTGGCAGACCTGTGGGAGTTTGTGGCTGGAACCCCAGCGGAGAAGGCGGTTTGGCAGCAAATCGCCAATCGCTACTGGCCGGGAGCATTGACCTTGGTGTTACCGGCTAGCGATCGCCTTCCTGTTGCAGTCAATCCCAGCAATCCCACCACCATCGGCATTCGCGTTCCTGATCGGGCGATCGCCCGTCACATCCTGGCACGGACCGGCCCTTTAGCCACCACCAGCGTGAATCGATCGGGCGATCCGCCGCTGCAAAGCCTGTCTGATATTAATCAACAGTTTCCAGAGGTGTTAACCCTGTTGCCGTCTGAATTGGAGAGGGTTGAACCCGATACGACCGTAGACAAACCAGGTTCCCCAGCGCAATCAGCCGTTGGTGTTCCTTCCACGGTCGTCCAGTGGACAGAAGAGGGTTGGCATATTCTTCGCCAGGGTAGCGTTCTCTTCGACCCCTCGGCATAGGACACAAAAAGGGGTACGGCACGCCGTACCCCCAGTAGTTGAACAGCAATAATGCTACGCCTGACCCTGGTTCACCCTGGGTTGATGCCGAAGAGCGACGGGGTCAGGAGGGCTTTTTTTAGCCGTTATTGGAACGTCAGGCTGGAGTTGAGTGTCAGGTTCAGGTCGGTTTCTGGATCAACCGCAATGAGCTGAATGCGATCGCGTCCCAGGAAGACGTTCAGCAGCGCACCAGCACCAGCACCACCCAGCACTTCACCCACAGCGACATCGCGATCGCCCGTCACCGCTGACACGCCCGCAGCGGCAGCAGCCCCTAATGCGGCACCTCGGATGATTCCGCGCACGTTACCACCGCGCCGAACCGTTTCTGTGTTGGTCACAACTTGGGACGTAGCGTTGGCGTTAATGCGAGTGCCATTGGTTAGCACAATCTGGCTGGCGTAGAACTGCGCTCCGCCCTGGACGGTTCGCAACTCACCCACCACCTGGCTGCCTGCGGGAATCACAACAGCTCCGTTTTGAGCCGTTACGTTGCGAGCCACGGTTAGGGTGACTGGAACCGGTTCTGGCTCCTCGGGTGCCAGCAAAATGCGCTCAGCCGCTTCATAACGAACGGGAATTGCGGTTCCAGAGGGTACAGTTGCGGTGGGTTGAGGCTGCGGTTGAGCTTGGCCGACCACATAGGGGGAAGCGATCGCCGTTGCCTGTCCTTCTTGCACCAGCGCTTGATAGATAAACGCAGCAACCTCGGCGCGAGTCGCTGTCTGGTTGGGGTTCAACACTTGCACGTTGGGATAGTTCACGACAATTTGTCGCTCCGTTGCAGCCGCAATGGCCGTACGCGCATAGTCGGGAATTGCGCCCGCGTCTGTGTAAACCTGCAACGAGTTACCAGAACCAGCAGTGGAATAGCCCAATCCGCTGGACAGTGATACCAGCACCTGTGCCCGAGGAATGTTTTGCTCAGGGTTAAAGACGTTGCCGGGATATCCAGTCAAGAATCCGGTGGAGTAAGCTTCGCGAATTGCATCCAGTGCCCAGTAGTTGCTGGGGACATCAACAAAGTTAATCGGCTGACGCACGGTGGAGCGGTTGAATGCTTGCCGAACCATAGCTGCAAACTGAGCGCGAGTTACAGGCGCTTCCGGGCGGAAGCTGCCGTCGGGGAAGCCGCGAATCACCCCACGCTGAGCCAACTCTTGAATAAACGGCTGTGCCCAATAGTTCGATTGGACATCATAGAAGGTAGTTTGGGCATGGGCAGGCGCTTGTACAACGAGCGGAGCTGCTGCTCCTGCGGTCAGCGCAAGTGCGGTAAACAGTGCAGTATTAGATTGCCAGCGATGAGAATTAGACATTTCAGAGCGTTCTCCAAACTGAGAATTAAGACGTTTTAAGCAACAAAACTGACATCTCGCACCTGAACGGAAGCCTAAACCAACCCATCAACAGAATAGGTGTATAAGCGGCACGTTCAGGATGATCAAAAGAGAGATAAAACCTATATCTATCAGCAGTACTGAGATATGGTTTAGTCAAGATTTTCAAGTCTCGACGAGCGCTTGTATCGGTGCGAGATTGTAAGTTAATAGACCTTAGTCAAGACAGAAGGTTCCTAAATCGTTCGAAGGGTAGAGATTGGCTCATCTGTCGTTAAAAACGCTGGAATTTGGTCGTTTTTAACTCAAGCTGCGATCGCTAACCCTCCGTATTTTATGACGCGCGCATGTTTGATTAGTTTCCGCCAGCGCAGTTAGAAAAAAGGAACACACTTTAAAGTTTTGAAAGGAAATTCAGGCAAATCTCATCTTTCCTCTCTATACTCTTTTAGTGTTGAATAGCAGCCGCGTTAACCCTGTTTCAGAATTAGCTACAGCTTGGCGACTCCACAAAGTGCAACGGGTGAAAAACAGTAGTGATTCAAAAATTAATCATTAAAAAAGCTTAAAAGATCTCTTTTTAATGGCATAACTGACTTTAGTAGGCGTGCAGGCACAGCATGACATTTGCCTCAGCATTGGAGAATATGGTGTTTGACCTTGATGGTCTCCAAGCATTGCGGGAATGTTGCCGAGATGAAGCAGCGTTTATCAAGCTGCAACAGCTCTTGGCCGCAAAGCAAAGCAAGCAACAACCAACACCAGGCGGGTCTCATCAGCCAGACGATCAGGTTGCTTTACTCCATCTGGCCGACACTGAACGTGTTGCCGTTCAGGACAGTGAACGGTCTTCCCACCCCAATTTGTTGCGAGGCGTGGCAGAAGCAACCAGTCAGTTGCTGAATGGAGACTACACGCAGGCGATTCAGCGATCGATCGCCACCCTGGGAGCTGTGACAGAGGTGGATCGGGTCTACATCTTTGAAACTCATCCCCATCCTGAAACCGGAGAACCAGCGGCCAGTCAACGGTTTGAATGGGTTCGAGATGCCGTATCGCCCCAAATCGATAACCCGACCCTGCAAAACCGCACCTACGCCGTTAGTGGTTTAACCCGGTGGTATGACATCTTTCATGCTGGGCAACCCTTTAGCAGCCTGGTTCGAGATCTGCCCCTGAGGGAGCAAGCAGGACTCGTTGTGCAGGAAATCAGGTCAATTTTGATCGTGCCGATTCAGATTGATGGTCACCTGTGGGGCGTAATTGGGTTTGACGATTGCCACCGTGAACGGCAATGGTCAGCCGATGAAAAAGCTGCCCTGCAACTGATGGCAGGCAGTATTGGTGGAGCGATCGCCCGCTATCAGGCGGAGAGGGCACTGCATCACAGCCAATCCCGGCTTCAGACGATCGCGGCCAATGTGCCTGGAATGCTCTATCAATTTCTCAGCCGTGATGGGGATACGCGGCAAGTACTATATGCCAGTTCAGGCAGCCAGGAACTACTGGAACTCGATCCGGAGACGATTCAGGCTGATTTTTCTCGAATCTCAAACCTGTGCCATCCAGACGACCGCGCCAGCTTTGAAGCGGCGATTGATGAATCTGCGGCTACTCTAGAACCGTGGCACTGGGAGGGGCGCATTATTACCCCATCGGGCAAGCTGAAATGGGTGCAGGGGTTCTCGCGTCCGGAACGCCAGCCCGACGGCAGTATCCTATGGGATGGTGTCATAGTAGACATCACAGTCAGCAAGCGCGCTGAAGCGGCCTCTCGTCAGAACGAAGCCCGCTATCGAGCCATGCTTGATGCTAGCCCCGACCTGATGTTTCGCCTGAGCCGCGAGGGGCAATATCTCGATTTCAAGGGCAATGCAACGGTGCATATTGCCAGCGAAGAAATTATTGGTCGCTTTATGCATGAGCTTCTGCCGCCCGACGTGGCCGAGCTATGCTGGCAGGCAATGCAGCGCACTCTCGATACAGGCGAACTGCAAACCTGTAAATATCAACTGTCTGAGCCGCGAGGAATCCGCAGCTATGAGGCGAGGTTGGTGGTTTGCGGTGCCGATGAAGTGCTGAGTATTGTGCAAGATGTGACCGACCGCAACCAGATGGAAGCGGAACTTCGAGACAGTAAAAATCGGCTGCAAAGCTTTTTTGAAGCGACGTTTGAGGCTGTTATTGTTCACGATTTTGGCAAGGTTTTAGATGTAAATCCCGCTGCTGAAAAGCTGTTTGGGTATTCAACAGATGAAATCATTGGTATGCCTGTGATGGATCTGGTGGCCGCTGTTTCGCGCGAACAGGTACGGCAGACGTGGCGATCGCTAGAGTCGCCCGACCAACCCTACGACTATGAAGGCATTGGCGTTAAAAAAGACGGCACCACCTTTATGGGTGCGGTTTGCGCCAAGGCCGTTCACTACAAAGGTCAGTTGGTTCGGGTTGCCGGGGTTCGAGACATCACCGACAGCAAGCAGGCCGAAGCTGCCATTCGCCAGAGTGAAGCCAGAAATCGAGCGTTAGTCAATGCCATTCCCGACTTGATGTTTCGTATTCGGCGAGATGGCACCTATCTCGACTGCAAAGCCGAGCACGATGGCGATGTGTTACTGCCGCCCTTAGAGTTAATTGGCAAGAATGTGTATGATGTGCTGCCGCTCGACCTGGCTCAACAGCGGATGTATTACATTGAGCAAGCGCTGCAAACGGGGAAAACGCAATATTTTGAATATCAACTGCGGCTTAACCGCAATCCGGCACTCGACCAGATTTACCAGCAGGTGAGTCATGAGGCCGTGTTAGCGTCGGGGCACCACTCGCGCGATTACGAAGCCCGTATTGTCGTTAGTGGGGAAGATGAGGTGCTGGCGATCGTGCGAGATATTACCGATCGCAAACTGTCTGAAATTGCCCTGCGCCTATCCGAAGAGAAGTTCTCGAAGGCATTCCGTTCCAGCCCGAATCCAATGACGATTACAACCCTGGTGGACGGGCGGCTGATCGAGGTAAACGACAGCTTCCTCAAGTTCTCAGGCTACAGCCGAGATGAAGTGATCGATCGCAGCGTTTACGACATTAACCTGTGGCTCAATGATGGCGATCGCCTCACCATCATTGAACCTTTGCGGCAGCACGGCTCGGTTAGCAATGTTGAATGTCACTTTCGGGTCAAATCTGGCGAGATGCGAGTGGCGCTGTTTTCAGCCGAGGTGATTAAAATTGGGGACGAGCTGTGTATGCTCGACATCACCGTAGACATTACCGAACGCAAGCGGGCAGAGCAGCAGCTTCAGGCGGCCGCCGATCGCGATCGGCTGTTGCGAGAAATTGCCCTTCGTATCCGCCAATCCCTCGACCTCGATCAAATTCTCAATACGACTGTGGCAGAAGTGCGGCAGTTTCTCCATGCCGATCGGGTGTTTATTACGCAGTTTGATCCCCAGGGCGAGGGACGAGTGGTGGCCGAGTCGGTTGATTCCCGCTATCCCTCCGTGCTGGAGTGGGTGTTGGATGGTCAAATGTACGAAGAATTGCAGCAGGCGCTTTGCGAGCTAGAGCATATCAATATTTCGGACACCACCCAAATAGAGCTACGTGAATCGGTGCGGGAAGGGTTCATTCGCTTTCAAATTCGAGCCACAATGGGTGTGCCCGTGATGAAAGACGAGCGGCTGTTTGGCATTTTAGTGGCGCACCAATGCTCCCATTCTCGTCAGTGGGAACCCTTTGAAATTCAGCTATTGGAACAGCTTGCTACACAGGTGGCGATCGCGATTCAGCAAGCCCAGCTTTACCGTCAGGTGCAGGAACTCAATGCCGGACTGGAGCAGTTGGTTGAGGAGCGCACCGCTCAACTCCAGCAAAAAATGGAGGAACTGCAAGAGCTAAATGAGCTAAAAGATGAGTTTCTTAACGCGTTTTCCCACGATTTGCGAACGCCAATGATGGGGATGTCGCTGGTGCTCAAAAATTTGCTGAATCAATCTGGCGATACATTGACCATGACTCGCCCCATTGTTGAGCGCATGATTCAAAGCAGCGATCACCAGCTCAATCTCATCCGCTCTCTGCTGCAGGCGCACTCTAGCGAAACGCGAGGGGTCATTCTCAATTATGAGCTGGTGCAACTCAGCCTGCTAACCCAGGTGATCGTTGAAGATCTAGAGCCGTTAGTGGAGAAGAACCAGGCAACGCTGGTAAACAGCGTCCCGCCCGATTTGCCTCTGGTTACGGCTGACCCCGTGCAACTGAGACGGGTATTTGAAAATTTGATGACCAATGCCCTGCACCACAACCCCCCCGGTGTGGCGTTGACCCTCTCGGCTACCGTTGAGGCAGAAATGATTCGCTTTACGCTCCACGACAATGGAGTTGGCATGAGCCAGGAAGTGAGCGATCGCCTGTTCGAGCGGTATGTCCGAGGGCCAAAATCGCGACATCGCGGTATGGGGCTGGGGCTATATCTTTGTCGTCAAATCATCACCGCCCACGGTGGACAAATCGGTGTTGTTAGCGAACCGGGGAATGGCTCTACGTTTTGGCTAACCCTACCGCTGGCTATTCCGTCGGCGGTGAGTTCTAGCCCGGATGCTTCGGATGAAGCTTGAGGCAGGGAGCATCCTCTGTCCCGATAGTTGTAACAAAATGTAAAGCGTCTTAGAATACAACTGTCTCCTGATGCAGACCTGATGCAGCCGTGACGCATCGCGTCTGCGTATGGGATTCATCTGCCACTCATGACCAACCCCCAAACCCGTTAAGCACTTCATTTTTTGCAATGTATCTCACCTGGCTAGACAGCAACTCTTGGCTGATTGAAATGGGAACCCAGCGGATTTTGCTTGATCCGTGGTTGGTGGGGTCTCTCACATTTGCCAATCAGGCGTGGCTGTTTAAGGGCGATCGCCCTATCCCCCGTCCTATCCCCGACCATATTGACCTGATTTTGCTGTCCCAGGGGTTAGAGGATCATGCCCATCCCCCTACGTTAAAACAGCTCGATCGCGCCATTCCCGTGGTGGGTTCCCCTAACGCTGCTAAAGTGGCTCAGGCGTTGGGCTATCGTCAGGTTACAGCGTTAGGTCATGGAGAAAGCGTTACAGTAGCGCAGCTAAAAATCAGCGCTACTCCGGGTTCACCCCTGGGGCCACTTACCACGGAAAACGGCTACCTGCTAAAAGACCTCAGCAGCGGCAAGACACTCTATTACGAGCCGCACGGCTACCACTCCCCCAGCCTTAAAGACGCGGCTCCGGTGGATGTGGTCATTGCCCCGATTGTTGACTTAGCGATTCCGCTCCTGGGGTCGATTATTCAGGGACGAAAAAGTGCGTTCGAGCTGGTTCAATGGCTCAAGCCTCAAGTTATTATGCCGACTGCGGCAGGAGGGGATGTGGTTTTTGAGGGAGTGCTAACTTCCGTTCTGTGGGCAGAGGGGAATGCCGATGAACTGCGCCAGGTTTTGCAGCAGCACAATCTCCCAACACGGGTACTTGAACCCAAGCCGGGCGATCGTTTTGAAGTGGCGATCGCTTAGTCTCTGCTTCTGGGTGTACCCCAACCGTGTATTCGCCTGACCTGAATAGCAGGATAATGTATGGTAGAACCGTCTTGAACACAACGCCATGTCTGAAACTGGAATGCAGACCTGTCCCGTTTGCGGTGTCAAAATCTTGAACGCGGTGGGTGGTGATAAAGTGCTGTTTTCGTCAGGGCCACCCGGAACCCGCGCGGCCCTGTGGGCTAAGGTTTGCCAATACACCCAAAAGGCAGGCTGTATCAACAAAGATAAGGATGCGATCGGTGAAGTCAAATCAACCGACTATTACCAGCCCAACCCATGACCTCTTTCTATTCCGGTACAGTGGGCATATGGACTAACTCCAGCTTGATGCCGTCTGGGTCAGCAAAGAAAACGGCATAATATCCTGGGGCATACTGGCTGTACTCGGCTGGCGCGTCTAAAACGGTAGCCCCAATCTTAACGAGTAGCTGGTGCAGCCGATCCACCTCTTCTCGACTATCGGCACTAAAGGCAAAGTGATGCAGCCCTGGCGAGTAGCGATCGTGAACTGGATTCCGTGCATCTGGATTAGCAGAGCCAATAGTAACAGCTCCAGCAGAGGCTGACCACCACAGGGTAAATTCGTCGGTTTTCTCAGTGAGTTCGTATCCCATGAACGTCAAAATAGCATCGTAAAACGGCTCCGATGCGTCGCGATCGCTCACAGTTAAAGACAGATGGTTCATACTACCGAGGGGCATAGATATCTCCTACCGCCATGACGGCTCGCATGTAGATTCATCGTGTCTAAAAGTATAAAACAAAGGGTTAAAAAACAGAACAGGTGTTCTATAAATGAAGGCGATCGCGGTTGCAATTAAAATTTGAAGTGTAGTGCCCAGGATGGGAAATTGATTAAGGTGCAATGGTTTAAATAAGATGGCGTTGCTCTGTGTCGCAGGTGTCTTCGTTTCGCACAGAGTTAGCCCGGAAGTCCGCCAGGGTTGGGGGATGTGGGAGCGAATGCAGCCCATTCGATACCTTTAAAACAACTTCTAGAATTCCAGTTAAGTTACAAGCGCGAAGAATTGACGTTGCCTGAGTGAGTAGTAGTTCGTACTGCTTTACAGCAGGCAACGTACCATAATCAAAGGTATGCACAAACTACTGTTTACAGATAAAGACCTTGTTAAAGGGCGTGCTCTGTTTTTAGGAGAACAACTAGACCTCGACGCTTTAGAGAAGGCGGATTATTTAGCAACGGTTCCCCTGGTGGTTACCGCAGGCGAACAGGGGTGCGCGGTTCTCTTCCGCTATGGCGCTGTGGTGCTGTTTGGGCTTGAACCCGTAGAAGAAGCGTCGTTTCTGACCTATCTCAAGCCGCTCATTGTTGAACCCTTTACCACCCCAGAAACGGAAGACATCAAACTCAGCATTGATTCTAACGTGGCAGGGAAAGTTGAAAATGGGGTAATCTGGCTGCGCGAGTTCAGCATCGAACGCTTACAAATCGTAGGCGATATTTTAGCTAAAAGTGTTGTGCTAGAACACTACGAAGTAGGCACGGGCGAGGTGTTTGATCAGCTTGAACCGTTTGCCGCAGAGCTACAGCGCAGCACTAAAAATGAACGCCGAGGCAAAGAACTGCTGCGCCAGATTGGCAGAGTGCTGTCGATTCAGCACAAGATTGTAGGACGTGTTGAAATTATTGATAAGCCAGAACTGCTCTGGGATGCGCCGGAACTAGAGCGGCTTTACTTGCGCCTGGAGGATGAATACGAGATTCGAGAACGGCATATTGCCCTGGAGCGCAAGCTAGAGTTAATTTCGCGCACGGCTGAAACGGTGCTTGACCTGCTTCAGCACAACACAGGGCTACGCGTTGAGTGGTATGTCGTCATTTTGATTGTGGTCGAAATTATGCTGTCTCTCTACGACATTTTTATCCAGGCTTAAGCGGTTGTTTAAAGTGGCTTGCATGTTCTGCGGCGGCTTCTAAACTCCCCGAACTGAGAAACATGGACGATTTGAAGCGGTTCGAGTTACAGTCCCCTGGTTAAAACATGTATGCTGTTTGGCAGCATTTGGCAACATGAAGATAGCTGCAACCATTTACTGCATCCGCTTGCCGATTACTCAACTTTCTTCACTCCCCACAGCACCATAAAGGTGACGACGGTGCCCGCGAGGCAAATTAACCACAAGCCACAGGCGGCGGCAACCCCCAACGCCGCCGTAACCCAGGTGGCCGCAGCGGAGGTTAACCCTCGGATTTTAATAACACCTTTCGCATCGGTTGGTCGAGAGTTTGCGAAGATTTCGCCTGCTCCCAAAAAACCGATCCCGGCGACGATGCCCTGAATCACCCGGGCAATTACATCCGAACTCTCACCAGCCGTACCCGTTTGAATGCTGGTTAAAACGAAAATGGCAGAACCAAGGCTAACCAGCATATGCGTTCTCAACCCAGCGGGCTTTGCTCGGCTTTCCCGTTCCCAACCAATTACAGCCCCAACGACTACAGAGAGCGCTATCCTCAGTAAGGTTTCTTGCCAACCCAGCGGTTCTATTAAAGCAGTACCTGTCAAAACTCAATCACTTCAGCAACAAACGCTCTCTTAATTTGTAGCGAAATAGAAATAGGGGAATCGTTCTCAGGGATGATCTATTCGTCTTACCTGACTACTGCAAGATGGCCATTAGCCATTGTGGATAGGCATAGGATTGTTCTGCTGCCAGGGTTGGACTGTCTGACATTTGACCACACCAACTGGCGATCGCCAACAAAGTCTGCTGCTGCTGCGATCGCTCCCCAAAGGCTTCAAACGCTAAGCTCCACCAGTCCTGATCATTTGCCTTGAGCTGCGTTATTTCAACGCTGCATCCCTGCGAAATGACCTTCTCTAGCGGCAGCGATCGGGGATCTTGGTTAGGAACAACCTGATATTGACGTTGCGATCGCTGCTTTTCAACTCCAATCCAATGCTGGTCTGGCTGATCTGAGTTGAAATGCAAATCATCATGCTGGGTATCCATCGAGCTACAGCCCCATTTCGTCCAACGCTCGACCAGACCAGACCAGCGGTTGCCACATCGCTGCACGGCAAACTGCTCCTGTCTCAACTTGACCTCCAGCCTGTCTGCTCTCAGCTTAAGGTTCAGGTAAGAACATTCTGGTACTACAAGGTAATGGTCTTCGCGGGTTTCCCATGCTCCAACGTACTGGCCCAGCGACTCTTGATCAAACCAATCCATGACGGCGGCTGGCAACAATCCAGGATAGAACCAGCGTAACTCTGTTGTAGTTGACATCAACGTTGGCGATCGCACGGGGACAGATACACAACCCAACGATCCCTGCTAAACCGAAAGGGTAGAAGCGGTGTGTGTGGGGGCAATAGAGCGCTGTAGGGGTAAGATCCCTGGCTAATGCATTACCGCAGGGCGATATTCGGAGGGCTTGACCTGATGCTTAACCAAATTAGCAAGCTCCTGAAGTTGGCTGATTGCTTCAGCACCCTCTAACTTCATCAGCTCTCGATCATCACGCATTTCAGTCCAGGTAATTCCATAGTCAGAAACCAGGAACCGAATAAGATGATTTTCGCCAAGGCTTACCATAAAGGAAGCACTATTCATTTGACCGCCACAGGTGTAGCAAGACGCGAGATAGCCTCTGCGCTCTAGCACAATGGCTAAAGCCTGAAGGTTCATAACCAGATCTTGAACAAATTGACGATGCTGATCTGCAAGTCGTATAAACACGCGTGACCTCCTATCACCACACTCAATTCTAAACCTTATTCATACTTTCTTAAGAATTTCGTCGTTGGCCGGAAGAAATGACTCTTTGGAAGGGATGAACCTGAATTACAGAGTTAAGCGGGGTTGAAGAAAATGGGCAAAAAGCGCTAAAAAATTAGCTCAAGCCAACTGTATGGTGCCAATGCATTAGTTCCACTGGATCAGAGTAACTAACCACCTGGTTCAATAAAGTATCAGGTACAACAGGAACGGCTAACCTCTATCTCAATGGATAGAACCCTGAATTACTTCGCCTGTGGGGTTAGCCTGCGGGTTTCGGATTCAACCTAAACCGTTTGGTTTAGCTGAGAGCCTGATTTAGCTGAGAGACTATGAAGCGTCATAATTAGCTGTACTCTGCTAGTTCTAGCATAGGGATCACGGGCTGCCCACTTTATGCAGGCAGAAATTATATTTGCTTTACGTATAGAGATAATTCCCGTTGTTGGTCTACTAGAGCTGTTAGCTTCAGCTAAATCCTTGGCCAGCGGGTGATTGAGCGGCGATCGCGCCTTATCACTCAATCAAAATCGGCTGCAATGATGACGAATGTTGGCTGATGCCATCAACTATTGTGATGAGTTGTAATGATTGACTCGCCGTAAGCGGTCGAGTTTAACTGCAACGGGGAGCGCGATCGCTAGTTGACTTGCCACCATCCCAGCATTGGCCCCAGCAAACGGACAACGACCCAGTAGGCGACTAAACCACCAATGCCGATCCAGGCACCGCGAGTGCTGAGTTTAACAAACTGTTCAGCCTGAGTTTTTTTGATGGGTAGCCAGGGTAAGACCGATGGTTCTTGCCCATATTTTTCGCCCAATGTTTCCTTTCGACGCTTTGATTCACCCATAACCTTATTGCGTTGAAACTAGATGATTCTGAAACGATGATACCTCTAGACGGAGCCGGAAAGAGCAAGTAATTCCGTCAGCACGATGCTGCTGCTGTGATCCCCGCCTCGCTACTCCAGGATTGAATAATTGAACGGGTTGAATAAGCTGGCATCAACGTAGTTAATGCGAGCCATAGGGCTGAGGGCTGAAAGTACCTGTTGTCCGTAGCTGCGATAATTAACCCGGTTATCGAGCAAGGCAACCACTCCCTGAGAGTCGCGCACGGGAGCGATCGCCCGTTGTAGTTCGCTCAGCGCCTCTGGCAGCAAATAGAGCCGGAACCAGTCTTGGCGTAACTGTTTGTAGTAGGCAACTCGCCCCGCAACTAACGGTTCCTCTAAGGACGGGATCGGCAGCGTTGCAATGACTAACAGACGGGGTGCTGGCAGCACCGCTTGATGTTGCTGCCAAAACTCCCAGCCGGAGACAAGAATACCGTGGTCATCCAGGCACGTCTTTTCCACCTGAACGCGGGAGCCAAATTCTGCCGCCAGTTCAGAACCGACCTGCGCTTTTAGGGGCACATCGCCCACCAGCACCACCGTCATGCCCTGGCTTGCTGTGTTGGTGGCTGCAATGAGTGACCGCAATTCTTGCATCAGCGACGGTTGAAACTGAGGGGTATTGGGCAGCGGCATTCCGTCCGGTAAATACAGGTGGATCAATTCATTTTGGCGATCGGGCGAAAATTTGAGGCAGGTCAGATCTCCTAACCCCACCCGTTGGCGATAGATAGGCGCTTCTGTTTCTAAATCTAAAAAGCCACCAACGAGTACAACGGGCTGCTGTGACCAGACATTACTCAGGGCAGATGCTACTTCAACAGGGCCGCTAAACAGCGAGAACTGCCCCTGGCGGCGGTTGATTTCTGTCCACACAAGCTGTCCGGTGACTGATAGGTTTTGGAAGAGCGATCGCCAGACATCGGTGAGTTGACAGGCGGTTTTAGCCACAGGCTCGGCCAGCTCTGAAGCCGAACCTAGCTCTGGGTCTGGATAAAACCAACCGTTGTCCTGGAGGAGATGAGCCAGATTCGTTAAAATGTCTTGCTCGGGTTGCCCAATTAAATAACACTCGTAGGGGTTCGCCGGATGCTGAAAGATCGATCGCGTCATTTGCACTCGCGCATCGCGAATCGTGTCGGCGTGTTCGGGGCAAGCCAGCATTAGCTCGTCCCAATCGCAGGGTTGAATCTGGGTGGTCAGCAGATCGCGTGTCCACGTCTCAATGTCATCAGCACCATCAATAATGGTGGGAATTCCAGGTGGGAACCGCCCTTCGTTGAACAGCCGATCGCTGAACCAGGCATCTGGAGAGGTTAGCAACAGCCCTTGAAACTCTTCACCCGGCCAGCGATCGCCTGTCCGAATCGCCTTTTGTGCTGGAATCCACTGCCGCAACCGGGGAATTTCTACCATCAACAACCGTTGCTGCACCGCTTCTGGAACGACTAAAATTGCCGGTTCTGGCCAGATAAGGGCGGGCATGAGGTAGCTCAACCGATAGCGCCCATGATAGCCAGAAGGCGCACCCGCCTGGATCAGGGCACTGCGATCGAGGCGCAGCGCACGGGCAACCAGTCGCGCCATCGTTAAGTGATGGTGCCAATAGGGTTCGCCCTGCTCTCGCAGAAACGCACGAAGCTGTTGATGAACTTCTACCTCAATCACGAGCGTGAACTTCTCGCATTACAAACGAACTTTATTGTGACACAAACCTCATAGCTACTCATGTTGCCCGAAGCAGAGGACTCAGCACGTCAGGCAAAGTGCGGTGTTTGGAGTGGTGTTGGCTAAATCGTCCGCATCATCAACGATCGCGCTCTGTTTAATCATATCCAACCCACTGGGATTAAGCCTCAGCAATGCCTGATCCCGACAGGAGATCCGGCAGCAATAGGTAAGGCGATCGCTCCTAAAGTAGCCAGCTCAACCTCTTTGCACGGCATCCGTTCGATCGTTTGATCATCTGGCCGACAGGCATGACAAAATTGCAGCACGCCAGCAACGTAGCATTTAATTTGTGACGATTATGAAGATCGGTATTGTGGGACTAGGGCTGATTGGAGGATCGATGGGGTTAGATTTTCGATCGCACCAGCATACTGTGCTGGGAGTAAGCCGACAGCAGACAACCTGTGAACAGGCGATCGCCCGGGGTGTAGTGGACGAAGCCAGTCCTGATTTATCGTTGTTGGCCGCCGCTGACGTTATCTTTCTGTGTACCCCTTTGCACGCTCTGGCTGCTACAACCGCCGCACTGGTTCCTTATCTTTCAACCGCTACCATCCTGACGGATGTTGGTTCGGTGAAACAACCAATTGTTGAGGCGATCGAACCCCAATGGTCGAACTTTGTGGGGGGGCACCCTATGGCCGGAACGACCGAATCTGGACTGGATGCTGCCCAACCAGACCTGTTTGTGAATCGAGCTTATGTGTTAACCCCAACTGAAGCCACACCCGCAGAGTCGCTGGAAACCGTAGCCCATTTAGCGCGATCGCTCCAGTCGCAGGTGTATTACTGCCAGCCTGCCGAGCACGATCGTGCCGTTGCCTGGATTTCCCATCTTCCAGTCATGGTTAGCGCCAGCCTGATTGCGGCTTGCCAAAGCGAACTCGATCCTGATGTGCTGAATCTGGCTCAAACCTTTGCCAGCTCTGGCTTTCGCGATACAAGCCGAGTGGGGGGCGGCAACCCCGAACTGGGGCTGATGATGGCGCAGTATAACCGTCCGTGCCTGGTGCGATCGCTCCAGGCCTACCGTTCTCAGCTCAACCAGATCATTGAGTGTGTGGAAGGCGAGAAGTGGAGCGATTTGGAACAGTTACTCAGCCAAACCAGCCGCGATCGCCCCAAGTTCGTAGACAACCTGCAGAAGTAAATTCTTGTCCTTATCCGTTGGCTGCAACTCCCTGCAACTCCTCTAGTCGCGCCAGTACCTCAACGCTGTGAATCGCTGGATTCACCCCAACAAAACGCTCCCGTAGAATTCCATCTGGGTCAATGATATACGTGTGTCGCAGGGAGACATATCCTAACCAGGAGCCATAAGCCTTGCTCACCGAACCGTCTACATCGGCCAACAGCGGAAAGGTTAGCCCTTCGGAATCACAAAACTTCGCATGGGAATCGATATCGTCAGCGCTGATCCCCAAAATTTGGGTATTGCGTTCCAGGTACTTCGGCAGATCTTGCTGAAATCGACGCGCCTCTAATGTGCAACCGGAGGTGAAATCCTTGGGATAAAAGTAAGCGACAACCCATTTGCCCCGATACTGCGACAGAGCCACATTGCCATTGCCGGAGTTGGTTGGCAGCGTAAACTCTGGGGCAGGCTCGTTGAGAGGCGGCTGTTTGCCACCCAGTGCCAGTGCTGCTGGTGCCACCAATAACGTAGCAACAATAACAAGACAGGTTGCAATCAGCGTACGAAGTAAGGAGCGACGACCGATCATTTGGAAGACGATTGAGGGTTTACTTAAAATAAGTTTACAAAGAGATGACTGGTTCTACAATCAACTGGTTCGCCTATTTTCATTGGGTCGAGTTGGCACTGGCTTCGATCGCAGACTGATCGTTGTATTTCTGCTGATCGAAAAAATACAGCGTCCGAATTGGGTAAGGAATATTGAAATCGGCTTCGTCACAGGCTTGCTTCAGTGTGAGCATGACTTTGGTTCGAACTTGCCGAACGTGGAGCATTTGCGGTCGTGTCCAATAGCGCACGATGAAGTTAATGGAGCTGTCGCCAAAGCCAACCACGTCTACTTCGATAGATGGCGTGGACAGCACGCCTTCTACATCAGCCATCGCGGTTTGCAAAACCTGTAACGCTCTCGCTAACGGGGTGTTGTAATCCAAGCCAATTTCTAGATCGGTGCGGCGACAGTTGCGATCGGTCAACACTTGCACGGAATTAGTAAACACAACCGCGTTGGGAATCACTACCCGCTCCCCGGTGTACTTACGGATCTCCGTCGATCGCACATTGATTGCTTCAACCGTACCTTCATATTCGTCCACAATAATCTGGTCATTCAGGCGAAAGGGTTCATTGATCAGCAGCAAGATCCCCGCCAAAAAGTTCTTGAAGATATCCTGGAACGCAAAGCCAACCGCAACCGAACCCAGCCCCAGGAAGCCGATTAAGTCTCCCAGTCCCAAATCGGGAAAGAGGATAATGCTGGCAAACAAAACGCCGACCACCCAAATGGCAACGGAGGTGACCTGCACTAGCAGCGATTGCAGCGAAACACTCTTCAATACCCGCTCAGCAGCAGCACTCACCAGCCGCCGAATCACAGGAACGCTATAGCGAGTAATGACCAAAATCACGATCGCCGTCAGCAAGGCAGGAATAATCTCAATGGTCTGCCCAATCAATTTCAGCAAACTTTGCTGAATGGTTGTAATAATTTCGCTCACCAGCGCACAACAGAACTCAATTTCATCAGTATCTCAGTGCCGAATTACTGTTTTGCAACTGCCTCAAGGGGTAAAGTGCGATCGGTCGTTGAGCCATGAAGCCGCTTGAGGAAGGGGATCTCTACCCGGCAACCGGAACCAGTATCGATAAAAACAAAGAGTGTGTTGCTTCACTCCCTAAAAAAGCAGCGAAGCAACACACTCTTGTCTCCCAGCCTTGCAAGGACTTTGCCGGACAAAGCCCCCACGTTAGCGGTTGCGATGGTTTAACTCAAACGTAAACTGGGGCTGCAATTCAACAGCGCTTAGAAGCACAACCCAGTCCCGCCATTCCTTACATGCCGGGAGGAAGGATGACCTGGTCAATCACGTGAATTACGCCGTTGCTAGCCTCGATATCGGCTTGCGTCACAGTGGCCTCATTGACCATCACCATGTCGTCATCAACCGTGACAGTAACGGGGCTACCTTCAACGGTGTCAACATCGCCAGAAGACAGTTGGTCGGAGGTGACTGTACCAGGCACAACATGATAGGTGAGAACTTGAATCAGCGCTTCACGGTTCTCAGGCTTCAACAGTTCTTCGACAGTGCCTTCGGGCAGAGCTGCAAACGCAGCATCGGTGGGGGCAAAGACAGTGTAAGGCCCTTCTCCTGCCAGTACGTCCGTTAAACCAGCCGCTGTCAGGGCTGCGGTGAGGGTTTCAAAATTACCCGCAGTGGAGGCAATATCCACAATAGTGCCTTCAGATGCGGTAGGAGCAACTGAGGTTGCTGGTGCCTCAGGCTCATACATGCCGCCAGGCGCGTCCATTGCTTCAGGTTTGTCCATGCTTCCAGGCATCGCTTCAAGAGTCATATCTGGCGCTTCAGGTGTGCCTTGAGCCGTAGCAGAACCGTTGTAAGGCGGTTCACTGAAAATGCTAGGAGCCGGATTCATTTGGGCGATCGCGGGGAGTGCAACCATCGCCCCTGCTGCTGCGGCACCTGCAATACCGATCAGTTGCTTGATGGAACGGCCAGACTTCTGTAGATTCATCGAGATATGTCTCCTTATGTTAATCCGTTGTAAAGTTTCTTAATAACTATGACGGACAGATAAAGTTCTTGTTCCTTTGTGTGAAGGAAAAGTGAATTGCGGTTTCCTATCCGTTGCAGGAGTTAGTTTAAATATTCTTAAGCTTTGTAAACAATATTTATGCCTCAGGTCGGATATTTAATCGCCAGGAGGCAGTTAGTTTCTTGGAGGAGATATTAGATCAACTGCGCGATCGCCCTCTGGTTCTCCTCACGTTGCTAAGTTAGAAGCGGCGACAAAAACAGGTTCGTCTTGCAGGCTCGGTTTTCAGGCTCAGTTCTGGTGATTTGTGCAAATCGTCAGGTGTGAAAGCCGTTGATGAAAGTGGTCAAAAACAGCAGTTAAAGAAAGTACTCAAACGCAACCAATCCAAGCCAACGACGTTCATCATTGCCTTTATTCAGGAGATACCAATGCTGGAGCTATACCAATTTGAACTGTCTCATTACTGCGAAAAGGTACGGCTGATTCTTGATTACAAGGGGTTGGCCTACCGCAAAATTGAAGTTACACCGGGCATTGGGCAGGTTGATCTCTTCCGGTTATCTGGTCAGCGGCAGGTTCCTGTATTAAAAGATGGCAACGAGGTCATTGCAGACTCTACTGCGATCGCCCTGTATCTCGATCGCAAGTTTCCCGATCGTCCCATTTTGCCTGCCGACGCAAAGCAACGAGCGCTCTGTCTCTTGATGGAAGAATGGGCAGATGAGTCCATTGGTCTCAATAGCCGCAAGGTGATGTTGGGCGCGTTTAATCAAAGCCCGGAACTGCGGCTCTCGTCGCTACCCGCTTCTACGCCCGATCTGGTTCGCAACCTGGTGAAGTCGTTTCCGCGTGAAGTGTTTGATGTGTTGGGTGCCGGAGTGGGGTTAGGAGCAGAGTCCGTCCGCAGCGCTCGTAAGGCAATGGAACAAAATCTGGAGTCGCTCAATACGCTGCTTCAGGACAGTCCCTATCTGGTTTCAGATCAGCCCACTCTGGCCGATTTCGCGGTTGCAGGGCTGACGATGTACATCAAGTTTCCCGATATTCCTTATTTAGCCATTCCCGATGGACTCAAAGGAAAGGGCGTTCCCGGATTGGCTGATGTTTTTGCTTACAGCACGTTTTGGGAGTGGCGCGATCGCCTTTATGCTGATTTCCGCAAGCCCCCGATTTCTGCAACACCTCCCGCTTCCTCCGCACCAACCTCTATTGATATTGAGTAGCTGGATCTAGCCTCGATGTTAAGCCGAGCGACAGGCGTTAAACACTGAGCGCGTGCTGTTGAGGTTTGCAGACCCGTGGATTAAATTTCGCTAGAACGTCTGTATTAACAGCTGGAAGCAGGCTACCATAAGCCAGTAGGTTTGGTAGTCTCAGCAAAAGTTGGCATGGAGTTGGAAAAGCCCCTCGGTTCGGTTATCCAAGGCTCACTCAGCCAGGGATTAGAAGTGCGGCTGCATCCCGATGTTTCGGTTGAAGATATGCGGGTTGGCAAATTTCTGGTGGTACACGGAAGGCGATCGCGCTTTTTTTGTATGCTCACCGACGTGTCCCTGGGTACAGCTAGCCAGCGTATCCTGGCAAACCCACCTGATCCCAGCAACACATTTCTGCATGAGGTGCTGGCTGGAACGGGTACCTTTGGCACCATCAACTTAACGCCCATGTTGATGTTTACCCCAGAAGCGACCACTCCGCCCAACGGCAAGCTTCCAACCCCGCCAGAGCAAGAGAGCCAGGATGGGCAACTCTCTCTACCCGCGTCGTATCAAGCCAACAGCGATAGCGGATATGAACTGTTGCCCGTCAAAACTATTCCCAGTCACTTCAGCCAGGTGTATGACGCGCACGAGCGAGACTTTCGCGCTGTGTTTGGCTGGGAGGATGATCCCCATCGGCGCAACTTTGCCATCGGCCAACCCATTGATATGGATGTGCCCATTTGCATTGACCTCGATCGCTTTGTAGAGCGAAGCAACGGCATCTTTGGCAAATCGGGAACGGGAAAATCCTTTTTAACCCGCCTCTTGCTGTCGGGCATTATTCGCAAACGAGCGGCTGTCAATTTAATCTTTGACATGCACTCCGAGTACGGCTGGGAAGCCGCCCGCGAAGGCAAACAGTTCAGCACCGTCAAGGGGTTACGGCAACTGTTTCCAGGCCAGGTGCAGATCTACACACTCGATACGCAATCGACCAAACGGCGAGGTGTACGAGACGCACAAGAACTTTACATCAGCTACGACCAGATTGAGGTTGAAGACCTGGCACTGGTTCGAGGAGAACTGAACCTGTCGGAAGCCAGCCTGGAAAACGCCATCATTTTGCGAAACGAATTTGGTAAATCCTGGATCACGCGGCTGCTATCCATGAGCAACGAAGAAATTCAGGAGTTTTGTGAAGTGAAGATGGGCAGCAAATCGTCCATTATGGCGCTTCAGCGCAAGCTGACCCGGTTGGATGATTTGAAGTATCTGCGTCAAAGCTCGCCACACAACTATGTGGGGCAAATTTTAGATTCCCTTGAAGCCGGAAAGCACGTCGTTGTAGAGTTTGGCTCTCAATCCAATATGCTGTCGTACATGTTGGCAACCAACATCATTGCGCGTCGGATTCATGCCAGCTACGTGCATAAGGCCGAAAAATTCTTGCAGACAAAGAACCCAAGCGATCGCCCCCGGCAACTGGTGATCACCATTGAAGAAGCCCATCGGTTTCTGGATTCAGCCACCGTGCGTCAAACCATCTTTGGTACGATCGCCCGCGAAATGCGGAAGTATTTCGTGACGCTGCTAGTGGTCGATCAGCGTCCCTCTGGAATCGACAACGAGGTTATGTCTCAGGTTGGGACACGAATTACGGCTCTATTAAATGATGAGAAAGACATTGATGCCATCTTTACGGGCGTTTCTGGTGGGCAGAGTTTGCGATCGGTTCTGGCAAAACTGGACTCGAAACAGCAAGCGCTAATCTTGGGACATGCCGTACCAATGCCGGTGGTGGTGCGAACGCGCCCATACGACGAAACGTTTTATGCCGCCATTGGCGATATAGCCTGGGAAGAAGCGCCAACCGAGGCGGTATTCAAGGCGGCAGAGTCGGCCAAAGCAGATTTAGGATTCTAGAAATATCAGGCAAAAAGTAGACAACAGAGCTATACTATAGAACTCCAAAACAAGAACTCCAAAACAAGAAGAAATTCTAACAGGACTTCTAAACCCTCACAGGATCACTCCTAAACCTAAGAGTAATCCTGGAACGATACAAGTCTTAGAGGTCTAAGTCGGATTCCACCGTCTGCATTAGCCCTCTGTATTCCCCATCTGGGGAACGTTCAGTAGAACTGGCTCGGATGTCCGCCAACCTTGGAGGATTAGAAGCCGGTTCGCGTTGGGCTTAACACGGCTCAACCATCTTCTCAGACGGCTGAGCTTAGGTACGGTTATCCCTGCAAGATCTCCCTACCCTGGATTTTGCAGCAAGGCTCATCATTAATAAATAGACAGTTTAGCCGAAAGACAATCTAGACGAACACCTGTATTGCGTACGTCATATTCTCGTCACATTTAGGTGCCAACCTAATGATCAGCAGCAGATGTAAGCGCTTTGGTGCAATGCTTGTTCGTACTTCGTCCAGAGAGTTCATCCAATAGATTCATACTAAAGGATGAATCACCGCTTCTAAATCGGAGATTAAATGAATGTACGGTTTGGGCGACGATGCCACCCCTTTACTATAGTGCAAATTTGTATTAGCATGGAATAAAGCAAACTCATAATGATTTCGACTTAGAGTTTGCCAAACGCAGTGAAGAGTTCTCTAGTTGATTCAGAGCGATCACGGTTAGTTGTTTAGATGTTGAGGCTGTAGGATTTCTCAACTGCCGAGAGGATCGTGAACCTTTATCCTCTGTCATTCACCTGTCGCTTCACTTCACAGCGGGTGGGTGTGTCCTCCAAATCTTTTGTCGCTAGTAAGCCCCCGGCGGGGTGCAGTTTGTATTTCATTTGGCGACGCTTCGTTTAAGATTTGCGACCCCTAAGATTTGCGACCCCATAGACTGAAGCATCTTCTCTCTCTAAATATCGCCCCCTTTCTTATTTCTTAAGTCCCTGTTGAAGGAGTTCATTTCAAAAAAACCATGGCAACTGCAAACACAGAAGTTCAAGCAACCAAACCGTTATTCACTGCAGACATGGTGCGTACCTATCTGCATGAGATTGGTCGCGTTCCGCTGTTGACCCATGAGCAGGAGATTGTTTATGGCAAGCAGGTTCAGCAAATGATGAACGCGATCGAAGCCAAAGAAAAGCTAGCAAACAAGCTAGACCGCGAACCAACCGATGCTGAGTGGGCAGAGCAAATCAAACTGAGCGAAGACAAGCTGAAGGAGGCGTTACGCCAGGGGCAGCGTGCCAAGCAAAAGATGATTGAAGCTAACCTGCGTCTGGTTGTTGCGATCGCCAAAAAGTACCAGAAGCGTAACCTGGAGTTTCTTGACTTAATTCAGGAAGGTACCCTGGGGCTAGAGCGCGGTGTCGAGAAGTTTGACCCCACCCGTGGATACAAGTTTTCGACCTACGCCTACTGGTGGATTCGTCAGGCCATTACCCGTGCGATCGCCCAACAAGCTCGTACTATTCGGCTACCGATTCACATTACCGAGAAGCTCAACAAAATTAAAAAGGTACAGCGTGAGCTAACGCAGCAGCTTGGTCGCAGTCCCAGTCCGGCTGAAATTGCCGAAGCGCTTGAGCTAGAACCGGCTCAAATCCGCGAGTATCTAATTATGTCTCGTCAACCTGTCTCGTTAGACTTACGCGTTGGCGACAACCAGGATACCGAACTGGCCGACCTATTAGAAGATGAAGGAGCATCGCCAGAAACCTACACCACTCAGGAATCGCTACGGCAAGACCTGGAAAACATGCTGGCAGAACTGACCCCACAGCAGCGAGAAGTGTTGACGTTGCGCTTTGGGCTGAACGATGGCAATGAGCTATCTCTGGCTAAAGTTGGGCAGCGAATGAACATCAGCCGAGAGCGGGTGCGTCAGCTAGAGCGGCAAGCCCTTGACCACCTGCGTCGTCGAAAAGCTAACGTTCGAGGCTATTTGGCAAGTTAGGCTTCCTCCTTCAACACACTTATGGGGCGCTCTTGTAGCGCCCCATTTTTGTATCCAGTCTGCTCTCGTTTGAGTAGCCTCTACTCTCAAGTAGCGCTCCAAAACTCAGCCTATTGATTGCTGAATTGGACTATATTTCAGCATTCGTCAACCTTCTGGTAGATCCTTGAGATTCGCTGTTTCCAGGATAATAAACTGTATCGCAAGAGTGCGGCATGACCGTTACTGCTTGTTTGAGTAACGAATCAGTGCATTTATTGATTTTCGGGATGGGCCTAACCGACGCGTTAGAACTGAACCCCTAAGTCTTTATTTCAGGGGCATTTACCAGCTAACCCATAGTCTGCACAGGTATTCAGTCTGCACAGGTATCAGTTTGCATGGATACCAGTCTGCATGAACTCGGTGTCGATGCGCTAGAAGAACTGCTGCCGCCGACAGACCATTACCCAATCAACATTCTTCTCTACCAGGAGGATAAACAACGTTTGGGATGGCTGGCTGGCATCCTCCAGTCAGGTGAGCCGCAGGCAGGAAGTGAAACGACTGCTTTCCGCTTTATGCTTGTCGCTATCAAACTCGCTTCACTAATTGGGTTTAACTGATTCGATCGCTCCGCTGCTGATTTTCAGAATTCTTTTCAACTTCGTACTGATTTTTCTGGAATCGCCTGTGTTTGCGCTGTAGTCACAACTAACCGATATCCCACTGCGGTCTGAGACTGTTCAGCCAAGCCTATCGCTAAAGTAACGAATTTTACGCCTTGTAAAGTCTTTCAAACGGTTGAATGGGCGCGCACGGCTTCTCCAGTAGAGTGAGATCAGCTTAAGAATCCCATTTTTCTCGACTTTTTCGCAAACTCTTTTAATTAAGGAAGGAAACTACGGTGTCTAATCTTTTTACTCGTTCAACCTCGCCGTGGCGTACTCTTTTAAGCCGTTATAGCAGGCCAATTACAGGAGCGCTTTTAACCGTCGGCATGACAACCGTTGGGCTGCCCAGCCTGCTGGTTCGCGCCGCTGAAGCGCCAGAGACTTCTAGCCAAGCCTCGTTAGCACATGCCTCATCAACAGTAGCAACTCTGGTCTCTCAGTCTGCTGATGCTCAAACCTGGTCAGACGGAATCTACTTATATGGGCAAGCCAACCAACCCGATCAGCTTGGTTCAGCTTACATGGTGTTTGAGGTAAATGACAACCAGGTGGTTGGTGCGTTCTACATGCCGCAATCGTCGTTCGATTGCTTTTATGGCAACCTTGAGGCCAATGAGATGGCGCTCACAGTGGTTGACAGCTACGAGCAGACAGCGCACCCCTATTCCGTTGCGTTAGAAAGCACGTCTGATGTGGCTGATGCCGGAAACCCAACGTTGGCTCCGACTGGAATTGAAGGCTTCAACCGGATTGATTCGGTTAGTGATAACGACCAGCGTATGCTGCAAACCTGCACCGCAGACTATCAGGAACGGGCGCAGTAAGGCGCATTCCTATACATTCCTAGATTGGTATTAGTTTGCTGGAGCGGGAGGAGCGTTATGCTCCTCCCGTTTGGCTTTCCTGAAGCCTGACTGGAACCTGTTGATCTACTAGATATTGCTTCACCTCAGCTACGGTGAGCTGTCCATAATGCAGCAAAGACGCAAGTAGAGCCGCTTCGGCTTTCCCTTCGGTGAGGGCAGCGTGAATGTGTTGGCAGGTGCCGGCACCGCCAGAAGCGATGACTGGAATGGGGACTTGCTCGGCGATCGTTCTCGTCAGCTCTAAGTCGTAACCCGCTTGGGTGCCGTCTGCATCCATACTGGTGATTAGCAGTTCTCCGGCTCCACGCTGTTCTACTTCCTTGGCCCAGGCGATCGCATCCAGCCCGGTGTTTTCCCGTCCACCCCGAACATAAACATCCCAGCCCGGACGGTCGGGGTCGGTTCTTCGACGAGCATCAATGGCAATAACAATGCACTGCTTACCGAATCGATCGCTGGCCTGATTGATAAAATCTGGATTGCGAACCGCAGCCGAGTTGAGGCTGACCTTATCGGCACCAGCCCTGAGCAGCCGTTTAATCGTATCCAATGACTGAATGCCGCCGCCCACCGTTAGCGGAATGAAGACCTGTTCAGCCGTGCGATAAACCACGTCGTAAATGATATCTCGGTCTTCATGGGTTGCTGTGATGTCGAGAAAAACTAGCTCATCGGCTCCTGCCTGGTTGTAAACTTCAGCCAGCTCAACCGGGTCGCCCGCATCTCGCAAGTTGACAAAGTTTACGCCCTTAACCACTCGTCCGGCTTTTACATCTAAACACGGTAAAATTCGCTTGGCTAACATACGCACTAACTACGCAATAATTCTGTCGGTAGGCTCTTAGAGGCTGTTTGAAACGGATTCAATGTCTCCTGTAAGGGCGTAGCATTTGGCAGATAACCCTTGAAATAGACCGAGACGGATTGCCCGAATGCCATGCCTCTACGAGTGTCGGGCTATAAACCAGACTTTTAAAGCATCCTCTTAGAATAACGTAATCAGATATCAATACACTGATACACTGGGTTTTGGTTAATTTGTTGAAGCGACGATGGAAATAGGTCAAAAAGTTCGGTTTAGTCGGTTGCGCGATCGCGCCTCTCAGGAAACCATCAAACATTTGGGGCAGGTCGGGGAAATCAGAGACTTTAAGATGACGGATGGCAGCGGTGTAGGTGTCGTGGTGCGGTTTGAAGACAAGTACACGACCTGGTTCTTTGAAGATGAGCTAGACCTCGTTGGTTGATCGCCTCTGTCCCTATGACAGAACCACTTACCACAGACAAACGCTTTTAACTCACTCCATCGACTTAGCAGCCCTCAAACCATTTTGGAGATCTGCCGAATGGTACTGAATCAATGTCGCATGAAGTCGGTAGGCGTACCCACTCTACAGATGAAGTGTTCAGCTATCCTCATCAGGCTGGAGGCAGTGCTGTTTGAGTAGGGGCGATTCATCCTAGCGGCGTAGGGGCACTTTCTTGGTGCGATCGTTACTATAGACAATGGATCAATGTTAACGACAGCTGAGGTAAGGCGCGAGAGATGTCCCTCATCTTGACATTTTTGGGAAAGGGCGGAACAGGTCGCACAACAGTGGCGATCGCGGCTGCAAAACGGTATGCAGCTCAAGGGAAGCGAGTTCTGCTAGCGAGTGAGGATACCAGCCCTGCCTTTGGGCTAATGCTGGGGATGCAAGTGAGCAGCGAACCGCAAGAGCTAGAGCCGAATTTGCATGTCCTTCAACTGCGAGCGGCAGCGTTGCTGGAACGCAGTTGGGAAGAATTGAAGCAGCAAGAAGCCAAATACTTGCGGACTCCGATTCTGAAGGCGGTATATGGGCAGGAACTGGGAGTGCTGCCAGGCATGGATAGCGCTTTAACGCTCAATGCCATTCGCGAGTACGATGCCAGCGGTCAGTATGACGTAATTGTGTACGATGGCAGCGGCAACCAAACGACACTGCGGATTTTAGGAATGCCAGAGATCCTCAGTTGGTATATGCGGCGATTCCGTCAGGTCTTTGCAGATTCAGACCTGGGCAAAGCGATTTCTCCGTTTATTCAACCTGTGGCGGCAGCGGTATTGAATGTTAATTGGTCGAACGATCCGTTTGCTCAGCCCACGGGGCAGGTAAACGACCTGCTGGAACAGGGAAAAGCAGCGGTGGCTGACCCGAACCGCACGGTAGCTTATTTAGTAACGACCGATGATTTGGGGGCGATCGCTACTGCAAAGTATTTATGGGGTAGCGCTCAGCAGGTTGGGCTAACCATTGGGGGTGTTTTGCTCAACCAGTCTGACCCCTCAGCAGATGTGCAAACCGAATTTGCTCCATTGTCGCTCAGTTCCCTTCCAGTGCGGACGGGTGAAGACTGGCAGACACTTATAGATGCACTACCCGATTTTCAGCCAGCGGCCAACGTTCCCAAACCGATCACCGTTAATGTTGCAGAACGGAAAGTCAGCCTGTTTTTCCCAGGGTTTGATAAGAAGCAGGTGAAGCTTACCCAGTATGGCCCTGAGGTGACGGTAGAAGCGGGCGACCAGCGGCGCAATATTTTTCTACCGCCAGAGCTACGGGGTCAGCAAGTCACTGGAGCGAAATTCCAGGACGGGTATCTTATCATTTCCTTTTAGCTAGCTGATGAGTCTGGGTTGGGTCATCTCCGGCTCTGCCGCATCGATCGCTCGTTAGTTCGCTAGAACTTTACTTGCTACGCAGCCATGCGTTAATTCAAAAGAGACGGGGCGATCGCCCCGTCTCTTTTGGTATTACGGAATACCTCAAAATAAACCGTATTCTACCAATCTCGTTGCCACGTTACCGTTTGTGTTACGTCTGTATTATGTCTGTGTCACGCCATTGTTGTGACGAACAGATGCAGGGCATTTCTGGCTCTACCTGTACGAGACACAAAACGGTCGGTGTGGTTGGATGCTAGCTAGCAGTTAAGCTCTCAGGCTGTGCAAAAAACGGACATTTACCCAACCGAAAAGCAACTAGTCGATGATTTGCTTGGCTTTGTCCTTGAGGTTTTCAACCACATGTTGAGCGGATGCTTCAGCCTGTTTTGCTTTTCCTGCTGCCTTGTCTTCTGGGTTGCCGGTTACTTCGCCAACCGCTTCTTGAACTTTACCTTCAATATTTTTAGCCGTTGCTTTAATCTTGTTCTCTAAGCTCATACTATTCTCCTTGCTTATATAGCATTAACCGATTTGGCCAGATGCAATAACCCGCTAACTTGGTGACTTCCTCACCTTTTCACACCCTAATTCAACCGTCGTTGTTTATTCATCTACTGAAAGAATTATCTTTGACGGGGCACCTTTGCCAGGGAACCTGTGACGCAGGCTTGCAATTCGCTCTCCAACTGCCCAGGTTGAACAGAAGTCCTTTACGCTATTAAATGAAACGTCAGGTTTCCCAACGCGTTTGGAATTGAGTACTCACCATGTCTGACCCGACCTCTTCTCAGTTTTCTGCCGAATCTACCCCTACCCCAGAGTCCGCTCTTGATGATGCAGCGCTAAAAGCGGCTCCAGCCGTTCCAACCAAGACCCGTAGCGGCAAAGCTCGACAGTTGCTTGGCATGAAAGGGGCAGACTCTGGAGAAACGTCCATCTGGAAGATCCGCTTGCAGTTGATGAAGCCCATTACCTGGATTCCGCTGATCTGGGGGGTGCTGTGCGGAGCCGCCTCGGGTGGTGGATACCGCTGGTCATTAGAACATGTTTTGGTTGCAGCGGCGTGTATGTTGCTATCGGGGCCGCTGTTGGCGGGGTATACCCAAACACTGAACGATTTCTACGATCGCGACATTGATGCCATCAACGAACCCTATCGTCCGATTCCTTCTGGTGCCATTTCTATTCCGCAGGTGGTCACCCAAATTGTAGTCTTGCTCGTCGCTGGCATCGGGGTTGCCTATGCCCTGGACACCTGGGCAGGGCATGAGTTTCCAACCATTACTGTGCTGGCTATTGGCGGTTCGTTTCTCTCCTACATTTACTCAGCCCCACCGCTGAAGCTCAAGAAAAACGGCTGGCTTGGCAACTATGCTCTGGGGGCTAGCTACATTGCTTTGCCGTGGTGGGCAGGCCATGCTTTGTTTGGTGACTTAACGCCAACCATTGTGGTTTTAACCCTGTTCTACAGCTTGGCTGGGTTGGGAATTGCAGTGGTGAACGACTTCAAAAGTGTGGAAGGCGATCGCCAGTTGGGTCTAAAATCACTGCCCGTTATGTTTGGAATTGGAGCTGCTGCCTGGATTTGTGTGCTGATGATTGACATCTTCCAGGCCGGAATTGCCGCCTACTTAATGAGCATCCATCAAAATCTTTACGCCGTGATTTTAATCCTGCTGATCATTCCGCAAATCATGTTTCAAGACATGTATTTTCTGCGGAATCCGATTGAGAACGATGTGAAATATCAGGCCAGTGCCCAACCCTTCCTGGTATTGGGAATGCTGGTTACGGGTCTGGCGCTTGGGCATGCCGCTATCCGCGCTATTATCTAGCCTCAACATTTATCCTATTCGCTGTTCTAACTCAATAGGATCAAGGGCAGGTTAATCACCTGTCTTTTTTGTTGGAACAAGGAGAATAAATGACGAGCGAGCTGTTACCGCTGGCAACAACGACCTACTCTAAATCTCTCCCGTATAATGACACTATTCACCTGATGTATTGGGTCAGCTAAACCAGCCTGCATGATGTAAGAACCTGCACCGATGCGATCGCCTTCAGCTTACGCTAGGCTACTTGGAAGATCTGTTTTTGCGGGTTATCTTTGCAGTTCTAACGTCATTGGTTTCTGCCTTCACTTGCAATTTGCATCCGATCGCGTGTATGTATGTCAGATCGTATAACCTTTAGATTCCGTTCCCCGATTCTCTACGAAAAACTAGGTTTCATAGAACGGTTAGTTAGAACGGTTAGTTCCTGGTGGTGTGTGAGGAATTGAAGTGACCGATTTTTTCTCTAGGCTCAAAGCTCTGTCGAGTCGGCTAGATGGCTCAAGCCCATCAAACCCCTCTCCTCGACGGTCTAGCAACGTTCGCTCTCAGAACGGTAGGAAGGCTAATTTGTCTACACCGTCGTCATCGCCCCTATTTGCCAGGGCATCGGGTTCATCTGCTAAAGCGAAGTCGCAGGTAGGGCGATCGCCACAGCCACCTGCGACTGCCAATGGTCGTCAGCAGCCTGCGCCTGATCCTCGGCACCCACGTCCTTTGTATCAGCGGTGGTGGGCCTGGGT
>NZ_JADEWO010000139.1 GCF_015207605.1 Oculatella sp. LEGE 06141
ACAGTTCTCTTATACAGGAGTATACACATGGGTGTACATTGTCTTATGTTATATAACATAAGACAATGTACACCCATGTGTATACTCCTGTATAAGAGAACTGTATACCCCTGTATAGGCGATCGCATTCTTGTATATCCCTGTATCGCTTTTTGTATATCCCTGTATGGGCGATCGCTGCCAGCATTGCACATTCATAAAACCTTGTAAATATTGCTGTGCAACAGTTACAGCGATCGCACTCACTTCCTCGATCGCACCCTTGTACGTTCCTTGTAAGCGATCGCACTCTTGTATATCCCTGTATCGCCTCTTGTATATCCCTGTATGGGCGATCGCACCAGTATTACATATTCATAAAACCTTGTAAGCATTGCTGTGTAACAATTACAGCGATTGCACTCACTTTCTCGATCGCCTCTCTCAGTTATAAACAACTACCCTAAAATACCAGTAGACTTATACAAATCTCCAATCAATTAGATGTATACATACATGAGTGATAAGAGATTTGTATCATTCGTGTTTAGACTTAATCGTACAGGTCTGTCGTGCGGCAACAACAGTGCTAGGCGATCGCCTAGCAGCTTTACTAGCAAAAGGCTTGAGTCTTGGTTTCGCCTGCCCTTTGCAGTTAGCAGTTAGCAGTTAGTTGAAAACAACTGTGTACATTTATATGGTTTAGAGTTGTATGTATATGTCTGTATGTGTACAATAAGGTTATACACAACTACTTCTACGACTCCAAGCCTTAACCGATCGCCCTCTCCCTGAGTCCTTCTACCTACCCCTTTCCACTGCCATGAACCGAGAAGCTATTCTACAGCGATACCACGATCGCATTGCAGCAGGAGCTAGAACACGCCTGACGGGTGACGAGGTATCAGCCTTAGTGAACTCCTTTATCGTTCGGCTCAAGTCCTTAGACAACCGGGCTGAGATTGACCAACTCTGTGCTGATGAAATTGCGCTGTTAGAGCAGGGCTACCCGCAAGCCACGGTAGCCAAAAACTACATCCCCAAGTACCGCAAAGCGATTCTAGCGGCGACTGAGGACGGAAACTTGCCACTAACTAAAAACACTCTGCTCGACTACGACTACACCAAACGCAATGGTGAGGTCGTTCACTTTCATGGGCACTACGCCTATACAGTGATGAAGTACACAGACGAGTATACAAACATTGCTCAAGAGGATAATACCCGTAACAACCAGAAGCAGGACAACCTTAAGCCTGTGAACCTGGAGCGATACCTGGAGGAGGCGCGAAAGCTGCTAGCAAGCCATGATCACAATGATTTGGCGGTTGGAATTGCTGCTGTGACTGGTCGCAGATTCAGTGAAGTCGTTCAGCACAGATTTTCTAAGACTGCCGATCCCTACACGTTGCGTTTTGCAGGGCAACTGAAGAAACGGGACGAAGTCGAAGCCTACAACACACTTTGCTTGGTTCCGGCTTCTGAGGTTTGGAAGGCTATTGGGCGTTTCCGCAGGCTAGAACGGGTTCACGAGTTGCAAGAATTATCTACTCAGCAGATCAACGCCAGAGACTGTTCTGAATTTTGTGTAAGCGGTCTAAAATCCCAGTAACTCAGGAGACCGCATCATGGTACGCAAGAAGAAAGAACCCAATCGCGTTGATGAAATGCTCGATGAACTGTTGGCAGACTGCC
>NZ_JADEWO010000028.1 GCF_015207605.1 Oculatella sp. LEGE 06141
ATAGTACCGTTGCATTTGAGCTTCAATGGGAGCAGGGTAAGGTTGCATTAAGTTTCCGCTTCATCGTCTACTTCTCCAGTGTACAAATGCAAAAGGTAGAATTACAGGTTATTTAATCCACGATCCTTAGCACCGTTGCTGGAGGAGCCTGGGTTGGCAGTCTTCTTCCGTACCTACCAGCAGCAAGTGAAATGTGAACGCCAAGGGCAAGCGGTTAAAGCCGCAGAACTGGCACGCCAGCGAGGAGAACTAGCCCTACAGCAAAGTGAGACGCGGTTTCAAGCCTTGTCTGCCAACATGCCGGGAGTAATTTATCAGTTTTTACGCAAGGCAGATGGTTCTATCTCGTTTCCGTTTGTGAGTTTAAGCTGTCGTGACCTGTTTGGGCTAGATGCAGCGGCGATCGAAGCGGACGCCAATCGGCTGATTTCAATGGTACATCCTCAGGATCGCAGAGCATTGGACGCTTCCATTGTGGCTTCGGCTCAATCCCTGCAACCGTGGCACTGGGAAGGACGAATTGTCTTGCCATCGGGCGATGTGAAATGGATGCAGTCTGTGTCTCGACCGGAACTGCAAGCGGATGGAGGAATTCTGTGGCAGGGGTTGTTGATCGATATTAGCGATCGCAAACAAATTGAATTTGCTCAACGAGAGAGTGAACAACGGTTTCGGATGATGGCCGATGGATCACCTGTGTTGATTTGGATGGATGACCTGGACAAGTGCTGCACCTTCTTCAATCAAACCTGGTTGACCTTTACGGGGCGATCGCTAGAGCAGGAAGTGGGGCAGGGTTGACACAGGGACTCTATCCAGAAGATGCACAGCATTGGCTCAATGCCTATACTGCTGCCTTCGACGCGCAGCAGCCTTATACCGTTGAGTACCGCTTGAGACGCGCCGATGGTCAATATCGCTGGATGCTAGAAACAGGTGCGCCACGGTTTTTACCAGACGGGCAATTTGCCGGATACATCGGGTCGTGCCTGGATATCACCGAGCGCAAGCTAGCAGAAGAGGATAACTATCTGTTGCAGACAATGACTCAGGCCATCTTTGAATCACAGGATTTCCATTCGGCGTTGGCGATCGCTCTGCAAAAAGTGTGTGAGGCCACCCGCTGGGATTTTGGAGAAGCCTGGGTTCCCCGTGCCGATCGAACGGTACTGGAATCGAGCCGAGCCTGGTATAGCAAGTCCGAACGCCTGATACAGTTCAGGCAGCAGAGCGAGACGTTTACATTTTTGCCAGGGGTAGGAATTCCAGGCCGCATCTGGGTTTCAAAGCGTCCAGAGTGGCATCGAGATGTTTCTAGTGAAGCAGATACGTCCTACCTGCGATCGCAAATGGCTCTAGTTGCAGGGTTGAAGGCCGCGTTGGGGATTCCAATTTTGGCGAACGACGAGGTCATCACTGTTCTGGTGTTTTACATGTTCGAAGCGCGTGGAGAAGATCAACGCCTGATCGATCTGATTTCTGCATCCACCGAGCTAGGCTTGTTCATCCAACGTAAACAGACAGAAGAAGAAATTCGCAAGTCTTTGGTGAAAGAGCGGGAGCTAAATGAACTCAAATCAAACTTTATTTCGATCGTTTCACACGAGTTTCGCACCCCACTGACCAGCATCGTGGTGGCAACTGAATTACTCGAAAAACATCAACAACAAGATGAAACAAGGAAACGGGGGTACTTTCAGCGAATTCGAGCAGCGGCCAATCGGATGAATCGGTTGCTGGAGGATGTGTTGTTGATTGGTCAAGGCGAAGGAGGCAATCTAGAATTCAACCCTGCCTGGATGAATTTAGAGCTGTTTTGCCAGGGGTTGATAGACGAGTTGCAGCTTAATGCGGGCGATCGCCATCGCTTGACCTTTGCCAATCCAGGTGACTGCAAGCAGGCTTATATGGATGCCAACTTGCTGCATCACATCTTCAATAATTTGCTTTCTAATGCCATTAAATACTCCCCCAAGGGTGGTGTGGTGCGGCTTGAACTCCATCAGCACGATGGACTGGCGTGGTTTCAGGTGCAGGATTCGGGCATTGGTATTCCTGCGGCAGACCAGCAACACCTGTTTGAATTTTTCCATCGTGCGACTAATGTTTCTACCATTCCAGGCACCGGATTAGGGCTGGCAATTGTCAAGCAGTGTGTAGACCTGCATGGTGGGCAAATTTCAGTGAAAAGTACCGTCGGTATTGGCACCACCTTTGTCGTAAGATTGCCTATAGGTAGCCCCCCTGAGCAGATGTACGAGTCAGATTACCTGTAATTTTGAGACGTTAGCCTGACCGAGTTGTGATTAGGATAGTGTAATTGTATTGAACCAGGTTCAAAGCGATCGCCGTTTTCTGGTACAAGTGAGTACACAACACTGTTTAATCTGAAGAACTCACGGCCTTCTACACACCTAGGGGGATAGGGTGGGAAATTTGAACACCGCTCAAATCGAGCAACTCAAGGAAATTGGCTCACAGTTACATCAAACACGTGAGCAACAAGCCCGACCACTTGAAGACATTGCCGCTAAGACTTACATTCCATTACGGCTACTGCGGGCGATCGAAGAGGGACAAGAAAAACCTCTTCCTGAACCTGTTTTCATTCAGGGGTTCATCCGCCGCTATGCTGAGGCGTTGGGGCTGGATGGCAAAGCCTTGGCTCAGGGGTTCTCCATCCATGCTCCGGCACCATCAGATTTACCGCAGGAAGTGGCGGTTAGCTCCTCTAGCGCACCCGCAAGACGAGCAGAACCCCGTCTAGAAAAAATCAGCAGGCCAGAGATTAGAGAGGAAAGACGACCCGACAACCCACCGCAGCCGTTTCCGATCTACATCGTTCCGATTGCGATCGCCATTCTGCTACTGGGTGGGTTGATATACGCTCTGAGCAGACCGAATAATGAGCCAGCAGACACACCAGCAGCGTCGCCAACCGTGTCCAATCAGGCGGCAGGCAACACCGATCCGGCTCCGGCCAGTTCTCCGGTCGCATCTCCCAGCCCCGCTGCATCTCCATTGGTGTCACCCTCTCCGGTGAGCAACGCTCCTGTAACCGTCAGTCTAAATTTGACGGGTGATTCGTGGTTGCAAATCACAGCCGATGGTGAAACGCAATACGAAGGAATTTTGCCCCAGGGCACTCAGCGTAGCTGGTCGGCAGATTCTAGCATTATCGTGGTGGCTGGAAATGCCGGAGCCGTTCTGCTATCTACCAATCAGGGTGAAGCTCAACCTATGGGGGCGTTGGGTGCTGTGGAGCGAGTCACCGTAACCGCAAATACTCCCCTGGCTCCTGCGGCTCAGTAACATCAACCGTTCATTGCAGATCGAAAAAAAGAAGGGCACCTTTGGAGGTGCCCTTTTCTCTATTGGAATTGGAATCCAGGTTCAATTGAAGTGCGTCAATTAGACGGAAGCGTGAACCTTGTCGGCAGGCTGTTCGGCAGGTTTGACCTGGCTCAACAACTCGTGCAGGTTTTGGCCTTCAATTACTTCGGTGGCGAGTAGTTTGGAAGCGATCGCTTCCAGCAGGTCGCGGTTCTGGCTCAAGATGTCCAGCGCTTGCTGGTGTGCTTTCTCAACAATGGCTTTCACTTCTTGATCGATCGCTTCAGCCGTTTGTTCGCTCACCATGCGGCGCGGGTTGGCCTCATTACCTAAGAACATTTGCTGTTGCCCTTGTTGATAGGCCAGCGGCCCCAAAACTTTACTCATGCCGTAGGCCATCACCATCCGTTCGGCTAGGTCAGTGGCTCGTTGCAGGTCATTGGCGGCACCCGTAGTGATGTTGCCAAAAATCAATTCCTCCGCCGATCGACCTCCTAATAAGGTGGCAATTTGTCCCTGCAACTCATCTTGATCCATTAAAAATCGATCTTCGGTGGGCAGTTGCAGCGTGTATCCCAGCGCGGCCATCCCGCGAGGAATGATGGAAATTTTTTCCACCTTGCCCGACCCAGGCATCAGGGCACCGACTAGGGCATGTCCAACTTCGTGATAAGCCACGATGGTCTTTTCTTTTTCGTTCATCACGCGGCTCTTTTTCTCTAAGCCAGCCACAAGACGCTCGATCGCTTCAGCAAAATCTTCCTGCATAACGGTCTGTCGTTGGTTACGAGCTGCCAACAGCGCCGCTTCATTTACCAGGTTTGCCAGATCGGCTCCAGCAAAGCCCGGTGTGCGGGCGGCAATGGCTCGCAAGTCTACCGTTGCGTCTAGTTTGACCTTCTGGGAATGGATGTTCAAAATCGCTTCCCGACCAGACAGATCCGGGCGATCGACCAACACCTGGCGATCGAATCGTCCGGGACGCAGCAAGGCCGGGTCAAGGCTTTCTGGTCGGTTTGTTGCCGCCAGCACAATCACCGTTTCATCTCCAGCGGCAAACCCGTCCATCTCGGTGAGCAATTGGTTCAGGGTTTGCTCTCGCTCATCGTTGCCACCATAAAATCCGCTGCTGGCACGAGACTTGCCGATCGCATCTAATTCATCAATGAAAACGATGCAGGGAGCTTGCTTCTTCGCCTGCTCAAATAAGTCGCGAACGCGAGCCGACCCAACCCCAACAAACAACTCTACAAATTCAGATCCAGAAATACTGAAGAAAGGAACGCCTGCTTCTCCGGCAACTGCTTTCGCCATCAACGTTTTACCCGTTCCCGGAGGCCCAACCAGCAACACTCCTTTGGGAATGCGTGCCCCAATTTGCGTAAAGCGCTTGGGACTCTTGAGAAAATCGACAATCTCGACTAGCTCAGTTTTGGCTTCTTCAACTCCAGCCACATCCGCAAACGTGATCCGCTCGGCTTCTCCTTCAACGTACACTTTGGCTTTGCTCTTACCAATCGAAAGCGCTCCTTGCGGGCCACCACTGCGATTGATGAAAAACTGCCAGATTGCTACAAAAATCAATGGTGGAATGACCCAGCCCAACAAACTGGTAAACCAGCGGTTTTGCGGCGGTGGAGTAGCTGCAAACTCAATGCCATTCTCCTCTAACCGCTTAGGTAGCTCTAGGTCAAAGATAGGCGTTGTTGCAAATACCTGCCCCGATTCTTCTCCGTTATCCTTGAGCTGGTAGCGAATCTCATTTTGACCCACCGAGACGCGATCGACTTCCTGATCTTGTACCTGGTGAATAAATAAACTGTAGGGAACTCGTGGAACGGGTGGGGCAAACAGATTGGGAAACACCAGGTTCACGATTAGAAAAACACCAGTGAGCAGCAACAGGACATTGCCGATTTGGCGTGAACGAGGGGGACGAGATTGATCTTTGATTGCCATTACGGGCAGTGCTCCTTAAATGTGTCGAGAGCAAACAAAACAACTAACAACAGAGAACGGCGCAGCTCGAAAACCGTTTCTGTATGGGCTTAACTTCAACGGTAAATTGATACAAAACTTATCTCAAGGGGCGAAAACCGATCGAATTGAGGTGAAGACACGACCTCCTGAATAGGGAAACCAGAGGTAATGAACGCAATCGATTCTGCTCAGGTCGGCTCGGCGCTGATGGGCTGTTATGGTTAAGGATGGTAGCGAGAGAATCAAAACCTGACTCTTCACAACCATCCTTAATGACGCACCATAGGTGCTGGTATTTCTTTAACGGCCTGGCTTAAGCCGTTTCAAGCCAATCGAAAACTTGGTCTAGCTGCTCCAGCGTAATTAGTCCGTATTGCCACAAAATCATGGGCAGCAAATTTGAGCTTTGTTCGCGGTGGCGAAGCGCAATGGCGATCGCAGATGCTGGAACGGCTAACTCCTCACGCAAAAATTGGATTAATCTGTTTTTTCTGATCGACTCTGCTGCCATTGTGTCCACCCCTTTCTTAAAGAAGAGTAACTAAATTTGTTAACTTATGTAAAGCTATTTCAGATTTATTGAAAATTATAGCGACAACCTTACCGCATCAGCATCATTTGTCAAACAATGAAAGAATTCTCGGTTATGCTTGCACATCAAAGGGTTTAACCGCCTTGGACGAACTGGTGTGTCACCATATCCTACTTATTTATTGATAAATTCTGTGTTAAATCATCTTTCCTCAGAATGAGAATCAGATGAGAGCCAGGTGATGATTTGGAGAAGATTACCGCCGCGAAGAGACATCAAGAGTCAACCTGTGGCCACCGACAAGGAGCGATCGCCTTATTATCCCAAGCCTGGTTTTGTGTTTCTCGTTCCCAAAAGTCTCCAAGAATTAAGTCTACAGAGGCTCTGTCACTCGTCAGGATTGAGGGCAGAGTCTCTTGACCTATTCGGGAAAGCCTTGCTACGGGGAGAGTTAGCCAAACTCAAACAAGAGCAGGATCAAAGGTGTTCTACTGGTTTGTGGCTCGTGGCGTTCACGGCAAGTGTCCGGCATGTTCCACCTTAAATGACTGGTATACTGCTCGCCTTGCTAGCAGGAAGGCGGCATACATTGTTCATGGCACTTTAAAGTTCATGGCATACATTATTCATGCATTCAAAGCGGAGGCCGCGCTAATGGGGGATGTCGGTCTGATGGGGGAGACAAACGGCCATGCTTGAGCGATGGTGGATGTATCAACAGCAGCGGTTTTCACTCTTCAAATGGGGGGGATTCGCTGCTGTCTTTAGCGGCGCTGCGGTGCTGCATTCGTTGTTGCTCCGCCGTTCTTTTCCTGCTGAAACGAATGCATTTAGCGCTGCTCACGCTATTGGTGCAGTCTTGATTGCCTTTCTGGTCGTTTTTCTCTGTTGTCTGCAACTGCGAATTGTTGATGAGGTGTCCCTCTTCAAGCAACGATGCGTTCAGTCTGATGCTTCTATGTCCAACCAACTGACAACAGATTTGGAAGTCATTGCTGTTGCGGCTGGCATCATGCAATTTGGGTTGACTCTGGCTCTCGGTCACTTATCTCTGTTGCTGGTATTAGGTTCAGTTTGGGGATATTTGGGCTTGATCCATCAAGCATTTTTTGTTCCCACCTGGCTCCGTGCTAATCCCCTGCCCAAAACCTTGCTGCGTGCGGGGCTTTGTCCATTAATTACCCTCTACGCAACAGGCTGTGATTGGCTCATTGCCAGCCAGGCACCGCCTGGAGGTATTATTTGGTTTTTGCTTGTTAGCCTATTTGCAGCGATCGCGGCAGACATAGGATGCCTAATTCATGCCCCCACTGATGCCGTGCCTGGTTCGCAAACCTACACCGCATTGTGGGGACGCGAACGAGCTGTCGTGGTCTGGTTGGGCATCCTCTGGCTATTGAGTATCACCAGTCTGCTGGCAGGAATGCAGATTCAGTTCACAACGGCGATCGCTCTATTGCTACCATTTTTGTCAGTTGGTGCTGTAATCGTCGCATGGCGATATCACTCCCGACCTGTACAAAAACGGGCACAGTTCGGCTGGATAACTGAAGTGTGGATCGTATCGGTGTATGTCAGTTTAGGGATAGTCCCGTTTGTTCTACAAACCTGATGTCATTTTTTGAGCGCAACTGAAGGCTGCGGGCGATCGCCAAACAACCTCTACGTCTCACATTCAGCAGTGGTCGCTAAAGTTGCAAAAGTGGTCATCGGTTTCTCGTTATTCTGCCGCTTATGGTGTAACCTTAAGGGAGTTCGAGATTGCTATTGGCGCTACAAGTAGCAATGATGGGTCTGTGTACTCGTCCTCTCCCATGTTCAAGTCCTGCTGCCTGAGAGGACAAGCTAACGACGGTTTGCCCGTTGGGTTGCAAGTCGTTTAGCTGTTCTACCTGCTCTGTTCACTGGTAGCCTGTCTTGTTCACTGGCAGATTGAATAGGTTGAATTCAAATGGCAGGTGAGTGCATTTGACAGGTTCAAACTAAATTAAATTGCTGCGTTCGAGCCGAGCGG
This sequence comes from Oculatella sp. LEGE 06141, assembly GCF_015207605.1. GTDB lineage: Bacteria > Cyanobacteriota > Cyanobacteriia > Elainellales > Elainellaceae > Oculatella. The sequence goes on from NZ_JADEWO010000028.1 coordinate 7,860, forward strand.
TTTTTGCCTCTCGGCCAGAGTCCAGTGGTCGAAAACCTGTACGATGCCTTGATAAAAGGGGGCTGTATGCTAAACTGACGCTTGAGTAGTTCGGTTGCAGTGTTTGTTTTTAATCGTTGACGATTGGCAGGCGACTCTCCGGATTTATCTCGTAGCGTTAATTTTCTCTGGAGATTCTCCATGTCAATTTACATTGGTAACCTTTCGTATGAGGTTACCCAAGACGATTTAAATGCCGTCTTTGCAGAATACGGCACCGTTACGCGTGTTCATTTGCCCACCGATCGAGAGACTGGTCGTCCTCGAGGGTTTGGGTTTGTCGAAATGTCAGCCGACAGCGAAGAGGATGCTGCCATTGCGGCACTTGATGGTGCGGAATGGATGGGTCGTAACCTGCGGGTTAACAAGGCTAAACCCCGTGAAGAAAGACCCCGCAACGATCGAAACTCTTTCAACAGAAGCAGCAGCCGTTCAGGCAGCGGTTGGAACAGCGGTAGTAGCGGATATTCTCAGCGTTACTAATCGCTGAAGCACTAGTTCTCCACGACGTAGGCAGGGTGGTGGTGTTGGAGTGATTAGACAGATGGCGCGTAGAAGCGTCATGGTAACGCTCTTGGCCTCTGTCGATTCCACTGATCTCGTCTGGTTGGTGAACCTTAGTGTGATAGCTTAATTGATTCATCTAGCATGAGTGGTTGACATTGGCTCAAAACCTCAGCAAGCTTTTCGATACGAATTGGTTTGCTGAGGTAATGCGTCATGCCTGCTCGCAGGCACGCTTCGCGATCGCCCTGCATGGCGTTGGCTGTAACGGCAACAACCTGAGGACGTTTCTCTAACGGTATATGTTGATGAATCCACTCGGTTGCAGTGAGGCCATCCATTTCTGGCATCTGCACATCCATCAACACAACGTCATAGATTTGCTGTGAAAGCGCTGTTAATACTTCCAACCCGTTACTCACGACATCAGCTTCATATCCCAATCGTTGCAGCAGACGAACAATTACCTTCTGGTTCACAATATTGTCTTCAGCCACCAACATGCGGAGTGGAAGTTGCCCATCTGGCGCGACGGGATGAGTATGGCGCAACGATGGCTCTGAAGAGATGGGAGGAGAGAGAGGATATCCATCCGCAAACAGCGTGGCTAAACCGCTAAAGAGTTGGGACTGTTTGACGGGCTTGGTCAAACAATCAGCAAAGCGAACGGTTGTCTCGTCACGCAGGTTTGCTCGGTTCATAGGCGTAAGCAACACCAGGGGCAATTTCTCACAACCGGGCTGCTGAGACAGCGCTACAGCCAGCGTCAGACCGTCAACATCGGGCAACTGACTATCGAGCAGGACGACATCAAATCCTGGCTGCTGTCGCACGCAATGGATGGCCTCTGCCCCTGATGCTGCGATCGAGACGCTCATGCCCCAGGCTTGAGCCTGCAAAGCTAAACTTTCTTGGCAAATTGCATGGTCATCCACAATCAGCAACCGCTTACCCACCAGGCTCGACGCTTGAGGTTGGTCGGGTTCAGACAAGTCAACGGCCTGGGTCAGGAGTGAGAAGTAGAAGGTCGAACCACTGCCCAATGTGCTGTCTACCCAAATTCGACCGCCCATCATCTCACTCAGGCGTTGACTGATGGCCAGCCCCAGCCCGGTGCCGCCATAGGTGCGGCAAATAGAGGAATCGACCTGAGTAAAGGGCTGAAACAAAAGGTTCAACCGTTCCGAAGGGATACCAATGCCCGTGTCTTGCACTGTAAACCGAATGGCATAGGTAGATGAGACCTGGGGTACCCATTCTGCTTCAGATGCGGCTGACCGAAGAGGCGGTTTGTTGTGGCTGGGTTGGCTGCCCTCGTCTCGTAGCTTGCGAGCAATGACTCTGAGCGTCACTTCTCCAATTTCGGTGAACTTGATGGCATTTCCCACCAGGTTAATCAGAATTTGGCGCAAGCGAGTCACATCGCCCACAATATGGCCTGGAACATTTGCGTCAATCAGGTAAGCCAGTTCCAGCCCTTTCTCTGCTGCTTTGGGAGCCAGCAAGTCAAGCACTCCCTCAATGCAGGATCGTAGGTGCAACGGCTGTTCTTCTAAATCCAGCTTGCCCGATTCAATCTTGGAGAAATCTAGAATGTCATTGATGATGGTTAATAGCGCTTCGCCGCTGCTGCGAACGGTTTCAACCAAATCTTGCTGTTGCGGGGTCAGGTCAGTATCTAGCAGGAGGTCGGTCATACCAATTACCGCATTCATCGGAGTCCGGATTTCGTGACTCATGGTGGCTAAAAAGTCACTTTTGGTACGGTTAGCCGTTTCGGCTTCCCATCTGGCTTGCTCTAAGTCGGCATTTTTGCGCGTTAGCTCTTCTCGCTGATACATTTCCTGCTCTAGCAGTTGGGCTTGAGCTAATGCAATTCCAACTTGAGCAGCAACGGCTTCCAACAGCTCAATTTCGGCAACGGTCCATTGCCGGACGCGATCGCACTGCTGTAAACAAATCGCACCGTTTGGCTCTCCTTGATAGGAGGTGCGAATCATCAGCATTGACTGGGGGCAGATCGGATGATTTGGTGATTCCGGATCGGTTCGCAGCGGTAAGTCATATTGACCGTTGGCATCGATCGCCTGATCTTGACTCAAAACCCGTTGCACGTAGCGATTGCTGCTCACTGGCACTACCGTACTTAAAATGGCTTCAGTGTTGGTTTCTAAGTACTCAGCGACTAACGGAATTTGCGGTTTGGGAGTCTCTACATAGGTGTGAATCAAGCAGCGACTCACCTGGAACGCTTGCCCGATCTGAGTAGCGGTCGTTTGAAAGATTTTTTGAGTATCGAGACTTTGCCGAATGTCTTCGGTAATTTGCTTGAGTAAAAGCGCCGAACGCAGTTGTTGCTCCAGGGCGACTTGAGCCTGCTTGCGCTCAGTAATGTCCGTTACAATGCTATCGACTCGAACCGGGGTGCCATCCCTCCCTCGAATTAGCCGGGTGCGATCGCAAACCCAGCGAACGTTGCCATCGGGGCGAACGATCCGATACTCCAACTTTTGCTGATCAGATTCTAGTAAAGCGTTGAAAATCGTAGCCACCCGCTCTCGATCGTCGGGATGTACCACCTGCAACCACAGGTAAGAATTGTTGAAAAACTCATGCGCCGGGCGGCCATACAGATGCTCTGTATTGGGACTAAGATACAGAACCTCGTTTGTGTCAATGGCTACCGACCAGACGATGTCTTCTAGCGAGTTGAGAATGCTATTCAACTGGTTTTGGCTATGTCGCAGTGCTACTTCAACTTGCTTGCGATCGCTAATATCTCGAATCGTAATCACTTGAACCGGGTGTTCCCAGTAAAACATCTGCTTTGTGTGCAGTTCCACCGGAAAAGTAGAGCCATTCTTGCGTCGTCCGATCGCTTCGTAAACGCCTCCATCGCCAGAGACTGTTCTAACCTGGACGCTATCTCTCGATTCTGGTGCGACCAGTGCCAGCAGATCCAGCGTGAGAAGCTCAGGAATTTCGTATCCTAGCATCTGAACCAGTGCCTGATTGGCATCAATAATCTGGTTGCGGTAGTAAACAATAATCCCCTCCAGAGAGCCTTCAGCCATAAGCCGAAACCGCTTCTCGTTCAGGCCAATGGTTTCTTCTATCGGTTGCTGAGCCGTTACCTTGCGAAAAATCCCTTGTGTGGCCTGAGGCATACCGTTGACAAACTGAGCATGAATGATGCCCTCGACAACAACCGCTTTGCCGTCTTTAGTGACAAATGTGGTTTCAACTCGACGGTGTGGGGTTCCAGACCAAACAGACTGGAACAGAATTGAGCAATGCTCATGCTGTTCGGGATGAACAATATCAAAGATAGAAAGCTGGGAGATTTCGGTGTCGCTGTAGCCCAGCGTTTCCTGCCAGGCCAGGTTGGCCGAGAGCAATCGTCCGTCTAAAGAAATGCAGTGAACTAAATCGCTGGCACTGTCCGACCGATCGTGTAAATCAAGTGTCGGAGATGGAGAATGACTCAACACCGCTAAGGGGCGATCGTCGCACGGCGGTTGAGTGGTTAACAAAGTGGCAGGATAGAGCGTCAGCAATGCGTTAAAGTCTGAACCGCTGGAGGCTGGAACGGATGTTGCTACTACTTGATGGGGCTGAACTGCCACATCTTTGAAGATAGGCGACAGCAAATCTGGCTCCAGCACTACATCTGAAACAGCACCGTTGAAAATCAGGTGTAATCGATCTGCATTGTCTGCACGGATTAATTGCGGGTAATAGTCGCTAATCAACTGCCCACAGATGCGATCGCGGGCGATCGCCGTCTGTGTTTCCAGGTAACGATTCCAAAAAAGAACGGTGAAATCCGATCGCAGCAGGCACACGCCATGGGGAACGCAATCGAGTAAATTAAACGCTTGTTCGACCGGTTGAATATAGGTCATACGAATCGTCCTCCTGGTTTACCCGGAGTAAGTCGTGATTCATACAACCGATCCACGTCAAACATCAAGCGTTAACTCTCTTAGGCTGGATTGCACAATCTCAGGGTTCCACAAAACCGCTGAGAACAATCGCGCTAACCGATATCCAGTAAAAAAAAGTTGGTAATGCTGAAGTGGAACCAATCGCCAACCGTTGAATTGCAGCTCGAAACGGGCTGCAAGATTGAATTTCTACCTCGCAACCCGTTATTTATGCCCCCAACTATTTATGCCCCCAACAGACGCTATGGCGTTTTTGTGCGTGGACTGGGCCAGGGAATCATTGGATCTTGTGCCAACCGATTAGAAACTTCGTAGGCACCATATCGATTCAGATGGCTTGGATCAGAAAAGTAGTCGTATTGATCTAGCCATAGCTCACCTAAATCTCGAAAAATAAACCCTGGCTGCTGCACGGCAAGATTCAACATGTATTGCTTGAACTCTTGTTCGTGCTGACTGCGAACATCGTCCAAATATTGCTGGGTAAGGGGGGAGTTAACAAAGACAACAGGAATGTTGCGAGATTGAGTGAGTGCTAGTAGCGATCGCAACGCCGTAGCCTGGTTGCCTTCAATTTGAAAGTCTTTGTAGTCGCCATCATAGGCACCCGCCACTCGGGCGTACTGTTGATAATAGGTTGCCGGGTTGAACTGAACCGATAACGGCAGAAACCCCTCAAAGTCGATCATGCCCTGCCCTTCCTGCGGCAAGGATGTTGCAGTTTCATCCGTGGCCGAGACGCTTGCAGTCGTGGCCGACTCTTTCTGCGCTGGTAATAGTGCTGTTACAGTTTGCTGAAACAGCGTTTTAAGGCGATCGCGCTCCTGGTAAGCGGTTGAAATGGCTGCAAGGCGATCGCTTAGCCAGCGGTCGATGGCACGATAGCCAGAGGCCAGCGAGGAGCCAATACCGCCAGAGGCAGACTGGCCGCTCTGCTCGGTGATTCCACTCATAGGAGCGGCGGGTGTCACACTGTGCAATGGAATGGTTCCATCTGCAATCTGCTGGTAGCCTTCAGAAGCGGCAATCCCGTTATAGGTCACATCCACCCCACCACTGTTAAAGGCGCGCGCCCCGTCCGCCCAAATGACTAATCGGGGCAGTTGCTCAGGTGTTAGTAACTCGCGAAGAATTAAGTCTACAACCTGAGCTGTCGCTCCATTGACCCCAAAGTTAAAAATAGTCAGATCGGTGTAACCAATGCCTGCAAGTGCCTGCTTTAATACCGCCGGATCAACGCCCCGCAACGCTCTAGAACTTCCAATGATCAAGACATCGGGAGGGCCAGACTGTTCTAAAAACTGGTAGTACAACGCAATCTTCTCGTCGAGCTGGCGGCTGTTGAAGGTTGGATATGGAGAATCGTCGGCTGTAACCGTAGCAACTGGAGTAGTCGGTGCCGGAATTTGGCTAATTGGGGTAAAGCTAGCTGGGGCAGCGGTTGAATGGGCGGCAGGGGCAACCGCGACCGTCTGCGGTGATGCACTCAACGAATTCGTTGCCTGACCAGGCTGGGTGAATCCTGAGGAATCAAAGACAGACGAATCCTCTTCCGCAGAACGGTTGAGCGAGATATCAGGAAAAGATAAATCAATCTCAGCTTCATCGCTGCTAACCGATGGGCTGGGCGAGACCGCTGTAGGAACTACCGCAGACGCTGTCGGAGGCGATTGGGGCTGCTGCAACCATTGACCCAACACCCAATCGGCTTGAATCATTAACAACAGCCCTACTGCGCCCCAAATGGCGACTGCTTTAGCGGTTTGATAGCCGGCCTGTCCAGGCGCAGACACAGAGCGATCTTGAACGTCTGAACTCAGCGTGAATAGCTGAGAACGGACTAAAATCCGCTGGGCATGATGAACGAGCTGGTGCTGAAGCGTTGTCCAGGCCGTCTGCAAATCGGCAGGGGTGAGGTCAGGACGGATAATGACCTCTTCTGAAGGCGCAATTAAGTCGCCAATATAGGCATCTGTTGCGGCAAATTCAGGCGTGGCTTCTGGCACTAACCGATTGCGTGAGGCAAAATCTGCGCCGTAGCTCCATAAAGGTCGCTTTTGCCCTGCCCGTCGTCCATACACTCGCACTCCGGCAAGATTTGGGATGTCTAGCTCCTGGAGAAATTGGGCGATCGCCGGCCCCACCCGTCGCTGCTCGGGGCAGATAGGCGCATCGGCCATAATGTGCAGCAGGTCTTGCTTCGGTAAAATCTGGAGGCGAATACCTCCGGTGGCAAGCTGCTGGTCAATATCTGGATTAAGCAAGCGGTTCAGCAGGAAGGCGATCGCCCCCCAGTCTCGCTGCTGCGCCAGAGTTCTCATTGGGGTAGCCAGCGCGGCATGGACAGAAGCGGGCAAGTCTAACCAGTCTATCCATTGAGGGGTAGGCTGTCCGGCAACCTGCCCATAAACCGTTGCGGCATGAATCCCCTGGGGACCCAGCGTTTCCAATAATGGAGCCACGATCGCCCGTACTGCATGCTGTTCGGGGGCGGCAGCGGGTGAGGATGGCTGCAACTGGCTGCACGATAGGTGCAGGGTCGAGTCTTTGAGTGAAACAGTGGCCAACCGAGCGTTGGCAGGTGCCAGTTCCAGGTTCAGTAGCCGTTCGATCGCCTCAACATCCCCCCAACGCACCCACTCCCGCAGCATCTCTTTGGTGGGTGTCAGGTCTACTCGCAAGACCCAGTCGGGTTTGGTTTCTCCAGCTACTTGCACCAACGTAATTGCATCGCGATAGCCTTCAAGTTCCAGATCGCGAAGTTGATGGGCAATGGTTTCGCTGATCAATGATGGATCAGGACTGTAGGTTGCCTCGCAGGTGATCCACAATCGACGAGACTTAGGATGGCCTGGATTGAGTTCCGGCAGCGGTGTCTGTGACGGCAACGTCACAGAATTATCTAGATAAGGAATAGTTTTAACGCTGACCTGAACTGAAACCCCAAGCTTACTCAAACTTTCGCTTAGATAGCGGGCGAGCGCTTCTGGTTTTCCCCGTTTTGCCAAACTGCGGTTTGACACCACAATGGCCGATGGGCCAGGGAGAGGCTGGGGCGATCGCCGATTAGGCGGCGCAGGAGCGGTCGAGAGAGCCAGTGCCGGAGACGATGGGTGAGGCTGTTGCATCTGCGCTAAATGCCGCTCAAGTTGATTGAGATGAATTTGTGCCGTCCAGTCAGGAGAACTGCGCTCCGACCGACGACCATAAAGCAACACTTGGTATATGCGCGGTTGATGCGCCGGAAGCAGCGTGTTCAAATTGGTCTGCTGTAGAGCCGGAATCAACTGAAGCAGAGCCGTTTTCCGCTCTGGACAAGATGCCCCCTCACACAGAACATGGAGATTATTGCCCCGCAGTCGAAACTTAATCCGAACTCGCCATGCTCCCAGCGTTTTATAGATCCACTGGGCTAATGGGGAGCGCTGGTTCGAAGGGGAATGATCTTCTACGGCATTCGACATCAGAACTGTAATACTATGCTCTGCTAAACGTTAGATAATCTTGCCTTCTAGGGATAGCATACTCTCGTCAATTTTTTCACCGTTATTCACGTTTTGCTATGGCTTAGCATGGAACTAACGGATCGATATGCTTTGTTACCCCATTAAACTGACGATGCCAACCTTCAAAGTTCCTTCTGAGATCTTGCTTAGTTTAGCAACTCCACCGGTATTACTGTTTTTGCTGGGCAGTAAGGCGGTTGCCGAATTAGCGCAGGAATTAGGTCAAGCGAGTGAAGAAATTTTTAGAGGCGATCGCCTGCCCGTATTAAATCTACCCCCTCGATCGACCGATCCTACCCATGCTGACAACCTCTAGTAGCGCTGGATGGTGGACTGCGATGCTCAGGATGCTAGCTTAATCTCACTGGTGATCAACACAAAAAAGGGAAGAGCATTATGCTCTCCCCTTTTTTGGTCTGGCGCAGCCTTCTCGGCGATGGGTGCGTCTGGTTGCTGTTTGAGCTTTAGCCGTAGGGCCTTAAGCTGCTTCTGCTTTTGTCTATGGCGGGCACTACCGCCTCGACCTTTATTGTTCCGTCCTTCGCGACGGGGAGATTCCCATCGCTTCAACCGTTGAGCCATCAGGTACCCTCGCTATTTTAATTGTTAGAGATGGGCAGAGTCGGACTCGAACCGACACGACCGAAGTCGCCACATTTTGAGTGTGGTGCGTCTACCAATTTCGCCATCCGCCCAGTGTTTCAAGATTTTTAGTATAACCGATTGAGCCGTTTTCGAGAAGAGATTGGTAAGCCGGACTGCTAGCCCACCGATCAATCTCTCTAGCTCGCAGCACGGGGACAGGGTGAGTTAACTGAGCAGTCTGAGCTTGCTTGAGCAATTTGCCCAGGTCATCTGTACTGATGTCGTCATAGGAGCGAGCTTGTGCTAAAAACGCTTCCAAATTGAGCTGGGATGACAGGCTAGGAGAACCACCCGTTAGCTTCATCAATACAGATGCCACAATTTTAGGATCTTGGGTGACGAGTAGAGCAGCGCGATCGCACGTAAATTCTGCACACCGTACCCATTCCAAAATCTGTGACTGTAACGTTTGTGCCAACATGCCGCCCAGCGGAGGTGCGAGCTGTCCGGCGGCCAATACGATGAGATTGGCCAGGGTTAAGTAAACGCTGTGATCACATTTCAAATGCCCCAGTTCATGGGCAATCACCGCTTGAATTTCCTCAGGCGTCAGCAGCTCAATCAGGGACGTGTGAATTACAATAAATGGCTGTCTGCCGCGCATTGCAAAGGTGTACGCATTTGGAACAGGATGCTGGCGGATGTAGAGCTGCGGTGGTTCAATGTCAAGAACCTGGCACGCTTCTATGAGCAATTTGTAGATGTGGGGCAGTTGCTGTTCGCCCACCAAAATGCTAGAAGCAATATTTTCCAGGTAGAAAAACTGTTCCGCCAAGGGACCCAACAGATTTCGCACCAGGATATCTAGCCCCGGCAACTGCCGTAGCGTTTGAGTGGCTTGGAGGTCTAGAGGGTGGCGAAAGTGATCTGACTTAAGACCAATCAGAACAGTCTTGGCAACAGACATGGAAGTCAAACTCGCTCAGCTAAAGTGGCAATTCAAACGCTCGACTGAATGCAACAGGCAAAACATACCAGCGCTTCAGGCGGCAAACGTTCTATTTGCAGTATAACGAGAACCCTTGTTCTAATGACACGAGTGGCTTTAAACCCAAATAGGGACACAGCCTTGCTGTATCCCTATGTAGTCACCTGTGTGATGTGCCGCATCCAGGCAGATGCGTGACTTTAATGCAGCGTTGAGGGCGATAAGGTGGGGGTTGAAGCATCGCTGGCCGCATCTGGGTTGTCTATGATGCGGTTTACCCTGGCTCCTACCTGCTTTAGCTTTAGCTCCAAATTGTCGTAGCCCCGATCCAGATGATGCAATCCCTGGATAGTCGTCATGCCGTCTGCGGCCAGGGCAGCCAACACCAGGGCGGCTGAAGCTCGTAGATCGGTTGCGACTACAGGGGCACCAGACAGTTTGGGCACTCCTCGGACGATCGCATGATTGCCTTTCACCCGGATATCTGCACCCATGCGGTTTAGCTCAGCCACATGGCGCAGACGGTTCTCAAACACGGTTTCAGTAATGACACTATCTCCTTCGCTCAGGGTTAGTAATGCCATAAACTGTGCTTGCATATCCGTTGGAAAGCCTGGATAGGGGAGCGTTTCAATGTCGGTTGCGGTGTGGTAGCGTCCAGGGACAATTCGCAGGCGGCTGGGCGCTTCGGTAATTACCTGGGCACCGATCGCCTGTAGTTTGGCAATAACAGCCGTTAAGTGGTCTGGAATCACCGGATACAGGCTCAACTCTGAATGAGTAATGGCACCAGCCACTAAAAAAGTGCCCGCTTCGATGCGATCGGGAATCAACGTGTATTCGGTGGTATGAAGACTGGGAACCCCAGAAATCACAATGGTGTTAGTACCAGCACCCCGAATTCGCGCTCCCATCGCCCGACAGAAGTTTGCCAGGTCAATCACTTCCGGTTCCTGTGCCGCATTGTCAATGACGGTTTCCCCTTCAGCCAGGGTAGCAGCCATCATCAGCGTTTCTGTTGCCCCAACACTGGGGCAATCGAGGTAAATTTTGGCTCCCTTGAGCCGTTTGCCATTTCGAACATAGGCGTGTACCGTTCCATGTTCAATATGAACATCGGCTCCTAATGCTCGTAACCCCTGAACATGCAAATCTACGGGTCTAGCACCGATTGCACATCCTCCAGGCAAGGGCACTCGGGCTACCCCCAGCCGCGCCAACATCGGGCCAATGATGAAGAAACTGGCGCGAAGCTGGCTCACCAGTTCGTAGGGCGCTTTAGATTGACCGATATGGCTTGCATTGATCTCCAGAGTGTCGCCATGCCGCTCTAGCTTGACCCCCAAAGAAAGCAGAATTTCGCCCATCCTGGCAACGTCCATTAAGGACGGAACATTGTGAAGGCGGCAATCATCCGGGCAGAGTAACGCACCGGCCATCAGTACTAGAGCCGAGTTTTTGGCTCCGCTGATTTTGACTTGTCCCTGTAGTGACGATCCGCCCCAGATCTGAAGCACCGACTTGTCTTCTTCCGGCGCAGGCAAGGATGAGGAGCTAGGTAAGCTGATAGAGGGAGTAATAGTTCTGTCCTCCAGGATGAAGTTATACGTGGGTGACTACAAATTTGGTACTGATTCTACCGGAAAGAATTGAAATGTCTAGAATTTTAAACTGAAGCCATTGCCGTAATTGCCAGGAGCTAGGCGGCTCGACGCTTCATTGAGAATCAAAATAGCCGCAACAAAACAGTTGACGAATGACGCTAAGTGCCCGATGATGATAAATCGCAGTCTTAAATTAACCAAGGCTGTTGAAATGCGGAACTGGCGGAATTGGTAGACGCGCTAGATTCAGGTTCTAGTGTCTGCAAAGACTTCCGGGTTCAAGTCCCGGGTTCCGCATCTAAAACCACTCCAGTGCAATTGCGATCATCAGGGTCGCCGTAGTTTTGTGCGACCCGTTAAGGTTTGTACAACCTGGCAGGCAGTTGTTAACCCTGCTTATGGGATCAGGACTTTTGTAAACAAAAATTAAATTATTCTGCAAGTCCTTAAAGCGCCTGCGACGAATCTGCGATGAAATCGGTTTTTCTAACCTGCTGTGCCTAACGGTATGACCATACTGACCAGCTTGCAAAACCCTTTAGTGAAGCAGATGCGAAAGCTGCATCGTGCCAAAGACCGAAGGGAACAGCAGCAGTTTTTACTGGAAGGAACTCATCTGTTAGAAGCGGCCTGTGCTGCAAACTGTTCGCTTTCGGTGGTCTGCTACACATCAACCTGGCAGGATAATCATCCAGCCTTGTGGGAACAGGCGACGCAGCGGGCTGAGCGATCGCACCTGGTCAGTCCGGAGGTGTTGCAGGCAATCGCCACAACGGTGAATCCGGATGGCGTTGTGGCAGCAGCAGCGCGAGTCATCACCCCATCTCTGGGGCACGACATCACACTGGGAATTGCGATCGAGACATTGCAAGATCCAGGTAATCTGGGAACCGTGATTCGTACGGCGGCGGCGGCTGATGCCGATGGCCTGTGGCTTAGTGCGGATAGTGTTGATTTAGATCACCCCAAAGTACTGAGAGCGTCGGCGGGGCAGTGGTTTCGGCTACCAATGACGGTATCGTCTGATTTGCCCACAGAGATGACGCACTTTAAACAGGCCGGTGTGCAGGTGGTAGCAACGCTGCCCGGTGCGAAGCAAACGTTTTGGGATCTGGATCTGAAGCGTCCCACTATCATCTTGCTCGGCAATGAGGGGGCAGGGCTGTCAACAGCACTGGCAGACACGGCAGATGCTCAGGTGCGTATTCCATTGACGACAGGAGTGGAATCCCTGAATGTGTCGATCGCGGCAGCATTGATCTTGTACGAGGCGCGGCGACAGCGGCTTGGTTCCGCTTGATGGTGTCCCCAAAACACAGCACGTCTTGAGGAATGAAGCCGTATCAAACCCCGCCAAGGGCATAACATTCGGCAGATAGCCCTTGAAATAGACCCGCTTGCCTACCGCAGGGTAGGCCACGCCCCTCCCCGGTAGCGGGCTACACATGAGACCCCATCAGAACTCTCACCCACTGGCAGGTCAACCGTTTGCACTCGTGGGGTCTTCGTCTGATGGCGATCGCATCAATTTCTCAATATCTGCCGCTGCTGCCTCTAGTGCTTGGACATTAGTATGGCTACCACGTTCGTCTACTGGGGCAGTAACCTGGCCGCTGTCCATCATTTGAGTGTCTAGCGCAGCCAGTTCTTCAGGGGTGAGATCTGCTTCTAACTGGTCGAGCGATTCTAGGAATGCTCTAGTAGCGGCATAACGCAGGTCGCGCTGGCTTTGATCCATAAACTTGGCTCCTAAGTTAGGGTTAGAATGCCCAGTTTGTTGAGCAGTTGTTGCATCACGGGCGATCGCAGCATCCGCAGTGCAACGGAGCTATTGTGCTTTGTGCTTTTTGAGGAGATGTTGTCTGATTGCCCCCTCAGCATCGAAAATTGAACAAGGCAATATGTGTAGGGGATTAGTGACGTGAGCCACGGACTTGATTACGACTTAATTATTATTGGTGCTGGTGTTGGTGGGCATGGTGCTGCCATTCATGCGGTCAGTTGTGGTCTCAAAACAGCGATTATTGAAGCTGCTGAAATGGGCGGCACCTGTGTTAACCGGGGCTGCATCCCCTCAAAAGCACTGTTGGCCGCATCCGGGCGAGTACGAGAGTTACGCAATGCACATCACCTCAAGGCATTGGGAATTCAAGTCGGCAATGTTGCGTTTGAGCGACAGGCGATCGCCGATCATGCCAGCAATTTGGTTGCAAAAATTCGAGATGATATGTCGAACAGCCTCAAGCGACTGGGGGTAGACACAATTAAAGGCCGAGGCAAACTCGCTGGGCCGCAGAAGGTGACGGTGACCACCGAGGCTGGCGATCGCACCATCACCGGGCAAGACATCATTCTCTCTCCTGGCTCGGTTCCGTTTGTGCCGCCAGGAATTGAGCTAGACGGCAAAACGGTGTTTACCAGTGATGATGGCCTGAAGTTGGACTGGCTGCCTTCCTGGATCGCTGTCATTGGCAGTGGGTACATCGGGTTGGAATTTAGCGATATTTATACTGCTCTGGGGAGTGAGGTCACGTTAATTGAAGCCCTCGATCAACTGATGCCGGGATTTGATCCCGATGTGGCCAAGCTGGCACAGCGAGTGCTAATTGCGCCCCGCGATATTGAAACCAAGGTAGGGCTATTAGCCAGGAAAGTGATTCCAGGTTCGCCTGTTGTGATTGAACTCGCCGATGCCAAAACCAAAGAACTGGTAGATATTTTAGAAGTTGATGCCTGTTTGGTCGCAACCGGACGGGTCCCGGCGACGCAAGATCTGGGTCTGGATTCAATTGGGGTTGGGGTCGATCGCCGTGGATTTATCACAGTGAACAACCAAATGGCTGTAGTGCGAGATGGCGAACCGGTGCCTCATCTATGGGCCATTGGTGATGCCACTGGTAAGATGATGCTGGCTCATGCCGCCTCTGCTCAAGGGATTGCGGCAGTTGAAACAATGTGTGGCCGAGCGCGTGAAGTAGACTATCGCAGCGTTCCGGCAGCGGCTTTTACCCACCCTGAAGTGAGTTTTGTGGGAATGACTGAACCCGTAGCCAAAGAAGCGGGTCAAGCAGAAGGGTTTAAGGTAGGGGTAGTGCGATCGTACTTTAAGGGCAACTCCAAAGCGATCGCTGAAGGCGAAACCGATGGGCTGGCAAAGGTAATTTACCGGGAAGACACGGGGGAAGTGTTGGGGGTTCACATTCTGGGGCCTCATGCCTCAGACCTGATTCATGAAGCCTCAAATGCGATCGCCCAACGTCGTTCAGTTCAAGATCTGGCGTATCTGGTTCATACTCACCCGACCCTTTCTGAAGTGCTAGATGATGCCTACAAGCGGGCGATCGCGACCCATTAACCGCTACCTTGTTTGCCCTCCAATCTCTTCAGCGTCTTGCTGACCAGTTGGCTCTTAATGTTTATCTTTAGCGTTTCATTCTTAGCCCATGCACATTCGCCGTCGTCCTCCTAATCCTGCGGTCAACGTTAGCAGTTTGCGCTACCAGGTTCGTGTTCCCGATGCCGAACCCCGACATATCTTAGAGGAAATTGTTTGGCAGAAAGAGACGGAAGTGGCTCAATGGCGAGAACGATTGTCTCTGCAAGAGTTACAGCGGCAGGTTGCGGCTGTGGCTGCGCCCCGCGACTTTGTTCAAGCCTTGCGAAATGCCAAAACTCAGCCAGCTCTCATTGCCGAGGTCAAAAAAGCATCTCCTAGCAAGGGGGTGATTCGAGCCGAGTTTGACCCCGTTGCGATCGCCCAATCCTATGAGCAGGGGAAAGCAGCCTGTATTTCAGTGCTGACCGATCGCCAGTTTTTTCAAGGCAGTTTTGAGTATCTTGAAGACGTTCGGGCTGCCGTTGACGTACCGCTGTTGTGTAAAGATTTTCTCATTTACCCCTACCAGATCTATCTAGCTCGTAAGCATGGAGCCGATGCCGTTCTGCTGATTGCAGCGATTCTCTCCGACAAGGACTTGCAATACTTTGTCAAGATTGCGACTGCGTTGGGTATGGCAACGCTAATTGAAGTGCATACTTTAGAAGAACTCGATCGCGTTTTGGCGATTCAGGGGGCAAGCTTGATCGGCATTAACAATCGCAATCTGCAAGACTTTTCGGTTGATCTGCAAACCAGTTGCCAACTTCTAGCGGCACGGAGCGATCGCCTTCACGAAAAAGGAGTTCTAGTAGTGAGCGAGTCGGGCTTGCACACATCGGCTGATTTGCATCTGGTTCACCAGGCGGGTGCATCTGCCGTTTTGATTGGTGAATCGCTGATGCGACAGCCGAATCCAGGGGAAGCGATCGCCGATCTGTTTACAGAATCCCCCTTGTGAGTGAGCTGATACCGATTTAATGTTTCCTTAAATTACACTGGTCATTGAGTATCACTATTTGAGCGGCATGGACCCAATACCTCTTCCCTCTCACATTCACTATGAGTTGCTCCTGCAATTGTTGGAGCGGCAAACAATGTCTGCGATCGGTCATGGTTCTCGTACTCAAGAGCAAGTACACGAACTCATCTCTACGCTACGCAAAGCGCTGAGTCAGCAAAAACAACTGGAGGAAAGATGTCGGCGGGCAAATTTACCGATTGATTACCGTTGGTCGCTCAACACAACCAAGCTCAACGACACAAATTCGAAGGATTCAGTGTTGCAGTAGCGTAAAGTAACCTGGCATCACCTGCCCAACCGCAGGCCGTGCAACACGAACAGGGACTGTCCATCCAACTCAAATCACAGGTGTTCACGTAGACACACGGTTAACAACTCTTCAAAATTAAATCACGATTCAGCGTACAGCAGAGCGGTGAGGTAGAGATAGGTCTACCTCCTGCTTTCTTTGAAATTGAGCGGCACAGGCTGAATCATCCCGCTATGACAACGCTCCTACAAACGTTGTACATCTATGCAGCAACGCCGATCTTTAGTTTATCGCTGCTATCGAACGATGTAGAAAGCTAATATGCGATTCTGGATCTTAGGCCAATCAACATACGACTTTGTGCAGGTAGGAGAGTTCGATGGACGATAAATTAATGCTGATGATTCCTGGCCCAACTCCTGTGCCAGAGCAGGTTTTGCTAGCTTTAGCAAAGCATCCGATTGGTCACCGTAGCGGTGAGTTTAGTCAGATCATGGCAGAGGTGACGGAGGGGCTAAAGTGGCTACATCAGACCCAGAACGATGTGCTGGTTTTAACGGCTAGCGGCACGGGAGCGATGGAAGCGGGCATCATTAATTTTTTGAGTCCCGGCGATCGCGTTTTGGTAGGCAGCAACGGCAAATTTGGCGATCGCTGGGCCAAGGTGTGCGAAGCCTACGGACTCAATGTTGAGCGAATTACAGCCGAATGGGGGAAACCGCTCGACCCTGAGCAGTTTCGTACCCAGTTGGAAGCGGATACAGAGCAGCAGATTAAGGCGGTTATTATCACCCATAGCGAGACTTCTACAGGCGTGTTGAATGACCTGGAAACCGTCAACCGTTATGTGAAAGCGCATGGCAAAGCGTTAATGATAGTCGATGCGGTGACGAGTTTGGGTGCAGCCAACGTACCTATGGATGAATGGCAGCTCGATGTGGTAGCCTCTGGCTCGCAGAAAGGGTTTATGATTCCCCCCGGTTTAGGCTTTGTGGCGGTTAGTCCTAAGGCGTGGGATGCCTATGCCAGCGCCAAGCTGCCTCGTTTTTACCTTGATTTGGGCAAATATCGTAAGGAAGCAGCCAAAAACAGCACGCCGTTCACTCCGCCTGTGAACCTGGTGTTTGCGCTGCAAGCGGCTTTACGTATGATGCGGGCAGAAGGCTTAGAGAACATCTTTGCCCGTCACCAGCGACAGAAGAACGCGACCCGTGCCGCGATCGCCGCTATGGGTTTACCCCTGTTTGCGGCTGATCAGGCAGCCAGTCCTGCCATTACTGCTGTAGCACCCGTTGGAGTCGAGGCAGAGCAAATCCGTTCTATTCTCAAGAAGCGGTTTGATATCATCCTGGCCGGCGGACAAGACCACCTGAAAGGCAAGATTTTTAGAATTGGGCATTTGGGGTTTGTCAGCGATCGCGACATTCTAACGGCGATCGGGGCGATTGAAACAGCCCTGCAAGATGTAGGGTACGAGGGATGCACACCGGGAGCCGGGATCGCGGCGGCTGGAAAGGTCTTTGCCAACCAGCACTAAAGTAGGCTGATCGTCTTGGCTTGTGCAATCGTGCATGGCTTTTCCTGATCCATCTCTACTAAAAGCAGAAGAGCGAGTCAAGAATTGACTCGCTCTTCTGCTTTTAGTAGTCGTGATTTGTAGTAATGGGCTGTATGTAACCGATGGTGTAAGGCACGAATTAGCTTATTCATCGTAAGAGCAGCACCGTAGTGCAGACGACTCAACATCAACTTCTGCGCCAACTGCATTCAAGTTTGGGCTGTTTCTAACCAATCGAAAATGCGATCGAGTTGTTCTAGAGTTACTAAACCGTATTGCCACAAAATCATGGGCAGAGGGCCAGGGTCTTGTTCCCGGTGTCGCAGGGCGATCGCGATCGATGAAGACGATAGAGCCAAATCCTCCTGCAAAAACTGAATAAATCGAGAATAGGTTGTGGGTGTCATGTAAATTCACCTCCTCTTGGTTGATTCCCCATTGTGAATAACAGCATTTGTAAATCTACACCTTAAGAGCCAGTCTTTGATCTGTCCCATTGTTGGGCAACGCGTTTGGCGGTCTGCCCCCGATTACTGTAGTCTTAGCGAGTTTACTGGCTCTGCTACTCAAATTTGTGGCTTGTTGCAAATCTTTGCCGAATTATGGCCAAAATTTGACGATAACTTGATATTGCAACCTGAATAGCGCCAAACAGTTACAGAAATGGTTCACAGACCTCGCCACCCTGTTTTGACGCACTTACATGACGCCAACGGCTGAGTCCTGTAATTGCGCCAAACTCTAACCAATCCAAACTGAGCTTGAAGGATTATAGATGATTGCTGTAGACCATAGAATACGCTTTTTATCCCAAGTTGCACCGTCCGGGAGAGTACTCTACTTTGCTGCTGAAACCTGACCAGAACTCGCAAGATTACGTATATTCTTCAGGTTTTAAGTCAAGAACTACACTTTTTGTTTTAACCTGGCTTGTGGCGCGATCGCGTTTTGCTGGTTCAGCTCAGTAGTGATGCTAGCCTCCAGGTCTACAAAGCTGGTTGGATGGGTGGAAGTGCTGACTCTAAAAAACGGATGGTAATTCGATCGCCCACCTGTAGCCCCAGTTCTGCGGCACGACCGCCGCGCAGCTCAATCACCTGGTTCACTGCTTCGCTAGGGCCGTAGGTCGGGCAAGTAGGCGTAGTGCAGGGAGGGGCACTGGCTGCGATCGCCTTCACTTCGCCATCTTGAATGAACACCATATCCAACGGCACTGGCACATTTCGCATCCAGAATCGCACGGCACGAGGCGGATCAACCGGAAACAACATGCCACGATCGGCAGGTAAGGGAGGACGATACATTAACCCCATTGCCTGCTGTTGTGGTGTCCCTGCAACCTCAAGCTGAATCCGTTCCCCGGCTATTTCTGCCTCTGCTCCAATCGGTAATTGCTGTCCCTGATTTGTCTGAGCAACCTCTGTTTGGGCTGGGGTTGGGGCTGGCTCCACAGTGCTACCTGCTTCTGAAGACGCAGTGGGCGACGTACATCCGAGCAGCAGCACGCTTAATCCAAGGTTGAGGCAACAGAGCCAGCGGCGATCGGTCAAGATATGGTGTTGGAGAAGTGCTGCCATAGGATGCGAGTCGTGCGGGTGCGATGATTCTGGTAGATTGACTCAGTTTGCCATAGAGCAGTTCCGTTAATCATCCGTCAATCAAAGGAGATTGGTTACAACCGTAGCGTACTTGAAGTCAGCTACCGCCCGGTTCGCAGTCCCGATCGCCGCACCAGGGCATCTGCTGTTACCGCCAACAGCAACACGCCACCCTGAACCATACTTTTGATGCTCTGATCCTGGTTGAGTAAATCTAAGCCGTTGTCGAGGCTGCCAATGACTAAGGCACCGAGGACAACCGCCCAAACCGAACCCCGCCCACCAAACAAACTGACTCCACCAATGACCGCTGCCGCGATCGCGTTCAGCAGCAGGGTAGAACTGACCTGGGTAGCAACCGCAGTGCTGCGCGAGGTCAGCATGATTCCAGCCAGCGCCGCCAGAGTGGAGGCCATTACAAAAACAGTCAGCTTCATGCCGACTACATTAATTCCTGCCCGTCTTGCCGCTTCTGCATTGCCGCCCACTGCATACAGGTGTCGTCCGAAGGTGGTTTTGCGGAGCAGGAGCCAGAAGATTACCACGAGTCCTAGTGAAATTAGCACCGCTTGAGGCACACCTTGATAGGACTGGAACAGGTAAACGACAATTACCGTAATCGCCAGAACACACCCTAGCTGAATAGCCGTTTGGAGCGACGATCTCAGAGGTAAACCGGCTTGCGATCGCCGTTTCCGCTCGTACCATACCCCCAGGCCATACAGCCCTACCAATAGGAAGGGGATGACCCAGCCCAGCCAGGGGGCGAGAAAGGTTGGTGCCAATGACCGAATTGTGTCATCTCGAACAATCAGCGTTGTTTGCCGCCCCATTACCAGCAGCAGGAACCCGGCATATCCAATAGAACCCGCCAGGGTAACAATAAAAGACGGTACCCGCAGCACCGCCACAAAGAACCCGTTGATTAGTCCAATCACGGCACCCGCCACCAGCCCTAAGAGAATTGCCAGCCAGGGATTCCAGTTCTGGTAAACCGAGACAACTGCCATGATGGCTGCACAGGCCTGTGCTACTGCCGCCAGACTCAGGTCAATTTCGCCCAGCAGCAGCACCAGCACCGCAGCGACGCTAAGAATGCTGATGACCACAATCTGCTGAGTCAGGTTGGAGAGGTTACGAGCCTGGAGGAAAACGCCGCTAGTCGTAACTTGAAAGTAAATAGTAATCAGCGCCAGCGTGAGAATAACGGGAATGAATCCCAAATCTCCCCGCATAAACGAGCGGAGGTTGAACCGAACGGTCGTTGGAGCCTGAGACGGGCTTCCTTCCGCACCGAGTTGAGGTGCGATCGCCTGTTCTTCACTGCTGGGATGAGCATCGTTATCTAAACTTTTCATGGTTGCTTATCTCCTGATTCGCGCAAACACCATCACACGTCTTCATTGACTTTTACAGTTGCGCCCGTGATGGCAGCAACCACCTGTTCTGAACTAGTTTTGCGGGTCTCGAAGGAGGCAATTCGCTGCCCCAACCGCATCACAATAATTCGGTCGGTCACTTCGAAGACATCATGCAAGTTGTGGGAAATGACCACCACTGCCAGCCCCCGTTCTCGCAGGCGGCGAATCAGATTTAAGACTTGGTGGGTTTGAGCCACTCCCAACGCTGCCGTTGGCTCGTCTAACAGCACTACCTTGGGCTGGCGCAAGATGGTTTTGGCTACGGCAATACACTGGCGTTGACCGCCCGACAGTGAAGCAACGGGCGATCGCACCGACGGAATTTTGACATCCAGCGTTTTAAGCACTTCAATGGTTTGGCGCTCCATCTCTGTTTCATCCAGTACCCGCAGCACGCCTGGAATCAGCACTCGATGGGCTTCACGCCCCAACCAGAGATTGGCAACCACATCCAGGTTGTCGCAAAGCGCTAAGTCCTGATAAACCGTTTCAATGCCCAGCCGGGTCGAATCTTGGGGGCTGCTGATAGTAACCGGATCGCCATCGACTAACACCTCCCCTTCGTCGGGTACATAGGCACCCGACATCGTCTTGATCAGGGTTGATTTTCCGGCTCCGTTATCGCCGACCAACCCGACAACTTCACCCCCATAGACCTCAAAATCCACGTTTTTGAGGGCACGAACCCCCCCAAACGACTTACAAATGTTGCGAAGCTGAAGCCGGGGCACGCGATCGCCGCTGGCTAAGTCCGCTTGTGCGATCGAAACTGAACGATCTGTCATTGCACACTAATCTCCTGTGCGTGTGTGAGTGGCCAAGGCCGAACGCTTGATGTTGCCGCCAGAGAGGGAGTGAGAGGGAAGGTGCAGTGTCTCCCTCTCACTCCCTTTCATTAGCCTTGCTATGGGCAAACGTTGCCTGCTCCCGCAGGAAGCCCCTGACAGATTTCTTCCTGGCTCAGAAACCCGTCTGCAATGATGGTGTCTTTGACGTTGGTTTGATCAACGACCACCGGAGTCGCCAAAACAGACGGAATGTCTTCGCCAGTCGCTACTTTCGTTGTGCTGTTCACAATGCTGCTGGTATCTTCACCTTTGCTGAGGGCGGCAACGAGTTGAGCGGTGGCACGGGCTTCTTCAATGATGGGTTTATAGATCGTCATGGCCTGATCGCCCGTTAGAATGTTTTGCACACCGGTTAGGGTAGAGTCTTGCCCGGTAACCAGCACTTTGCCATCCATTCCCTGTGCTCGCAGTGCAGCAATTACGGTGTTGGCCATGCCGTCATTGGCGACATAGGCAATCTGAACGTTGTTCTCTTCTTTAGTCAGCACGCCTTCCATCAAGGACTGCGCTCTGGCGTTATCCCAGTTGGGAGTGTATTGGTCATACACCAAGTTGAGGTCGCCGCTGTCGATTAGCGGCTGCAATTTGCTAACCGCTCCTTCACGGAACAGCAGCGCGTTGTTGTCGGTTTGGGAGCCATTGATCATAACCAGATTGGCTCCTTTGGTGAGGCCGAAGTTGCCCTGCTCGAACTGATCCACAATGTATTGACCTTGCAGTTCGCCGACGCGTTTGTTGTCAAAGGAAACATAGTAGGCCAGGTCTGGATCTTGAATCAGGCGATCGTACGCAATGACGGGAACCCCGCTATTTTTTGCCTGCTGCACAATTACAGAAGCTTTTTCGCTGTCGTTTGGCCCAACCACCAGAATGCACGCCCCTTTTGTTAAGGCAGCATCCGCCTGGTTTTGTTGGGTGTCTGCGTTGTTATTAGCGTTGGCGTATTGAATCGTGACTCCCGGCAGGGCGGCTTTAATTTCTTGCTCTAGTAAGGGGCGATCGTACGCTTCATAGCGTGCCGATGAATCCGACTCAGGCAGCAAGACACCAACGTTGTTACATCCTTGAGCCGCACTATATTCGGATTCTGAAGTGCTGGCGGCATTATTGGGATTAGTGCCACCGTTGTTGGTACAGGCGGCTAAAACAAGCAACCCCAGTAACGGCACGCTGCGTCGAATGGTTTGACCGAAAATAGACATAAAACTAACTCCTCCAGGGTGTTATTCGTCGCGTTAATGGTGTGTATTGATCAAGGAGAGAGCTAAGCGTTTGACACGCCTTACTCAGGAAGCAGAAGAGCTTTAATTTTCAACGGCAATAGCGTTCGGAAATAGCATTGTTGTATTCAACCGAATTGAACACTGTTGTGCCCGTTTGAAGAGCTAGAACACTAGTTTTGTCGTCACTAAAAAGTCTATTACTGCAAGACATTCAGGATGCGATCGTTCTCCTTCTGGTCAAACCAACCCAAAAGAGCAACCCATACTGTTGTTGCATCACCTTCGTGAAGGGATGCCGAAAAGCAAGCAAAATACCGCCAAGCTATCTTCTACTTGACGCTCTCAACCCTTAGCAGGTATTGCTTTGAACCAGGAGAACACGACAAGTACCGAACGCTTTAATAACCAGCGAACCGGATAGAACCGAGTGATTCCTGGCTAAGTTGCCAGGGGAATTGCTGATAAGCCAGTTTGCCTGGTCAACAATAACTGTGAGGAGTAACTAACTTGCAGTTAAGTATTAGAAAACTACAGCGTTTGCTGCGAAATAAAGTGACGTTCTTTTAATCTTTGTAAGAGCACCAATGATGAGCCTGGTGCTATTTGATTTTAAAAACCTGTATTTTCTAATACTCTAACCAGTATGGAATATGGGCTTAAGGATACAAAACGTTGTCTATCAAAAATGTCTCTTTAAACCTTCCTTATGGAGACTCCTTATGAGACTAAACAGTTGCTTTTCTACTTTTGCAGATTTAATCGATTCGTGTGTTTTGTGTGTAATAAAATGTAATGGGTATTACAAAAAATAAAACCAATCGAGGCGCGATTGGTTTGACTATCCACCGTCGTGATGTTCCAGTTTTGTGACCTTTGCCCGGCAGGGTTAGCGATCGCACTGCACACCACCCTGATTCTGAAACCTCAAGGAGACGATTGAGGCCGCTGGGTGGCGATCGCCAGCCGTGCTCCTGGAATGGCACGAATGCGATCCATCACAGCCACCACACGCCCATGAGCCACTTCGGTATCGGCATTAATGACCACAACGGGTTGTTCACCTGCCGTAATTTGCTGCTGCACCTGGGCTTCCAGGGCATTAATCTCGATCGACTGGCGGTTAAGAGACAAATTGCCGCTGCGATCGATCGTAACGACCAACTGGCTTTGAGGTTGGCTTTCCGTGGTGATCGCCCCCGGAAGATTGACAGGCAACCCCTCGGAACGGGTTAGGAACAGGGTGGACATAATAAAAAACGTCAAAATAGCAAAGATCACATCGATCATGGGCAGGATGTTGATCTGAAATGACGGTTCTGGCTCATCAGGTAGACGCATAGGGCATTCCTCCTCGCTGCTCATAGCGGCGGCGATACAGCAACTCTAATTGTCCACCGTATTCTTGAATCAGCGCTATTTGCCGCAAATAGAGTCCTCGAAAGGTGTTGGCAAACAGCAGCGTAAAAATTGCCACAATTAAGCCCGTCGCCGTTGAAATCAGCGCTTCGCTAATGCCAGCCGTGACCCCTGCGGTTTCGCTACCGCCCAAGTCACCAATTCGCAGAGAAGAGAAGGAGTTGATCAAGCCCAAGATCGTGCCAAGTAGCCCAAGCAGCGGCGCAACGCTGATCACCGTTTCAAAGACTGTGTTAAACCGCTTGAGCAACGGCAATTCTGCCTGAGCTGCACTTTCGAGTGCCAATCGAAATTCATCTGGAGTGGCTTGATCCAGTTCCAGTGCCGCCAAAAAAATGCGTGCGATCGGCAAATGTACGTTTTGCTCCAGTTTTTGAAAGGCGGCTTTAGCGCTACGCCTGTAGAGTGCCAATACTTCTCGTACTACCCGGTCTTGCTGCCGTCCGACCCGAAGCCAAAACATAACTCGCTCTAAAATCAGCGCCATGGCTAGGATTGAAAGCCCTAAGAGTGGCCACATGACCACTCCGCCTAAGTCAAACAACCTGCTAATTGGCATGCTTCTCCTCAAAAGGGTCGGTTAGGAAGTACCTGGAAAATGATCAATTTGGGCATACCCACTGAAAACAAGTTTGTTGCCGTGAGTTTCTAGCCGATTGATTCGCATCATGACCCCATCCAGGTCAAAACGATCCAGGTCAACCATATTATCCAAAATTTCGGCAAACGCATGGGTCAAAATTTCAGATAACCCTCGCACTGATTCGGGCACGTCCTCCGCTTCAAACTGAGGCTGGCTAAAAGAGATCCGCCGTCGCTTCAGCACGGCCAACACAGACGTCATGCTAATGGGTACATCGTTCTGGTTGGGCAAGTCGGTTTTGGCGGTGATTTTCACCTTGTTGTCCGGCAAGAGCTGCACCTGCACATTGCGGAACGAAAGAGGTTCGCCCCCCGACAGGTTTGTCACCGACTCCATATCGACGTTTTGCAGCCGCTTTTGCACCAATTCTGCCTTGAAGGATTGGTTGATGGCATCTTCGGTTAATACCACCTGGGCTACCGCCTGAGTCGGTTGCTTCAGGCGAATTTGACCGCCAAACACAGAGCCAACGTCGATCGCCACAGCGTCCGTTTCGAACGTCATTTCATCGACTTCAAATTGCCGCCGAATCACTAGACCACGACCGCTCATCTTGAAGCTGTCAATGCTGCCTTGCAACAGCTTGCTAGATGGGTAGCAACGAATGTCCACCTCTACCGCATCGCTGCGGCTGAACAGGTGTCGGATAGATTGGCTGGCTGCTGCGTTGAGCATGCGCTCTCCGAAGTCTGTGCCAGAACGGTTCGCTGAACCCGTAAGACCACCAAACATGCAATCTCTCGCTTACTGGAGTTCTCCATCCTTTGTAACAAAACGTGAAGAAATCAGCAATACAGGTCTGCTTCTTGCAACGTTAAGTTAATTTTATTGGAGATTTATGAAATCTGTATTCAAATCTATCCTTTGGAAGACGATCGCATCTGTAAACCGTAAAGCCGATCGCCACCCATAAAGCGGCATCAAATGCGGTAGTCAGTGGTGCCCTTCGTCTGGTTGGCGACCTGTGTTCATGCTCCCACAGGTATGATGCCAGTCCGAAAAATTGCTAAATGCCTCCCATGTCAATGCTTTGGGGCAGGTCTTAGATTGTGCCATAGGTTGCGCCGCGATCGCCTACTCGTCCATCACCGGACCGGAGCAGAACCGGCAGAACGGGGAATGAGGATGGCGATCGCGGTTGGGTAAGGGCAGGTAGGGGCAAGAAACCATGCAGCCGAGATTTGCGCCAGTTTCCACCACAGATTCGGCAGACATGCTGTTCAAGCAAGGCTGAAGGCACTACTCTAGATAGGAGGGCAATCTGGATGCCCTTGCTTCTGTATGATGCAGTAAAGGCATGATGCAGAAAGTCTAGCCTCAATTCTTAAACCCTGACTTGGACGCGGAGTGTGCCGAAAGCTGGCATTATCTACAACGATATCAAGCCTGTTGCTTGTCGTGTCGCTGATGAGTTGAAAGACAAGCTGACAGCGTGCGGATGGGATGTCTGCCTTGCAACTGGCGTAGGCGGAATCCTTGGCTATTCCCAACCCGATCGCCCCCTTTGCCATACCCCCATCACCCAGCTTGCCCCACCTGGGTTTGATCAGGATATGGGGTTTGCGATCGTTCTGGGTGGAGATGGAACTGTACTGTCGGCCTTTCGTCAGATTGCGCCCTGGAACATTCCGCTGTTGACGGTTAACACCGGGCATATGGGGTTTTTGACGGAAACGTACATCAATCAACTGCCCCACGCCATTGAGAGGTTGACCACCGAAAACTACGAGATCGAAGAGCGAGCCATGCTCTCGGTACAGGTTTTTCGGGGAGATGAAGATGCTTTAGTGTGGGAAGCACTGTGCCTGAATGAGATGGTGCTGCACCGAGAACCGCTAACCAGCATGTGCCACTTTGAGATTGAAGTCGGCAAACATGCCCCGGTTGATATTGCGGCAGATGGGGTGATTGTTTCTACGCCAACTGGCTCGACAGCGTATTCTCTCTCGGCTGGCGGGCCAGTGATTGCACCGGGCGTATCAGTGCTACAGCTTGTGCCTATCTGCCCTCATTCGCTGGCATCCCGTGCCCTGGTTTTTGCAGACAGTGAACCCGTTACCATTTATCCAGCCAACCCCAGTCGATTAGTGATGGTAGTGGACGGCAACGCCGGGTGTTATGTGTTGCCCGATGACCGAGTGCGCGTGTTGCGATCGCCCTACTCTGCTCGGTTTATTCGGCTGCGTGACAATGAGTTTTTTCATGTGCTGCGCGAGAAACTGGGTTGGGGGCTGCCCCACATTGCTAAACCTACCTCGGTTGAACTGCCCTAGAGTCAGCCTTTAAGTTGCCCCCAGATCGAGCCAGGCTATATTGGGCTAAAAAATGCTACAACAAAGTATTAATGCTCAGGTAGGTCATATGAATGCCGTTGCCCTTGATCCCAGTCCCCGGGTGTTAGTAGTGGAAACCGATGAAGTGCTGGCTCAGCATGTCAGCATGGACTTACGAGAATCAGGGTATGAAACGGCGATCGCGTACGACGCTCCCAGCGGTCTACACCAGGCTGAAGAATTTAGACCATCGCTGATCGTCATTGATCGGATGCTATCGGGAGAGTCAGGTTTATGGTTATGCACCCATCTTCGGGCGAGCGGGGCGCGGGTGCCGGTGTTGCTGTTGATGGCACGCGACCATGTAGACGATCGCGTAGCCTGCCTTGAAGCAGGTGCCGATGACTATTTTTTAAAGCCCTACCGTACCGACGACTTTTTGAAGCTAGTTCGGCTATATTTGCAGCCCGATACCGTTAGCACTGAACAGTTGCGGTTTGCCGATTTAGCGCTGGATTTGGCAACCCGACGGGCGTTTCGCAACGAACGGGCAATTGACCTCACCATGAAGGAATTCGAGCTGCTGAAATACTTGATGGAGCATCCCCGTGAAGTATTAACCCGCGAACAAATTCTGGAGAACGTTTGGGGTTACGACTTCATGGGCGAATCAAACGTGATTGAAGTGTACATTCGTTACCTGCGGCTCAAGATTGAAGATGAGGGCGAAAAGCGCTTAATCCAAACCGTACGCGGAGTGGGTTACGTGCTGCGAGAAACATAACGCTACACTGCTGGCTATGGGGCTGCCGCCTCTGGGCTGCCCCTCTACTGATGAGCCTCATTACCAGACAGCAGAGTATTCAGGTCGGCCAAAACCTCCGCATCCAACGCGCCTGCCACGGTCAGCTCAATCTGGCGATCGCTATCGCTAGCTTCTCCCACACTCAACCGCAGACAGAGATGGTTTTCGGGGCGATACGGGAGCCGCTCGGCCCACTCGATCGCCATAATGCCCGGTGGATACTCCACTCCCTCCCAGTACAGCTCGGGCTGGAGAGCAGCCACTTCTGATGTATTCAGGCGATAGAGGTCAAGGTGATAGAGCGGAACCCGACCCTCTACATATTCGTTAATCAGCGTAAAGCTGGGGCTAACGATGGGATCGGTAATGCCTAACCCGTGGCCGATTCCCTGTACCAGGGTTGTTTTGCCGCTGCCTAAGTTCCCCTCCAGCAGCAGGGTGGTACCCGCCGATAGCGATCGCCCCAGGATAGTTCCCAGAGCATGAGTTGCGGCAGCGTTGGGTAATAAATGACGAATGGATGGTATCCCGACAGGCATAAAGCGGTTTGCCAGTGCATCTGCTCTTATCACTAGCATAAATCTAGCCACTGTGATGATTGGGGCGATCACGCCCATGAAAAAGAGGCGCAGCTTCCTACGCCCCCTGTCACACTGTTTCTATTTAGAGAGGTACTCAATTAAGACAAAACAGCACCTTTATTCAGCGAAACGCATCAGGTTGAGGTGATAAACCCTGAAGTTGGATTCGCTAGTGTAATGGCGACAGGCTAGTTGTCGTAAACCCGACACTCGTCTGCATCAGGGTTATCGTCGCAGTATTGTTGCAGGGACGTTTTAGGTGTTCCCTTGGTGCGCTGGTGGGCTGCTTCGGCTTGCAGTTCCTCAACTGCATCCCAGGCTGCTGCACATTCAGCAGAAGCCTCGCCGCCAACTTCACAAGCTGCACGAGCTTGCTCCCGCTCTTGTTCAATTTGATCTTGGATATTGCTCATGGATATTATTGTTTTTACGTCCACTAAGGTACAGGATACTCCTATCTTAGGGTAGCTTAGTCAATTGCTTTCCTAAATCACCCAACAGATGGTTTCTTGAAGGCAACTACATCCTCTTCCACTAAGGCATAAAGCAGGGATTTTGAAACCAAACTAAACCTTATTTTTAGAATTTGGTTCTTCCCCTGATCTTAGAGGTACAAAGTTACTTACACTTGATCTTAGCGTGTACCTGCTCGTCCGCTTGTGAGCCATGCTACTGAATAAGCGTTGCCCAATCAAATGGATGACGCGTCTTGTATGAGCGGCTTTTCTTATCAACAGACTGTTTTTGATTTTGCCTGTTTGGCGATCGCATGCAGGTAGCTTATCGATCTCAAACTCGTCATCAAACCGATCGTTAAAGATTAATTATTTTAATCATTTATATAATAGAAACAAATTGATTGGCCTGTTTAAGAAACCTCAACCATTCTGTTGTTTGGAAAGTCCGTTTTCTGGCTGGCTTTAATCGATTTTGAAGGTGTAGCAAGCGAATAACGGTATGTTCAGATTCGTCTCAAAAACGTGCTGCTGAGGCGGTGAACTGGCGAAAATAGCAGCAGTGGGGTGTTTTGAGTTCCTTTAGCGACCGAAACTTTCGAAGGAAATGTCATCATGGCAGAACTGGCAGCAGATCAAATGAAGTGGGCAACGGCTCTCTCCACTCGTCCTTCTTTAGAGTCCGCCATTGCTGAGGTGGTTGAGCAGGCGCAGCAGCGTTTACAGGCTCCGGCAGACTTAGCGCTGGTCTTCATTTCGTCCGCCTTTACCAGCGAGTATTCTCGCCTGATGCCATTACTGGCAGAAAAGCTGAAGGTACCTGCCCTGATTGGTTGTAGCGGTGGTGGTGTAGTGGGCACCAATCAGCTAGGGCAGACGGAAGAGGTGGAGGGAACAGCCGCCATCAGTC
Source organism: Oculatella sp. LEGE 06141 (assembly GCF_015207605.1). Lineage (GTDB taxonomy): Bacteria > Cyanobacteriota > Cyanobacteriia > Elainellales > Elainellaceae > Oculatella. The sequence continues at coordinate 37,414 of NZ_JADEWO010000028.1, forward strand.
TCAGTTTGGCGCACTTACCGGGGGCTAGGGTAACCGCATTTCATGTAACAGCAGACCGCCTGCCGGATCTGGATAGCCCTCCCAACCTGTGGGTCGATTTAATTGGAGTGCCACCCGAAGACCAGCCTCAGTTCATTCTGTTGGCCGATCCATTTTCCTCGGGTGTCAACGATTTGCTTCAGGGGCTAGATTTTGCTTACCGGGGAGCCATCAAAATTGGCGGGTTAGCCAGTGCTGCTTCAGTTTCGAGCCGCAGCAGTTTATTTTGCAACTATCAGCAATTTCAGGAAGGAGCCGTGGGGGTTGCTCTAAGCGGCAATATTACGCTGGAGGCGATCGTGGCTCAGGGGTGCCGGCCAATTGGCCCCCTTTATCGAGTGGTTGAGGGCGAACGGAATATCATCCTGAAGCTAGAAGAAGAAGCCGAGAACGATCGGGGCACCTGTGGTGTTGGTCAGATTCCGTTGGAGCTGCTTCAGGGGTTATTTGAAACGTTGAGTGAAGAGGATCGCGTCTTAGCCCAGCACTCACTATTCATTGGAATTGCGCGCAACGAATTCAAACAAGTTTTAGAGCAGGGCGATTTCTTGATCCGCAACTTGCTTGGGGTCGATCCGAAATTAGGAGCGATCGCCATTGGTGATCGGGTGCGACCCGGTCAGCGTGTCCAGTTTCACCTGCGCGATGCTCAGGCTTCAGCCGAAGATTTAGAATCCCTGTTAGCGCGGTATCAGCGGCAAGCAGACGGCGAAACGGCATCGTCTGTGGGAGCGTTGATGTTTGCGTGCGTTGGGCGGGGGGAAGGGCTATACGGTGAAGCCAATTTTGACTCGCAGCTATTTAACCGCTATGTGCCAAATATTCCCCTCAGCGGGTTCTTTTGCGGGGGCGAAATTGGGCCAGTCGGAGATGCTACCTTTTTGCACGGCTATACCTCTGTGTTTGGCATCTGCCGCCAGCCCTAGGCGCATGGTTACAGCATTAAGGTCGTGTGGTTGTCGATCAAGGTTAACGTGCCGTTTGGATCGATCGCGCTAAACCTCTGGACGTATTGGCGCACCGGGGCGGGCAGTTGCGGCCAGTCGAACACCGCATCTCCTCCGGCGATGTCAGCCCAAAAATAACGGAGAGTGGGCACGATCGCCTCTGCTTCTGCTAAAGAAAGATTCAACGGCGGTTGGGTTAAAAGCTTGACCATAAATGGGAAGGAGCGATCGCCCATCCATTCCCGTGATGTGGTTTGCAAATCGATCCATCCTGGCACCGCGTCAACCCAGTCGGACTCAATTTGGAGCCAGCATCTACCTTGCTCATCCTGGTGAAATTGCAAGACGCGATAGGGGTGAGGATAGCTAACAAGCGATCCGGTTGTAATTTCGTAGATGCCCTGCTGGTAAGCAATATCCTGGACATGCAGATGCCCGGTGAAAATAAGATGAACGTTGGCTGGGTTGAGCAAAGCCAGCAACTCTGCCGCATTGCTCAGCATGTAGCGATGCCCCATACCCGACCGAGCCTGCCCCGGCAGGTGTTCCAGGACGTTGTGATGCACCATGAGCAAAATCACCTCTTCGGAGGCAGTGGCTAGCGTCTGCTGAAGCCAGGTGAGTTGGTCTGGGTCGAGCACTCCTGTATTGATTTGCTGACCCTCCGCATCAAAGGCATTAGAATTTAACCCAATCAAGCGTACCCCCGGCAATACCTGACAGGTGTAATAAAGCTGGTCGGGATGGGTATAGCCAAATGCCTGGTAATATCCTGGAAAGTCTGCAATGCCAATGGCGCGATCGCTGGCCGTTGCCCTTGGCGCATCATGATTACCGGGCACCACATAAACCGGATAAGGGAGCTGTGCCAGACGACGCGCCAGCCAGTCATGGTTTTCGGCCTCCCCATGCTGGGTTAAGTCGCCGGGTATCAGCAAAAAATCTAGGTTGAGCGCGGCCAACCGCTCCAAAACCAGCTCTAGAGCAGGAATGCTGACTTCGACTAGATGGAACCGACTGGGGTGATCCCAGATGGTGTGGGGCAGAGCGATGTGTGGATCGCTAATGATGGCAAATTTAAAATTCAAGCTCATGATATGGACGTTAGCAAAATCAAGGTGGGACGAAATAACCCTACTTCTATTGTTGCGGTGAGCTTTAATCTGGATGATGTCTGCCGATTCGCTCTACAAGTTCGGTTGTTTCGATCTACAGTGGATAAGTGAATTTTGCCGCAGACGGCGGCGATCGCCCTCAGGGATGACCTGCACGCGACGATTTGTTGTGTTTTGTGGAGAGTAAACAGTGGCAGCGGTTCGAGTTCGGCAACACGTTAATCCGCTGAGTCAAAAATACCAAACGCCTGCGGCTCCTCCCGACTGGCGATCGCTTTATGCCAACCTGCAACAGCCGCTCCATTTAGACATTGGCTGTGCTAAAGGACAGTTTTTAATTAACATGGCGCAGCAGGAACCAGGCTGGAACTTCCTGGGGATTGAGATTCGTGAACCGCTGGTTGTTCAGGCTAATGCGGAACGAAACGAACTAAGGTTGACCAATCTACATTTTTTATTCTGCAACGTTAATAACTCATTGCGACCGTTGTTGGAGTCGTTGCCTGCGGGCGTTTTGCAGCGGGTGACCATTCAATTTCCCGATCCGTGGTTTAAGAAACGGCACCAAAAGCGGCGAGTGGTTCAGCCCGAACTGGTTACAGACCTAGCCGCCTATCTGGTTAGTGGCGGTATGGTGTTGATTCAGTCGGATATTGAAACGGTTGCAACCGAGATGCGCGATCGCCTCGGTGCCCATTCTGCCTTTATGAAGCAAGGCGAGCAGCCGTGGCTTGCTGCCAATCCGTTAGCTGTGCCAACAGAGCGAGAGCAATCGACCCTGGCACAGGGAGAACCCGTTTATCGAGCTGCGTTTGTCAGGGTTTAAACACAAAGAGACGTTCCAGTTGGAACGTCTCTCTGGGATGGCAACGTTGATCGACGTTGCCAGGTTGATTAACCGTTGGCTCATAATTTAGCGGTAGTAACGCTGCTCCAGCCAGGTTCGGACTTCTACTTCGGAGCTAAAGAAGTTGATTTGTCCGGTGATTGGGTCGTAAGACCGCCACTGCACGTTGCCATCGCGATCGCGCAGTTGACGAATTTGGGGTTCAGAACTACCCGCGATCGCTACTATAAAAGCTTGAATGGTCTGCCGCAGGCGAGCAATCACCGTAGATTGCAGGGATGGTTGGATCGGTTCTGAGCGATACTGTGCCTCTAAATTGGCGATCGCCTGCAACCGTTGCTGGTCTGAAAAATCTGCTGCTGATCTCATCGAAATCTCCTCGTGGACGGTAAGGGTGCGAGTTCATCCATGCGTTCACTTTAGGAACTTCCGTTTCAGGATTCAAAAGGTACTATGAATCTCTTTCATGAAAAAGATTCATAGATAATCCCCTGACTGGATGAGAGATTTGCGCGAAAATCAGGGTAAACGTGGGACCTAAATGGGTGGGCACATGAAGCTGGATAACGTCAAATTGTCTCAGTTGCGGGCATTAGTCGCGATCGCCCAACACGGCAACTTTAGTGAAGCTGCCTTGCATCTAGAAGTGTCTCAATCTGCTATTAGCCATGCAATTGCCACCTTGGAAACGGAACTGGGGGTAATTGTGCTATCGCGCGGGCGGCACGGCGCATTTTTAACGCCCGTGGGTGAACGGATAGTGACCATTGCTCGGCAAATGCTGTATCTGCTGGAGTCCGTTGGCAAAGAGGCCGAACTTGCTAAAGGGTTGCAGGGTGGGCAGGTGCGAGTTGCTTCGTTTCGCAGCGTGGCAACCCACGTGTTGCCCTGCGTCATTGTGGAATTTCGCAGACGCTATCCGGCGATCGCCATCACTGTTACCGAATACAGCGGTGATGATGGCATTGAAGAAGCACTGCGACGAGGTCAAGCCGATGTTGGCTTTACCTGTATTTCCACTTCAGACGAGTTTGAAGCGTGGGAAATCTTGCGCGACGAGTATTTTGTGCTGTTGCCGCCCGATGCCGACGTACCGGGTGAAAGTATTAGTTGGGATGACCTCAAACAGTATCCGCTGATTTTGCCGCCGGACAATGACTACTGTGCCATTTTGATTTACACCTACCTCAGCAAACTGGGACACAACCTTGAAGCCGCCTACCGCATTAAAGAAGACTCCACTCTGGTGGGTATGGTGGCACAAGGCTTAGGGGCAACGATCATTGCCCGGTTAGCCGCCGAGCCGTTGCCATCTAATGTCCAGATCCGGCGGTTACCCGTTCCATTAGAGCGGGTGATTCGAGTCGCTACACTTGCCCGAGCGCTGCATTCACCGGCTGTCTTTGCGTTCTTAGAAACCCTAAAGCAGATGACTGAGGCGGGTCAGCTTAAGCAAGCGCCTCGTTCAAACGACCCGCAAGAATCGCTCAAAATTGAAGCGTCCTGGAATTAGAGCAGATGGCTGGCTCGGTTAACTGCCTCTGGGCCAATACCAGGGCGATCGCTCAAATTGGGTCGTTGATCTCATCGATCGCAGGTGCTTCTGGCAAACTGGGAGTCGTTGGAGACACAACCACCTCACTCCCATGAGGCTCGATTGATTCCACCAACTGATGGGAAGCGCTGCCTCGCCACGGATTGAGAATGTCTTTAATCAGCGCTTCTTGAATCCACACTTTAGCTACGACCGTCAGCGGCAAGGCCAGCAACAATCCTAAAAAGCCAAAAAAGCTAGCAAAGAAAATTTGTGCTGCTAGCGTGATCGCAGGCAGCAAAGACACCTGACGAGCCATCACGGTTGGCGTGATCCAATAGCTCTCAAACTGTTGAATGATTAAGTACAGCACAATGACGGCGATCGCCTTCCAGGGCGTATCCAGCAGCGCCACCACCAGCGGAAACACCAGACTCAGGGTTGGCCCAATGTTAGGGATGAAGTTGAGCAAGCCTGCTAACAGCGCATGGGCTAGAACAAGCTGAATCTGCAACGCCCACAGCCCAATGCCGCTTAACAAAGCGACGCAAAGTGAACTGACCAGCACCCCACCAAACCAGTTACCTAGGGCAATTTCGCACTCCTGCAAAATTAGATCGGCTCGCCGGCGATAAAAGGAAGGGAACAGGATAATAAAGGCATCGCGGTAGGCCAGGGGATTGACCAACAGCATAATGGTTAACACCATCACCAGCAAAAACTGCAACAGCACCGTCAGCGAATTCGAAAAGAGAGCAAAGAAATTTTGCAGCAAATTGCGAACTAGCGGCTGCAATTCCTGGGTCAGTGTTGTAGCACTGGGCAGTTCCAGTTGGCTAAACCAATCAGGTTGCCGATTGATAAGCGTTTCAACCCAGTTCAGAGCTTGTTCAATTCCTGGGGGGAGTAGTTGAACTAACCGCAAGAACTGGGAAACGAATGGCGGCACAATCAGGCCAACAAACAGCACGCTGAGCAACAGCATGAGGCTGAGGGTCACCAGCACAGCTCTACTACGCTTTATACCCGATCGCTGAAACCGTTGCACCAAACTGTTAAGAGCGGTTGCCAGCACCACTGCCATGAAGATCAGCAGCAGTATTTGCCGGATTTGCCACAGGATGATCAACGAAATTGTGAGACAGAGAAATCCCAGCCACTGACCCAGTTTCATAGTGCCTACTTGGTGAGAACGATCTAGAGTCGATCGCCAGAAAAAGCTATTTGGTAAAGCGTGTGGACTGCCAGAGGAGTTTTGCCATTGTCTGAGAAGGATGCTTGACGAGGGCTGAGCTTGAACCGATGCCGTTTCTGGCTTGCCGCAGGCGCTAAGCTTCCAATGCTGGAGATCTCGAAACCGAACTGGTTTGGAAGTCCCTCAATCTTGGGGGCTTAAAGCCCTTTGGGTCTACTAGCAAAGGGGCGAACGCAGCACATTTGCTGCTTTCAAACGTCCTCTTATAAAGACGCTATGTTAACTCAACCTTTAACCCTGTTTTGCATCATTTTCTGGCAAGGTCAGGCAAGTTGTGTTGGGCATCTCCGATTGCTATCCCCGAATTTTAGACGGTCAGGCTCGTGCCAAAATCATCCACTTGACAGGTGCCAATTCTGCTCAGGTAGACCGCTGCGGCTGTAGTTGCCGAAGACGATGCTGGGCTTGGTTAAATTGCCGTTGTGCCAGGGTCAGTCCACTAAAATCAATCGGAGGCCGCATGTCCCACTGCACTTCAGCCAAAAACAGCAAACTGCCTGCCATTACACTGGCCGTTGCTAGAAATTGCCAACCGGCAGCCAGGGGCACTAAACCCATTGCCAGCAGGTGAATCAGCCCGGTGAGTAAAAAGGTGCGCGATCGCATCCCCACCCCCATGCTGAAATAACCGATCGCGCTTAAACCTAACCAGAGAGGACAGAGGTACATCAACACCAACCACCAACTCAGGAAAATACTGAGATCCGTTAAGCTAACTCCCAGCAGCATCAAGATAGCCCAGCTATAGACTACCCAGCGTAGCCGTTCTACCGATACCCAAAACCACGCCAACCCAGTCATGACGACAACGCCAACCAGGGTCAACCCTGACCACAGGTAAGCTTGAGTTACCCAGCTAATGGGGGCAAATTGTGCGCCCACAAAAATGAGAGCTGTAATCAGCCCCCAGATCACAAAGATTTGATCGACGCGGGTATAAAACCGGGATAGCAGCGTTATTTGCCCAATTTGCCAGCGAAGTTGCCAGAGTCCAGTTTGGTCTTGAACATCGAGAGCGTCCTGTTTGCGGCGTAACGGAGGCTCGGCTAAATTGAAAAAGCTCATTCAGGTGCTTCTGTCAAAAGGAGGAGATTGCTAAAAGCTTAACAAATCTCTTTATTCTTTTTGTAGCGTTATATTCCGCCAGACCAACGGTTGATGAGTCTGCACGCTAGAAGCACCTACAAAGGCTCATCGCATCCAGGGAACTATCAGGCAGATAAGCATTTCCAGCACGCTTCAACCACTTGAAGTGCTAAGGCTCTGGTCATATCTCCCTGGTTGAGCAGAAACGCGATCGCGGCACTGCCCAAGGGTACCGTCAGGTTGTCAATTCCGTACCTGGAAAAGGCTTCCAGCCCCGTTGCGGCGATCGCGATCGCCACTGGAATGAGCCAGGTTTGCCAACTGCTGCCCTGCACGCTGAAGAGAATGGTGCTGCTGACAACATAACTGGCGACAGCCATTGCCAGTGACCCTTCCATACTTTTCTGCATTTCCCACAACTTGTAGTGATGCCGTCCAAACCGTTGCCCTACCAGTGCTGCCAAACCGTCGCCCCATGTCATGACCAGAATGCCAAGCGCTGCATATTCGGGGTACCGATGCCAGAAAGCAGCGATCAACAAACCAAAGCTAACCGCATAAAAGAAGGTGCCCAGGCTTTTGCGACCAACACTATTGATACTTGGCAAAATTGAAATGCGGTAAGACAACAGGGCGATCGCACTGAATAATGCCGATGCGCCGACCCCCAGCCAGGTTGGGATGTGAAACCACCAGGCCAGCAGAATGACATTGCCAACGCCAATGTGAACGATCTTTCGCACCAGTTCTGGTTCGGCTACTTTCAACCGATGCAGACCTTCTGCAAGCAAAACCACAGTTCCTAACCAGACGGCAATAATCCCAATGGGCAGCCATAGATCTGGTGCAGTAGTGACCCAAGAAAATGAACTTAGCAACGGTGAATGCTGGGATAAAGGGGAAGCTTTTCTTCACTTTAGTGGATTTTGCTCAATGGCTAACGGTCCTCGATCAACTCGTTCAGCGCTTCTGTATACTGAACCTTAAGGTTTGTTTAATTTTGTTATGGATTCCAATCGTCCTTCCATTCAATTTTTCGAGGGAATTTCCGAAGAATTAAGCGATGTTAGTTTGCGGCGGCATCAAGGTACGGGAGTTCGTACCGTATTAATGAAGTTTGAAACCCTCAAATCTATTGAACGCTTTAGAAGCTATACCAATCGCTTTGCTAACGCTATGCGCCTGGTCGATTCTGAAGGTGAAATTAACGTTGAGCCAGATTCTGTCAAGTTCATTTTTAGTGGCCCCGAAGGAGACGACTTGGAGCGAGTGGAATGCCGCTTTGATATCGCTCGTGATGACCACTGGGAGCGATTCATGCGATTTATGCACCGCTATGCCGAGTCGAACGGCATGGCCTACGGAGAACCCAACCAGAATTAAGTGATAAAGCGCAGAGAATGTTGCCATGTAGCAAACGTGCGGCGATCGCCCCTCAAATGCCCCAAGCCTGGATCACTTCCCCTGGAGGCTTATTCCTCTACTGAGGTCATTACTGAGGCCATCTCTGGGGCTGGCACAATCTCAATGTTACTCTGGCAGCAACATTAATCTATACAGATTTACACATACGAATTTAATAGAGGTTTTATGAAGGTAGCAGTGACCGGGGCAACCGGATTTGTAGGGAGTCGCCTGGTAGAACGACTACAGGCAGACGGGCATCAAACGCTAATTTTGACGCGTAATCCCGATCGCGCCAGGCGCATGTTTCCCACTACCGCCTTTCCAGGCGTCGAGAGTTTCGGCTATACCCCATTAGCGTCCGGCGAGTGGCAGGGCTTGATTTCAGGTTGCGATGCCGTGGTGAATTTGGCAGGGGAACCGATCGCCGAAGGGCGTTGGACACCCGAACGTAAGCAAAGCATTCTAGAAAGTCGCAAAATTGGGACACAAAAGATCGTAGAAGCCATATCGCAGGCTAATCCCAAACCAGAGGTGCTGGTTAATTCATCGGCGGTGGGCTACTACGGCACCAGCGAAACGGCAACCTTTGATGAAACCAGTCCGCCTGGAGATGATTTTTTAGCGCAGGTGTGCCAGGAGTGGGAGGCCGAAGCACAGAAGGTTACAACCAATGGCACCCGTCTGGTGATCTTACGAACGGGAATTGTTTTGGGCATGGGGGGAGCGATCGCCAAAATGCTCTTACCGTTTAAGCTCTATGCCGGTGGTCCCATTGGCAGCGGTCGCCAGTGGTTTTCATGGATTCACCGAGAGGATATGGTCAACCTGATTCTTGCTGCCTTAACGCAACCCAGCATTAACGGCGTACTGAATGCAACCGCTCCCAATCCTGTACGAATGTCTGAATTTTGCCAGACCTTAGGAGAAGCGCTCAGCCGTCCCTCCTGGCTGCCTGTGCCTGATTTTGCGCTGGAGTTGCTCTTGGGCGATGCCGCTAAAGTTGTGCTAGAAGGCCAGCGAGTGGTGCCGAAAGAGGCTCAGGGAAGCGGGTTTTCGTATCAATACCCCACCGTCAAACAGGCATTACAGGAAGTAGTTAGCCACACCTAATCTTGCTTAACGGATAACCCACCCTAAGAGGATGTTTTGAAAGCAGCAAACGTGCTGCATTCATCCTCAAATTCTCCCTGGAAGGAACTTTCAAGCCAATTCTGCCAGACGTGGCAAAGTTTAAGATTGACTTCATAAAGTCTCTCCAGGGACAACACCCGTACTGAGATGCCAGTATGGGTGTTGTTTTGGGTGCTAAACCGATTTAGAACCAAAGCGTTGGTTGAGCCAACTCGCAATACCGCTGAGAATAGCTCCTGCCATCAAAATACCAATTGCCGGAGTAAAAACGGGTTCCCAAAGGCGATACCAAAGATCAAGCCCTAGAGATAAGTTAAACGAACGGCCAATTACGGCGATCGCCAGCCAAAAAAAGCTGAACAACACCAAAAACAGGTTCACAACGAGTGCCCAATTTAACCACTCTAAAAATTTAGTTCTCATGCGAACGGTAGTTAATAAATCGTCAAACAAAAAGACCTGGCAACCAGGGGTTTTAACCCCGCATAAACCAAAAGTTAACGGTTACAGGATTAAGTTGAATTGCTCCCGTGCCCGCCGTTTTACCTTCACAGTCTATAGTTCGAGCTGGCAAGGCCGCAACAAAAAATATGGCTGAACTCTTAGGGAGGACAGCCACATCAGTAGAAGCAGGATAATATCAAATTGGTTCAAGATGCTGCTTTCGCTGCTCCTGTTATGCTTCAAATTGCTCTTCAAAATCTTGCAAATTATCTGGATCTACATAGTGGCAGGTAGCATCGTCGATGCAGATCAAAGCCCAACCGGACTGGTCAATTCCCATGAATTTGTAGGACGCATCTTGGACAAAAAATCCTTTGTGGTTACGAGTATCTGGCTTAACCTGAACACTTTGATCAGTGAACATAGTTTCCAACTCCTTAAATTTTTTAAAAGACTGACAACGGCCAGATTAGCTATCAGAGCAGCTAATCTTTGACTTCACTGAATCTTATCATTAGATTTTCGGATTTTTTATTAATTTATCTTGAGCGCCGCTGCCGCTAGCAACATGAAACGCAACGGTTGCTGCTAGCAAACTAAATCCCTCTATCCCTGGCATAATCCCTGGCAAGTCAGCCGTTCGGTGTGGGTTGCTTCGACAAATCGGCAGGTTACCAGGGATTGTTTCTCTAGAGTTTGCTTAACTAAGCTTCAAATAACCAGCTTTGAACCCGCTTAAGGCTCTTCCAATCTGGCTTTCTGCTTAATCCTTCTTCAAAATTACGTTGAACTTCTTCCTGCAATTCTGGCACTGCCATGATCAGTTGTTCCGCAATTTCCACATGCTGCCGTACTCCTTTTTGCGCGGTTTCTAGCATGGCGATCGCCAGATTAATCCGGGCTTGTGGGTCTTGGGCATTCAGCTTTACGGCTTTTTGCGCGGCCTTATAAGCTTGAGAGGGTTTGTTGTCTAGCAAATATAGCCAGGCAAGGCATGTCCAGGCGGGGCTATTTTTGGGGGCACGCTCGCAAACATCCTTAAACAAAGGAATCAGTGAGGTAGGGTCTTCTCCGGCCTGGTAGCGCTCTAGCCCCTGGTCGAATAACGTTTCAACGGTTTCAGTCATAGGAAATGATACAAGTGCACATAAACAGACGCGTAACCTGGTGAACTCAACGGCCTCAATCCGGTAGTTGCAGACCGTTACCAGCAATCAATCCAGTCACGGTTAACGCTTGAAACTACCAGTCTACCTTCAACTCACGCAACAATCTGTGAACAGCCGATTGCCCCTAAAAACGACAAATCCAGATCGAAGTTGACCTGGATAGCGTGCAAAACTATAACCTTGAGGACGATAACCTTGAGGCGATCGCAGTTCGGCGCAATGGCCGATTGAAAACTGATTGAGAGATAGTTAGGAGAACGACTTGCCGCAGCCGCAGGTTTGATTGGCGTTGGGATTGGTGAATTGAAAGCCCCCACCAATCATGGCATCGCTGTAGTCGAGCATCATCCCATAGATGTACAGCAAACTCTTTGGATCGCAAACCACCTTAAACCCGTCATAGTCGAAGACTTCATCATTTTCCCGAACCTGGCTGATGTCTTCAAAATCCATGATGTAGGACATGCCAGAACAACCTCCCTGGCGTACCCCAACACGTAAGCACAGATCCTGGTTCCCCTGCTTTTCCCGCAATAATAGAACCTGCCGAAGGGCTGATTCTGTAATTTGAATACCGCTCTGTTTAGGTTGAATTGCTTGTGTCATCGGTCTACGAGACTCCCTCTTCTATCAAAAGATTTCGCTATGGTTGAACTAGTTGAACGAACGGATGCTAAAACGCACCCTGACTAGATTCAACCAGTTGGCTTAAAGCAGTTGGCTTAAAGCTGCCCAATCTGAATCACCATTATCCCGATGGTAACGGATTCACGGCAACTCGATCGCCTCAGAGACAAACGAGTTCTGCATTTTTATACACTTGTGATGATGCCACAGCGGTTCATCGATCGCCACTATGTTTGTCTGACGGATGGCTACTTAAGCCAGTAATCCGATCGTATCCGTATGCTTCATGCTCGAAGCAACGGCTTGGCCGGAGTGCTGGGAAATTAACCCAGCGCAACTTTGGTAACGCCATCTTGAGATAATGCTTAACCGAGAGTATTCATCAGTGTTTAAGATGAAAACTTAATGAATGCTTTTATGAATCGCTTTCATTTTTAAGTGTATGTGCGGCTGTTACCTCAGCCATCTTGTGTTTGTTGACTACTTCACTGGTTAGTATATGACTGCCCTTAACCGCTCTACCCGCCATCGGCTACAGAAGTTACGCCAAGTTCCCAGTGTGTGGGAAGGCGATCGCCGGATGCTTACTCCGACGCTAACCGCCAGCCTGGAAGCCGATACCGATGTACGGGGAGACTGTGTTTTGTGGGTGGACGGCACTGAAGGGTTGGTGCGAGCAATGGATTTGGTTGCCCCAGAAATGGGACATGAAGCCGTGGTGCGAACGCTGCTGCGAGCGATGGAAAACCCGCACAGTTCGGCTCGTCCGGCTCGTCCTCAAAAAATTGTGGTACGCGATCGCGAACTGCAATTCTTTTTGCGTGGCGTTTTACAAGAACTGGATATTGTTATCGATTATGAGCCGGAGTTGCCGCTAATTGACGAAATCTTCCACGAGTTCCAAGAGGTTGCAAACAACCGCCCACCCCAGATTCCAGCTGAGTTGATGGAGGATATCCTCAAGGTTGCCTACGAAATTTGGCAGGATGCACCGTGGGAAGTGCTAGACGAAGAAAAAATTGTTGCAGTGGAGCTAAATTACGGCGATGTGGAGACGCTGTATGTCTCCATCTTAGGAATGCTGGGCATGGAATACGGCCTGCTGATGTATCGATCGCTTGATTCGCTGAAGCAATTTCGCCATCGTGTGTTGATGGCCGAAGATTCCCCTAAACAGCTTGAGGGCGCTTTCTTGGCGCAAGACTGCCTGTTTATCACCTACGACCAATCCAGCGAACTGGCAGAGGAACCGTTTGGAGCAGGTTCCAGTGAAGTGCAAGCCGCGATCGCCTCCTATTTTGCCGAAACAGGAGTTCAACCGTCTTTTGGCAATCTGCATCCGCTGGAAGGAATGCGCCCGGTACTCTACGACGATGAGGCGATCGCAGTACTGGTAGCGCTACAAGCAATGCATCGCTTTTTTCAGCAGCATTTGCCTCAGCTAGAACAGGATGCCTTCCCGGTGCTAAGCAACCGCTACCGCATTGCTAACCCTACCGATGCCAAGAAAAAAATCTCGGTTAAAGTATCGACCATGCCAGAACTGGCAGAGGAACTGTTTGAGATGTCCGCAGAAGTAGCGCTCCAGGAAGGTGCGCTGGATCTAGAAACCGCTCCCATTCTGCGAGACGATCTGGTTCCAGGTGATTCCTTTTACAGTCTTGGGGCAATGCCCTGGGAAGTATTAGAACTGCTGCGGGCTGGTGTTAAGGTTCATCAAGCGGCAGAGGCAGAGTTTCCGGCAGAGGCAGACGGTTTCCCGGTCATTCTTATTCAAACCTCCCGTCCCAAAGCTATGGCGTTAATTGAAGGGCTACAGGCAGCGGGCGGGTTAGAGGCAATTTGCTTTAATCCGGGGTCTGATCCTTTTGCGAATCAGCATTACGACCTGGGCGTATTGCAAACCAAAAACGGGGAACTGCACCTGTTTGGCGAGTTTGTGGAAGATGACCCAGTGCATATTCAAGCTCGGCAAAAGTGGGATCAGCGCTGCAAAAAAACGAAAGGATACTGCGGGTTGGTCATAGCCCGTGGCCTTAAAGGGGCTTCCAGAGGCAATCCAGGCTTTAACGACATGCTGGCTCTGTTTGAGGCGCGATCGCTCTCTCCGGGCGACCTGGGATTGGGGCCACTAGAGCTAGTCCCCCAGTTTGAGTAAATGCCCTGCTTTGAGTTGTCGCTGGATACCAGCCGCGTTAGGGGGCAAAGGCACACTTGCTCTGAATATTCAAGCCCTTTTAGCCAGGACTTAACGCTTGCCAGCCTTCTCTGAAGATCTGTAACAGTTCCTGATAAAGTCGCGATTTGTGTAAATCTTGAGTGATACGATTCCATAAAACTGTTCAGCGAAAAATTCATGGCAGAAACTCTTACTGGACAAACCCCCATATTTGGAGGCAGCACAGGCGGTCTCCTAACTAAAGCAGAAGTAGAAGAGAAATACGCAATTACCTGGACTAGCCCAAAAGAACAGGTGTTTGAAATGCCGACGGGTGGAGCGGCCAGCATGCGGCAGGGTGACAACCTGCTGTATTTGGCGCGCAAGGAGCAGTGTCTTGCTCTTGGGGCGCAACTGCGGACTAAGTTCAAGCCTAGAATAGACGATTACAAAATCTACCGCGTTTTTCCCAGCGGTGAGACTCAGTATCTTCATCCGAAGGATGGCGTATTCCCTGAGAAGGTGAATCCCGGTCGTCCTTACAACGGCAAGATCGATCGCAACATCGGCAGCAATCCTGATCCGGCAACTCTGAAGTTTAGCGGTCGTAAAACCTACGAAGCCTAGTTCGTTATCCATTTAGATAACACCTGTTATCCCGTCAATACTCAAGGTGATTGAGGGTAGGATCTTGTTCCTGCTCTCATTTTTTATGGTCTTAGCGTGTCTTAAGGAGAGAGCTGGGCTAAGATCGGTCGCAACCCTACTAGATGGGTTCATGGCAATAGCCAGAAGAGTCTGTTGCTAATGGCTTTCGTTCACAAGGTTTATGTAGTGGCAAAGGGGTAGAGGCATGATTTTTCCCAGTTTTGAGCAGTTTACTGCACTGGCGCAGCAGGGTAACTTCGTGCCGGTTTACCAAGAGTGGGTAGCTGACTTAGAAACGCCTGTATCTGCCTGGTACAAAGTGTGTGCCGGACAACCCTACAGCTTTTTGCTGGAGTCGGTGGAAGGGGGCAAGAATTTAGCACGATATAGTTTGCTCGGATGCGATCCGCTATGGATTTTAGAAACAAAAGGCGATCGTACCACTCAAACCTATCGCAATGGCGCAACGCAGAGCTTTGAAGGCGATCCGTTTCAGGCGCTGACCACCTGTTTACAGCCTTTCCACCCGGTAACGTTGCCCCAACTGCCGCCCGGAATTGGCGGTTTGTTTGGTTTCTGGGGATATGAACTGATCCGCTGGGTTGAACCTCGCGTTCCTACCTATGCCGCCGACCCAACTGATCTGCCCGATGGGTTGTGGATGCAAGTCGATCAAGTTCTGATTTTTGATCAGGTGCAGCGTAAAATTTGGGCGATCGCCTATGCAGACTTGCGCGACCCTGCAACAGACTTGAAACAGGCATACGACCATGCCTGTCAACGAGTTAGCCAACTGGTGAGCAAGCTACAACTGCCGTTATCTGGACGAGATACGGTACTGGAATGGACACCACCCCGTTCCAACATTGATGGCACCGCACCAGAAGAGCATCGCCCAGAACTGACCTACAGCAGCAACGTCTCCAAAGCAGAATTTTGCGACAGCGTGAATCGAGCAAAGGAACATATTCAGGCTGGCGATATCTTTCAAGTGGTGATCTCGCAGCGGCTTTCAGCCGAATACAGCGGCGACCCGTTTGCGCTTTACCGCTCGTTGCGGTTGATTAATCCATCGCCTTATATGGCATACTTCCATTTTCAAGACTGGCAAATTATCGGCTCCAGTCCAGAAGTCATGGTCAAGGCCGATCGATCGCCTGACCCCAACGCGACGATGATCGCCACCCTGAGACCCATTGCCGGAACACGACCGCGCGGTAAAACCCCTCAAGCCGATGCTGCCTTTGCAGAGGATTTGCTCCAGGACCCTAAGGAACGGGCAGAACATGTCATGCTGGTTGACCTGGGTCGCAATGATTTGGGGCGGGTTTGCGCCAGCGGTACGGTTACGGTAGACCAACTGATGGTGATTGAGCGCTATTCTCACGTCATGCACATTGTTAGTAATGTGGTGGGTCAGCTTGGGGCAAGCAAAACAGCGTGGGATTTACTAAAAGCATGTTTCCCGGCAGGAACCGTAAGCGGTGCCCCTAAAATTCGAGCAATGGAGATTATTCACGATCTGGAATCATGCCGTCGTGGGGTATATTCGGGTGCCTATGGCTATTACGACTTTGAGGGGCAGCTCAATACGGCGATCGCCATCCGCACAATGGTTGTTCGCAGTCAACCCGATGGCACCCACCTTGTTAGCGTTCAGGCTGGGGCAGGGCTGGTGGCCGACTCCGAGCCAGAGCGGGAGTACGAAGAAACCCTCAATAAAGCCAGAGGCATGTTAGAAGCAATTCGCTGCTTGAGAAAAGCTTAACCTGTTCTCAATCTGTTGATTACCTCGTCTCAATCTGCTGATTACCCATCCTTTAGCCCCCAACAGTAAGGTGTGCAGTATCTCCACAGTCGGCACACCTTGAGTCTGCAACCGCTATGCTCCACTCCTTTGCCTTGGAAACGGCTCCTCAGCCCGATTTGCGTCAACTTCTAGAAGAGCTTTACCAGGGTCGAAGTTTGCACCCTTACTGTAGTGGGCAGGCTATTCCAATGTTGCCAAATGAGGTCTGGGTTGTTTGTCGGGGAGTGGTGCAGCTTGGCACCTTCTACGACAGTGGTGATGAAGCTTTGTTAGGGCTGGCCTGTCCGTCAATGCCCTTTGGGTTACCGCTAACGATCATTCGCCCTTACCAGGCCGTGGCCTTAACGGATGCAGACTTGATGCGGTTAACCCTGGCCGAAATTGAGCAATCTCCTATGCTGGCCAAGGGTATTTTTCGCCACATTGCCAGACGGTTGCGCCAAACAGAAGCCGTGTTGGCAATGGTAGGCTATCGTCGTGTTGAAGATCGGCTGCGGCATCTGTTGCTATTGCTAAAGCAAGAAATCGGTCAACCCTCTCCCAATGGAAATCGATTAAGCGTCAGGTTAACGCATCAGCAGCTTGCCAATGCGATCGGCACAACTCGCGTGACGGTAACTCGGCTTCTTAGCCAACTGAAGGAGGAAGGCTGGTTATCGATTGACAGCAATCGTCACATTGTTCTGGCTCCCCACGCTGATCTGGCTTAAAACTCACCTCGCCTTCATCCCCAAAGCCCCCATTTCCGGTTCAGTAATCCCTTCGCAATGGGGGATTTGGGCGGCAGCAGCACAAGTTGGTACATTGACCAATATTCTCTATAAGCCTCTACAGTGCAGATAGCGCGATAGATAGCATTGTAATTGCATTGTAGAGATCTAGAGCTGTCCTGCAAGGCGACGATAGGCTAGCTGTGGTGTCTCATTATCCGTCTCAACAGGGCGACTGCTCGGTTCAGTCCCTACAGGAGCCATCTCCATAATTTCTGCTTTGTAGGGAACAACACCTGCAATCTCGCTGTTGAGACAGCGGGCGGCTTCGCGTGACAGATCCAGTGTGCGGTTGTCTACATAGGGGCCGCGATCGTTGATCCGGACAATGACCGAGTTGCCGCTCTTCTGGTTGGTCACTTTAAGGTAAGTGTTGAATGGCAGGGTTGGATGGGCTGCTGTCAACTCGTTTTCGTCGAAAATTTCACCTGCTGCTGTCAACCGACCATGAAAGTAGGGGCCATACCAGGACGCAATTCCCTCCATCTTTTTGCCAGTGGACTTTAGCCCATACAGTTTTGTTTGAGCATCTGCTAAGGACAAGGTGGGCACACCTAAAGCATCACGCAGATTGTTTATCCAATCGATCGCAATCAAATCACTGTTCTGGTTCAGTGAATCCGCAACTTGTCGATCCACTAAAAACAGCGTATGTCTACCTGCCTTGCCAGCGGGAACATCTTCTATGACCGTTGGCCGCAGATCATGAGGATCAAAATCTGGTTCCTGGATCATTTGCTTGATCCGTTGGGCTAGCAAATCGGCCTTGCTACGGTTAGGCAAGTTGGCGATCGATTTTCCCTTCACCCAAACCTCAAACCCGTCTCCTGACGGCTTGTCCGAGCGAGATCTGACCTGCTGGACGTTACATTGCCCAGGCTCGGCATCTTGCTCCTGCCTATTGCCATCTTCGCTCTTGCTAAGACTCGTTCGGACGACATTGACCGTTGAGGCTGTCAGGTTGTGATCAATAATGCTCTTCTGCCAGCGCGAAAGTTGCCCCAAGATGCGCTTGACTCCGCGAGGCGGCTCTTCTGTTTGTCCTGAAGTGGAGAAGTTTAGAAACGCTGAGGTTGGTAGGACGGTTTGATAAATCGGTGAATTGGTCGATCGCCCACTCCAGTCGAGATGCGAGGGCGCTTCTGCCAAATTTAACCAACCTAGAGAAGGTCGAAAGGATTGAAACTGGGGATTAAGACGGGAGTGCCCAGGCTTAAGGTGCAAATTAGTCTCAGGTGAATGAGTCTGGGGGGTACGAGCGTTTGAAGTGGCTGTTGTGTCCCGAAACCGTTCCGGTTTGGTGGAGCGACCGACAGTATTGCTGATAACAGTATTGCTGATAAACGCTAAAGGTTTAACAGGAAAAACCTTAGACAACGACTCTGTCAACCTGAACGGAGCCTGGGGGGCAAGCAGACTACTCACGTAGGAGATGACCCAGATAAACCCAAAAAAGTTCATAAATTGTAAAGAACGTTTCGATAATGGCGTCAAAAAAACTTGAACAGTAAAGGATTATACGGATTTATGCAACCAATATATCCATCCGGAGAGGAAAAACCCCGCAAATCAAAGTCTGCCCAAAGTGGGTTGATTCTAGCTCAAGTGAACTAAAAACTTGCAATCAGTACGATCACTGCGCCATGTCATAGTAAACCAAAGGAAAACATTGACACGTCATGACATTATCCCAATGGGACAGTTTGCTGAAGCACCTGGGCGCGTGGCAAGGCTCATTCACCCGGTTATCTCCTCATGGCGAGTGGGTAAACGATGTTCCTACCTGCGTCACTCTGGCTGGAATAAATCAAAACGAAACGATGCGGCAGACGATCCAATATTTTTCGCCGGACAGGCAAGCTGTGACGGAAGAAAAAGTGCTAGAGTACGCTTCCCTCAACCGCAGCACGCTATTCCACGAAGACGGGGCATTTTCGCAAGGGTCAATCCAGTTTGGGCCATTGGCCGAGTTTGGTGCTGAGTTTGGCTTTATTGACAATATTGGTGCAGTGGCTCCAGGAAATCGCCGTCTGCGGCTGGTTCAACTGTTTGACAAGACTAGCAACCTTTCAAGCTTGACGCTAATCCGCGAACAGCGGCAAGACACGTTTGCCCCCGAACGTCCCCATTTGACGCTAGAGCAACTCCTGGGACACTGGCACGGAGACGCTGTAACGCTCTATACAGACTGGCGATCGCCCGATTCGTTCTCTACCAGCTTGACACTGAGGGTTGAGGGCAATCGCCTCCACCAATCTCTCACTATGCCGGGACGAGAACTCACCTCAACCGCCCAAATTGACGGATCGAGACTGCTATTTAATCAGGGTCCTCATCCCGTCCAGGTGTTGCTGCTGCCAGACGGTGCCTCCTGCAACACACCACTAACGATTCCCAGACAGGCACCCTTCATTCTTGAAGCCGGATGGTTAATTGCCCCGAATTTGCGGCAACGCCTTATTCGCAGCTACGACGCTCAAGGCGGTTGGGTTAGCTTAACCTTGGTCACCGAACAAAAAGTGAACGCCTAGAACAACTGTTGAATGAATGGCGATCGCTTGACCAAGAAAATACATACCAGAGGGGCCATCAGTAAGATTAGCAGTGTCCTCAATCTTTCGTGCCCTTAATAGTAGGTAAAAGTCTCGTAAAACGAAGTTTGACTCGTTTTACATAACCAAAAGAGCCGACATGTAAGCAATAGACCAAGCTACTGTTAGTTCTTTCAAGGATCAATGAACTTCCCAAAAAAGCGATAGTCCTCACCAAGATTTGGGAAATCTGACTCTAGATAGATGCAAGATGCATTTGAAGTTGTTTTCACACATCTATCTAAACTTTATTCAATTCAGGTTTACGGCTAACCTTACTAGTCTGAAAATGACAAACCCCTCATTTGTATACGGCCTGAAGTCACAATCATCTTTACCTTCATCCCTGTAAACAATTAGCAAGGTTAGCGAACAAAGGTACATATCAACCCGCAGGTGTAATTGCGATACAAACGATGCCTTTCGGCAACGTAGTTGTTATGCATCTTTTAGCTGAGCAATCTGCCATTCTCCCCCAGCAATTCATAACTTCAGATCTTCCCAATGCCGCATTGCAGTTTAGCAATAGATGCGGTGTTTAGAACTGTTGCAAACTTCATGTCAAGAAAGGTCAATACATCCTCATGCCCGTACCATCCTACTTCACAACTTCTCCTGTTAACGGCGGCACCTCAATTGATATTGCCGTCCCTCCTGTTGGTGGTGTTATTTACGACTTCGTTGGTGTAAATGGTGCCCGCGTTACTGCCTATTACTCAGCGAAGGACTTACCCGCTTTCAGCACAGATAGCATCGTTGATGGTAGTGGTAACGGCACAAAACTTCTAACAAGTGCAACCCTTTCACCACGAGCCATTGCTGCGCTTGGCGGCGGCATTCAAGAAATGGCTGTGCGGATCACAATTTCCGATGGTGATACCATTCCTGGACTACAAGACCACAATCGTGCTTTTCTCCAGTTTAATAGCGTCGGCAACGTAGTAGATTTAACCAACGTTCAAACCTATGTTCACGATGCATCAGGCAACGCCACCTCAAGTTCTCTACAAGTAGGATTTGGCAATAGTGTATTGGAAACAGGTTGGTGGTTGGTTCAGAATCCCACTGTATTAACCAACCTCTACAACTCCATTGTCAGCAGTAGTGGAAAAATTGACCTCCAGTGGCAAACGGTCAACTATACATCAAACAATGCTCTGGACTTTCAGAGTGGTCTCAGTCCATCTATCATCAACTATCCATCCGTTGATCCAGACATCCCTCTCACTATCAATTTAGCAACAAGCAGCGATACAGGGGGCTCTGATGCTGATAACATCACTTCAGTGACGACTCCAGTACTAGATGGGAAAGCCGCTCCTAACGAAAAATTGGAGATTTACTCTGGAACGACTCTGCTCGGCACCACAACATCAGACTCCTCTGGTGACTGGAGTTTGACAGTTCCTACTGCGTTTGCACCAGATGGTGTTTACAATCTCACAGTTAAAGCACTTGATGGCTCTGGTAATGTTGTTGACACCTCAAGTGCTTTAACTCTAACCATCGATACTATCGCCAACACCTCTCTTCCTGATTTAGCAGACAGCAGTGATCTTGGTTCTTCTAACTCAGACAATATTACTAGTGATACGACCCCCACATTCACTGGAACGGCTGAAGCAAACAGCACAGTCGAAATCTTTAATGGAGATGTCTCGTTAGGCACCGCTACAGCCAATGGGTCTGGTGTCTGGACGTTCACCCCTTCCAGCCCTCTCGCTTTAGGGTCTTACAGCATTAAGACGGTTGTAACAGACGTTGCTGGAAATGTTAGTGCTGCCTCCGAGCCACTCAACGTTGTGATCAACACTACAGGCGATGCGCTTTTAGTCACAGTTACCTCCATTAACAGTTCTGACAATACACCAGCGATCGCAGGCACTATTTCTGACCCCAGCGCCACGGTGAAGGTAACGGTTGATGGTACCACCTATGACGCGATCAACAATGGAGATGGCACATGGCGATTACCAAACGGCACGATTACCACGGCGCTACCAAACGGCACCTACGATGTGGCAGTAACCGCCACCGCTGGCAATGAATCAGCAACCGATGCCACAACCGATGAGTTGATTATCAATGCTGTCACTCCGCCTAGCTTGAGTCTGTCTAGTACTCCAGCCGCGACCAATGGCAGTGTCCCCCGCATCGTGGATGCAAACCTCAACATCACAGGTGGAACTTTAGATGGCGCTAGAGTTTCAGTAGGTACTAATTTCAACGCCAATGAAGATCGGTTAGGTATTGCAGGACAAACGGGTACCAGCGGAGCTGTCACAGTAGGCAATGAAACAGTCAACTGGAGCTACAACACCGCTAACGGCGTGATGACCTTCACGGGTGCGGCCTCCTCGGCCACCTATCAGGAAGCATTGCGTCAGGTCACCTACTACAGCAACGGCACCCCTTCAGGCAACTCTCGCGACATCCAGTTCTCGTTGGGTTCAACCCTGGCTAATCCTGACAATGGTCACTTCTATGAGTTTGTTACTGCAAATGGCATTAGCTGGACAAATGCTAAGGTCGCGGCTGAAGGCAAAACTTACTTTGGGCTTCAAGGTTACCTGACGACCGTCACCTCTGCTGACGAGAATGCGTTTATTGCTAGCAAGCTTCAGGGACAGGGTTGGATGGGAGCCAGCGATGCCGCTACCGAAGGCGATTGGCGTTGGCAAACCGGCCCAGAAGCCGGACAGCCGTTTTGGCTCGGGAATGGAACAACGGGTAATGTTGTTGGCGCTTCGTACCAAAACTGGGCGGAAGCGGAACCCAACAATGCGGGGAATGAGGATTACGCGCATTTCCTGGCAAATGGCGAATGGAATGACTATCCTCTTAGCCTCAGCAATATCCAGGGTTATGTTGTTGAATATGGTGGAATGCCAGGTGATCCAACCCTGCAACTTACTGGCAGCGTCACGATCGCCATCGACACAACGGCTCCGTCAGCTCCGGCTGTTGCTCCTGACCTGGATGCGGCTAGCGACACTGGCTCCTCTAACACAGACAACATCACCAATGTCACAACACCTAAATTTATTGGCGCACCCGGCAGCGGCACTGCTAACGATACCGTAACCCTCTATGCTGATGGCGTTGCTGTTGGTACAGGCACAGTGGCCGCTGACGGCTCCTGGTCAGTCACTACTTCTACCCTGAGTGCCGGGAAGCGGGCGATCGCTGCTACCTTTACTGACCCAGCAGGCAACGAAAGCACCAAATCATCTGAACTGCTGGTCGAGATTGTGACGAGCGTGCCTACCGTTCCGTCTACTCCTCCCGCGCTATCGGATAGTAGCAATACTGGTGTAGTTAAACAGAACAACCTGACCAACAATGCTACACCGACCCTGGGCGGCACAGGCGATCCGGGCAGCACCTTTGAGGTCTTTGTTGGCAATACATCATTAGGCAAGGCGACCGTTGATTCTCAAGGCAAATGGGAGTTCAAGGTACCAACAACTCTGGCTGATGGCACCTATGACGTAATGATTAAAGCGATCGATGCGGCTGGTAATGTCAGCGCGGCGTCCCCAGCAACTCCGCTTGTAATCGATACCAAACCTGCCACTGTCAAAATTCTTGACTATGGTGCAACGGTACGCGACAGCAGCATCAACGCGATCAGCTTCCAATTCAGTGAAGCGGTAAACAAGCTGGATCTATCAGACCTGGTACTCACCCTCAAAGGGCAACCTGTATTCCTTCAAGGTGCGACCCTCACCAGCACAGACAACCAAACCTGGACACTGTCCAATATCCCGGGCATGACTACCAGCAGTGGGGAGTACCAAATTAGCGTGAAGCCAGGGGATGTAACTGACCTGGCTGGCAACCTCCTGACCGTTGGAGACAGCAACACCTGGCTAACTGGCTACACCGCCGATGCACTGTCCCCGATCAAATTGGGCGACGGTAAGCGGGGCAATGCGATGATGGGCAGCAATGCCAACAACGACATGCGCGGTGGGGTCAATAAGGATCGGCTCAAGGGCTTAGGAGGTGACGATCGCCTCTTTGGTATGGGTGGTAGCGACAAAATCAGCGGCGGTGCTGGTAAAGACTATATCCGTGGTGGTGCTGGCCGCGATCGGATCACGGGTGGAAGTGGTAACGATCGCCTCTTCGGCAACGGCAAACACGATCGCCTGTTGGGTGGTGGTGGCAAAGACCGTCTGCTTGGCGGCAATGGTGACGATGTCCTCGTTGGTGGAGCCGGGAACGATACTCTGGTTGGCGGCAAGGGCAAAGATACATTTGTCTTCAATAGCTTGAAGGATGGAGTCGATCGCATCCGCAAGTTTGAAAGTGCCGATGACTTGATTGACCTGCGCTCTATCTTCAAAGCACCTCAGTTTAGCGCTGACAACCGCTTTGCTCAGTTCAAACAATATATTCAACTGGAGCAAGTTGGCTCTAGCACTCAGGTGAAAATCGATAGTGATGGCAACGGTAGTGGCACAACCTTCACGACCCTGATGACGTTACAGAATGTGTCTGTAGACAACGTTAGTTCTACCAACTTTATCCTTGGATAAATCATTAGCTGCCCCGTAGTTGCTAGTTAATTAAGACCTCAGAGGCGAAGCTTCTGGGGTCTTTTTGATTGCATGAAGCACTGACTGGTAGCGCTGCACCACAACATCGCCAGCCGCGATCGTTCCATAAACTGGTTGAAGGGAGAGAAGACTTGCTAAGAGTGAAGGACTGGTCTGCTCTTGGCGAAACTGGGAAACGCTAAAACTGTGCTGATTTGAGCGGTATAATACCTTTCCCTACCAAACGGCAGAGCATCTGTGAGCGCTAAATCAAATCCAACTCCGTCCGTCCGCTCTCTCCCACCGGGGTTGCTACGATTATTGTCTTATCAGCAACACTGGTTGCGGGGGGACGTGCTGGCAGGAGTGACCGTTGCTGCCTACTTGATTCCTCAATGTATGGCCTACGGGGAACTGGCAGGGGTTGAACCAGTTGCAGGGCTGTGGGCTATTCTTCCACCCATGATCATTTACACGCTGTTAGGGTCATCTCCCCAGCTTTCCGTTGGCCCAGAGTCAACCACAGCCGTCATGACCGCAGCGGCGATCGCCCCCCTGTTAACGCCGAATGGCAGCAACTATTCCAGTCTTGCCGCCTTATTAGCGCTAACGGTGGGAGGAATTTGTGTGGTCGGGTATGTTGCTCGGCTTGGGTTTCTGGCTGACTTGCTCTCTAAACCAATCTTGGTTGGCTACATGGCCGGGGTCGCTCTAATTATGATTGCAGGGCAGTTGGGTAAGATCAGCGGTTTGTCCTTTGAAGCCGAAACGATATTGGGGGAAGTGCAAGAATTTTTGAGCCGTTTGCACCAGATTCACTGGCCGACTTTTATTTTGGCGGCTTTGGTTTTGAGTTTTCTGTTTATCGTGCAGCGGCGATTTTCCACCGTTCCTGGCCCACTGATAGCAGTGCTGCTGGCCACGGCGGCAGTGGCTCTATTCAATCTTGATGAGAAAGGCATTGCCGTTGTTGGAGCAATTCCCGCAGGCTTGCCCTATCCTCAACTGCCGTCAGTGACACTGGACGATGCGCTTTCGCTGATTGCCTCTGCCATTGGAATTGCGATCGTCGGTTATTCTGACAACGCTTTAACAGCCCGAGCCTTCGCCGCTCGTAACGGCTACAAAATCGATGCCAATCAAGAGTTGTTGGCGTTGGGACTTTCTAATGTGGGGACTGGGCTGCTCCAGGGATTTCCGGTCAGTAGCAGCGGTAGCCGCACTGTAATTGGCGATTCCCTGGGCAGCAAAACGCAGGTGTTCTCACTCGTTGCCTTGGTAGTGGTGGTTACGGTGTTGCTGTTTTTGCGTCCGCTGTTGGCCTTGTTTCCCAATGCTGCGCTGGGGGCGATCGTCATCTTTGCCGCTACCAAATTGATCGAAGTGCCAGAGTTTATCAGGCTACAACAGTTCCGGCGGACTGAACTGGCATTGGCTCTAATTACAACCATCGGCGTTTTAGCAACGGATATTTTAGTCGGTGTTGCGGTTGCAGTTGGCCTGTCTGTAATCGATCTGTTTGCTCGGGTTGCCCGCCCTCATGATGCTGTGCTTGGCGAAGTACCAGGATTACAGGGACTCCACGATATTCAAGATTGGCAGGGCGCAACTACGATACCGGGTCTGGTCATTTATCGATATGATGCCCCACTCTGTTTTGCTAATGCCGAAAACTTTAAACAACGGGCGTTAGAAGCGATCGCCGCCGAAACATCTTCCGTACAGTGGTTTGTGTTGAATACAGAAGCGATCGTTGAAATCGACATTACGGCAGTTGATATGTTGAGCGAGTTGCATCGAGAGTTAGCGTCCCAAAACATTACATTTGCAATGGCTCGGGTCAAGCAAGACCTCTATGCTCAACTCAAGCGATCGGGGCTTTTGATGACCATTGGCGTCGATCATGTCTATCCAACCTTACATACTGCGATCGCCCGTTTTGAAGCCGCCCACCCAGCGGGCAACCGCATGGAACGACCAGAATAGTTCTGGGAAAACAATCTATTTTTTGAGCGCTCAGCCAGTTGCAGGAAGCTCTGCGGCAAAATCGTGACGCTTACTAAAGTCGTAAGCTCCTATCAACGCTCCCCATAGCCCCTGCCCCGTCTCTGGATCAACGCCTCGATCGTAGCTGAGAAAGCGATTCTGGCTCACTTCGAACCCCAGAACCACCTGCCGTGTTTTGCCCTCGTATTGAAAGTAGCACGTTGCGTCTGGGGCGGGTTGTGCCGTGAACCGATCTGACTGATGGGCGATCGTTAAAGCACATCCCGGTAGATACTCAAGGTCATCCATTGAGAGCGATCGCAGCTTCTCTGGATCGGCCCCTGCCCCGCTAAACTGACTGGGTGATTTAAACGCAAAATACTGCGCCTGAAGCGTTGACCAATCTTGCGTTTCCTTCAACAGAAGAATCCGCTGGCGGTAAGGCTGGTTGAGGTAAAGCACATTTGCTTGCTCGGCAAATAGTGCCAAACTGCCCTCAACCGAGTGCGGAATGGGACGATGCCAAAGCCGCAAATGAACAAACCATGCTGGCTGATCCTGCGCCTGCACCTGGTTTTCAAATTCTCCGGCTAGCCACTGCGCCAGGGTTGTTAGCGTTTGAGAGTAAAGCATTGGAGCCTACTACAGCATTACACTGTGCGGATCATACCTTCTTCAGGATTCACTAGCCGCAGCAGCTTTTGCTTGACCTGCGAATCAAACACTTCCCACTTGATGCGGGTATATTCGGCGTTTTCGTTGAAGCCAGATAGGAAGCCAATGGGAATCTCAAACCCGCCTGCCATCGATCGCCCACCGCCAAAAAAGCGCCCCTGCGTGTCTTGCCCAAACGCTTCTTTAATGAACTCATCCGGGTCAAGGGTGATCTTGTTGGTACGGAGGGAGCCAACGACCACTTCTAGATCCTCGTCTTCATCATGCACAATGCCATAGACCACTGCCGTATGAACGTTCTCCTCGGTCACAAGAAAATCAGCCGCTTGTGGAATCGCGTCCCGGTCGTCATACCGCAAATAGCCCACTCCAGCGATCGAAAAGTTGTTCTGAATCGTACGATTTCGCAACGCACGCTCGATCACATCCATGACTCGGCGCGATCGCGATGCCTGCAACACCGCACTCAGCAGTTGCGCGTCGTAAAATCGACTGAGGAACCCAGCCGCCAAAAAGTCCTCTTCCTGAGCTTGCATGAGGCGATCGGTATCCGACCGCAGTCCGTGCATCAGGGCGGTAGCACATTTAATATGCTCACCGTTGCTGCTGTCTAGCTTCAACAATCCAGCTTGCAGATATTGGGTAAAAATCGTCGCCGTTGCCCGAGTTTGCGATCGAATATCCTCAAATTCTGCATTCAGCTCGCCCTGGGTTGTGTGGTGGTCAATCACCGCTGTCACCGGAATGCCAGCCTGCTGCACCAGCGGCAACAGTTGGGTAGTTGTTCCCTGGTTGTCAACGAAGACAGAACCTTGATACGGGGCAAAATCCTTGTCTTTGATCGCCTGTACAGGCCGTCGTTGAATCGGAATACCCGTCAACTTTACGAGCGCGATGTTTTCCTGGTGGCTCAATGCACCTGCATAGACAATATCGCAACGAATATCAAACTTTTCGGCAATGAGCTTGTAAGTCCAGGCGCTTGAGAGGGCATCTGGATCGGGGAAGTCTTGCAAAATGACAAGCTGGCGCTCACCCCGATGCTTTTCCAGTACCTCGCGCAGAGCCTCTGCTTTCTGCTCAGATAATCGTCGGCTCTGTGGAGTTAGCGAAACGGTATTCGATTTTGGATTAGAAAGCTCACCATCAAATTCGCCGTCGTCCTCGGCGTTTACGTTCAAGCTAGAACTTTCTGCTATTGCTTTCGCCTTTGCGGGCAAACTGTCACGGGATTTGAGCGAGTTCGATTGCATAAAGTCGCGGTTGTTAAAGGTTCTAGTAAACTGTTGCCGTCATATCCCATCAATACAGTGCCTGCGGGTCGATAGTTTCTGAGGGTGAGAGAAGGGACACCCCTTGATCTTCGCAAAAAAATGTAGAAGCGACATTCCGTCTGCTAGAATCTATCTCCTGGACTATGCCTCCCGATTCCGGAAGGCTGAATATGCATGTGTTGAGATCTTGAAAATAGCAGTACTTTTACAGGGATTTCTGCATTCAACCACACGGGGTTAAACAACGATACCTTCTTTAGGAACGGGCGATGCTACCCAAATCGGATGAAAGCTAACGGTTCCATCTTCAGATCCCAATGACGTACTTTTGCCATTCTTGATGTAAGCCGCTTTTGATGTGCTTTGCCACTTCGAAGTAAAGACCGCTGTAGGGTTGATGGGGGGGATGGCGCAGCGTCATGTTGGCTTCTTTGGGGGTTCGATTTCCCTTCTTGACGTTGCAACGGACACAGGCGGTAACAATGTTCTCCCAGGAATCGCCACCACCGCGCGATCGCGGCACTACATGATCCAGCGTTAGTTCATCACCACTGTAGCTACAGTATTGACAGGAATGGCCGTCACGATGCAGTATGTTTCGGCGGGTCAGAGGAATTTCTTTGTAGGGAACCCGGACGTAGTGACGTAGCCGAATCACAGTTGGAAGGGGCAATTCAGCGTAGATCAGCTTGCCGTTGTGCTCAACCTGCTCTGCCTTTCCTTTAATCAACAAAACCACTGCTCGACGCCAGCTAGTAATGTTGAGCGGTTCGTAGGAAGCATTCAGCACCAGAACCTTGCCCATTGATGCTTTTCAAGAAGAAGAGTTTCATGGATTGTAACATATGTGGCACGGAATACGAAGACTTAGCGAGATCGGGGCAATGGAGTGGCAGGTGAAGGATTGGGCAAGCTATAACCGTTAGCCATGATGTTTTAGCCTACACAAGGATGTGACATGCCCTGGTTCCCTCACAGTAAGTATTTTTGGGATTTTTGGTTTGCTCGAAAAGACGCTGAACTGCATCTGTTCTATTTACAAGCCTGTCGGGTTGAGTGCCACTATGATCCAGAACAACGGCACGATCGCGCTTCTGTGGGTCATGCTGTGCTTACACCGCACGGCTGGCGAGAGCTGAGTGTAAGCCAGCCAGCCCTGGAGAAGAGTAACGAACCCGGTGCATGGGACAATTTGTCCATTTGGACAGGCAGTGTTATTCAAAACCCTGCCAACCAGTTGTACTACCTCTTTTACACCAGTCGTTGTTGGGATGACCCTCTAGAGTGGACGCCCCATCAGCGGCAGCGGCCTCAACAGATTGGTCTGGCTGTTTCTCCTGACCTCCACCAATGGACGCGATCGCACCCCAAGCCGCTAATCTTAAATCCCGGAGCGGGAAGCGGGTTCGACGGAGTAGCATGGCGTGACCCTCAGATAGTCAAAGGAGACGATGGCAAATTTTACGCCTTTATCTGTGCCCGACGAATGCAGGACAATGGAGGTGCAGGTGGTGTCGTCGTTTATGTTACGTCCGACGATTTAGAGCATTGGGATACTGAGCCTAAAGTTTTGGTTGAGTCCGACGATTTCTATCAACTGGAAGTGCCCCAGGTCTTCTGGCGTAGAACGGAAACCCACAAGCGTCTCTATCTGCTGTTTTGCGCCGGATCTGGAGATTCGTCTCGCGTTCGCTACGAGCGGATGGCTCCTGAGGAATGTTTATCTGGCTCCTACTATATGTTTTCTGATCCGGTTCCTCTGGATACAAAAGAGTTTCCTCCACTACTGGAACCCGCTCGGATACTGTCATCGGGGTTGTATTGCGGCAAGCTGCTCGATCCGGAAACCGATCCAAATCCGCTGTATTTTGGCTTCCATTGGGAAGATGATGCAGGGCATTTTATTGGTGGACTGTCCGATCCAAAGCGTGTACAGTTCCTGCCAGACGGCAGAATTGAGTTCGTTTCAGAGGGTGTTTAATCGGCAATGCTGATTGAATTGGAATTAAAGAATGGCTGATGGCACGGGACGCGGTGGAGTGGATCAAAAAAGAGTGAAGATGCGCTTCTCTAGCTCTATTTCCTGAATTTTGATCGCCCCTCCGCTTTCCCATGCTCGTTCACTTGAGATAAGACCAGTTCAGGACAGAGCCGCCCCAGGATTTGTTTCAGGACGAGCGCTGTCCAGTCGATATCGGCTTCGGTGGTGTGGTGCCCTAATGTGAGGCGAATTCCGGTTTTGGCAGCGCGATCGCTATACCCCATAGCGGACAGAACGGGGCTAGGTGACAGTTTGCCGCTATGACACGCTGAACCAGCACTAATGGCAATGCCTGCCAGGTTCATCTGCCGTACCAACGTTTTGCCGCTGAGCCGTGCGCCATCGGCATGGCGCAGGGAAAAACTGACGTGGTGCGGCAAACGATGCAGCCGATCGCCCGTTGGCAGCAACTCAGGGACATCTGCTAACCGATCAAACAGGCGATCGCGTAGTTGAATCAGGCGTGGCGTTTCTGTGGAAAGCTCTTGAGCCGCTAGCTCTGCGGCAATTCCAAACCCAGCAATGGTGGCGATCGCCTGTGTTCCAGAGCGCAGTTTAGCTTCCTGACCACCGCCACCCAGCAGAGGCACGATCCTCACACCAGGACGGACATATAACGCCCCAGATCCTTGAGGCCCATATAGCTTATGGCTTGAGAGCGACAGCAAATCCACTGGCAACTGCTGCACATCAATGGGCAACCGCCCCGCCACCTGCACCGCATCAGTATGAAACAAAATGCCATGATGGCGGGCAATGCTTCCCAGGGCTTCAATCGGCTGAAGTGTTCCAACCTCGCTTTGACCATAAATTACAGACACCAAAACGGTGTTAGGCCGAATAGATGCCGCCAGGTCATCGGGATTAATTCTCCCCTGGTTGTTAACCGATAGACGGGTGACCTCCCACCCCCACTGTTCCAACAGGCCAGCGGGTTCGGCAATGGCAGAATGCTCGACACTAGAAATGATCAAATGTTGTGGGGTGCTGTACTGCCGCGCTATACCAATGATGGCAAGGTTGTCTGACTCTGTGCCGCCAGACGTAAACACAACAGAGTCTGGCGGAGCATTAATGAGATCGGCTACCTGGCTTCTAGCCAGCTCCAACACGGTTGCAGCACGCTGTCCCCACTGATGCAGGCTTGAGGGATTGCCCCACTGCTCGGTGAGGACATGCTGCATCAGGGCGATCGCCTCTGGACGGGCGGGCGTTGTCGCGCTGTAATCCAAATAGATTTGCATAGAGGAGCAACCAACAGACCTGCTTTCTCAGCATATAACCCCAACTCGCTGAGAGACTAGTGAAATGGCAGGATCTCTCTTAACCTATGGTGGGAAACGCATCGTGAAGCAATGCCTATGATAGTTCTATAGAGGTCGTTGACTCAGAGAAATAATGATGAGCCGCTGCTTTTACCTTTTCTTGGTTTGGGTTGGGCATCTTAAGGATTGCAACATTAAGCACGTTGGTTCCGTCTATTTCCGTAACACCGCCTTCTCAATTCGACTACGCTTCGTGTTTTAATCTATGTTTAGTCTTTCCCGCACGATCGCCCATATTCGTCGCCGCTGGGTCTATGGCCTGGTTTCTACCCTCGTTGCGCTAGGGCTGATTCTAGGTACGCCAAGCTCATCCCAAGCTCTTCCGTGGCTCGACTTGCTCTTCCGTGGCATTCAAGTTATTCAGCTTGCGTCAATGTCTGACAGCCAGGAAGTGTCGCTAGGTCGGCAGATCAATGACCAGCTTCTCAGTCGGCAGTTCCGTCCTTATCGTGATTCGAGCATTAATCAGTACGTTGATCAAATCGGGCAACGGCTCGTTCCTGCCAGCGATCGCCCTAATATTCCCTATACCTTTCAAGTGGTCAATGATAACGCGGTCAACGCCTTTGCCACTATGGGAGGCTATGTCTACGTCACCACTGGGTTGATGAAAACGGCAGACAATGAAGCTCAGTTAGCCAGTGTAATGGCGCACGAAATCGGTCACATTGCGTCCCGTCATGCCGTTCAACAAATGCGCCAGCGAGCGATCGCCAGCGGTGTGGCTTCAGCCGCCGGCTTAGATCGCAGTGCCGCTGTCAATATTGGAGTAGAACTGGCACTGAACCGTCCCAACAGCCGCCAGGACGAGTTCGAAGCGGATCAAAAAGGACTGGCGACTCTGACGAATGCTGGATATGCGCCATCCGCGATGGTTGCGTTTATGCAGAAGTTGGTCAGGCAAGGCTCGGTGCCAACGTTCCTGAGCACTCACCCTGCGACAACCGATCGGATCGAAGCCCTGCAAGCCAGAATCAGTTCCAGTACGGCTAACAACGGTGATGGCCTCGACAATACCGCCTATCGCAACCGCATTCAACCCTTGCTATAAGTCGGTGCTTCTAGAGACGGTCGCCAAAAAGAGCCTTTAGCAAAAGAGACGCGATCGATCGCGTCTCTTTTACTGTGTGTGAATATTTAACATGTCCTAAAGCTGAAGCAGTTGACGGCGATGACCGTTAACCCGTGATGGTTCCACCTTGGCTACGGCCTTTCCCAGCGGCATTGTCCGAATGCAGTCCTTGAACACGTTGACCTGGTAGACTTTGCGGTTGGTGATGTCTAACCCGGTTAGCCAGCCGCTCTTGGGATGATAAGCGCCTGTGTCGATGTCGAGCCAACCTTTCCCCAGTGCCAATAACCCTGGAGGAACGTCTGGAAGGGTAAAGGTGATGGTGTGACCTGTAATGATGAGCTTGTCTGGGAAATAGGGTTGAGTAATGCTATGAAACTCGTTTCGAATCCAGCAGTATTCGTGGGCTGTCTGGGCGCTAATGGGCAAACCAGGATGAACCCCAGCGTGCGCTAACCAGATGTCTCCCAGGTCTAAATGGGTGGGAAGCGATCGAATCCAGTCGAGGTGTTCAATCAGCATTTCGGGCTTGCCGTAGCTCAGCACCGTTGCTTGGCCGCCGCTGTTTAACCAGGCTTGCAACGAAGGCGGGTGAACCTTGTTGTTGGGAAACGCTTCCAGCAGGAGCTGTTCATGGTTGCCCAGAATGGAAGTATGCCCCGACTCTTGCACAAAGCTAACCACCTGAGCGCTCTTAGGGCCGCGATCGATCAGGTCACCCAAGAAGTAGATTTTGTCATTAGAGCCTGGTGCGATCGCCTCTAACAACCTCATCAACCCGTCGTAATGACCATGTACGTCACCGATAAAAATACGACGATCCCTAGTCACGCTTACCGAACCCTCTCGCTACAAATCAGCACAACGATAGAAAAAGATGTTGAGATACGTAGAGCAGAATTAACCCGTAATAGAACATCTCATCAGTATGCCCACCACAAGCGACCGTTACTATCACCTGTTTGACGTATCAGGAGGTTTATTGACTCAAGGCTCGCAGAAACTGCTGTAACCCCGATAGTAGTCCTCTACGTGGTGCTTTAGACGACATGTCGTCAGAGTTTGTTGCTCTCATCAAAATCTGATCGAGCGCTTCCCCAACGGGCTTCTTTGGCTCCTCGGCAATCAGTTCGTACGCTTCACCCTTTTCAATCCAAACCTGCCAGGGGGACGGGTAGCATCGATATAGCACTGCCCCATCCAGTGGTCTAATGTAATAGCACGATTCAAATGTATTGAGAAAACGTTCTCTCAACTGTCTTCCAGCATAACCGATACCAATCAAAGCGACCTCTTCCAGGCGCGGGTTGAATAGCACCGCCGGACGATCTTGAGCCTCTTCACACAATTGTTCAACCTGGGGCACTTCTACGGCCGATGGTTCAACAAACAAAAACGCCTGCTCATCGGGCTGAATTTTTGCCTTTAACTCGCCAATGCCCCGCATCGGGAATGGCGTGTCGCCCCAATCGCGACGAGCTAAGGCTGCCGCCCCGGCATCTGGAAAAAAAACGCGAAACTGATCGCCAAATTGCTCGAAGGTGGGCAAAAATTGCTGGGCAAGCGGCATCACCTTCAGTTCTGGAAAAACCAGTTCAATTTGTAGCCGCGTGTACCCGTCCGCGATCGCCGCTTTTGTTGCTTCACGCGCTTGGACAACCGCATCGTCCAGGTTTTGGGGCAGTTGAGTCATAGGGGTAGAGATTGCCAGACAGCAGATCGAAGACGACACATGACAGCTTGAGTGCTACTTCAAGTCTAAAGTCTAACGTCCACAGCCTGACAGGTTTAGTTTAAAGAGCCGTTAAACCTGAGACGGACTCACCAGGGTTTGAAGATGATCAGGTTGATATTGGCGGAGGATACGTGTGGCCTTGTTGGTTAGATTCGGTGGGCCGCTGACAACGACCACATATTTACCTTCTTTGAGGCGATCGGAGTAAGAAGGGGCATTGTTGGTATCCGAACCAAAGTTGAGAAAACCACCACCAATAAAGAAACTGCCCATAGCACCACCGATCGCTCCCAACAAGCCACCAATGATGTGGTTGCCAGTGACTCCAGCCCAGGAAATCAACTCGTACCCCGTTTGTACGTTAAAGGCATATCCCGATAGAAAGCCAAAAGGAATGAGCCAGTAGCTCATCCGAAATGCCTGCCGCCGAGACTTTTGCTTTGGATCTAGAAATTCATAGTCATCGAGGTGCTTAAACCCTTTGCCCACAATATTAATGTTCTCAGCGGGCAGATTTTCCTGTGCTAAAGCGGTACGTGCGGCTTCTGCCTGTGTTTGATCGGGCAATACGGCAATGACGTAGTTCATGCTGGCAATACGATTTAGAGTTAGTCCTCAACCCCTATTTCAACAATACCAGCCACCGAGGGCAATAACCGGTTTGCCTGAAGCGATGGTACTCAGGAAGGTTGAACTCAAGCAGGGGAGACGCTTTCTATTCCACGGCTAGTCTTGAACAGTTGCATTGTACCGAGTGCGTGCTATCTCCACCTCTGGAAAATGCAGCATTGCCCAATGGCATAGAGCTTCTAACGGCTCCGTGATGGTCTCCCCCAGGGGAGTGAGAGAATATTCTACCTTGGGTGGTACAACAGGATACGCCTGACGATGCACTAGTCCGTTGCGTTCCAGGTTGCGGAGCGTTTGAGTCAACATCTTTTGCGAAATGCCGCCAATCTGCCGTTGCAACTCGTTATATCGTTGAGTACCGCTGCATAAGAGCGCATAGATCACAATCACGCTCCACTTATCGGCGATCGCGTCCAGCACATGCTGAGTTGGACAGTTTGCCTTGAAGATCTCGGTTTGGCAGTCGGGCTGATTCATAACAAGCTTGGGGAGTTTTCGAAGATTTAGACGAACACGCACCCGTTGCGGGTATTCACCTTGTAGTATTTACTGGTTGATTGGACAGTATCCCAGCGATCATAGCCAGAGAAATTACTGGCAACCGGGCACCAACATCACACCAAACTGCTTCGTACAGTCATCTGGCTGGTAGCTCAAGTCTTGTTCTACCTCACCAAACTGCGATTAGCTCTTGCTTCTGGTTCAGGGGATAAAGATCTGGCCTTTCGACGCGTTCCATCGGCATGTTGCCCAAATTGGATGTTTACTGCGACAGTTCCAGGTGGATTGCAAACGGCACCCTGTCGAGTCGTCTGACTCGGTAGAGTTGGCGATCGCACCATGACAGCTAGCTAATCAAAACGATTAATCTGTGATCTGCGTCTCCTGCTGGAGCAGCACGACACATTAAAGTAAACAAACTCTCAGATTGATAAGAACCGTTTCATGGTACAAATGTTCTGTTGGCTGCGGTTAGTTTATGAGGGGGCTTCATCCGAATCGATACGAACAGGTTCTGATAGTCAAACGAATGCAACAGATGCAGATGATTAGATGATTAATGATTGTTCAAAACATTAAGAAACGCCCTCAACTATTTCTGTAGTTGTCATTCACATTCTGTACTTTTTTGCTCATCCGGTCAGGTCAACCATTAGGATGAGGTGCGATTAGTGCAAACCTATTACCCTAAATACACCTCTTCAGTAGGGCAACCCGCCTATGAAGGCTACACTTAAGGCTCGTTTGGTTCGGTTTCTTCAAGAGGAATTAGCAATTCCACAAGCATCGATTGCAGTTGCTTTGCGTCATGAAGAGCAGGCTCCTAATTTGTTGCCAATCATTTTGTGGCAGTATGGCTTAGTGACGCTAGAGCAGCTTGACCAAATTTTTGATTGGCTAGAAAAAGCCTGGTCACCTGAGTTACCAACCCCTGGTTCCTGAACTAATTCATTGGTTTGATAGGCGTTGCTGAATTACAGTATGAATACGCTTCCAGCCAACTGTGTTATTGGCAAGCGTCCTTTTGTGTTCCGCGGCTAGAAATTTTGATGGCCTGGGTACGTATTTTCTACAGGTATGGCTTTAGGAGTTGTGCTAAAGCTATATCAAAAGTTCACTGTGGCTTTACAAAGGCTTGTCATGCGATGCAACGCCTCCACTGCGCTAGTTGGTGGGCAACGCCATCTGGATCAGGCGTTGCCGAATTGCATGGATGAATTTGGAGGCGGTGTGGCGTTGCCCGATAGCAGGGGTGCAAACGATCTCGTCTACACCTCTGTGCGGTAATGCCCGTTTAGCTCAAGATTATCTTCCTATTAAAGATCCGTAGTATTACTCAGTGATGTTGTCTGATATCAGTTACTAAATAGCATTAGATGAGTTAGCCAGTGACGGATATAGAGAACATGAGCGTTTATGCTGCGCCCCATGCTTAGTAACTGTATTGGGCTGCCCAATCTAATGTTGCTGAACACAAATCAGTCAAACCGCTTTTTTCTGCCAGTTTCTTAGAGGAGGTTTGTAAGACGCTGGTTGTCAGTCGAACTGCTCGCCAAATCCCCCTGCTGAGCGCCTTTGAAATAGAAGCGACCCGGAATCCCCAACATTAGGGATTTAGGGCAAGTGCAGAACATCTGCCAGGACAAACAATCTCCCAGGAGAGGCTTTGCAGGGGCTAAACGCAACGCGAACCCTTCTCTAGATCCTCAGGCTTTTTGGGAACTTTGAAACAGAAATGGTTTAGAAGTCCCAATCTTGATGAGAAAAATTAGTTTCTGTAGCAAATAGAGGCACGACTTTACCGTTGTATTCCTTAGAGGTTGTTTTAAACGCATCGCATGGGCTGCATTTGCTCCCCAAATTTCCCAACCCTGGGAATTGCCGAGCCGATTCTGGTTCAAAGTCCTGCAACATTGGGGTTTAGCGCCTGCGGCCAATTAGAAAAGGGGGCGGTTCGAGTGACCATCAGCACTGTTAACCATTCTCTTAAAGAGCAAACAGAGAAATCAGGCTTGCAGAATTGATTCTAGACAATCAACTCCCTTTCCTTCAAGGTTGGGAACTTGAAGCGATGCAGAACAGTGAATCCGTTATAAACACGCTCTTAGTTCGACGTATTTATCGACATGTGTTTGATTTTCGCACTCTATCTTGTTGGATGACCTTTCCTTCCCATGCTCCTGAGGACACTGAAGCATTTTTTTTTGACAGGTCTGCGATGCCTCACCAGGCACGCTGGTATCAAGAACCAGAGATATATTGGAGCACTACTGCAAACGAATGAAGGGCTATCACAACTGCTCATTGATGCCCTGCCTCTGTGCATTTCCTATGTAGATGCTGAACAACGCTACCGTTTGGTAAATCGCACCTATGAAACGTGGTTTGGTTTCGGCCAGACTGAGATTCAGGGCAAGCTGCTTCAGGAGGTCATTGGTGAAATGGCTTATGCTTCTGTGCGGCCATATGTCGAGCAAGCCCTGGCCGGCCAGCCTGTGCAGTATGAATCGGAAGTGTGTTACCAGCGGTTAGGCCGTCGATTTATCAGTGCAATGTTGGTTCCTGATTTTGGCGATCGCCTTCAGGTTCAGGGGTACTATGCCGTCATTACAGACATTACAGAGCGCAAGCAGATCGAGATAGCCCTGCGGCGAAGTGAAGAACGCTTTTCTAAGGTATTTCGAGCCAATCCGATTGGCAGCAGCATCAGCACCTTTCCTGAAGGGCGACTGCTGGATGTCAACGAAACCTGGTGCCAGATGTTTGGCTACCAGCGGAATGAGGTGCTAGGCCACACAGTAGTGGAGATGGGAATTGGGCGATTTGTTGTCGATCGCGCCACGATTTTACAACAGCTCGAGCAGTTTGGAACGGTTACTGATCTAGAGGTTCAATTCCAAACCCAGGCAGGCGAAGTGCGAGAAGGGTTGGTTTGCCTGGAAGTGATAGAAGTGAACGGCGAGCGTTGTGTTCTAACTACGATTCTCGACATCACTCGACTGAAGCAAGCCGAGTTTGCTCTAAAGCAAAGTGAAGAACGGTTTCGCTCAATTTTTGAAAATGTATCAGTGGGGATTGCCTTAGTCGATCGAGCCGGACATGTTTTAGCGGCAAATGAGGCAGACTGTCGGTTTCTGGGTTATTCTCGGCAAGAGCTGATTGGGATGCATTTCTCTGAATTCACCTACCCAGATGATCTTGAAACAGATGCTAACCTGTATGCCTCGCTTATCGCTGGACAGATTTCCAGTTACACCATTGACAAGCGCTACATTCGCAAAGATAGCGCTATCGTTTGGGCTTGTATCACGGTTTCCCTGATTCGAGCTGAAGATGGCACGATTCAATACACGGTCGTTGTTTGTGAAGATATTAACGATCGCAAGCGGGCAGAAACGGTTTTGTGGCAACAAGCTGAGCGAGAACGGTTATTGCGGGTCATTACTCAGCGCATTCGCCAGTCTCTCGATTTAGATCAAATTTTAGCGACCGCTGTATTAGAAGTTTGCCAAACGCTCCAGGCCGATCGTGCTGTCATTCTTCGCCTTAATTTAGATGGGTCAGCCGTTGTGATCGAAGAGTCGGTTACACCAGGCTATCCATCTATTATTGATCGGGTTTGGATGGATGAGCGTTTCCTCAAAGTCTGCTGTGAGCAGTATCGCCAGGGACAGCCCCACATTGTGCCAGATCTCATGGCAGACGACTGGGCTGCTTGCATGGCAGAGTTTATGCAGTCAGTTGGTGTGAAGTCTAAGGTGGTGGCTCCCATCATTCAGACGATGGCTGATTCGTCTTCCAGGGTGTGGGGGTTGCTTATTGTTCATGCCTGCTCACATCATCGTCGGTGGCAACCCGACGAAGCCGATCTATTGCAGCAAATCAGCCATCAGCTAGCGATCGCCATTCATCAAGCGGCACAACATCAGCGGTTGCAGCTAGAACTCACTGAACGTCAAAGAGCCGAGCGTGCCCTGCAACGAGCCTTAGCGCGAGAACAGCAAGCCATCGAACGAGAGCGCTTTATGGCGGCGATCGCCCAGCGGGTGCGCGAGTCGTTGGACTTAAACCAGATTCTGACGACCACTGTTGAAGAGGTCAGGACGTTGCTGCACGTTGATCGAGTGGTGTTGCTTCGTCTTCAGCCTCAAGGAGAGGCAACGATCGCCTCTGAAGCGGTTAGTCCAGAGTATCAGCCTATGCTGGGGGCGAGTGTCAAAACGCCGTGGTTGCAACACCTGGAAACCAATGATTGGTGTCAAGGCACTCACTCAATCTCCAACATTCAAGCCGATCCACTTCTGTCGGTCTCCACCTTTGAATACCTAATGCACTATCAAGTGCAGGCGATGTTGACGGTACCGATGCTGCAAAACGGGCGGGTGTTGAGCGTTTTGGCAGCCCACCAATGCTCGGCACCGCGAGATTGGCAAGAGTATGAAATTTCACTGTTGGAACAGTTGGCAACTCAGGTGGCGATCGCGATCCACCAATCAGAGCTGTATCAGCAGATGCAGCAGCTTAATCTCAATTTAGAAGAGCAGGTGCAAGAGCGCACGACTCAACTACAACAGGCATTCGACTGTGAGGCTACGTTGAAGCGCATCACAGACCGAGTCCGAGACAGTTTAGACGAAGCCCAAATCTTACAGTCTGCCGTTGAAGAACTCGCCATTGTCATTGGCGTTAACACGTGTAATGCCGGATTGTATGACTTAGAGCGCCAAGTTTCTACCATTTGCTATGAGTACACAACAGGTGATGCACCGTCCCATCGGGGACTGGTCGTGCCGATGGAAAATGTTCCGCAAGGCTATCGTCAGTTGCTAGCAGGCCAGTACTTCCAATTTTGCTCCAACGAGTTAAACCCCACAGGCGGCCAAACTGCCATCCTGGCGTGCCCTATTTTTGATGACCAGGGCAGTTTGGGAGATTTATGGCTAATTCACGCTCGGTCTTACGAGTTTTGTGGGCAGGATGTCCGGCTGGTGCAGCAAGTTGCTAACCAATGTGCGATCGCCATCCGTCAGTCCCGCCTGTTTCAAGCAACACAAGCTCAGGTTGAAGAACTAGAACAGTTAAATCGCTTAAAGGATAGTTTCTTAAGTACGATTTCCCATGAGCTGCGAACGCCGATGTCTAGCATCAAAATGGCGACTCAGATGCTAGAGATTATTCTGTTTAATCAGGATCAGAACGAGCGACCGTCTCAATTAACCCAGCAAATTTTGAACCAATCGACCCAGCTAGCGGTTTCCCCTATTTCACAAACGGCCTCTTTTCATCGGCTCTCTCGCTATTTTCAGATCTTAAAAGATGAATGTCAGCGAGAAATTAGCCTGATCAACGACTTGCTCGACTTAACCGGATTGGATACAGACAATGAGCCGTTAAGTCTGGCGATTCTGAGTCCATCTGTCTGGATACTGCGTGCCCTGGAACCATTCGTTGCACGAGTCAACCATCAGCAACAGCAGCTAACGCTCAACATCCCGTCTGATTTGCCGCCGATAGTCACCGATTTAGGCTACTTAGAACGGATTATTACAGAACTGCTGACGAATGCCTGCAAATATACGCCGCCCGGTGAAAGGATTGCGATCGCCGCGTGGGTCAACGCAACCGGACTAGAACTTCAGGTTAGTAATTCGGGCGTAGACATTCCAGTAGCGGAACGCGATCGCATCTTTGAGAAGTTTTATCGTATTCCCCATAGCGACCCCTGGAGACACAGTGGAACCGGTTTGGGATTGGCTTTGGTTAAAAAACTGGTAGAACGGCTCAATGCCACGATTCGCGTGGAGAGTGGCGATCGAGAAACCCACTTCATTTTGCATTTTCCCGCTCTAGAACTGCCCAGCCATCCAACCGTAGAGTAGCCGATGAGAGCTTTACCCCGAACGGTACAGCTTGCTGCCCCCTGAAGACCGGGCGACAACCTAAGGTGATGACTGCAAAGTGATGACCGTCACCTCTGGCGGACAAAACAGCCGTCCGGGTAAAAAGGTGCCCAAACCGCGATTGACATATAAGCGATTGCTGCCTACTTGATAGAAGCCCTGTGCCCACTGCCAATGCTTCACAACCTTATAGCAGTCTTCCCGCATGTATGGAACCCAGGGACGCAACAGCTTCGGTACCCAACGACGGCACGCTTGATACCAGGTGGGAATAGGCCCCAATCCTGGAATAACGATTTGCCCACCGTGGGTATGTCCAGATAGCTGAAGGTCAACACGCCACGGTTGCAGCCTCAGCGTTGTATCAGGATTATGGGATAGCACCAGTCGAGGCGTAGCCGAATCGAGCTGGTTCATCACGGGTGCCGGGTTAAATTCTGGCGACCAGAAATCTGCAAGGCCAACAACAGCTAGCTCGGAACCCAGCGGGTAAGCAATTTGATTCCACAGGACATGAATTCCCGCTCTCGTCATTGCGTTGATCACGATCTCCTTAGCGCCGTGGGGGTAAATATCATGGTTGCCCAACACGGCATACGTACCATATCGACTTTGAAGATGTTTGAGCCGAAGCGCCAATTCGTGGATGGGTTGTGGGTCATCCGTCACATAATCTCCCGTCAGAACAACTAGATCGGGGTGGCGATCGTTGCAGGTGGCGATCGCCTCGGCTAGTAATGCTTCGGATAACCGTAACCCATCAAAATGCAAATCTGAGAGTTGAACCAGTTTTGTGCCATTTAGGCGGCTAGGCAATCCTGCAATGTCAACAGTTAACGTTTCAACACTTAATGGCCCTGACAATACCCTGTGCATGACGCTGAGGTTCTCTTCCCAGAAGCAGCACCCTCAGCTTATCAAAGTCGTTCCGTGACCTGGGGAGTTATGTCGCCTATACGACACTTAAAGCAACTTATAAATGTTCCGGAAAGAGGGGTGCCACCGCTGTTAAGAGTTCATCAGTTCTTTATTTTGAGCCGCTAACTGTATGGTTTTGATTCTAATTGGCGGGTAACTGAGATCTTCAGGCCAATTCATTGGTATCACTGTCGGTAGGCTGCTACGCTCGTTTGGATGCGAATATGCCCACATGTCAGGTGTCGCTTGAATAGCGCAGAGCGCTAACGCTAATTAGATGACATAACGGTAATGCTCCAGCCCTGAACCTATTGCCAAACTGTCTTCATGATTCAGCTTTGCAAACCTTTTCCAAAAATTGCAACGAGAGGTTGCCATTTCCCTTGTAAATTTACTATTGTCAATTTTCTATACAAGCCGTATGCGAACCGCGCAACTTTCGTCACCATAAGGCTTGAGTGCTAGTTGTCCTTAACTTGCGGTTCTTGAGCGTGATTTCACGGTCGGAAGATTTTCTTAACCTTCATGAATTTCCGAGTATTTCTTGAGAGTATGTCTACGGAATCAGGGCAAGTTAAACGTGAAGTTAACGAAAAATATTTGTAGAGATCTGGTGAGATGGCTGTAGTTTTACGGGTGGGTGAGCGAACTGTCACGGCTGAAGAAATTCTGCCGCTGCTGGCAGGCTATCAGATGTTGCCACATCTACTTCAGGAACTTTTGATCGATCAAGCGATCGCCGAGATTGAGTGCAGCCCAGATGAAGTTGAAACGGCTTGTCAACAGTTTTATGCCCAAAACCAAATCACATCAGATGCCGATCGCCAAGCATGGCTGAATCGTAATGGGATGACTCCGAAGCAGCAAGAAGATTGGGCTACCCGCAGTTTGCGAATCGAAAAGTTTAAGCAGGCAACCTGGGGACCCAAGCTTGAGTCCTATTTTCTGAGCCGTAAAGGCAAGCTCGATAAGGTCATCTACTCTTTGATTCGGACGCAAGATTTAGGCATCGCCCAAGAACTCTACTTCCGTATTTTGGAAGGAGAACAGTCGTTTGCCGAATTGGCACGCGCTTATTCACAAGGCCCCGAAGCTCAGACAGACGGGCTGATTGGCCCGGTTGAGTTGAGTGTTCCCCACCCAACTCTGGCACAGATGCTCTCTATCACTCAACCCGGACAGCTTTGCCCTCC
The DNA here is from genome assembly GCF_015207605.1 of Oculatella sp. LEGE 06141. Lineage (GTDB taxonomy): Bacteria > Cyanobacteriota > Cyanobacteriia > Elainellales > Elainellaceae > Oculatella. Next base: position 80,786 of record NZ_JADEWO010000028.1, read on the forward strand.
TACTCGGGTCGGCGAATGGTTGGTGATTGTGCGTCTAGAAAAGTTTGTCCCAGCCCAGCTAGACGATGCCATGCGACAGCGGTTGTTGCACGAATGCTTCAATGTCTGGCTCCAAGAGCAACTGTCTCAAATTAACGCAATGGTTCCGACTGGTTCTACCACCCCCTCCGCCCCATGACCTACACCAAATCGAAAGTTCACGAATTTCTCTCCCAATGCGCCCCATTTGATCAGCTTTCATCCGACGTTTTGGATAAACTGACTGAACAAGTGCAGTTGCTGCGTTACCGAATGGGACAGGCCATTTTGGTGCGGGATCAACTGCCTGCCCAATTGACTATTTTGTATGAAGGACAGGCGCGCCTGCTGGGCTACGACCCTCGGACGCAGAAGCCGGTGACGCTTCATCTGATGAAGTCTGGCGCTATTCTGGGTTGGGTTGGCACGGTGCGCGGCATTCCCTGCGAGACGGCGATCGCCTCCAACGAAACGATCGGGCTAACGTTGCCCATCAGTGACTTCTTGACGCTGATGGAAACTGAACCCCAAATTTCAGAGTTCTTCTACAATCAGGTTTCTCCTATTGAGGTCTTTGACCTATTAGGAGCGGAGTTGCATCGGCAGGCGATCGGCAATGTTGATTTAAAGGAACTAACGCTAAAGGCGCAGTCTGAAGCGGTAATTTGCAACTTGCCTCCCGGAAAAACGCCAACCAACCAACTGGAGAGCCAACGGCTTTGGTTGTTGAGTGGGGGAGGGAGCGTTGCCGGAGTGTCTCCCGGTAGCCCAGTGCAGTCAGACGCGGCGGCTAGTTTTATTGAAGTCACGGGTAACCAGCCTGCTCGCATCATTGGGTTTCCGAAGGAAGTAACCCAGCCTGTCATCGGCACGATGGGGGTTGATACACCCGATGTTGAAACGTCAACCGTTGATATTCCCTATGCGCCCGATCGCCCACCTCAAGGTGCATCTCGGTTTAAAAGCGCTCAACAGCAGGCGCAACCACAAAAATTTCCGTTTGTGCGGGGGCAGGGCGATGTCAACTCGGCGATCGCCTGCTTCCAGATGCTCTCACAACACTTCGACATGCCCTTCCGTCGGGATGTGGTGCAGCGCATTTTAGTGAACCAGATGGAGCGCAGCGGCGGGTTATCGCTAGATTTATGCGGAGCTGTGGCGGAGTTCATGGGGTTGAGCGCTCAACTGGTGATGGTGCCAGCTAGTGCGATCGCCCGGTTAGAAACTCCGGCAATGGTGATGTGGCAGGCTCATCCGGCCATCCTCTACAGCGCTACAGAACGAGAACTGGTGATCGCGGCACCAGAAGTGGGTATCTTACGCCAACCTCCGGCTGAATTTGCCGAAACCTGGGGTCAGCAGGGCGAAGTGCTGATGGTGACAGCGACCAAGCAAACGCCCAAGTCGCGCTTCAGCCTCAAATGGTTTTTGCCAGCCTTACAGCGCCATCGTAAGGTGTTGATCGAGGTCTTCGTTGCCTCATTTTTCGTTCAACTGTTTGCCCTGGCTAACCCCTTGATGATCCAGGTGATCATTGACAAGGTTATTGTGCAGAACAGCGTGGATACGCTACAAATTCTGGGATTCTTCCTGCTGGTGCTGGCCGTCTTCGAAGCCGTGTTAACCAGTTTGCGAACGTACCTGTTTGTTGATACCACCAACCGGATTGATATGGCGCTGGGGTCAGAAATTATTGACCACCTGCTGCGGTTGCCGCTGCGCTACTTTGAACGTCGTCCGGTGGGTGAACTTGCAACTCGCATTAACGAGCTAGAGAATATTCGCCAGTTTCTCACAGGAACGGCTTTAACCGTGGTGCTGGATGCCGTTTTCTCGGTCATCTACATTGTGGTTATGTTTGTCTATAGTTGGCTGCTAACGCTAGTGGCACTGGCAACGATTCCCTTCTTTGTGTTGTTGGCTGTCGTTGCGTCGCCTCTCATCCGCACTCAGCTACGAACCAAGGCCGAGCGAAATGCCGAAACCCAATCCTATTTGGTGGAAGTGGTATCTGGAATTCAGACGGTAAAAGCGCAGAATATGGAACTGCGTGCCCGTTGGCAGTGGCAGCAGCGCTATGCTCGTTACGTTAGCTCTGGGTTTAAGACGGTTCTCACGTCTACTACGGCTGGGTCAACCAGTAATTTCCTGAACCAGTTGTCGGGTTTGCTCGTGCTTTGGGTGGGGGCTTATCTGGTGCTGCAAGGCCAACTGACGCTAGGACAGCTTATTGCATTTCGAATTATTGCGGGATATGTTACTAGCCCTCTATTGCGGCTGGCACAGCTCTGGCAAAACTTCCAGGAAGTTGGATTGTCGATCGAACGGTTAAGCGACATCATTGATGCGACGCCTGAAGCCGATGAGGTCGATCGCCTCAATATTCCTATGCCAGCGGTTGATGGCTCCGTTAGCTTTGAAGATGTTACCTTCCGCTTTGGTACAGCGGGACCTTATCAGCTAAACAATGTCAACCTGGAGGTTCCATCCGGTTCGTTTGTCGGCATTGTGGGGCTGAGCGGTTCCGGTAAGAGTACATTAATGAAGCTGTTGCCCCGTTTATACGATCTGGAAAATGGGCGCATCTTAATTGATGGTTATGACATCAGCAAAGTCGAGCTTTACTCACTGCGTCAGCAGATTGGGATTGTGCCGCAAGACACGCTCTTGTTCGACGGTACGGTGCAAGAGAACATTGCCTTAACCTGCCCTGAAGCGACAGCCGAAGAAATTATTCGCGCGGCTCAGATTGCTGCTGCCCACGATTTTGTGATGGGATTGCCCAACGGCTATAACACTAGAGTGGGTGAACGTGGTTCGTCGCTTTCTGGAGGCCAACGGCAGCGGATCGCGATCGCCCGTACCGTCTTGCAAAATCCACGCATGTTAATTTTAGATGAAGCTACCAGTGCGCTAGATTATGATTCGGAGCGGCGAGTTTGCCTCAACCTGGCCGATGCCTTTCGCGATCGCACCGTTTTCTTCATTACCCATCGGCTCAGCACCATCAAAAATGCCGATATGATTGTGCTGATGGATAAAGGTTCAGTTGTTGAGTTGGGCACCCATTCGGAACTGATGGCACTGAGAGGCCGCTACTATTGCCTCTATCAACAACAGGAAGCGCAACTGTAGGGCAGAGACACTACGATCAGGACTGGCATTAATTACTACCAACAAACCGACGGGGCACACATTCAGCAATCGAACAAAACTCATTGCATTCCTTAAAAATTGCATGTGATCAGTGTTGATCAGCATTGAAAATGGATACGCTTCGATCGCTCCAGCCCCTTCATTACCCACACTCAAATCTCATCCTCTAAAGCTATGAAACTGACTTCCGCGCGAAATGGACGAAACGGTGCCGCCAAGAAGCCAGCACCACTGGCTCCGGTCGATGGCTCAGGGCAAATTGAAACGACGGCTGAACCGTCGTCGGCCAGCAAGATAGTTCGTAATGAAGTGTTCGATCAGCCTGTTGTTTTGCAGCAGACTTCTCTCTGGTCGCGGGCGATTGTTTGGGGCATTGTTGGCGTGGCTAGCTTTGTTGTGGTTTGGGCATCCGTTGCTCAAATTGAAGAAGCCATTCCAGCTACTGGCAAGCTTGAACCGCAAGGCTCTGTGCAAGAAGTCCAGGCTCCGGTTGGGGGAGTAGTGCAACAAATTATGGTGCGGGATGGCGAACGCGTCCGCAAAGGTGATGTGTTGATTCGCTTTGATCCCAGAGCAACCGAAGCGCAGCAGCGATCGCTTGAGCAAATCCGAACCTCGCTAGTGCAAGAAAACCAGTTTTATCGCAGCCAACTGTCGGGCAGCGCGGTCGATCAAGAGAGCATCCGGCAGCTAAACCTCCCGCCAGAAATGTTGTCGTTAACGGCTAGCCGTGCCGCGCTGGTCGCTGAAAACAGCATGTATCGAGCCCAGTTGAACGGTTCTACGGCAGGTATTCCGCTCACTTTAGAGCAGCGCCAGCGCTTTGAATCGGGAATGCTGGCTTCCAGTTCGCAAATTGCGGCGGCAGAACTTGAGGTGTCTCAGCTCAGGCAGCAGCTTGAGCAAGCTCAGTCTGAGTTACGTGCAGCGCAACAAAAAGTTGCCATCGATCGCAACATTGCAGACAATATTCGCCCCGTGGTAGAAGAGGGAGCGATCGCTCGGGTTCAGCTCCTGCGGCAAGAGCAAGAAGTGCTCACGGGACAAGCCGATGTCGATCGATTGTCTGAGGAGCGTGAGCGCATTCAATACGCCATCAACCAGGCACAGGCACGCTACCAAAACGCCGTTGCCCTCACCAGCAACGATCTGTTGGATAGAGTAGCCGTCAATGACAAGCGCATCTCGGAACTAGACAGCCAGTTAAACAAAGCCGTTGTCGAAAACGACAAGCAAATTTCCGAGATCGAATCTCAGTTGAGTCAGGCGAATGTCACCCTGGGATACCAGGAATTACGGGCACCCACGGATGGAGTTGTGTTTGATTTGCAGGCTAGAGGCCCTGGATTTGTTGCCAATACCACTGAACCTATCCTGAAAATTGTGCCCTCCGACTCGCTGGTGGCACGAGTGTTTGTGACCAACAAGGATATTGGCTTTCTGCGGGAAGGTATGGATGTTGATGTGCGGATCGACTCCTTCCCCTTTAGCGAATTTGGCGACATCAAGGGAGAACTGATTTGGGTCGGTTCCGATGCCCTGCCACCCACCCAGGAAATGCCTTTCTACACCTTTCCTGCCAAGGTGAGGCTCGATTCTCAAAGCCTGGATGTGAATGGTCGAGATGTATCCCTCCAATCTGGAATGTCCATCAGCACCAACATCCTGGTGCGGAAGCGCAGTGTGATGAGTATCTTTACCGACCTCTTCTCCCGCAAAGTCGAAAGTTTGAAGACAACTCGATAACCGTTCTCTATTCCAGATCGGCAGTTTGGTTGAGAACTTCATTGAAGTTTCACATTTGATAAAGAGCGATCGCTTTTCCAGGTTCCAAATGGAAGAAGGGCGATCGCTCTTTTTATCGGTTCCGTCATTGGCGAGAGCTTTACAACAAATAGATGGAACTGAAGAACATCGTTCGCTTTGAGCCGCACTACATGGCAGTAGAAAAACACCTGGCCGTACATCCACTGACAAATTTGATACAAAATCGCATTAGTCAAAGATCGTCTGAAGCAAGAGAGATAAAGCTATTTAACGAGAGAAGTATGGGTACGATTTGATACATGTTGTTGAACTGTTTTATCTCTCGACAGGTGTTTGAGTAATGAAGAAATTCTTTCCAGAGGCTCTCCTGCCCTCTGCTTTGCTAGCCAGCCTAGCTCTTGCTTCGTCAATAGCTGCACCTGCCGATGCAGCCAGCATGTCGTTTAGTGTGTCTCCTTTTACTGGGTCGTCGGCTCAGCTCAACTTTACGCTAGACGATATCATGGCAGACTCAGGTCTGAGCAAGGTTCAAGTTAGGGTAGATGTTGACAAATCTGTAAACCTTGCCGATATCCGGGGCATTTTCTTCGGTATGGGAGATGAATCACTGCTCAAGGGTTTAGAAATTACTGGGTCGGATATCACAAAGACGGTCATCAAGGCGAATGGTGTCACGTCTACTGGTGGTGACAACAACCTGAATGGAGGGGGTGGCATCAACCCGTTTGATATTGGCCTGGAAATTGGCACGTCAGGCATCGGCAAAGATGACATTCAATCCACCATGTTTACGGTGTCGCACAAAACGGCTAACATCACGCTGGCTCAGTTTTTGAGCCAGAGCTTTGGTGTACGGGCAACGAGCGTCGGCACAGCGGGTAATCGTGAAGGCAGCAGTAAGCTTACTGGAACAGCGCCTTCTGTCGTTGTGCAACCACCCCCGCCAAGCCCAACTCCGACTCCAACCCCGAATCCTAATCCAACTCCGACCCCAACCCCAACCCCGAATCCTAATCCAACTC
>NZ_JADEWO010000029.1 GCF_015207605.1 Oculatella sp. LEGE 06141
GGGTTTGGGGGCAAAGCCCCCAAGTCTTCACCTCCCCACCTTAGATTCAATACACTACCAACCTGCCCACCCGCACCGATCGCAACACAATCAACCTTGCTGAATAGATAGGAACGAATTGCTGATTAGAACACCTGCCTTAAAGCAACCCAATGCCCCAACAAACCTCATACATGTATTCAGCAACGCCAAATGATAAAGCTCTATCACCGTGCCTCTGCTGATCACCGTGCCTCTGCTTTGAGAAACAATGCCCTCTCCGCACTTCTGCGCCGCACCAACCCTGCCAACACCCTGCCGCCTGCTTTATTCCAGCGCGGAAACTGATCCGCCGCACCCCGATAATCGCTTCGGTTCAAAAGTCGCAGCAGCGTTGACCCCGCCAAAGCACCCTGCCCAACATTGTACGTAAACGACACCAACGCCGAAAACTGATTTGAACTGAGCGGTACTTTTACTAACCGCCGCACATGGTTTTCAAACCGTCTCAGGTCTTGCCGCAGCAACGCCTCTCCTTCCGCCCTGGTGATAACCTGCCCAGCCCGGACATCCGCTCCAGTATGCCCGTAACCAATCGTCCAAACGCCGACCGGATCTCGGTAAGCCTGCGATCGAAACCCCTCAAAATTCTTAACCAGGTTCAACCCCTCCTGATTAATTTGCCCCGTTCCTCCCGCTGGATTCGCCGGAATATTTGGTGGAGTGGGTGGCTGCGGTTGACCGGGAATAGGAGCGGTGACATTATCGGCGCGAAACGTCTCCTGCCATGTCTTTGGCCCTACAATACCGTCTGCAACCAATCCCTTTTCTTGTTGAAACTGACGCGTCACCCGTGCGCTTTGCGAGCCATAGAAACCATCCACATCAATCGTCCAACCCCGATCCTTCATTCGCTGTTGCCATTGCTGCACATTCACATCATATTTCAACGGCTTTCCTGGCTCATACTTCAGCAAATAGCCAGGATAGGCCACTTCTGATGCCGTTAACGCACTGGTTCTTGGCATTGGTGATTCAGCCACCGGAGCAAACAGATCTTCAGCACTGTTGGGCTTGGCGTGCTTCTCTGATGGGGCGATCGCCAGAGCCGAATCCGATTCCAACATATCCCCCACTCCTAACGTTGCCGTATCCTCAGGCATCCCCGTCAAAACATCTACCTTCCTGCCAGTGAGGGATGTATGGACAGGAGCCGGACTGCCAGCCAAACTGGGGCTTTCAGCCGAGTTGCCGGAACGTGTAAGTGAGGTGTTGTTGCGATCGCCAGTAAACCGTTCCAAATGCATGGATTTAAATACACCAGCCACACCAGGTTCTACCTGACGCACCGATGAGGATAACTCAATTTCTGGTGTAAAGCTGTTCTGGCTGGCGATCGACCCATCTGCTCGGATTGCAGCTACAAGATCTGTCTTGGTGTAACCAGCCGTTGCATTGTTCAAAAACGAGGTAACTGAAAAGATAGATTGTAATGCCGTTGATTCATTAGACGAGAGAGTTCCAAACGTCTCCATACTCAATTCTCTTGGATGCGGTAAGTCAAGGTATACAGCTTGAAGCAAAGGAGTGCCTTTCAGCCAGATAAGTTGTAGACGTGACCCAGCGACGACCGTTCCCAGAGGGATAGATAGAAGCGCATCTACCAACTAACTGGCTGCTACTGCCCGACATCATTTCAGTTGAGTCTGTATCCGGTGATTTATCTGGAGGTGGGCACAGTGCCAAACAAGAGCAATGACAATAAGAAATCGCAGCCGAACAAGCAAATCCAACCAACGACCACCGCAGCGGTTGCTGACTGCCCCACCTCCCTGGCTCCACCAATGGTCGTTAAGCCACAGCTACACCCTATTACCGACAAAATTGCTCCAAAAATACAGGACTTGACTGTAACTGCAATGAGATCGTCGATCGTGAGGAAATTACGAACTGACAACAAAAACACGGCAGGCGGTTGACCATACAACAACGCCGCCGCAACGATGCCACCCATAATTCCTACAACCATGGCAACGATCGCCACAACAGGCAGCATGAGACAGCAGGCCACAATTCGCGGTGTGATCAGGTAGTCGATTGGATCGGTTCTCAGCATTCTGAGCGCATCAATTTGTTCACTGATTTTCATCGCTCCAATTTCCGCCGCAAATGCTGAACCGACCTGTCCAGTCATGACGCTGGCCGTTAATACAGGGGACAACTCCCGGCAAAAGGCAAGGGCAAAGGCTCCACCAACGCCCGCGATCGCTCCAAAGCGGGAGAGTTCGCGAGCCGTTTGTACCGTGAAGATCATTCCTGCAAAGCCATTGACCAACAAGACGGCATAGAGTGAAGCTGGCCCAACGGTGTAGAGGTGAACAAGCAAATTACGCCAATGGAGCCGTCCCTGTAGCAACCGAAACAGGACTTGCCCTGCGAGCAGACAGGTCAGCAATGTTCGTATTAGCGGGCGACTGCCAAACAGCAAGCGAATCTGTTTGATGGTCAGTTTTTTGAACGAATGGAGTGTATGCAGCAGTGGATTGCTTTCACCTCCCTATTCCAGAGCATTGCTAACTTAACATCTTGCTGGAGAATTAAATATCGCACCCACTGCAAAAGAACCTGATCAGGTTTCTACAAATACGGAGAGAACCGAGTACCAGATGCATAAATGGCCGATTTTGTTCCATTTAGGCGATCGCCCATCTATTCCCTAAGAGGCGAAGGATTGCAACCGCTGGTCAAGCTTGGAGGCCAGGGATTGTAGCGAAGTTAAGGGAGTAGCGCGATCTGGATGAATCACAAATACGGTGTTCAATGTAGCGTCTCTGCGAAAAATGGCAATATCTGTCTTGCCCAAATCGGCAACGGTTCCTCGGAACCCGATCGCGATATTGCCCACCCCCGACAAATCCAAAAATTGTAGGTCTTCTGGTTTTTCTTGCCCTAACACCTGGGTTAATGCCTCCGGATTGCTTAACATAGCATCCAGAAACGCGATACCCAGTGGCGAACCGGGCTGATTGTTTTCCACAATGTGATCAATTGGTACGGACGAGACACACACAATCTCTGCGATCGCGGCTTCTGAAACAAACGCGTTTCCAGGTTGCTCTGAAGGATTGCAGTTGCCAACGGCCGCACCTGAATACACCGCAAATCCGGGTGGCAAATCGTCTAGCGTCAGCAGGTTTGTGGGCAGGTTTGCTCCTAATGCGGGTTGGGGAACAGTTGAAAACGACAGAAAAATACTCACCATCACCAATAAAGCGACGACTAAGCTGTTTAGTCTATTGCGACTTCTGTTGCAACTTAGTCTATTGCCATGCTGCGATCGTCCTGGCTCTGGTTGGATCATTTCAGCCATTTGCTTCCTTGCTACCCATCCGTTCTCGTCCACAATTGACATTGCTAGTTCCCGCTTAAACGCTGCTGCTCCGCTTGCTCTACCGTAGACCATTTTAGCGTTCACAGGTTTAAGCTCTGCTGTTATCTCGGCGTTGCTGAATCATAGTATGAATTTGCCCCCCATCAGGGCAGCACGTTAGCGCTTCTGATAATTGGCTGACAGTTTTTGATACGAACGCGATCGCATTGCCATAACCGTCACGATCAGCCCAATCAGCCCGGTTACTGTAAATAAAAGCGCAATCCCTCGATCGGTTCCAGTTCCAAACCAGCTACCGAGGAGATCTACACCAACCCCGGTTGTCATAAAGGGGATGAATATAAATTGCGCGATCGGCCCAATCATAAAAGCCGTGAGAGGGGCGGCAGATTGCTCAATGCTTTGGGCAAACCCGAATACTCGCCCCTGGCGCTCAGGTGGTATTACCGTTTGAATGATGGTTTGCTCTGCCGCTTCAACCACCGGAATTAAGCACAGGTAAATAAATAAGCCGATCGCCAGCAAGAGGATATAGGGCTGAATCGTAAAGAAAATGGAAACAATCCACATGACAATATTGGACAGAAATAGCGTTCGCAGTGGGCTTTTTCCCAATCCTATTCGGGCGACCGCTAACCCACCGACAATGAATCCTAAACTTAAAAACCCCCACAAAATGCCCCATGCTTGCACCGATACGAGCGACAAACCATAGGCATCCATCAGGGAAATAAATACGCCACCCAGGAAATTGTTGAAACTGTTGAAAAAGATGAGCGCAAACAGTCCAGGGATAAGACGGATCACTCGAATTGTGCCGCGAATATCAATGGAGTGAGGTTGAGCGTCAGTGTGAAGGATTCGCGTTTCGGGAATGGACAGCGTCCATAGATGAAGCATGGCCAGAAGGGTTATGCCAATTGCGAAAACAAGCATCCAAAACATGCCAAGAAAGCCGATGACCAATCCGCTAAAGATAGACGCAACCAGGAATGCTACACCATTCACTGTGCCAACCAAACCGTTTGCCTTATCCCTTTGATGCTCAGGAATTAAGATCGTTACCAGCGTTGGAAGTGCGATCGTTCGTAGATTTCCAGCGATCGCCCCTATCAGTGCCAGGATGATGAATATCCAGAGAACAATACTGCCAGGATCAGTAAAGACAGAAGAAGGCACCGACACAAAAATAAGATAGGCAAGCAGATATAAAATCAGAGAACCAATGCTGGAAAGCATCATGGCTGTTTTCTTTTTATACCGATCCACCAGAGAACCGAGAAAAAAACCGGAGATAGCGACAGTCGCCAGATACACCCCCGCCATCACTGATGTTGCCAGCACTGACTGGGTTTGCAGATACACCCAAAACGTGACCGCAAACCAAACAAAGGTATTGGTTAATGATGCCACTAGCGAGTTCACTAAAATAGCGTAGAAACGGTTCGTCATGCGTTCTATCCTCTGCGTGGGGATGGGGGGTATGAATTCTATTCACTGAGAGTCGGCTGCCGCATTACGTAGAGCGGGGAGCCAGTTGGCTGTTCATAGGACATGACAGAAAACCCTTGAGTAGTAGCAGGTGAAACAGTGCAGGTAAGCCCGACCAACTTGCAGTGTAATACAAATAATACAATTGTAGTTTATTTAGATCCTTGACTCAACCGTTAGTAAAGTTGACGACGATTCTCTAGACTGAAGACGGGTGCGCTAATGGCTCAAGCTGTCATGGTGGCCGCCTGATTCAACGTGCTAAAGGAGTCTCTGATGACAAATATTGACACCCGTTCCGTAACGGTTCAACCGATGGATCAGTATAACCAAACGCTGGTTGCGAACCTTCATCCCTCGAACTGGGTAAACCCAAAACCAGCTTCCCGTTATAATCTGGTTGTCATTGGAGCCGGTACCGCTGGGTTGGTCACAGCCGCAGGAGCGGCTCTGGTCGGAGCTAAGGTGGCTCTAATTGAAAAACATTTAATGGGTGGAGACTGTACCAACACAGGCTGTGTTCCCTCCAAAACCTTGATCCGGTCTGCACGAGCCGTAGCTGATGTGCATCAGGCTCATCGCTTTGGTGTCTCTGTTCCCGATGGAACTCACGTTGATTTTGCCGCAGTGATGGAACGGTTGCGCCAGGTACGAGCGACCATCAGCAAAAATGACTCCGTTCAACGATTTTGCGAGATGGGTGTTGATGTATTTTTAGGGCAGGCTCATTTTTCCGGTTCAGATACGGTGGAGGTGGCTGGACAATCCTTGCGGTTTAAGAAAGCGGTGATTGCCACTGGGTCACGCGCGGCTCAGCTACCGATTGAGGGGTTGGCCGAATCGGGATACCTCACTAATGAAACGGTTTTTTCGTTGACCGAGTGTCCTAAACGCCTGAGTATTATTGGCGGTGGCTACATTGGATGTGAATTGGCGCAAACCTTCCGTCGGTTAGGTGCAGAGGTGATCCTGCTGCAAAAAGGATCTCGGTTGCTTGCCAGTGCCGATGCCGATGCGGCTCAAATCATTCAGCGGCAGTTTGAGCAGGAGGATATTCAGGTGGTGTTAGATGCCAAAACTACGCGCATCGAACGCCATGGAGCCGAAAAGAGAATCTACTACCAGCGCAATGGTCATGAAGAAACCATTGTTGTGGATGAACTGTTGGTTGCCGCTGGGCGATCGCCCAACATAGACGGGTTAAATCTGGAGGCCGTAGGAGTCAACACCGATTCAAAGAAGGGCGTTCTGGTCAATGAGTTTCTGCAAACCTCGAATCCGCGTATTTATGCCGTTGGGGATGTGTGTATGTCGCAGAAATTTACCCATGCAGCAGACGCAGCGGCTCGACGAGTAGTTCGCAATGCGCTGTTTTCACCCCTGGGAATTGGGCGACAAAAGCTCAGCCAGCTTGTGATACCCTGGTGCGCCTACACCGATCCAGAAATTGCCCATGTGGGTTTAAGCGATCGCGCCATTCAACAACAGGCCGATCAAGTTGAAACGCTGTTTGTTTCTCTGGATGATGTCGATCGGGCGATCGCTGACGGAGAAATTCACGGGTTTGCCAAAATTCACCTCAAAAAAGGGAGTGACAAAATCCTGGGAGCAACGGTGGTTGCTCGTCATGCTGGCGAAATGATTAATGAAATTACGCTGGCGATGACCAGAAATTTGGGACTGGGAGCGGTCGCCAACACGATCCATCCCTATCCCACCCAGGCTGAAGTGATTCGCAAGGCAGCAGACGAGTACAGCTTCAGTCAATTTACGCCGTTCATTAAAAAACTATTTTCAACCTGGCTACAGTGGCAGCGATAATCTGTTGTTACACCGGGTTAACTGACACGCACCCATTTGTCGCCTTAACCAACCGTCTATTTATGTGTATTGGTGAACGGTTTGCCGAAGCGGGATTTGAATAATGAATTCGGTTCCTGCACCGGGAGTTGAGAAACACTCCAGCTTGCCGTGATGTTTTTCTGTGATAATTTGGTAGCTGATCGGCATTCCCATTCCCGTGCCTTTTCCAAGCGGTTTTGTGGTAAAGAAAGCATCAAAGATGCGTTTTTGCGTCTCTTTGGACATACCAATTCCGTTATCGGCGATCGCCACTTCTACCCATGAATCGTTGATTAACGCTGTCCGAATTGTAATTTTCGGAGCGGGTTGGGGGTGGGATGAAGATTGAGTCGAGTTCAACTCAGCGCCAGGAACTGGAACCTGAGAAGTGCTTTCCAGTGCATCAAGGGAATTCACCAGGATGTTCATAAAGACCTGGTTGAGCTGTCCGGCATAACATTCTACAAGCGGTAGTGCAGCGTAGTCTTTGATCACCTCAATTTCTACTTGTTCAGGATTGGCTTTGAGGCGATGTTGCAGAATCAGCAGGGTGCTATCAATGCCTTCATGAATATCGACCGCTTTGAATTCTGCTTCGTCCATCCGGGAAAAGTTCCGTAGCGACAGAACAATTTGGCGAATCCGCTCTGTTCCCAGTTCCATAGAAGCCAACAACTTTGGTAGATCATCCTGCAAAAACTCCAGATCGATGTCTTCCACAGCCGTCTGGATTGCAGGAGCCGAGTCAGGGTGGTGCTGTTGATACAACTGCACCAGTTTCAACAAATCGCTAACATACGTCTGCACATGGCTGAGGTTGCCATGAATGAAGTTCACTGGATTATTAATTTCGTGAGCCACACCAGCCACAAGCTGACCCAAACTCGACATTTTTTCACTTTGAACCACTTGAGCTTGAGTGCGCTGCAGTTCCTGTAAGGTATTTTTGAGTTCAGCCGTGCGTTCTTCTACCCGATCTTCCAATTCTGCTTTGCTTTGCGCCAGTGCTGTAAATGATGTTCGCAGTTGTTCTGCCATATGGTTAAAAGACTGAGACAGGGTATTGAGTTCTTGAAGCTGACTCATTTCTACTGTCTGATCCAAATCACCCGATGCCATTGCTTTACTGGCTCGATTTAAGTGAAGAATCGGGCGGGCAATCCAATGGGAGGTGAATGCACCCATAACTGAAGCTGCAACCAATGCGCCCAGGCAAAGCACGATCGTGGTGCGTGTGTTTGCATTGATTTGCGTCATGAATGTGTGTTCTGGCAGACTCGTTACTACGAGCCAATCCAGGCCATACTGATCCTGCCAGGGGTTAACATCAACAAAATGCCGTTCTCCCTGCACCTTGAGCTGAAAGTGGGTCACCTCGGTAATGGACTGAAATCCGTTGGAGGCTTGAATTTGTTGGGCAATGCTTTGAATGACCGGATTAGCGCTGTCGATCGCCTTTATTCGTTGAGCTTCCTCGTTAACCAGAACAAAGGGCTTCTCGATGCTGGAGTTAGCAATGAGGGTGCCGTCCCGCTCCACAATAAACACCTGTCCAGATTCGCTGATGGCCAGGTTGCGTAAGAAGTCGCTCAGCTTCAGCAGATGAATATCTGTGGCGATCATGCCTAGCAAACGATTCTGCGCGTCATAGATAGGACGACTGGCGGAGGCTGTGATGTATGGACCCGTCGGAAAGTTTGCAGTTACAATCTTTGCCCAAATGGGTTTGCCTGCTGCAATGGGGTCGGTGTACCAGGGTTCGCTGAAGTTATCCCAATCCCAGCGACCATTCACTTGAGTGCGGTTACCCTGGTCATCAACGGCATAGTTGGTCACGTTGTTGGGCAGGGTTGCAGTCCATTCTTCAACCGTCGTTGTTTTGCCATCATAACGAGCGGCTCCAAGCCCCTCCCCTGTGACTAAGCCAATGCCGATGAAGGTCAAATCATACGCCTGCATTTGATCCCAAAAATACTCGCCTACTGCTTTGCGATCGCGCACATCCAGCATTCCTCGACGAATGGCGTTTGCATTGATCTGGTTTAGCGTTTGCGGAATGGAAAGATAAGAACTCAAGTGTTCGTTGACGACATCACCGGTGCGATCGATCAACTGCTGTGCCAGATCATTGACTGCTTTTTGCCCATTCTTGAAGGACAAATAACCCACCAAACTGACAGCTCCAACGGTTTGGAGAACGAAGGGCACAACCAGAACAATTTGTAATGGAAATGCCTTACCTTTACTGAGATGACGCATCTTTGTCAAAAGGATGGCAGAACAGGGACAGTTACATCAGGCCAGGTAGTTGATCGGCTGACAACTTTCAATCGCCCTCTCCTATGTCTGCCTTGCAGAGGTTTAAGGAAAGGACGTTAAACGTCAACTTTGATCCTTAACCGCTTCGCTCCTGTGTGGCAGGAGAAGGCGTTAAGGCTTCAATTCGTCAATCAGGCTATGTCAATCAGGCTATATAGATCTAAGGTGCCCATAATGCCATCGGATTAACAATTAAAGCGGTCTTGCTTGCGCTCCTCCGACAAGCTACAAACGTTCACGGCAACAGGTATTTCTCTTAACCATCACGTCTTAGAGGATGTTTGGAAGTAAGGGCGTAGCATTCGGTAAATAGCCCTTGAAATAGACCTCAGGCGGATTGCCCGTAGATTGTGCAGGGGATGCTACGCTCCTACGGATGTCGGGCGGACTACCAATTAGACCTCATAAAGCATTCTCTTTAGAGCCGGTTGAGACAGCGCTTCGCAAATGTCATTTCACTCAACGCTGTCCTCAGCGCAGGTTAGTGGTACAGAAATTTTGAGATATTTGCTGGCAGGTGATGGCTGGAGGAGGGCGATCGCCGCAGGAATCACAGTAAAATCATTCAAAGTCTAGACTCTTTCGATCCCCTATCCCAATAGGATGCACCATGCCAACCTATCGATCTAAAACCTCTACACAGGGACGCAATATGGCCGGTGCCCGCGCGCTCTGGCGCGCCACCGGAATGCAAACCGAAGATTTCGAGAAGCCCATCATTGCGATCGCCAACTCCTTTACCCAATTTGTACCCGGCCACGTTCACCTGAAAGATCTGGGTCAGTTGGTGTGCCGTGAGGTTGAAGCCGCTGGTGGTGTCGCCAAGGAATTCAACACGATCGCCGTAGACGATGGCATCGCTATGGGTCATGATGGGATGCTCTACAGTCTGCCGTCGCGCGAGATCATCGCCGATTCGGTTGAGTACATGGTCAACGCCCATTGTGCCGATGCCCTGGTCTGCATTTCCAACTGTGACAAGATTACCCCTGGAATGTTGATGGCCGCTTTGCGGCTTAACATTCCTGCCGTATTTGTTTCTGGTGGCCCGATGGAAGCGGGCAAAACGAAGCTCTCGGAGCACAAGCTGGATCTGGTGGACGCTATGGTGGTGGCCGCAAATGACAACGTTAGCGATGAGGTTGTCGAAGAGTATGAGCGCTCTGCCTGCCCAACCTGCGGCTCTTGCTCTGGCATGTTCACCGCCAACTCCATGAACTGTCTCACCGAAGCGATCGGCCTCTCCTTACCCGGCAACGGCACCGTACTCGCCACCCATTTCGACCGGAAGGATCTGTTCCTTAACGCTGCACGTACCGTTGTCAGCATTACCCGCCGTTACTACGAGCAGAACGATGAATCCGTACTGCCGCGTTCGGTGGCTAACATCAAAGCGTTTGAAAATGCCATGATGCTGGACATTGCTATGGGCGGTTCCACCAACACCATTCTGCACTTGCTGGCTGCGGCTCATGAAGCCGAGGTTGACTTCACCTTGGCCGACATCGATCGCCTCTCGCGCCGGGTTCCCCAGTTGTGCAAGGTGGCACCAAACACTCCCCAGTATCATGTCGAAGATGTTCATCGTGCTGGCGGTATCCCCAGCATTCTCGGCGAACTGGATCGTGCCGGGTTGCTTCACACGGATGTGCCGACGGTTCACAGCCAGACGCTAAAGGAAGCGCTCGATCGTTGGGATGTTATGCGTACTGATGACGAAGCCGTTCACACCTTCTTCAAGGCTGGCCCTGCGGGGATTCCTACTCAGCAAGCGTTCAGCCAATCGACCCGCTGGCCTTCACTCGACCTGGATCGAGAAAATGGCTGTATCCGCAGCATCGAACACGCTTACAGCACGGAGGGGGGGCTGGCTGTACTCTACGGCAACCTGGCTGAGCGCGGTTGTATTATTAAGTCGGCAGGTGTAGACGAAAGCATTCATGTGTTTGAAGGCCGAGCGCGCATTTATGAAAGTCAGGATGCTGCGGTCAAAGGAATTTTAGGGGATGAAGTACAACCGGGTGACGTGGTGGTCATTCGGTATGAAGGGCCGCGCGGTGGCCCCGGGATGCAGGAAATGCTTTATCCGACCAGTTACCTCAAGTCCAAAGGGATGGGTAAAGTTTGTGCATTGTTGACCGATGGCCGCTTTTCCGGCGGTACGTCGGGACTCTCGATTGGTCATGCTTCTCCGGAGGCGGCGGCAGGTGGCAACATTGCCCTGGTTCACGATGGCGATCGCATCCTGATTGACATTCCCAATCGCAGCATCCATGTGGATCTATCGGCGGAGGAATTAGCCAACCGTCGGGTTGCTATGGAAGCTAAGGGTAAAGATGCCTGGAAGCCTGAACAGCCCCGGCAGCGTCGGGTAACAGCAGCGCTCAAGGCGTATGCGCTGTTGGCAACTAGTGCCGATCAAGGAGCGGTACGAAACCTGGAAATGCTTGAGTAGAGCAGCCTCTCGACGAGTGCAAGCTTTTTAGGGCAAACTATCATGCTCATGCAGTCGCGGAGTTCTGCAATTGATGCCTCAATGCATGGGTTTGAGCAGTTTTTGGCGTTGCTGCATGAGCGTCTGAAGCCTTGGAAACGTCCTGTCTTTAACGGCCTCCGATTCTCTACTATTGGGGACTTCAAACCGCTTCTGGTTCAAAGTCCCCATTTTGCTGAATGCCCTTCCGCCTTGGCATCGGCTCAGTCGAATGCTCACATCGAAGCCCAACGCTGAGGCTTGAGCGCCTGTGGCAAGTCATTCCAGGAACATCTGAACCTTCAGAGTTCTTAAACTGGGTAGATTTGGAAAGCGATTCAAACCATGATCTGCCAATGACTCATTTACTTAGCAATGTCTGACGTTTCGACTCAACGAATTTCAAACAGCGGTAGCTGGAGCAGCCTCTTTGTCCAAGGGAATTGCTGCTGGTTCCTCATCGGCCAGGCGCTCGTTAAGTTCTGCAACTAGATTCTCTCCACCCCGATGCGCTTCCCACTCGCCTGAATCCGACTGACCAATACTCCATTTGCCAGACATAAAATCTGCGTCTACTGCAATAGCGCCTGTATAGCTCACTAAACTGAGCGACGTAGTAAGATACCGCTTTGTAAAGCTAATAGTAAGTCCACTGACTTCACCTGTAATTTGCGCCTCTCCTAAGTTGCCGTCATCTAAAATCCTACCGGTGAGCGTGTTGCCGCTTTGAACCAGAGTGGCTTCAAACCGGGTAGGAGATCCCGCTTGCCAGTAGGTTCCAAGCCAAGTGCCATTTACATCCGCCATTTGAGCACCTAAGAACAACAGAGATATTGCAAGAATATACTTGCAAGCACTATGCCAGTATAGGCGGAGTGCGATCGCGATACATCTTACTTAGGTGTCTAGGTTACAACAGATAAAGTACAGATGAGTGAATCAACTGAACAAGAGTGAATAAGAGAAATGCTGCCCTACTTTGACCGTGTTCCAATTTGGTTCGAGCTAAAACCGTTTTTGTTTGGGCTGGCGATCGCTGGCTTAGGGTTTGTCGTGGCACAGCTTTCAAATCATTTCACCTATCAGTGGTTACACTCTGACGAAAGAGCAGATGAAACGGACGCGACAAATGATGAGGATGAGACGGGTGAACCATAACAACCTAATCATCATTGATTGAATCTGGCTTTTTTCCGGACTCCCAACGGTATAGCCTCGGCAACTGAGCTAAATCGAGGCCGTAGTTTACGCTCCATACAACGAGTTCTAGCATCAAAATAGCTCGTACCCAGACCAGATTTGATCCGGGTTCAATGAATCCCAAGCCTTCATACAATTGCCAGAGGCGATAGGGCACATAAAGATAAGGCACCATAACCCAGGTGACCGAGCGAAATCGCCGCAGCGTCAACCTTTCGCTAATAATTTGTAGTGCTAGAATAATAAAATATGATAGGAAGACGACCAGGACTCCTGAGTAGTGCTGTCCAATGCCCCACCACACCAGGGCAAGCAACGGCGGAAATACTCCTAAAATTTGAACCGATGTAAACCAAAGTGTGAACCATTGGGGCAATGGTTTGGGTAATTCGTAAGCTTTTGCACCTTGCCATGCTCGACCCGCGATCGCCAGAAATGCAGTGGCGATCGCCACAAACAGGAGATCTCGCAGCAGAATGTTGGTGGTGATATCAAAAACAATCATAAACTTATTATCCCATAGGGGGTTTCGGCTCATCACCTGCCTTCCGTGGTTCCCACTTTCTGCACTTTAACAAACCCTGCCCTTATAGTAATGGGCACCATTGCCCCCTACGTTTGAGTAAAAGGGTGTCTGCGTCGCTCCCAACCCTTTGCAGCCTTGAGCCTGTTATTATGAAACGATCGCATTGAACGGTGCGATCGCTCGTCTTTTATCTGTCGTTACCTGTTGCTTTTATACCCATCCAGCAAACCATCGCCAAGATTATCTGGGCAGCAGAATTATCTGGGCAGTGAGCGGCGAAAATCAATTAAACCTAACTGAAACCATTCCTAGTGATGACTGCAATTCAAACAAAACCAACGTTACTGAGTGCCACTCTGCAATCTACCGCGATCGAGAACCGCCCTGCTCAGGTGGCCTGGACACTTTTTCGAGTGGTGGTGGGCTTACTGATGATCCATAACGGATTTAGCAAACTGGCAGACGTGCAGGGGTTTGCCAGCGGGGTTGTGAGTTTTATTGGCTTACCTTACCCCGTTTTCTTGACCTACTGTGCGGCCTACGCTGAAATTGTCAGTTCGATTCTGCTAGCACTTGGATTATTCACGCGGCTCAATGCTTTGATCCTGCTGTTTACCATGCTGATTGCGATATTCTTTCACCTCAAAAAAGACGGCTGGCAAATTTCGCCCTTGGAAACGGCTTCCCTGTATGCCCTGTGGTTTGGCTTCTTCCTGACCAATGGCGGTGGTTTGTTCTCCCTCGATACGGCGATCGCAGGTTGGCTGAGGAAATCCTCATCTCCGTAAAGTAAACTGGTCGATGGTGATTGGGGTACTTACATCGTCGCTGTAACGAGGGGCAATCGGGTCGAATTCGAAGCCTGAAACAACGTAAATCTGTTGCTTAATAGAGGCAAATCCTGGCATGTTGAACTTGAGTAGTACAAAAGTTTAATTGAAGGCCTTTGTCCTGTAACAGTTTCAGCTAATTGCCCCATATCGCAGCTACGCTGCAATCATCCCATCTGGCAAAAATAGTGTGACTACACTGGATCTAATCCATCTCATGATCGGGCATCAACGCTTCAGCGGCTTGAAATCGTTTGACCTTAGTGCTTATCAGTCCAATCACAATGATGACAATGGCAGTCAGTGTGTATAAAAGTGCAATGCCGCTACCCATTCCTGACCCTACCATTGCTCCAAATGTTGAAGCCAGCCACCCTTCCGATCGCATCAGCGGTTCAAACACCCGATCGGCAAGCAATCCTGCACTGAGTCCGGCTGAGACTTCAATCACGATGCCAATCAGGTAATCTGCTGCAAAAACTCGTCCCTGAAGGTTGGGCGCAACTTTGGCATACCATACCGCCATGTAGGAGCTAAACACTAATGGGCTGTGTAGAGATGCCCCAAACCGAGCGATCGCCCATATCCCAATTCCTCGTCCTAGCCCCAACACCAGTTCGCTTAAGCCAATGCCGATAAAGCCAACAATCATTCCTGAAGTGCGACGACGAAATCCACCCCCAATGCTCAGAGCGATCGCGCCGACAACCCCTCCCACCCCTGACGCTGCTACAACAATGCCTAACGTCTCAGCATTGCCACCTGTTCTTGCCAAAATCATTGGTTGGTAAAGCACTTCGCCCATTTGATTGAGAAAGGCGAAGGAGGACATGATGATGACCATTGCCAACAAACTAGGCTGAGCGGCAATGTAGCGAAACCCAAAGGTTGTCTCTTGCCAAAGCTTCTTACTCGTCTCTTCAGTGCTGGCGTTCAGCGTTTCTCTCGTTTGCGGAATCGGCACCAGAAATAGAGTCAGCATAGCGATCGCAAATGTCGCCATGTCAATTGCAGTAATGCCTAATAGTCCTACCCTTGGATAAAGCAATCCGGCTAAGGCTGGAGAGAGAATTCCGGCAGCATAGCTCACCATCATACCCAGACTACTCGCACGAGTATGGTGTTGTTTTGGAACAATTAAGGGAACCAGAGTGGAATAGGTGAGGGATTGAATATTTCCGAAGCAACCAATGATGGCAGCAATCAAATAAATATGCCAAAGCTGTAATGCCTGAACGGCTGCCAGGATACCAACGGAGAGGGTGCAGACCGCCGCCGCCGTATCGCTGACAATTAATAGGTGTTTACGCGAGATGCGATCGACTAGAATGCCTGCAAACAGAGATATCGCAATCTGCGGTAGTTGATAAAAAACGAGGATGAGAGCAATCGCCGTTGCTGATTCGGTTTGCTGCCACACCCATAGGGTCAGCGCAAAGTAGGTCATGCTGCTGCCAATGGAAGATGCCAGTTGACCCAGCCAAAGGATAATAAAGGTACGCACGGTTACAGGAAGTCAACCTTATTGAGTGGGCAATAGCTGTCGCTGAAGTTCATTGAGGTAGAGATCAGTGCCAACGGGGCCCGGTAAACCTAAACAAAGGTAGGCAGGAATGAAATAGACTCGTCCGGCTTTACTAGCATCCAAGGATTGGGCGATCGCACTCTTTTCCCATGCCTGTTGAAAGCGCATGAGTTGGTGTTGCTGGAAACGGTTAGAATCGGTTGAGCTACCTGCAACCGCAAAATCAACCCCAAATAGCATTACTAAATCTGCCTGGTTCATTTGGGGAATTTGCTCCAGGGAGATCGGCACAGAGGCTTGGAGTTGAGCAGGATCGATCGCGGGTGGATAAACCAGTTGAAATCCCAAATCCTCTACCAGAGCAGCACAGTAGTTTTCTTGAGGGGTGAATAAACGAACTTCGGTCATGTCTGTTGAAGACAGCATCAACACCTTGGGATGAGATGCTACAACCGGGGCAAGGCGTTGTCGTGCCTGGTCTACTGCTTGCTGCATCTGGGTTAGGGCTGTGTCTGCCTGTGTAGATCGGTTCAACGTTGTAGCGATCGTCCGTAAATTTGTTTCTGTATCAAACCAGTCGAGTAGTAACGTCGGCGCAATTTGGGCAAGCGTGGCATATTGTTCATCTCCAAGGAAGCTGGGACCCAGGATTAAATCGGGCTTGCTTCGCAGGAGTGCTTCTAGATTGGGCGTGTAGTCTATTCCCACATTGATAGGTTGGGTAATAATGCGATCGCCCAAATAGGGAATTTGCACGGCTGGATTGTCATAATCCTTGGTGTGAAACTGAATGTGGTCGGCAAAACCAACGGGCTGTACCTCTAAAACCAGCAACAGTTCCAATAGATTGGGACCCAACACCACAATACGTTCTGGCTGTCCGCAAACTTCAGTTTTTCCCATTTGATGGTCAACGGTGCGACAATCCGCCGTTGTGGTTGTTGGGGCTGGCTCTTCAACTGAGGAATCGATCGCACCACAAGCCCCGATCACGCTAGTCAGAAGTAGGGCAATGAGCCATCCTCGAACAGAGTGGTACTTAATCATAGCGTGATCCTGAATATCTCCTATTTACCGCTTAAAAACTGACTGAGACTGAACCAATCACCGACAACGGCTCTCCGGGTCTGATTCCCGTATTGCGGTTTGTGCCACTGGCACTGGTGATGTAATTCACGTCAAATAAGTTGTTCACATTGAGAGCGAATCGCCAGTTATCACGCCGATAGAACAGTGCCGCATTCGTCAGGAAATAATCGCCCAACTCAAAGTCATTATCGAGATTGCCAAAGCGGTTGCTGACATAGTTCACACCTAAGCCAAAACCCAATCCTTGCAAGTCACCCGATTGAATGGTGTAGGTTGACCACAATCCCGCACTATGTCTTGGGGCATTCACCAGACGGTTGCCAATGGGAACAACATTATCCTCAGTCACCCTGGCATCTGTGTAGGCATAGAAACCAATGACATTCCAGCCTGGTAAAATCTCTCCAATGGTATCCAGCTCGATTCCCTGACTGCGCTGTGCTCCAGTTGCCGCCGATGCTCCTGTGAGAGGATCAACCACTGTTGGCACATTTTGTTTAGTGATGTCAAAAAACGCTAATGTTGCGAGCAAATTGCCGTCAAATAGTTCTGTTTTAGCGCCGATCTCAAATCCTTCTGATGTTTCGGGTTCCAGAAAGTCTCCATCAACACCTTGAGCAAAATTGGGCACAAACGATCGAGAATAACTAGCGTAGAGCGATACATTGTCTAAAGGACGATACACCACTCCCAAACGCGGACTCCACGCTGTATCTGAACGTCTGGTGTCTTCGGCGACGTTTCGGAAGATAACGCTGTCATAACGCAATCCACCGACAAGAGTGATAGCATCGCCAATCGAAATCTGATCTTGCAAAAACACACCGACGCGATCGTACTCCGTATCAAAAGGAGCAAAGGGAGTAAGGCCACTCAAATCGGGTCGGGAGACTAAACCATACTCCGGATCAAAAATATTGAGCGGTGCCGGAGAATTAAGGTCAACGCGGGTAAAGACCTCATCAAACCGATTAAAGTTCAGATCAACTCCAGCCAAAAGCGTATGGTCGATCGCGCCTGTGGCAAATTCTCCCACTACATTGGTCTGCAACGAGTAATCGTCGGATCGATAGCGGCGATCGGCAGGAAAGCGAGTGACTGTTCCTGTGGCATCATCCACCGCAAACGGCAGAAACGTTTCTAAATTGTAGTCCTGAGCAACATAGCGAAAGGCGTTGCGTAATGTCCAATCTTCATTGAATTGGTGCTCCAGGTTATAACCAATTGTGAACGATTCAGTACGGCGGAAATCATCTGGTTCATTCACAATCCGACCAGCGGGAACATCCGCAACCCGATCGCCAATGGCAACCAACCCCGTATCGAAGGGGGATTCGTCATCTAAGTATTCTAGCGAAACGGAGAGAGTGGTGCGATCGCTAATATCCCAGGCTAAAACCGGGGCAATAAAGAATCGCTCATCGTCGGTATCAAAGTCACGGAAACCATCTTCTCGCTGATAAACAGCATTCAATCGATAGCGGAGTGAGGCATCTGCCGTCAATGGCCCGGAAAAATCCAGGCTCGGACGAATTAGCCCAAAACTCCCTGCCTGCAATTGCAGCTCATACGCTGGTTCAAACAGAGGTTGCTCTGTCACCAGATTGATAATTCCCCCCGGTTCATTTTGACCGTACAGAATCGAAGCAGGGCCTCGTAACACTTCAATCCGCTCCAGGTTTGCCGTTTCCTGAACTCCCAGGTTGTTGTAAACCCGAAATCCATCACGTAAAACTGGACCATTGGAAAAGGTATCCGTTGAAAAGCCCCGTAGTGTCAGAGTTCCCCCCGCTCCAAAGGCATCCAGGCTACCCACCACACCGCTGACATTTCGCAACGCCTCATCCACTCGTAAAATTTGCTGGTCTTCCAGAATCTGGCGCGGAATCACCTGAACTGACTGGGGTACATCCAGAATCGGGGTATTGGTACGAGTGGCGGTACTGGCATCAGGCGCGAAGTAATCACTGCCCTCCTCCGCACCAGAGACGACAATCTGAATGGCATCCGCTTCTGCTGAAACTGCGATCGCATCACTGGGAACAGCATTCACAATCAGTTGAGCATTTTCGGTACGGAGATCAACAACAGGCGGTGCATCGGTTCCTGTGATCGCAATCCGTACCCGATTGTCGGGCAGACCGTTGATGTTAACCAGAGCGATCCCGTCTGCGGGTTGAGCGGCTGAGAACTCATTGCCTTCTGGTAATGCCAGTACTGCATCAGGCAGATCGACAATCAGCGCATTACCGACCACAGTCGGTTCAGGCGTGACGAGTTCACCCGTCGTTTGCAGCGTCAGTTCAATGCCTCCTTCGCTTGAGTCAAGCTGTATCCCTGTGATTTGCACGATTGAACCTTGAGCAATTTGCGTCAACCCTGCCTCCACTGTTGACGGAACCTGGTCATTCGTCATTTGCCCTGGTTCAGAGGTTTGTAGCTGTGCCAATAACCATTGACGATTCACC
Organism: Oculatella sp. LEGE 06141; assembly: GCF_015207605.1. Classification (GTDB taxonomy): domain Bacteria; phylum Cyanobacteriota; class Cyanobacteriia; order Elainellales; family Elainellaceae; genus Oculatella. The sequence continues at coordinate 19,134 of NZ_JADEWO010000029.1, forward strand.
AATGACGATCGCGGTTCCTGCCCCTGAGCGACTGCCGCTGTCCCTATTACCCACACCAGTCCCGTCATTAACCCAGCGGACTGCCCCACCCAAACGCTCCACTTCAACTTCATGCCAAACCCTACACCACAAATAATAATTTTTCTCAACAACCAATGAGGAGATGATAGGGGGTTCGAGACCTGATTTTCTTTGTGAAATTGAAAGGTTTCTTTGTTAAATGAAGTGTCTGCCCCTTTAATTGTGTTTTCCAAGTTGAAACGCCTTGGGGTTGATCCCAAATCTGCGGCGAAAGGCAGTGCTGAAGGCTTCTGGGTTACAATATCCCACTCTTGCGGCTACGCCTGCAATCGACAGATCAGAATTCAGCAACAATTCCTGAGCAATTTGCATTCGATGGTGATGCAAATAACCAAAGGGCGTTGTGCCAAACACTTGATGAAACCCCTGTTTCAGCCGATATTCACTAAGTCCGGCCTGTTGCGCGATCTCCGCCAATGAAGGGGGATGACTAACATTGCGAACTAACTTATCTTTGGCAGCATGAAGCTGTTCTAACTCATGGGGTGACAAACGCCGCGATCGCTCCCTGGAGGATGGCTCCTCGGTCCATTGGGAAAACTGCAACGCCAACAGCTCCAGAGCCTTGCTCTCCAGATACAACTGCTGCGTCAACCCCTGATAGCAAGCGTGCAAAATTTGTTGTAACACCTGATTCATGGCGGCTGTCGTTCGTCCCAGAGGATGGTGAAATCGCCGAGTCCCATATCCCTTTAGCAAACGCTGAAGCGATTGAGCCAAACCGATTTCATTCGAGTAAAAGGAGCGAAAGTAATCAGCAGGAGCATAGACCATTACCACCTGAATCATCTCGTCGGATTGCCATTCCTCTACTTCGGTCAAATCCGGCAGGTAATAGAGATAGTTGTAGCCTGGAGTCTCTATATAATCCGATTCGACCTCCGCCACACCTTTGGTTTTGACCCTGGAGGAACCCGATATATAAAACTTTGCCGTTAATGGAAAGACCGAGTCATGCTGCTGTTCTAAGCTTAACGGCTGCCGCAGTATTGCTTGACGAATATGAATGGTGAGTCCGTTCCGCAGATGAATACAGCGATCGCCTCCGTTCCCCAAGATGCTGGGCAGGTTGGTTTGTGTCTCAAACGCCGTTCGTTGATGGATGATTTCCCCTTGTTGTTGGGCGCGTTCTGTCAGTGCTTGAACGTCTGCCAGGGTGAGGGCGATCGCAGAGTTAGATCGCTGAGTCGTTGTGCCCATTACACGAGTTTTTGAAGAAATTGCCATCCCGCCATCCAAATTGTTTTATTGCTATTAACTCTCATTAAGTTGGGTGCTTTGTCAAGTCAGGTGTTCAATTTGGCGATGGCATTTATACAACCCGTTTGACACCTTGCGGGGCTGAATTACAGCCATTTTCAGTTGCATTCACCACACTTCAAACCCTACACCCCACACCTATCTTGGCGAGACTGTGGCTGACTCGATTGAGAACTGCTGTAAGGTAAACGCAAGCCTCTACTCTAGCCACGCTCAGGTATGGCTTCAACTCCTCCTGGCATGGTCTTTTCCAAGAACTGCAACTATCCAATAACGCCGCTACCCGCCAGTAGCGATCGCTTTTTTTCTGACCCCTATTCCTATCATGGCATGTCTATAAATGTCATTTGTTCTGTCACGTAACCTCGACTCTAATGTTTGTGGGATCAGAATTTGCAAACGGTGGGTGATGGTGAAACAGTTCAACCATCGCTTAGCAATCCTCTCCGGGCGATCGAGGGTGATTAAACTACACAAGCTAGCAATTATCCCTGATGCAATCTTGCCTCTCTGCTTTTGCGTCCGATTGGGACACACATTGGTGTTCCAGCCACAGGATCGGCAACAATCCGGCTCTCTAAGCCAAACACTTCTCGCACCATTGCCTCAGTCATCACTTTAGTCGGAATTCCCTGAGCGTAAATACATCCCTGCCGCATCGCCACCAAATAATCGGCATAGCGACAGGCTTGATTCAAATCGTGCAGCACCATAACGATTGTCCGGTTCTGAGTTTGATTCAACTCATACAGCAGATCCAGTACTTCAATTTGATGCGCCAGATCGAGAAATGTAGTGGGTTCATCCAGCAGCAGAACGTCTGTATTTTGTGCCAGGGTCATGGCAATCCAGGCGCGTTGTCGCTGTCCCCCTGAAAGACTATCAAGTGGGCGATCTGCCAACTCTGCCACACTCGTAATTGCAAGGGCTTGTTCAGTGAAGCGTTCGTCCTCCTGTGACCACTGCTGCAGCCAACCCTGATGGGGATAACGCCCCTGTGCCACCAATTCTCTGACGGTTAACCCTTCAGGAGCAACTGGACCTTGAGGCAACATTCCCAATCGCTTAGCCACTTCTTTGGTAGACAGTTTAAAGATCGAAGCGCTATCCAGATAAACCACGCCAGCTTTCGGCTTAACCAACCGCGCCAGTCCTTTAAGCAGGGTGGATTTTCCACACCCATTAGGTCCAACCAGTGCAGTGATTCTACCCGCTGGAATTGCCAGATCTAAGGCTTCAATAATCGTGGTGTCTGCATAAGCCAGGCTGAGTTTGCGGGTAGTGAGAGCGCTTTCAGTGGAGGTATCGGTCTTCATGTATTGCGATTACGATAGAGCAAATAAAGGAAGTAAGGCGCACCTACAACAGCGGTAATCACGCCACAGGGTATTTCGATCGGCGCAAACAGCGATCGCCCCAATAAGTCAGCTAGTGCAACGATAAGCCCACCCACCAAAGCAGCAGTAGGAATTAATCCTTCATGGGCATTGCCAACCAGTTGCCGCGCCAGGTGAGGAGCCATCAGCCCTACAAAGCCGATTGTGCCAGCAGTCGCCACACTTGCTCCAGACAGCGCCACACAGGTAATGAGTAACAGAGCGCGCTGCCATTCTACCGAACTGCCCAAGCTCCGCGCCACCTGATCTCCCAAATTCAACGTATTAAGTTCTCGTGCCAGAAGCAAGGATGCTGGAATAAACACAACCAGCCACGGCAATAACGCTTGCACATGCTCCCAATTGCGTCCATACACACTTCCGGCTAACCACACCAACGCCTGACTCACATCATAAATATTTCCAAAGGTAATCATTAGAGTGGTGAACGCAGACGCGATCGCCCCCACGCCTACACCGACCAAAATCAGTCGAATTGGCGCACTGCCCTGCTCCCACGCTAACCCATAAACCAGCAATGCCGCGATAGCTGCGCCTGCAAAGGCAGCGATTGGCAAAAAGAGTATAGGAATGGAAGGAAACAAGACAATTAGAGCAACTGCTGCCAATCCTGCTCCTGCCTCCACCCCAACAATTTCTGGAGCAGCCAGGGGGTTACGAGTTAGCCCTTGCAAAAGGGTTCCGGCGATTGCCAGTGCGGTTCCCACCATAAAGGCAATGATGACGCGCGGCAGCCGCAGGGTGTGAATGACAAAAACATAGTCAGAATTACTGCTTTGTAATCCTAGAACTGTTTTGACCACGTCCAGATGTGGAATAGGGTATTCTCCATAGCCAACGCTGATCACCATAACGATCAGTGTCATGATCAGCAGTAGCAGCAGTACCAGGGGAACTCGCCGATCGATCCGAAACGACAACCGGAGTGAATTGGATCGAATAACGAACCAGGAGATTTTCATAGTAGAGGATTGGTGCAGTGGAACGCCTCTCATTGTTTTACCTTTGAGCGAGCCAGATAAATGAAGAACGGCGCACCAATCAAAGCGGTCATGATGCCCACGGGAAGTTCTTGAGGTTTGATCACCAAACGTGCTGCCAGATCGGTTAGGGAGAGTAACATTGCACCCCAGATCGCAGCATAGGGTAACAACCATCGGTAATCGGCACCAACCCAGAACCGCACAATGTGAGGAACGATCAAACCAATAAATCCGATCGGCCCTGCCAGGGAGACTGCACTTCCAGCCAGCAAGACAACTACGATGGCGGCGATCGCCTTCACCCACCCGGTTCGCAATCCCAAACCTTTAGCGACATCTTCTCCCAGTGTCAATGCTGTAATTTGCTTGCCGAGGCTGAAGGCAAGCACCAGACCAATCAGAATGTAGGGAAACACTTGCACCAAATTATTCAAGTCTCGCCCTGCGACTGACCCGGCTAACCAGAAGCGAATGTCATCGAGAGTACGCTGGCTGAGAATCAAAATTCCCGTCGTCAGTGCGGCCATCAGATAGGAAAGCACTGCTCCTGCCAGAATTAGCTTCAGGGGAGTGATGCCCCTGCGCCCGACTGAACCCAATAGATAAACTGCAATTGCAGCGATTGCTCCTCCAGCAAACGCTATCCAGGTATAAGACTGAACAGACAAACTGCCAAACATAAAGGTACTGGCAACCACTGCAAGGGCAGCCCCGGCACTGATGCCCAAGATACCCGGATCTGCCAGCGCGTTTTGGGTTAGTCCTTGCATCAATGATCCCGCAACCGCCAGTGCGGCTCCGACTGATAGGGCAATCAACGCACGCGGTAAGCGAACGGTTGTGATAATCAAATGATTGGTTGAACCATCAAATGCAACTAGTGACTGCCAAACCGTATTGGGCGTAATTTCTGCTGCACCCAGAGTAATGCTCACTACAAAACATAAGGCAAGTAGTAAAATGCCGACTATTAGCCCCAACAGTCGCAAGGAACGCGATCGTTTAGGTGAAACGGATGGTTGATGTAGCTGAGCTTGAGACTGAGGCATGATTACGGTCGTTGTGTAGCAATTCCTGACGTGGCTTCAAGCAGATGATCTGCCGCTGTTGACTTACGCCTCGTTGCTGAAATCAAATTATTTCACAAAATTGGTTCAGTTGTTGCAAATGTATCTCAAGAGAGCGTAAGCTTATTGGAGACTACTGTCAAGTTTTCTAATTAAATCGGTAGATTAAGTTTAGTAAACACAGGCCAATTTGTTGAAGCGGGAGTGAGCATCCGATCCCTGCTCCATTCTTGGTTCAGATTGACCGATGGTGTGTAAATTTCTGCCTGTGCCTGCCAATACAGCGTTTCGAGGGCAAGCATAACCGTGTAGATCACGTCAGATTCATGGTGTGTGCTTATTGCTACCCTACTAAATTGCTACCACTTGTGAGGCTATGAATTTTGGACATTGCAAATTGCTGCTATTCACTCAAGTAAATTTATTCCTAACGATGCGACTGTGTTGCAAAAAGCAGCAGACATCATCACTTCATTGCTAAATTCATGCCTGACTGCACGCACCATAGCCCTGCATAGATGCCGTTGTGTGCTATCAACTCATCATGGATTCCCTGCTCTACAATTTGCCCCTTGTCCATTACATAAATGCAGTCTGCATTGCGAATGGTCGAAAGCCGATGGGCGATCGCAATTGTCGTTCGATTCTGCGTAATCACCTGCAAGGATTTCTGAATGGCGGCTTCGGTTTCGTTATCTACGGCTGAGGTAGCTTCGTCCAGAATCAGAATCGGTGGGTCTTTGAGAATAGCACGGGCGATCGCCAGTCGTTGTCGCTGCCCACCAGAAAGCTTCTGCCCTCGTTCTCCCACGATCGTGTCATACCCCTGGGGCAACTCCTGAATAAACTCATGGGCTTCTGCTTGCTGTGCCGCATGGATAATTTGATCACGAGTGGCATCAAAACTGCCGTAGCGGATGTTTTCAGCCACCGTGCCGTGAAACAAAAACACATCCTGACTCACCCAACCAATGCACCGTCTTAGCTCCAATAGGTGAAGTTCTCGAATGTCGTTGCCGTCAATTAAAATGCGTCCACTTTGCACGTCATAAAAGCGGAGTAAAAGTTTAACAAGTGTACTTTTACCCGACCCGGTTGCACCGACAATCCCAATTGTTTTACCCGCAGGAACATGAAGGGAGAGATGTTTGAGAACCGGATTACAACCATTGTAGGCAAAGGTGATACTGTCAAATTGAACTGCACCCTGCACTGTTTTAAGCGGTAGAGATTGACTACCGTGCGGAATTGCGATCGCCGTATCCAGCAAGCTCATGACGCGCCGTACAGAAGCCATCGCCCTTTGATACTCATCCATGATTTCGCTCAGTTCGGTGAAGGGCCACAGCAAATCTTGCACGATAAACACCATGAATCCATAGGTTCCGACACTGAGATTTCCCTGAAGCACGTCTCTACCGCCCAAGTACAGCGTCAGCACAAACCCCAGTAAAATCAGAAACCGAATCAACGGTTGGAACGATACACTGAGGGCGATCGCCCTTTGATTACCGCGACGATACGCCTCACTTTCTTGATAAACGCGATCGCTCTCGTATGCCTCAGCGGTAAAGCTCTTGATGGTGGCAATGCCGGAGAGGTTATTGGAGAGGCGATCGCTAATCAGCCCTGCCTGGTCGCGCACCCTGTCATAACGAGGAGCCAAACGGGATTGAAATAGAAACGTTCCCCACAGAATGAATGGAATGGGCAGCATGGCAAACCAGGCAATGCCGGGAGCCAGCAACACAAAGCTGATGCCTACAGCAAAGATGCGGGTAAAGAAGCTGATCAGATCTTGTGCTCCGGAGTTGAGGAAGCGCTCTAGCTGATTGATGTCATCGTTGAGAATCGCTAACAGCGTTCCCGTGCTGTGGTCTTCAAAGTAGGCAAGATCTAGGTCTTGCAGGTGATTGTAGGTATCGACGCGCAATTTGTGCTGGAGAGATTGGGCAAGATTGCGCCAGAGTTTATCGGCTCCGTATTGACTGAGGGATTCTAAGCCCCAGGTGGCGATCGTCAGTAGAGACAGTACAAATAATTGAGTTAGCGGATTTTGAATGCCAAATCGGGCAATCAACGAGGTTTCTCGTTCAACCACTACATCTACTGCAACGCCAATCAGGTAGGGTGGAGCCAGATCAAACAGGGTGCGAAACATAGAGCAGATTACGGCTCCCAAAACGTGCCAACGACAGCCAGCAGCGTAGCGAAGTAGACGCAGGAGCAAATGAGCAGACGTGCGAATCGTCATTATTTCCGACAAATGTAAAATTCAACTGAGATTAGAGCGCATACTTTTCCTGTACCAAGCGCACGAACAATCGCCCCTTCTTTAGGGCTTACTATCATTTCCTTAGATAGTTAACCAGGATTGACGAGGTATTTGTACAGGTCATCAATGACGGCATCAGCAGCCAATAAATTCCAGCCTTCCCAGGTTACTTGATCGACAAAATAAACCTGGTTTTGTTGAACGGCGTTTAGTTGCTGCCAAAGTGGTTTTTGTTGTAGCTCCTGGAAGGCTTTCTCATCGTCATCGGAAAACGTCATGATGAATAAAATGTCGCCATCGACTTTCTCCAGTTCCTCTTCAGAAAAGCGAACGTAGCCATAGGGCGTTGTTATGTTCTGTGAAGGAGGGCGTTGCAATCCCACATCATCGAGAATAGATCCGGCAAACGAATTTTTGACATCGCTGCCAAAGGCACCATAGTAGAAGAAGACGAGGGAGATGGTTTTGGTTTGATAGCGATTCTCCTCTGGAGAGGCTGCGCCAACGCCCAACGCAGCTTTTAGTTGATCAATTCTCTGATAGTAGTGATCCCAGGCTTGCTGAGCATCCTCTTGTTTACCCAGCACCTCTGCCACAAAGGCAAAACTATCTCTCCAGGTTCGATCGGGTTGCCAGCCAGACAATGCTGTAGGCGCGATATTAGATAGCAGCGGATAGATTGCTTCATGGGAATCATGCCACCCGATAATTAAATCAGGTTTTAGAGAGACTATTTTCTCTAAATTGGGTTGCTCATCACTACCCAGTTGCTCTATGCCCTCCAAGCTATTGCCCAAATAGCTCGGAAATTGATTGCCCCAATAGGTTGTCAAGGTACTGCCAACGGGTTTAACATCAAGCACCAGGGCATTCCCCAATGTGGATAATGTGACAACCCGTTGTGGATTCTCAGGAACACAAACTTCCTCGATCCGTTGTTTGATTAGACGACAGTTTGCACTCGGTGAGGGGCGATCGCCTGGTGTTTGGAGCGCAGCATTTTGAATGTTGCACGCAGAAACGACAACCGTCATTAAAACACCGAGCCAAAATAACAAAACTGGGTAACCGTATCTTTTCGTCATGGGTAATGCAATCAATACGTGGAGAGGAATTTGAACGGAGTATAGTACTTACTCGCATAGTCATGTTGAGAGTAATTAAAACTCCCAAGCGACCGTGCCAGACACCGTAAACGGATCGCCTCGCAACACAAAATCTCGACCGCTAACGGAGACAAAATAGTTTTCGTCAAACAGGTTCTTGACGTTTAACGCAACTCGCAGGCGATCGCGTCGGTAAAACAGAGCCGCATCAGCGCGTAAATAACCGGGCACATCAAACGAGTTGTCCAAATCTCCAGCGCGATCGCCAATATAGAAGAGTCCTAAACCAAACCCCAGTCCTCTTAAATCTCCTGATTGAATTTCATAGGTAGTCCAGAGGTTGATGTTATGTTCAGGGGCATTGGTCAAACGATTACCCGTTTCAAACGTATTATCATCGGTAATGCGGGCATCGGTGTAGGCATAGCCCACAATGATATTCCACCCCGGTAAGATTTCACCAGACAGATCGACTTCAACCCCCTGACTGCGTTGTTCGCCGGTTTGAATCGAAAAGCGAGAATCATCAGGGTCTACCGTTAATAAATTAGAACGGGTTAAGTCATACAGGGCAAGGGTGGCCGCAAGCCGATCGTTCACCTCGGCTTTTACGCCAATCTCGTATTGCGTTCCTCGCTCCGGTTCAAATACGCCCCCATCCGCTGCTCTGCCTTCGGTTGGGTTAAACGATCGGCTGTAGCTGGCATACAGCGAAATCGGTGGAATCGGCTGATAAACAATGCCAACACGGGGCGTAAAGGCATCGCCCGATTGACTTTCTCTAGTGTCTGACAAGAAATCTCGATTGGTTTGCTCGAACAGGTCAAACCGCCCGCCCAACAGTAGCTTGAGATTGTCGGCGATCGCAATTTGATCTTGCAGATAGATCCCCAAAGAATCGGTTAAGCGAGAACCATCTTCGTACACGGTATCAATGCGGCCAATCGGAGGTTGACGGTAGACCGGATCATAAATATCGAGCGGAGCCAATTCCGCCAGATCAATACCAAAATTATTGAAATTGTCCAGTCGGCTCAAGTTCACGCCGAACAACAGTTGATGTTCCAAAGAACCAGTTGAAAAGCGTCCTACCACATCGGTTGTGAGATTATAGATATTAGAATCGCTGTCTGAACTGTAGGTACTGCGATTTGCTGTTCGGCCATCCGCATCAAGACCCAAGAAAAACGACTGATCGTTATCCCGATTCCGCTCAAACGCGACTCGAAAATCATTTCTCAATGACCAATTTTCGCTAAATTGATGCTCCAACCGATAGCCAATCCGTGTGGTTTCTATTTCAGTATTGCCATCGGGTTCATAGACCGTTCGACTACGAGGAATCCGACGCCCATCTGGCCCTGGCAACACGGTGCCCACGGCTGGCAAGACCACAACCGACCTGGAATCAATTGTTCTGCGGGAATGCTCTCCTTCGAGGGTCAAGGTTGTATTATCCCCGATAGCCAGACGGACAACAGGCGCAATAAAAAACGATCGACTCCCAATAAAATCAATGTAGCTATCCGTATCTTGATAGGCCACATTGAGGCGATACAGCAATGCTCCAGATTCATCCAGCGGCCCTGATAAATCAACCGCACCACGGTATAATTCATTGCTGCCAATGGTTCCTTCTACTTCATAAAAAGGAATTGCAAGGGGTTGTCGGGTCACAATGTTGACCGTGCCGCCTGGATTGCCTAATCCATACAAAACGGACGCGGGACCTCTTAAAACCTCTACCCGCTCGAAATTGTACAAATCTCTCGTTTCAGTTAGAGTGCGATCTGGTAAGCCGTTGCTGAGAACATTTCCGCTAAAAATTTCAAACCCTCGAATCACAAAGGAATCGGCGCGATCGCCCGATCCTCTCGTCGAATTCACCCCCGTAGCATTCCTCAATGCATCACCCAGCCGAGTCGCTTGCTGATCTCGAAGTGCGGCTTCAGGAATCACCTGGATCGCCTGAGGAATATCGCGTAGTGGCGTGTCGGTTCGGGTTCCCACCGAGGCATCCGGCACATAATAGTCATCCGCTTGCTCACCGGTGGCCACAATCTGAATCGCATCATCTTCAGCGACTGTTTCAGCACCCCCTGTAGTGACGGCCAGCACCAATCCCTGCGCGTCTGAGGTTACTTCTGCGATCGGTGGCGCATCGGTTCCGGTAATGGCAACCCGTACTCTGTCACCCGGTAACGCTGTCACGTTCACCAACGCAATGCCTTCGATCGGTTCTGCTTGAGAAAACTCCTCTGCCAGAGTTGCATTCGCAATGTCCACAATCAGCGCATTTCCAATGGATTGGGTTTCCGATACCGCCAGATCACCGTCTACTGTTTCCAGTACTATCTGCAAACCCGTTGCGGTTTCCTCCACCTGCACCCCAGTAATTTGTACGAGCGAGGTTTCGAGTTGAGCGATCCAATCAGTCACCGTTGTGGCGGGTGAATGAGTGGACGGGTGGATCGGTAGATTAGACTCACCTACGCTCCTACGCTCTGACTCACCTACACTCTCACTCTCCTGTGCCCAAGTGGGTAACGCCACTATCCCTGCAAAACTACTGGCCAGCACTACCATCCAGGTCAATCGTACCGATGTCGAACGTTGCCACACGCGCATTTCAATTCCTCACACTTAGGGAACCCACTTTATTGCTAACAGTTCTCGTTAAGCAACAACAGGCAGTGTAGGGAAGTGAATTGTGGCCTGTCTATCCCAAAACGGACACGAGGTGTTTAGAACCCGTTTTACCTGCCAAACATTCACTGGGCGAAATCCCAAACTGTCGCTTAAACCCGGCGGCAAAATGACCCAAGTGGGAATAGCCTACCCAGTTTGCGATCTCTGCAACGGTGTAATGCCCCTCTCTCAGGAGTTGCTCTGCCTGTTTCATGCGCTGCTGGGTCAAGTAACCCACCACCGTAGTGCCAAATAACTCTCGAAAGCCTCGACGTAAGGTGCGATCGCTAACGCCGACCCGCTGTGCTAGCTCCAGGAAACTCGGGGGCTGCTCCAGCCGAGACAGTAAGATTTCCTTGGCGTGGTAAATCCGGGCAACGGTATCGGGTTTGCGTCCAGGGGCAAGAGAGGTCAATCGCTGATCAGCCAAGATTGGCTCAAGCTGTAGCGACAGCAAGTCAAACACTTTCGATTGAAGATACAGGCGTTGAGTTAAACCACAAAAGGGGGACTGCAAAATTTGCTGTGCCAACTGTCTGCTTTCCTGCGTTACTGGAGGAAAGAAAGACACCTTCCAGTCTTCTTGCTTTAAAAGCAGTTTCAGAAATGTGTCATTGGAACCTGCCAGATCTGAGTAGAATTCGGCAAATACCTCTGGTCTGAGATGAATATGTACATTGATCAGGCGTTGCGATCGCTGATGGTGCATTGCATAGGATGGAGAAACGCCGCTGCCAGACAGATATCCCCGTGACCCGCCAAAGGTCGGGTACTCCTGACTATGCTCCAGACCAGATAACACCACAGTACATTGCACTAAATGCTCATGCAGAGGGACTTTGATCGTAAAATCCTGATAGAATTTCTCGTCTGACCAACCCACCCACACGCTAGGCAATAACTCTAGCTCGCAACTATAGCCCCGACCCAGGTGTTCCGGTACTCCTTGGATTTCAAACCCGTCAGGTATCCCATTGCCAGGGTTTGGTTTGGGAGCCTGCTCACACAGTTCGGCCCAGTCACTTTCGTTGAGGATGAGCGTCATAATAGGGTCAAATCAAGCTTAGCAGTTGAGATTAATGATAATATTTTTCAATAATATCATCATGATTGCGCCCACCGAGAAGGATAATCTCATGCGACTCTAACAATCGCCCCACGCTCTACTTTCGTGTAGCGGAAACTCACGGCATTGTTGATCAACTCACTCCTGACTGCACGCGCCATAGCCCTGCATAGATGCTGTTGTGTGCTATCAACTCATCATGGATTCCCTGCTCTACAATTTGCCCCTTATCGATTACATAAATGCAGTCTGCATTGCGAATGGTCGAAAGCCGATGGGCGATCGCAATTGTCGTTCGATTCTGCGTAATCACCTGCAAGGATTTCTGAATGGCGGCTTCGGTTTCGTTATCTACGGCTGAGGTAGCTTCGTCCAGAATCAGAATCGGTGGGTCTTTGAGAATAGCACGGGCGATCGCCAATCGTTGTCGCTGCCCACCAGAAAGCTTCTGCCCTCGTTCTCCCACGATCGTGTCATACCCCTGGGGCAACTGTTCAACAAACTGATGAGCTTCTGCTCGCTTTGCTGCCTCAATAATTTGTTCGCGAGTCGCGTCAAAACTGCCATAGCGAATGTTCTCAGCTACTGTGCCGTGAAACAAAAACACATCCTGACTCACCCAACCGATGCATTGTCTTAAGTCCGTCAGGCGTATCTCTCGAATATCCACTCCATCGATCGCAATCCGTCCACTTTGCACTTCATAGAATCGCAACAGCAGCTTGACCAATGTGCTTTTGCCTGACCCCGTTGCCCCGACAATGCCGATCGTTGCCCCTGCCGGAACGGATAGAGATAACTGTTTGAGAATGTTGTTGCGATCCTGGTAGCCAAAGGTGATGTGATCAAACTGTACTTCACCTCGGACAGTATTGAGGGGGAGTGAGCGATCGCCCTGCGAAATTGCGATCGGCGTATCGAGCAACCCCATCACCCGCCGCACTGATGCCATTGCCCGCTGATACTCATCCATCAATTCGCTCAGGTCAGTAAAGGGCCACAGCAATCGCTGGATGATGAACACCAGAAAACCATAAGTGCCTGCGGATAAGTTTCCGTTAGCGACAGCCAGACCTCCCAGAAACAGGGTGGCTGTAAACCCAATTAGAATTAAAATCCGAATCAGAGGCACGAAGGCGGCACTGAGGGCGATCGCCTTTCCATTACTGCGGCGATAGGCTTCACTTTCAACTGTGACGCGATCGCGCTCATAGGCTTCTGCCGTGTAGCTTTTGATCGTGGCAATGCCAGAGAGATTGTTGGCTAATCGACTGCTGATCAATCCACTTTTCTCGCGCACATCGGCGTAGCGTGGCTCCAATTTGGACTGGAAGACTATTGACCCCCAGATGACAAAGGGAATCGGTAGCATCGCCCACCAGGACACTCCTGGAGCCAGGATGATAAATGTACTGCCAATCAGGAGAATAGTGGTGAGAAAGTGAAGGATGTTATGGGCACCAAAGTTGAGAAATCGCTCCAGTTGATTGATGTCATCATTTAACACGGACAGCAGCATTCCCATACTGCGTTCTTCAAAATAATTCAGTTCTAATTCTTGTAAATGACTGTAAGCATCAACTCGTAATTCATGTTGTAGAGTTTGGGCTAAATTGCGCCATAGACGGCTGTAAAGATATTCCGTCAAGGATTCCAGGCTCCAGATCAACAGGGTCAGCAACGATAGAACCGCCAGTTGCCCGGTGATGCTGGTGATGCCAAAACGAGCAATCAGAGAGTTTTCTTCATTGACGACAACATCAATGGCGATACCAATGAGATAGGGAGGTGCCAGATCAAAAATAGTATTGAGAATAGAGTTGGCGATCGCTCCCCAAACTTTAACCTGGTAGGGTTTGCCGTACCGTAGTAGACGCAGGAGTGGCTGAGCCACAAGAGTTGCCATACGTGATTTTAGCGAAGTTATAATGAGTTATATCTATGACATGAGGCACTAGTCATGCCCCTGATCCCTCTCTTGATTGGTTCATCTACAGCGTTAGGAATGGGCTATTTCTGTGCAGATATTTACCGCAACCGACGCAGATTAGCTGAAAAGCCTGTACCTGAAACAGATTTGACTTGCTATGAGCTAGGTCTTCCCGATCAAGTGGATCTTCTTGGAGCTGCTGAACATACACTCAGCCATGCGGGACATGCAATTGGAGAAGCCTCTAGTGAGTGTGCGAGTGGCGGCATAGGACATTGTGTAGAGGCGATCGCCCATATTATTTCCCATCATTAATTACAGCCATTTTCATTTGCATTCACCACGCCTTAAACCCTACACCCATCTTGGCGAGACTGTGGCTGACTCGATTGAGAACTGCTGTAAGTTTGGCGTTTCAATCTACTCATCCCCCCACTGCCGGAATCTTGGCAGTGCTCACCGACTGCAACATTTCAGGAAACTGCTTCCAGGGAATATCGCCAGTCTTGCTATTGAGGTAGAGTTTGCCAAACTCAAGCAGGGCAGGAGCCGTTTCATCCGTTGGCAAGGTTGTAAACAAGTAGGTGGGTTTGTGGGGAGCAGAAAAAGCAACAGCGCAGGGGCGATCGCAGGTCCACAAGCAACCGACAGGCTGAATTTCAAAATGAGCAGACTGTAATTGCTCAGCAGTTAACGTGTTGAGTTGTTTGAGTAAGCGCGCACCATCAGCAGGTTGATGTTCAGCTCTTTCTTCGGAAGAGTGGCAGGATTGGCAGATGAATAAAGTGTGTTTGGGCATAGGTTTATGGCGTGTTGACGAGGTACTGAAACAAGTCATCAATGACAGCATCGGCAGCTAGCAAGTTTCCGCCTCGCCAGGTCATGTAGTCGATAACATAAACGCGATTTTGCTGAACAGCTCGAAGCCTTTGCCACAGGGGTTTCTGTTTCAGTTCTTCTAACCTGTCCTTGTCGTTCTCTGTTAATCCTCCAATCAGCAGAATATCTCCATCGACTTTCTCCAATTCCTCTTCACCAATTTGCAGTTGTGTATCAGGAACAACCACATCTTGAGCTGCTGGACGTTGCAATCCAACATCTTTCAGAATGGAGTCTGGAAATGATCCCTTTGCCTCGCTAAATATCGCCCCTGGCGCTACAAAGATCAGGGAAATGGTTTTGTCGCTGTAGCGATTCTCCTCTGGAGAAGCTGCGCCAATGCCTAAAGCGCTTTTAAGTTCTGCGATTCGTTGATAGTAGCGATCCCAGGCTTGTTGTGCCTCTGTTTGTTTTCCTAATACCTCAGCGACAAAACTAAAGTGATCTCGCCAGTTCTCTGTGCCACCCCAATCATCTAAAACCGTTGGTGCAATTTTTGAGAGGAGAGGGTAGATGGATTCTTCCCAATCTAAACCCACAATTAAATCTGGCTTGAGGGTCAGCAACCGTTCCAGATTAGGGCGATCGCTCCCTACAGCATCGATTCCCTCTACCTTATCTGCCAGGTAAGGTAGAACATAATCACCGTTGATGTAGGTGCTAGCAATCGGTTTAACCCCCAGACTGAGGGCATGACCCAATGTTGGAATCGATAGCGTGACAATGCGCTGAGGATTAGCAGGAATACAGGTTTCTCCAAGTACATGCTGAACGACCTTGCATTCAGCAGTCAGTTGTTCAGGGGAAGAAACGGTTACTCCTTGAGGGGAACCACAGGCAGTGGTTAGAAAAAAACCTAAAATTCCCAGCAGTAACCAGCCGATAAACGAGCGTATGGTCACGTTTTTACACCTCAAGCGACTAAAATTCCCATGAAACCGTTGCTTCCACCGTGATCGGATTACCCTGATAAACCCGATTAATATTTTGCTGAGTCGCCTCGAAGTATTCAATATCGAAAAGGTTCTTGATGTTGATTGCGGCTCGAAGCTGTTCTCTTCTGTAAAAGATTGCGGCATCCGTTCGCAGGTAACTGGGCAGTTCAAAGGTGTTTTGTGTATCACCGAAGCGATCGCCCACCAAAAACAATCCTAAACCAAAGCCAAGTCCTGCAAAATCACCGTTCTGGATCTCATAGGTTGTCCACAAATTGGCACTATGCTCTGGAATATTGTTCAGGCGATTGCCCTCTTCAAATGTATTATCCTCAGTCACCCGTGCATCCGTATAAGCGTAACCTGCAATGATGTTCCATCCGGGTAAAATTTCACCGGACATATCCAATTCAATTCCTTGACTGCGTTGTTCTCCGGTTTGAATGCTAAAGTTCAAGTCTTCCGGATCAGGTGTAAGTACATTAGAACGAGTCAAGCGATACAGTGCTAAGTTCGCTGAAAGACGATCGCTGATATCCGCTCTGACCCCCACTTCATATTGAGTTGCCCGTTCTGGATCAAAGATGCGCTGATTGTCTACCACTTGCTGAAAGGCTCGACCATAACTGGCATACAGCGAGATGGCTGGAATCGGTTGATAAACAAGCCCAAGACGAGGACTAAATGCTTCATCCTGCTGACTGGTTTCCACCGTGTCAGTGGCAGTGAACTCCTCTCGGTTCTGATTTGTGATATCAAATCGTCCGCCTAATAAAACCTTAAAATTATCTGCGATCGCAATCAGATCTTGAATATAAACACCCACACTATCCAGCGTGATGTCTGAATCAGATTCAAAGTCAATGTCGCCTGGTGGCTGTCCGTAAATTGGATCGTAGATATCGATCGAAGCCGCAGGACGATTAATAAACAGTCCACCATATTCAACCCTGGATAAGTTAACTCCAGTCACAAGTTGATGGTTAAGACCACCCGTAGTAAATTCACCCGATACAAATGTATCCAGGTTGTAAGACCGTAGATCGTTGTCAAAGAAACCTAATCCTCGGGTCAGCGTCCGGTTATCTTCTTGCAGACTGAGGGGATAGGTATAGGCATCTCTGGTTATGTCAAGGAATGAGGCATTAAAGGCATTGCGGAGTTGCCATTCTTCGCTGAAACGATGTTCTAAATCATAACCAATTCTAAAGACTTCGCCGTAGGTATCGTCAGTTGGTTCACTCACATTGCGATCGCGCGGAATTTCACCATTTGGATTCGGCAACACTGTACCCCTTGCAGGTAGTCCAAACTGAAAGGGCTGTGAAAACGAAATATACTGAGCGTCTACAGTAATCTCCGTTTGGTCGCTGATTAACCAAGTTACGACGGGAGAGATAAAATAGCGTTCAGCTTCAAAGAAATCAATGAAACTTTCCGATCGCTGTGCGGATGCATTCAGGCGATAAAGTACGGTTTCACTGTCATTGAGTGGACCAGATAAGTCAAGGGCACCGCGATAAGAATCAAAGTTGCCAACTAAAGCCTCGACTTGATAATACGGATCGCTCAGGGGTCGTTCAGTAACCAGATTAACGCTGCCCCCGAAACCACCAAATGGACCACCTGCTTGTCCATACAATACGGAGGTCGGTCCTCGTAAAACTTCAACTCGTTCAATATTGGCAGCATCGTATCCCACATTTTGCAGCGTGTAATCTGCGAGTCCATTTCTCAAAAGGTTGGTGCTGGAGTCGAAACCTCGGATGAAGAATGAGGTGGAGAAGTTGAGAGGCTGATCTGCACCCTGCGCGGTTCCCGGTACGTTTCTCAAAACTTCGTCCAATCGCTGGGCTTGCTGATCTTCAATCACCTGTTGAGGGATGACCTGAATGGACTGAGGAATATCGCGCAGCGGTGTGTCGGTTCTCGTCCCTACGGAAGCATTGGAAGGGTTATAACCGTCATCCTGCCCTCCTGTCACCACCACCTGAATCGCGTCTTCTTCTGCAATGGCATCCGCATCTCCCAGGGTCACTGCCAGGACTAATCCTCCTGCCGCTTCGCTCACCTCAGCGGCAGGAGACGCATCCGTTCCCGTGATTGCCACTCGCACTCGATCACCAGGCAATTCCGTCACGCTCACCAATGCAATTCCTTCGATGGGGTTTGCTTGAGAAAATTCCTCTGTGATCGTGGCATTAGGAATATCCGCAATCAGGGCATTTCCCACCGATCGCGTTTCTGGGACTGGCAAGAAGTCATTGTCTGTTTCCAGCACCACCTGTAAGCCTGCCTCAGTCTCTTCAACTCGCACCCTGGTAATTTGCACTAGCGAGGCTTCAACTTGGGCGATCCAGCTCTCAACACCGGTAACAGATTGCTTAAGGTTGGAAAGGAAGTCGGGAGTCGAGGTAAATTGTTCCTCCCCACTCCCTATTTCCCCGTCCCAATTCCCTACCTCTTGCGCTCCTATGGGTAAGGCTAAAGCAGCGATCGCACTGCCTGAAAAAAGCACTACCACCAACGCCGATCGCACCGAAACCGAAACTGCTAATACAGACATCTCAATTCCTCACACCAGAAAACTCTATTGCTAATCTTTCTCGATTGCAATAAAGGCAGTGTAAGGAGCTTGCATGAGGCGCGTCTACTCAAATTCGGACTTTGATCCTAAACCGGACAATTTGAGCGATCTTTTCGATGAGTGACTATGGCTCCTTTGCTTCTATTCAACTCAAGCCGAGGGATCAACTCCCAATTCTCGCAGCTTTGCAGCTAGCCGATCCGCCCGCTGCTTTTCCTGTTCTGCTTGCTGTTGCGCCTGCTCTGCTTGCTGTTGCGCCTGCTCTGCTTGCTGTTGCGCCTGCTCTGCTTGCTGTTGCGCCACTTCTTCAGGCAGCAACACCAGATCTCCCTGGGGCGTATAAAATCTCAACCAGGCACAACTGCCGTTGACCGGTTCTCGATCGATCGCTCCCTCCCAGGTGCCCAACCAGAGTTCCAGCGTCTCGCACCACAGCCAACCGCGATCGTTGGGAGTCAGGGGCTGGTAGCCGTGAGCCAGATCCAGTCGCCACCCTGCCAAAGAGGTCGGATCAAACGGGTCAAAGACAAAATAATCCGGTGTCCGAAACGTTTGCTCATAGAGGTCTTTCTTTGCACCTCGATCGATCGCAGCGGTGCTGGGAGACAGCAGTTCGACAATCACATCGGGATAGCGACCCGACTCTTCCCAAATTACCCAACCCTGCCGTTCCCGATCCGGTTCAGCACCCAGGACTGCAAAAAAATCAGGACCTCTAAAATCCCGATTCATGACCTGTTGACGACTGTAGTAGACGAACATATTGCCGCCTACAAAGCTATCAGGTCGAGCAGAGAGGGCTTGCTGCGCTGACCGAATCAGCACATTCATGGCAATGCGATGACGATTACTTTCCAAGGGTTCTCCATCGTCAAAGATCAAGTCGGTTGGAGGGGTGGGCACTTCCCAGTCAGGGGGAAGTGCAGGCTGGGAAGATAAGGCAATTTCTGGAGTCATGATTTGTGCCTCTGCCAGTGTTTTCCCATTATATCGAGGCGGTAATGGCTGATTGGCAACCCATCGCCCATTGTTTTGGGGTGACGCCAAATTTGCGTCTGAAGGCTGCCGCAAAATGCCCCTGGTTGCTATAGCCACAGCGATGAACGACTTCAGCCACCGACCAGCCCTGTTGCAAAAGCTGCGCTGCCTGGATTAACCGTTGCTCGGTTAAATACCCCATTATGGTTGTACCGAATAAGGCTTGAAAACCACGTCTCAGCGTGCGATCGCTCACTCCAACCTGGCGCGCTAACTCCGTCTGAATTGGGGGATGTTCCAATTGCGATCGCAAGATCTCTGCGGCAAAGTGAATTCGAGCAAGGGTATCGGGTTTGAGGGAGGCAGCGGTTTCTGTAGCATCGCCTTCCAAAAGGCCATCTAGTTGCAGTGCCATCAATTCAAACACCTTGCCCTGCAAATATAGTCGCTTGGTCATTCCCATAAACGGACAGTCAATGATCTGTTGCACCACCGATCGCATGGCTGCTGTTGTTTTGGTCGAGAATACCTTCTGCCAGTTGTCTCCTTGTATTAGGGGTTGCAGTTCGGGTGGCAATTCCCCTGTTGGTGTAGCAAAGAACTGGTTGAGCAAGTGGGGCTGCAAGTGAATATTCACGCCAACATGAGGCTGGAACTTGGGCATAAACACCGTCAAGCGACGCTGAATTCCGCTACCGCCCACATAGCTTTGCGCTGCGTCGATCAACATGTAGTCACCACTATCTTCCACACCAGATAGATGCACTTTGAACTGCACTAAATGCTTGTTTTCTAAGGCTCGCAGTGTCAAATCATTGTAGATTTCATTGAAAACGCACAGTTCCAAACCAGGATATAGCTCTATTTCACGGCGGTAACCACTGCCTAATAGGGGTGGCATTGTGTAAATCGTTTCCAGTCGATCGATCGAGGTGACCGATGGACAGCACTGCTCGGCTTCCGTCCAAATTTCATCAACTTCTTGGGCAATCAGGTCAAGGGGCATAGGGGGCAAAGGATTAATGAGAATCAGTATCAATAACTCCTTATTATTACGCCTTGAAGGAGGGTTTGCATCAGAAATTTTGGCAGGATTGTATGGATAAGCTCACGTTGAGAAGAGGTCGTGGGGATGCGATCGCGAATTCATCAAGCACCAGCCTTTGGTGCGAATAGTTCCATCCCTTTCTGGTTTCGGTTCCAAGACATCCACCGTCCAAATGCGAGCAAACGGCAGTCCAGCTTTACGGAAGGAGCGACGCACCGTTTCAGCATCGGGTGCTTCAAATTCGCACACGACCGAGCGGCGATCGCGGGACATCATCGATCGAATCCAGCGAACGTTATGAGCCTGATGGCAGGGAATACCGATCTCGATATCGTGATTCCATTTCGATTCGGTAATGGGGGGATCAAATACTTTTTCAACCAGTACGATCGCCATGCGTTTCTCCTGATGTTGTGAGGCAAAGTTCGAGCTGCTGAGCAAACTGCTCGACGGCAGCATGAGCGCGAACGCTGATCGGGTGATGGTCAATTTGTCGCCGCAGATTTTGCAGCGTCACGATCGCTGACTTTGTCTGTCCGAGTGCCAACTGTGCGCGTCCTAAAATGGCTCCGGCAATCGCCAGACAACTGTAATGTTCAACCACACGCGCCGCTGCGAGTGCTGCTTCGGCATGGGCGATCGCCAATTTCACACGATTTTGCTGTAAGTCAATCTCTGCTGCACAATTGAGCGTGTAAGCGAGCATCCGCTGGTCGTCTAGCCGATGGAGATCTGAGAGAATTTGCTCAAGTGCCGTCGGGTCGCTATGACTGGAAGCATACTGAGCCAGAAGGATGAGAGCTGCTGCAATCGCGCCTTCGCTGCCCGTTTCAGCCATCTGCGCCGCAACCGTTGCCATTTCGTGGCCATAGCGCAGGGCATCAGGGGTGCTGCCTGCCTCTAATTCCAGCATCGCCAGATACTTCAGGCAAAGGCAGGTGCGCCAGTGGTCTTGATCGGCTTGTGCCATCTGCCAGGCTTGCTCTAAGTGCAGCCGTGCGCCTTCCCAATCTGCTGCATAGTAGCGGACAATTCCCAGCCCGCTCTGCACATCCAGCAGGTCTTGCCCGACGCGAGCCGCCAGCGATCGCGCTTCCAGTAGCATTGCCTCAGCGCGGGGCATATCGCGTTCAATTTCAGCTAAACACCAGCCCGTGTATGCCAGCATCCGTGCTGTTGTCGTCGGACTGGCGGTGCGGCCTCGCTCAGCGGCTTGCAGCGAGTGCTGATGAACACCTGTGAGATTGCCGTGATCGTGATGCAGTGCGATCAGTGCTTCCAGGGCGATCGCTTCCTGCTCCTGCAACCCCAAGCGGTTCGCCTCGGCAATTAAACGATGCAGGTCAGCCTCAAGCTGGACGACGCGATCGCTTGTGACACCTGCCAGCACAAACACTTTGAGCAGGTGGATGTGAAAGTGAATACGCGATCGATCCTCAAGCTGCTGGCAGAACTGCATTCCCCGCTGAGCCAGCTCTGCGGCTTCAGCGTAGGCAAACAATCTAAGGCTGTGTTGCGCTGCCGCCAGTGCAGCGGTTGCTGCCAGGACATGATTTCCACAGAGCGCGGCGTGATGCGCGATATCGCTGGCGGATGAATCGTCAGTTGCAATGTCCTGAAGCGTCTGCGCGATCTGACAGTGCAGCAGACGGCGACGTGGCTCCGAAAGCTGCTGATACGCTACCTGACGGACAATATCATGGGCAAAATCATACCCCATGCCGCCGTTGACAGTGCCGGGGCGAATGATGCCCTGCTGCTCCAATTGCTCCATTGCCGTTAGGAGCTGAATGGGGTTGCGATCGCGCTGACTCGTCTGTTCCACCAACCTCGTCAGCAGATTTGGATTGAAGCTGCGCCCTAACGCCGCTGCCCAAGGCAAAAGCTCACGGGTCGCTTCGTCAAGCTGAAGCAGGCGGTCTTGAATCAATGATTCTAAATTCGCGGTCGCATCGTCGGGCTGCGATCGCGATCGGGCAAGTTCGAGGATGAATAAGGGATTGCCGCCACTTTCGGCAAAGACACGCGGCACCCAGTCTTGATCGACGTCAGGGTCGATCGAGTGCATCAAGGCTGCCGTCTGTCCCTGATCGAGTGGGGCAAGCGTCAGGGACTGCAAGCGCCGTTCACGTCGCAGAGTTTGAATGACTTTAGCAATCGGCTCGTTCATCTGTAGCTCATTAAGGCGAGCAGCACAGGCAAATAAAACGGGCGATTGACTCAACAGCCGAATGGCATAGTGCAGCAGGGCGATCGATGCCTCGTCGAGCCACTGGATGTCGTCGAGGAGAATCACCACGGTTCGATGTCGGGCAAGCTGAGCCAGCCAGTGTACAACGGCATCAAATAGGCTGCTGCGATCGCGTGGAGAGCCGCTTTGCGCGTCGGCAGGCGCATTACCAGGCGGTTCAGTCTGCGGCAGCAGAAATTCTAGCGCAGCGGGCAGCGACAGGTTGTGATTGCGGGCGATTGATCGAATGCCGTCGATCCAGGCTCCATAGGGACGTACCATTTCAGCCGCGAATCCGCGTCCCCAAACGACATAGCCACCGCTGGCTTCGACGGTTCGAGCCAGTTCTTCCATTAAGCGAGTTTTACCAATGCCCACTTCACCCAGCAGCAGCAACACTTCAGCGGTTGAATGGAGCCAGCGATCGATCGTCGTCCACTCGCGATCGCGTCCAATTGGAGGACGTGTCGATGCTGGCTTGAGCAATGTATCGCTGGCAGAGCCAAGTTCGATCGCACCCAGCGTCTTTAGAGCCACGATTTGCGCTTCTGCGAGTCCGGTTGCGCCGGTGATGTTCATGCCTTCGTAGGGGCGATCGCTCCTCAAGGTTTTCAAGCAGGTTTCGGTTCGCCAATTCCAGAGTTTAATTGTTTCATCGGCACTGCTGCTCGCCAGTGTTTCATTGTCGGGGCTAAATACCACTTTGATGATTCGATCGGTATGTCCAGACAGGGTTCTTCCTTCTTGTTCCGTTTCCAGTGCGCGAATTCTGATGGTGTAGTCATCGTTGCCACAGACAAACAGGCGAGTATCCGGGCTGAGGGCAAGCGGCAATTCATGAGAGGCGGCTGGAACTGTATTCAATAGTCGTCCGGTCTGCACATCCCAAACCTTAAAGCCATCCCCATCACCAGCACTCACCAGCGTCGATTCATTCTGGCGAAAATAGGCTTGCCACACCGCAGCCACATGACCGCTTAGCGTGTGTAGCAGACGCCCGGTTTTGACCTCCCACAGCTTCACGGTATGGTCGCTACTGCTGCTGGCAAGCATGTCAGCAGCGCTAAACACCAGCGAGATGACCCAGTTGGTATGCCCTGCTAGCGTCTTCAACAGCCGTCCGGTTTCCACATCCCACAGCTTCACCGTGCAGTCTTCACCTCCAGTTGCCAGGATGGTGCTATCTGAACTAAAGGCAACGGCCCAAACGAGAAAGATATGTCCCTGTAGCGCCCTTAACAGTTGTCCGGTCTGCACATCCCAGAGTTTGATGTCGTTGTCGCTGCCGCTTGCCAGGAACCGACCATCCGGGCTAAAAGCGACCGATGCCACCCAGCCCCTATGTCCTGGTAGCGTTCTCAACAGTTGTCCAGTTTCGACATCCCAGAGCTTTACGGTATGGTCTTCGTAACCACTTGCCAGCAGACGACCATCGGCGCTAAAGCAAATCGATCGCGGCAAATTCGATCGCCCCTGCAATGTTTTCAGCAAGTGCCCGCTCTGCGCGTCCCACAGCTTCAGCGTATGGTCTTCGCCACCGCTGGCTAAAAGCTGACCATCCGGGCTGAATTTGACCGACCAGACCAAACGACTGTGGGCTTGCAGCGTTTTGAGGAGCTGCCCGGTTTGCACATCCCACAGCCGGATAGTGTCGTCCTTGCTGCCGCTGACGAGCATTCGGCTATCTGGGCTGAAGTATAAGGACGAAATCCAGTTGGTGTGTCCCCGCAAGGTCTGCAACCGTTGCCCGGTTTGGATATCCCAAAGAATAATGCTGTCGTCAGCACTGGCAAGCCATTTGCCGTCTGGGCTGATGGTAACGAACGCCACCCGATCGCCATGTCCCTGCAAAGTATTCAATAGCTGTCCCGTTGCAACATCCCACAGCTTTACCGTGCGATCGCTGCTACCGCTAGCCAGGAGATTGCCGTCGGGATGAAAGGCAACTGACCAAACCGAATTGATATGTCCTTCTAACCGTGTTCGGCTTTGTCCGGTGGCAATGTCCCAAAGGGTGATGGCGCGATCGCCGCTGCCGCTGGCTAGCAGGCTGCCGTTGGGGTGGAAGGCGACAGCCCAAACGAGATCATCTGCTTGCAGCGTTTGCAGCAGTTGCCCTGTTTTAACCTGCCATAGCTTGATGGTGTGGTCGGTGCTGCCGCTGGCTAGCAGA
Source organism: Oculatella sp. LEGE 06141 (assembly GCF_015207605.1). GTDB lineage: Bacteria > Cyanobacteriota > Cyanobacteriia > Elainellales > Elainellaceae > Oculatella. Next base: position 43,817 of record NZ_JADEWO010000029.1, read on the forward strand.
GAGCCATCAGGACTGAAGGCAACCGACTCGACCCAGGAGTGGTGTCCTTTAATCGTCAAGATGGGCTGATAGTCGGATAGTCGCCAGAGCCGAATGCTGCCGCTGTGTTCACCTGTTGCCACAACCGCTGCATCTGGGCTGAAGGCGATCGAGTGAATCACGCTGCCAATCTGCATAAAATCGGGCTTTATAAAGTTGGTATGGGTGAAGTTGACGCGATACAAATTGACGTGTTGAAGATAGGCATGGCGAATGGTCAAACCCGAAAAATCAGAATCAGTTAAGTCAATGTTGAGATAGCCGCAGAGGTTGATGAAGTTACCGCTGGCGTAACCTGTTCGTAGAGTTTCCTGGCGTTGCAGCAGCTTGAGAATGGATTGCAACTGCTCTTTTAGCCGGCTAGAATTACCGATCGCCTGACGTAGCTGGTTGGCAACTGGCTCTAATATCAACCGAGTCTGACTTTCGCGCACATAATCCTTAACCGTTGTTTGAATTAAGGCGTATTGATTGAACAAAACCAGTTGTTTGGTTACAAGTTCAGTCGCAATTTGCTGGGTCAAGCGATCGCACACATACTCCATTACCACAGGCTGTTGAGTATAGCTGCCTGTGCGTTTTTCGATAAGCGATCGCCACCGCAACGACTTCAGAGCCTCTAAAAAATTGGCGCGGGTTACCGCTGGAAAGATATCGGCTTCTAGCTGAGCGATCGTTGTCCATTCCCGGTTAATGGCTAGCCAATACAGAATCGTTTGCTCTAGCGACGACAGCCGCTCAAACTGCTGTTCTAATAGATGCCGAATTTCGCCAAACAAGACGGCATCTTGCTGCAAAAATTGCTCAATATCACCATCAAACACAGCTTGAATTGAGCTGGCAACAACCATTAGCGCTAGTGGATTACCGCCATACTGTTTGATGAGTTGCTGTTTATGCGCTTCCGATCCCACTACTCCCCTGGCGTTCAGCAACACTTTAGCGGTTTCTGCTGAACCGCCTAGCTCGAAGGTTCGCACGGTTTCTCCCTCTTGCGTCGCCAGTTCAGCAGGTTTTTCACGGCTGGTCAGCAGCAAACAGCTTTGATGCGGTCTTTCACCAACTGCCTGAAACAGATCTCCGTACGTTTCGTAATCTGGGCGATACTGTCCGGCGCGATCGCCCGCCTCAAATAGTGTTTCCGCATTGTCAAGGATGACCAGAGCGCGTCGCGCCCGCAGCCAGTGAACCAAGCGGCCAATTTCCGCTTCCGTCTCCTGCTGCTGCGACAGAAACGACACCAGATCGGCCAGCAACGCTTTTAAGGGTGGCGCATTCCGCAGCGATCGCCAGATGATGCATTCAAAGCAATCTTGCCCGGCGACCTGCTGCGCCAGCTTCACCGCTACAGCAGTTTTGCCAATGCCACCCATGCCCAGCAGTAAGACGAGTCGGCAGCGGTCATTAACAATCCATTGCTCCAACGTTCTAAGTTCTGTCTCTCGCCCATAGAAGATGGAAACGTCGCTTGCTTCGCCCCAGGAAATGGTTGGCTCCCAATTTTGATGCGGCTTGGCGGGGGCGGCGTTTGGTGTGGGTAGGCTTTGCTCGTCTTCGCTGAGAATTTGCTGATAGAGGGTTTGAGTGGCTGCGCTCGGGTCGATGCCGAGTTCTTCGCGCAGCATCGTCATGCAGCGGTGATAGGTTTGCAGCGCGTTGGCGCGATCGCCACTCAGCGCATACAGCCGCATCAAAGTGCAGTAGGTCGTTTCATTGAGCGAATCCACTCGCAAAAGCTGCTGCGCGTAGCCCAACGCAGTGCGGTAGTCTTGCTGCTGCACCAGCAGATCAACCAGCCGCTCGAAAGTGCTCACCCGCAGTTGCCCCAGCCGTTCGCGCTCTGGTAACACCCACTCGTCTTCGCAGTTGGGCAGCAAATCGCCGCGATACAGCGACAAAGCGTGCTCCAGGCTCGATCGCACCAGTGCCGGATCGGCGGATTGGTCTGCCGTTTTCACGGCTTTTTCAAACTCCGCGACATCTAGCTCGATCGCAGCAGTGGGCTGCCACTGGATCGTTTTGGCATCCACAAGCAGGTAATTCTCTGCCTGTGGCAACGCATGACGGAGGTTGCTCAGCTCTTTGCGTAGATTGGTACGAGCCTGGGTGTCGCTCGAGTCTGCCCAAAGATGAAAAGCGATCCGCTGCCGCAGTTGCGGACTATGACGGTTCAGCACCAGATACGCCAGCAACGCCTGCGATCGCCCGCTGCTCATTCCACTCACGGTGCGATTGCCGTCAGTTAAGCAAAACTCTCCAAGAAGTTTGATCTGCAATGTCGGAGACATGCTGTTTCAAGTGAGACTCAGTTGCGAAGAAGTCCTACCTTTACATATAGAGTTTCAAGGCGATTTTTCCAAAGTTCAATAGAAATTTACAACAATTACAGACTTAATCAGACCTATCTACTGTTGCTTTGCCAGGTCAGGAACGCTTTCGGAACGGTTTGGGAGCGCCTCGATCGCTAACTTGATTTCAGATGCAAAGACGCATCAGAAAATTGTTAGCCGAGGAGCCAACTATGACCACTCAAACCTTTGACACAACAAAAGCCGCCGCCTTTGCCGATCGAATGCTGAGTGTCCTCAACAGCGGCGCGATCGCCCTGATGACCTCGATCGGCCATCGCACCGAACTGTTCGACACGATGGCAGAACTGCCGCCCTCTACCAGCCAGCAGATTGCCGATGCCGCCGGACTCAACGAGCGCTATGTACGCGAATGGCTTGGCGCGATGGTGACAGGCGGGTTTGTCGAGTATGACGCGATCGCCAAAACCTACATGCTACCTGCGGAACACGCTGCTTTCCTGATCCGGGCTGCGGCCTCTGACAATATTGCTGTCTTCGCCCAATATGTGCCGCTGCTGGGAACGGTAGAAGAGCAAATCATTGACTGCTTCTACAAAGGTGGCGGTGTGCCCTATTCCGAGTACAAACGCTTTCATGCCGTGATGGCAGAAGATAGCGGCCAAAGTGTTGTCTCTGCCCTGTTTGATCATGTGCTGCCCCTCATCCCCGGACTGACTGAAGCATTGCAGCAGGGCATTCACGTTTTGGATATTGGCTGTGGCAGTGGACGGGCGTTAAACAAAATGGCAGAGGCATTTCCGAACAGTCGCTTCACCGGCTACGACTTCTCTGAAGAAGCGGTTGCCAATGCCACTGCCGACGCTCAGATGCGAAAGCTGAGCAATATTCAGTTCCAGGTTAAAGATGCCGCCACGATCGAGGAGCGCGATCGCTACGACTTGATCACCACCTTTGATGCCATTCACGATCAGGCAAAACCTGATGTCGTGCTACAAAACATCTGTCGCGCATTGCGATCGGATGGGGTTTACCTGATGCAGGATATTCACGCAACAACGGATGTAGGCGGAAATCTCGATCATCCGCTGGGTTCACTGCTCTACACCGTCTCCTGTATGCACTGCATGACCGTTTCACTCGCGTATGGCGGCATGGGATTAGGAGCAATGTGGGGCAAAGAAAAAGCGCTAGAACTATTAGCTGAAGCGGGCTTTCAGCAGGTTGAAATCAAGCAATTGGCGCACGACTTTCAGAATGACTACTACATCGTTCGCAAGCACTAAAGCCGTTTAACCATGTGCAAATTATGTGCATTCGCAGCACGGTCTTCCCGTGTTCGCCAGGATTCGCTTGTCTTTAATCTCAGTCAGTTTGCAACTGCTGTAGCAGCAAAATCACTATCTGAGCGATCGGTTTCTCAACCACCAACCAACATTCAGGAGAAGTCAACATGAAAGGAACAGGGACAGATGACGAAGTATTAGAATTCGCAGTTCACTCAGAATCTAGTCAGCAAAAACCAGCAACGTTTGCTGCAAAACTCGATCGCATTGTGCGCGATTTGATTGAGTCAATTATTTCGGTGAATGAACTGAAAATCTATTCATTCAGGAACAAGTCTGGCAGTGCTTATTGGGCCATTCAAGACTCGATCGCAGGACAAAAAGTATTTTTTGAATCTGAACAAGACGTGCGGGCATGGCTTGACAGACGCTACTACCACTAACCCAACTCATCCACACAGCAACCCAAGGGAGAATTGCACAATGGCAGAAGTAATTGAAACCCCTGACAATAATACATTTGCAACCGCAACGAATCTGGGTAACATTCGCAATAGTCCGTTTGTTCGAGGTGATTTGTTTGGCACTGATTCGGCGGATTTCTTCAAATTTCAAGTCGATCGCGCTACCAAAGGCGGGATTGCAGTTGTCCCACAAGGGGTGGACACTAATTTGGTGCTGTTCAACAGCAGCGGTCAACAGATTAGGAATTCTCTCAAGCCAGGAACCGCCATAGAATCGATCGCGTTTGACAATTTGCTAGCAGGTGAATATACCTTGCTGGTCAGCAAATCAACGGGCAGTGGCAGCTATACGCTCAGTGCAAATGGCCGTGCGATTACTCGTGCCCAAATGAGTGTCACGGTCGATCGACTGACAGCACTTGAACGCTATGACACGAAGGTTCCGTTCACAAACTTTGATCGCGCCGACTTTTACATTGAAACAAACATTGAAGGGCGCAGGAAGAACAGCCGGGTCTTTGGAAACGATAACGATATCAATCCTAACTTTACAGTTACTCAAGAGGTTGATATTAACAAACTGCTCCTTTTTGCCAGCATTGGAGCAAAAGACGAAGATCCTGATACCGATGATATTGCTGACATTGATCCTGGTGTCCCAGGGAATGATATTCCTTTCGATTTTGATCCAATCAAAGGTGAAGCAAAAGCAAGGGGGTTTGCGTTTACATCTCCGTTCCCAGAAGGACAAATTATTACTTCAGAGGGTAACGGCGACGTTCTTTTTCCAACCCCGATCTTCAACACTCGTAATAAAGGAGCAAGAATTTCTTTCCGTATCAACTACGACACCTTCACTTCATCCACCTCCAGCTTCAGTAACAGTACTCCGCTCATTGTTGGCACCAACGCCAGTCAAGATCTGACTGGACAAAATCGAGGCGGCATCCTCTGCGGCGAAGGCGGCAACGACAACCTCTCCGGCATGGGTGGCAACGATGCTCTGTGCGGTGGTACGGGCAACGACAAGCTCAATGGCGGCACAGGCAATGATATCAGTTTTGGCGGCTTGGGACGCGACACCCATACAGGTGGTGCTGGCAGAGATACCTTTGTGCTAACGCTCAATGACGGTGTGGATGTGATCAAAGACTTCCAGAAGGGCAGAGATAAACTGGGGCTTTCGATCGAGCTAAACTCTGAAATTCTCGACATCGTGCAGCAAGGCAAAAACACCGTAATTGGCGTGGGCGGTGAACGACTCGCCATTCTCTCAAATGTAAAAGCCAATCAAATTAATGCTGCTGATTTTGTCACCGTAGACCTCTCCCGCTTCAAAGGAATCGAAGTGCCAACCTTAGTTGCATAGCTATCAGCAAGTGCGATCGCACGGGTTGCGCTTCTAACTCAAATCGGTGCTACTCAATCTGTTTAAGTTCGATCGCTACACTTTCACCTTTCACTCACTGCAATTTCTCGTTTTATGTCTTCCTACCGTAGACACCGTGGCCTACAGGCTGTCTATTTTCGCGCCTGTCAGCTACAGGCACCGTTTCTCAAACTCACGCTTCATTGCTCACTGAATCACTCACACTCTCAGGAGAAATTCAATTATGGCAAATGTAATCATTGACACCCTACTCAATCCCAATACCATCGTTCGAGAGCAAGAACAAAACAACCTTCTTGACACGCGAAATGGCCTGCTCAGAGATGCCGAAGCGGTGTTTGGCAATTTGCCCGACGGCACGGTTGGCGCAGCAGGCAACATTAACGGAGCCAACAACATTGGACTCAATGATGCCACTGATGTCTTCTCATTCACGGTCGATCGCCCCGCCCGACTCGATGCCAGGTTGCTTTCCAATAACGAGAAAGAAATTTCATTCAACCTCGTCAAAGACTTCAATAACAACGGCAAGAAAGACTTTGGTGCGAACTTTGAAGATCTGCTGGATGCCTCGTTCCAACCGGGAGCCGATCAGATCTCGTTCGATCGCCTCGATCCGGGCACTTACTTTCTCGAAGTCAACAAAACCGCCGTTCCCAACAACTCGATCGACTACACACTAATTCCCAAAGCATCTGCCATTGCAAACGCCAAGCTGAATATTGAGATTGAGCGATTAATTCCGCTCGGTACGAAGGGCAATGTGGTGGTGCGGGCTGAAATCGACGGGCGAATCCGAGAAACCCAACCGTTTGCACCGATCGCCAATCAAGGCATTTTTCTTAGCGCACCCGTTGACCCCAACAAACGCGAAGTGACGGTCAAACTGGATGCGTTCAAACTGTCTGCGAATGGCAGGCGATCGCCTCTAGATCTCAACTTCAAATCTGGCACAACCCAACTATCGTTTACCTACGATACATTGACTCGTGAAGTCAAAGGAGAAACCGGATTTGGCTTCTTTGGCAAGGAGAACGCCGTAATTCGGCAGACGATTCGCGGTGATGGCGAAGGATCAATTAACGGCATCCGCGTCAGTTATGACAGCTCGACGGTTTCCGATGTGCTGGTGGGTGGCGATCCGGCTGCCATCTTGCAGGCCAACAACATTCCTGTGATTCGCGGCAGTAACGGTCAAGACCCAATGCGGGGGACGGCCAACAGCGGCATTCTGCTGGCACTGGGCGGCAACGATCGCGTCAATAGCGGCGGCGGCGATGATATCGTCGATGGCGGCAGTGGTAAAGATGTGATTACGGGCGGCACAGGCAACGACATTCTGATTGGCGGCACGGGTAGCGATCGCATCTTCGGCAGTAGCGGCGATGATCTACTCGATGGCGGCCAAGGCTCAGACCTGCTCGTTGGCGGTGCAGGCGCAGATACCTTTGTGCTGGCTCGTGGCAATGGCAGCGATATCATCCAGGACTTCCGCAACGGACAAGACTTCATTGGACTCAGCGGCTTAACTGTTGGCGATCTGAAATTTGTGCAGCAGGGCAGCAGCACGGTTATTCAGGCAGGCCGAGAACCACTTGCTACCCTGCAAGGCATTCGCCCCTCCCAGCTTGACCTCGCCGATTTTAAGTCAATTTCAACGATGTCTGTGTTAGGAGCGAGCGTTCCCATTCTGGCGTAGCAAATCGCCCAACGGAGCCTTACACATGGCACTGTTTATTCTGTTTGCGTTGTTAGGTGGGGTGGTCGGTAGCGTTATAGTGGGTATCCCCGGTGTACTGATGTTGATGACTGGACTGCAACAACACGCCGGATCTCGACGCTTCATTCGGATTGCCTTGTGCAGTGTGGCTGCGATCGCCACCCTCCTAATTACTGTCTGGTGGAGCGTATCTCAGTTTCAGACGATTACACCTCCGGGCGGCGGCGCACCCACCCCAGATGATGCCGCTGCCCTGCTCAAAGCTTGTCTTGGATGCGGTCTTGCGCCCGGACTGAGTCTTTTCTCAGCAGGGTTGGTTAGCCTCTGCGGTAACAGAAATTGAACCCACGATCTAGAACATTATTGGAGTCTACTGATGAACTATTCTGCATCGATCGCCCCTCAAACCTTCGGTCATCTTTTAGGAGAATTCAACTGGCACAAATCAAAAGCGAAACGGCTGTTTGTGCTCTGGAGCCTGATGGTTTTTCCTTCCTTAATTAGCTGCTTGTTTTTAGTCGGTATTCCAGCAACGTTTTTCTCGGTCTACTTTGCTCATCGATCGTGGCGGCGATGGCGATCGCCCCAAACTGTAGTGTTGCTTTATCAACATGGCTTGGTGGATCAGCGCAAACCTCAGCCTGTAATTTTGCCCTATGCCGATGTAGATACTTTGTTGATTGCGGTCACTCGTCTAGCAAATGTTACAAGCCACGTCTATACTCTCCAAACGAAAGACAAGCGCAAGATTCAATTTGATGAGCATTTGGCGCAAATCAAAGATTTAGGGCAAATTTTGCAGGAGCAAGTTGCACAGCAACAATTGCCAGAAGCGATCGCCACCTACAATCGGGGGCTACCTATCAGCTTCAAGCAGCTTGCCATTTCACCTGATGGAATGAGTAGAGGCAGACAACATTTATCCTGGCAGGATTTTGATGGCGCAACCGTGATTCAATCTCGAACTCGCAAACACGTTCATGTCTTCCTTGAAATCAAGCAAAAAGGTCAACAAAAGCCCTGGGCACTGCTCGACCAAGCCACATTTCCGAATCTGTCGCTGTTTTTTGCCCTGCTCAATCATATTCAAGTTTCAACTCGGCCTGACGATATCTAATTGAATTGTTCACAGATCAGAAGCATATCGATCGTTGGTTCTTTGCCGCTTTTGGGCAGTAACGCGAGAGAACCATCGCCAGTGATTGTCTCTTCAGCATTCCAACGATCGATTGCCTTACTGGACGACCGCCTGTTGCGTCCAAACACTAGTTGATTCTGCGGGTTCAGGCTTCATACTCAACAAATTATTCTTTGTGCCTGCTCAATCTGGGATTAAATTACGCGTTTGTACAGCAGCAGAGAGATGGCTTTCGGGGAAGTAGTTGCTCTCTAGCAGTTGGGTCAGAACATCAGCAGTAACAGGACGACTAAAGTAATATCCCTGCACTTCATCACATCCGTGTGCTTCTACAAACTCAAACTGCTCTTTTGTTTCTACCCCTTCAGCCGTGATATTTAACTGAAGGCTGGTCGCCAAAGCGATGATGGCTTTGGTAATGACCACATCGTCTGGATTGGTGACAATGTTTCGCATAAACGATTGATCGATTTTGAGTGTATCGATAGGAAAGCGGCTGAGATAGTTCAATGAAGAGTACCCTGTACCAAAATCATCCAGTGCGATCGATATTCCCAAATCATGCAGTTGTTGTAAGCTGGCGATCGAGTGCGTTACGTTCTTCATCATCAAGCCCTCTGTCACCTCTAGCTCCAAGCAGGATGCCTCTACCCCTGTCTGTGCAAGGATTTGGGCGATGCGTTCAACAAGGTCTGGTTGTTCGAACTGACGAGCAGATAGGTTGACGGCCATCCGGATGGGTGGCAAACCAGCCGATCGCCAAATCTGGCTTTGCTGACAGGCCGTTTTTAGCACCCATTCCCCCATTTCCAGGATGAGACCGTTAGCCTCAGCAATGGGAATGAACGTTGCTGGTGAAACCAGACCACGAACTGGATTTTGCCATCGCAGCAATGCTTCTACGGCAACAATGCGTTGTGTTCGAGTATCAAATCGGGGTTGATAGTGTACTGTCAGTTCATTCCGGATCAAGGCGTATCCTAGTTCATTTTCTAGAGCTAGCCTTTCTTGAAGTAACGTATTCATTTCAAGAGAATAGAACTGATAATGATGCCCTTGCCGCTCGGCTTGCTTCAAAGCAGTGTTAGCGTTTTGGAGAAGCTGTTCATCAGTTACGCCATCGAAAGAGGAAATTGCAATGCCTATACTGGCACTGGTCGAAACCTCACTTCCATTCAGGGAAAATGGTTTAGCAATGGTATCCAGCAGATCTTGCGCCAAACCAGGAACATTGTGAGATGCCGTGATTTCTGGTTGCATCACTCCAAACACATCGCTGCCAAGAAAGGCAAGCACGCTGTGTTTGGGCATAGCGTCGGACAATCGTTGAACCACGTTTCTTAGCAGCAACTCACCCACGCTGCTTCCCAGGGCATTCCGGACATTCTCGAAGTTGTTCAATCTCAGAACCATCACTGCCAGAGATCGGTTGTCTCGTTCTGCTTGAGCGATCGCCTGCTGGAGCTGTTTTTGAAATAGCAATTGATTGGGTAAACCCGTTAAATTGTCGTAATGCACTATGTATTGGATCGCATCATCCAGGTTGCGAATGGTATGAACGGTATCAGCCATTAATGTGCCAACTTCATCGGTAAAATGGGTTGGCAGCTTAGGCAGAGCGCTTTGATTGAGATAATTCCTCAGTGCCAGAGACGTTTGAACCACAGGCGCTAATAGTGTATCTAAGGCGAGAAGTGTTAAAGCAGTGCCAACTAATGTGGCAATTAGTGCAATGATCAGGATTTTTACAGTTGACTCAAACGAAAGCGAATTGGCCGCAATGAAAAAGGCAAAGAGCGTTAAAAGCGGTACGTGAGTCCCCAGAAAAGCCACAAGCATAATTTTTAGCTTGTAACTTCTAACCAAGTTAAAGCGAGACAAAAACGAATAAAATCTTAAGTTTTTAAGAGGAGTGTGCATAGAGGAGTACATAACGTTGGAGGAGGTATTGAGAGGAGGTATTGAAAAGTTTTCCTCACGGTTTGTTTCAGTGTTCCCTGTGTTGCAACACGAGAAGCGATCGCCCGTGCCTATCTTTGGCCGTACCAAGAATGATGCCCCTTTTGTACTGCAATACGAGGAGCGATCGCTCCTCCCCTGCTCCCCTTAAACTAACTCAGCTTCTTGAAAAAAAGTCTGTTGTTTTGACCACAAACCAAAAGGTTGAACCTCGCTGAATAGAAAGATAAACGGTTGGTTCAGTGCCTGCCGTAAAGGCATTGCCATCCCCTTACATACGCCATACATGCACTCCGCACCACCAAGATTCATGAATTAAGGTAAGGTGAGGCTGCTTGCTAAGAGGTAGCTTTAAAAGTGTGTGCTGCATTCGTCCCTTACACTCTCTAACTCTGGAACTTCCGAGCTAATTCTGTTTCAAAGTTCCCCAGCAGCAAGCACTTAACGCCTGCGGTAAGCCAGAAACGGGGGAGCGAGTGAGCATCGACACCTTTAAACCATCCTTCTAGCGAGCCGCGTATTTGGTTCAGTCAATCCCCTGAACGGTTCACAACCAGACTCTTCGGTGCCAGTCAAGTACTACAGTTGTAGAGTTGACGTTGAAAGAAGCCGACGTTTGTAGTGATGAAACCTTGCAACGGCTGGGTGAATTCGTCGCCACGTAGACCAGTGCAAGATGTGGTTCACGCTTGGCATCCAAGCCCGCAGCAGTGCCCATAATACCCGACGCACTTCGGGCATACCCAAAGGGAGTTCAAGCTGCGTTTGCGTTTGAACTCGCTCATAGAATGGCTGATGGAGGCGTTCAAATCCCCCTTGTATCTTAGAGGAGTGGCAGACCGTTCCCTCTTAGGTTTCTCAAAACCGTAAAAAAGCTTGGGTCGCTACACTCCTCGAAGTGCTGAGAACTCGTAGAATCGCCTGGACTTCTAAGTCTGCATGGAGCAAGGAAGAGCGCAGCCTTCGACCTATCGTATCTGATGGAGGTCAGGATCTCATGGAGCAGCATTATACCCCATCCTTTATCTGGATGCTTTGTACGTCAATATCAAGGTTTCCGGGCGCGTCAGCAAACGAGCCGTGTATGTCGTGTTGGGCATCAACGGCGAGGGCAATAAGGAACTGCTGGGGTTATGGATTGGAGAGGCGGAAGCCGAAGGAGCCAAGTTCTGGCTCAAAGTGTTGACAGATTTGAAAAACAGAGGATTAAAGGACATCTTGATTGCCTGCTGCGATGGGTTAGTGGGCTTTCCCCAGGCGATCGAGGCACTGTATCCCAAAACCCATGTTCAATTGTGTATCGTGCATCTGATTCGTAATTGTCTGCGCTACGTCCCCTGGAAGGAATCTAAAGCGGTGGCAGCAGACCTCAAGCCCATCTATCAAGCGGCCACGCTTGGCGGCGGAAGCGGCCCTTGATGCGTTTGCAGCCAAATGGGATGCTCGTTATCCGGTGATTAGCCAAATTTGGATTCGCCATTGGGAGAACATCATTCCCATCTTTGACTATCCAATGGATATTGCAAAGTCATCTACACCATCAATGCAATTGAGTCGCTCAATCGCTCACTGCGCAAGGTGATTAAGACCAAGGCTGTATTCCCAGATGAGGAGTCTGTTTTCAAGTTGATGTATTTAGCAATGAACAACATTACCAAGCGCTGGAACCGACCGATAAAAAATTGGAGGTCAGCCTTGTCACATTTTGCTATCCTATTTCCAGGACGCTTCAACTATTGACAATCTAAAGGCTGACACAAAATCTAAACACTCTCTCGCAAAAACTAATTAAGGACAAATGATCGGTATCGCTTGCATTCCCTTAAGTAGTAATTCCAAAGAGTGCTTCAATAAATCTGACTTGAGAGACAATATCCACTTGGTCGATTCCTTTGACTTGTCCTTTCCGAATCATATTCATCGCCTCGATTCCGCTCAACGTTCTTCTTGCACTGTTGAACGTCTTAAATCCCACCATCGGCTTCACAATTCCTTTGATATGGCGATGATCTTGCTCAATCACATTGTTCAAATATTTGCTCTGTCTGAGTTCGGTCTCTTTTTCAATCGTCTCATCTGCTTTGAGAGCATCTATTACCACTTACCCACCGATTGATCGTCGAGTGGTCTACCTCCACCCCCCGTTCCTGCATCATCTCCTCTAGATTTCGGTAGCTCAAAGCATAGCGGCAGTAACACCGAACGTTGAGCAGGATGGTCTCGAGCAGAAAGGTCGCCATTTGAACGGGGAGAACCTGGACATACGAGGTGAGGGAAGCAGGGGTTATTCCTCTTACCTTACCTCTCTACTGTTTTTGCAACCCTACCAGATCTAGTGCCCTACTGGGTCAACCCGGATCTCATGATCGGCATTTGTCCCGTGCAATTATTGCAGGAAAACCTCTTACCTACTCTGGAGCAAGATAGGTTCTGGTTCAAGCTGAGGCGTGACTTCTACCTGCTCCACCTGCTGTTTGAGCCAGGTTGCAAATAAGGCGGATAGAATTTCGTAACGCAATTCTTGAGTCAGTTCGGCTGGAATCAGTTCTTCCACCAGGATTAAATGTGCCCCCTGTGCTGTGACAATGGGTTTCAAAATTTGAGGTGGTTGAGCTGAAAATACAGCCGCCGAAATTTCTGGTTTCAGTTCATTTCGTCGTACCAGTCCGCGGTAGCCACCTTGCCGCCGCAAATCCGGATCTTGAATATACTGGTGAGTTGCCTGATGGAAGTGGATTTCACCTTCCTGAAGGGCATAGAAAAGTTCCATCGCCAGGTCTTCATCATCCAGCACAATTTCGTACATTACTACGCGGGTATAATCAAGCTGATGTTCCAGGAAATAGGGTTCTAGCTGCTCAGCAAACAAATGCTGCGCCAGCTTAGCAGACAGAACGGTTGCAGCAGCCAGTTCTTCGAATTCATCCAGGGACAGGTGATACTTCTGCAACCAGATCCAGGTTTCGCCTGCACTATGCAGGTTGTTAACGCGGCGGAGATCATCGGCTGCTTGCTGAAGTTCATGGGTATCTGCGACGATTCCTTTCTCTGCGGCAATTTGGGCAATTACCTGCCGTCCTACAATTCCCTCAATCATGGTGGGAATCAGACAGGACAACTTGACTTGTTGAAAGATATCTTTGTCGCAAATGGTAATTGGGTTTAGCATAGCAAGTTCAGTGTTAAAGAGCAGAACGGGTACGGGAGAGGGGAGAATTTGATTTGGAGTTTAAGGGCAATGGGATGGGGATAGGTAGATTTTGAGGTTCGGGCTGCTAACTACAGTGGCTACTTTTACCTTTTCTATAGAACCCATTTGAGATCCTAATCGGATTTTCGTCATAATCTGTGGATAAATTCGTTCCAACTTATTTCTCAAGTGGTCGATGTGATACCCGTGGTCTAACAAGATAGTAATTTTGGGGATGCTGACTGGCTCCGCCTTCTTGAAATAGTCGATGTTGAGCGTTAACCTTTCAACTAAATCCCACATCATCAGACACATTGGCAGGGCTATAGGGGGTGAAAAAGGGAAACCCAATCGTATCAACGGCAAGATGCCTCTTTATCCCGTTCGTTGCCTTGTAGAAACAAAATTCCTTTGAATCCACACCCGCATTACAGGTGTTCTTCACCGTTTGCGAATTAATGATGATTAAGGTTGTCCATTTCGTTGTTTTTAACTTGTTCTCGTACCTGTCGATGTAATACACCCACAAGATGTTCAAACACACCTGCGGCTTGCCACTGCTTGTAGTGCCAATAAACGGTTGAATAAGGTAAGTCTCTCGGCAAGTCACACCAGTCGCAACCATTTTTGAGTTGATAGAGGATACCGTTGACGATTTCTCGTTTTGTCCAGTTTGATGGACACGTTTGTTTCTTCTTCGGTAGTATTTCAAGCAACAGGGGTTCAAAGATTTCCCATTCTGCATCAGTGAGGTCGCTGGAATAGGGCATGACATCTAAATCAGGTAAGTTTGAGCACCTACAGCAGTTCTCAGTCGAGTCAGCCACCGTTTCGCCAAGATGGGTTGGGGGATAGGGTTTGGAAGGTGGTGAATACAAATGAAAATGGCTGTAATTCTTCTTCTAAAAGATGTCAAAGAGGCTCTATAGTTCCAGTCCTCCCTTCTGGAGCTTTTTGAATGGGTCGAGAATAAAGTCGATGATACGACGCTGGCGAATGATGACTTCCGCTGTTGCCGTTTGGCCGGGGGATAGCATGACTCGTTTATTTTGAGTCTCGATGTAAGGCTGATCGAGAACAATTTCAAGTTCAAACGTCTGGATGATCCCCTGGGGGGTCTCTATACTTTTAGAGTCGGGCGAAATGTGTTGGAGGTTGCCAGAAACGATGCCATAGTCCTGGAAGGGGTAAGCGTCGAATTTGAGTTTAACGGGCAGTCCTGTTCGTAGAAAACCGCTTTCAGAACTGGGCATCTGTGCCCGAAAGATGAGGTTAGCTTCGGCGGGGGCAATTTGGGCGATCGCCTGTCCCGGTTGTAAAAAAGTCCCGGCACTATCCAGAGACAGACTAAAGATGGTGCCATCGCTGGGTGACTTGACTAGCCGTTGCTGCTGTTGAAACTGCAATGACTCAATCTGCTTACGTGTTTGGGCAATGTCTGCCTGGGTATCGAGGATTTGGGCTTGCAGTTCCTTAATCCGACGTTCACTTTCCAGTACAGTCAATTCCCCAGTGCGAAAGACGTTCTCATAGTTGCTTTGCTGTTGTTTGATGCCAGATTCCGCCTGCTGAATTTCGGCCTGGGACTGGTTGACTGCATGTTGGCTTTCGTCCAATATGCGTTCGATCTCTGCTAGTTCGGCTGCCGGGACGACTCCCTCTGCCAATAACTTTTCATAGCGTTGGACTTCAGTGCGATCGCGATTCAGGCGATCGGTTGCCAGGCTGTAAGCTCTGCGAGCAGCCTGCAACCGTTGTTCTACCTGGTCGATCTGGGCAAGTTGGGCGGTTTGCTGTGCCTGACGCTGCAATCGTTGCGAGCGAATGGCAATTTCCTGTTCATTTTTCATTAGTTCCAACTGTGCCACCCGGTTCAACGCACCTTCCAGCTTTGCCTGTGCCTGCTGTAATTCTGCCTGAACCACCTCTGATTCCAGTTCCACTAATACCTGACCTGCTTTCACCGTCTGCCCCTCCCGCACTGGTAGGGCCGTTACGGTTCCTGTGACGGGGGCATCAACGCGAATGGTTTTACCTTGAGGTTCCAGCCTACCCTCCGCACTGCCCGTTTCGTCTACCTTTGCCAGAGAAGCCCAAGGCAGGGCGATGGCTGCAAACAGCACCAGAAAATAGAGCAATCCCCGTGTCCAGACCTGAGGCAGGGTATCAATCAGTTCCCTGGTCAGCGAAGTCCATTCATCGCGCACCGGTACAGGGCGGGTTGCCTCCGGCGATAAGGATGGAGAACTGAAATCTGCAACGGTAGCAGTACTTCTGGAAATCTCCTGGATTCCCAGATGGCTCTTTGGAGAACTGTTTTCCAGATGATGACCATTTTGACTGAAGGCTTCAGATGCAGTAGGAAAGTTAGACATAGCGACTGGGGTTTAGGGTTATAGGTGTTCGCCTTGACGTTTCCACTGGGTCGGGTTGTGGGTTGTTAGTGGCTGGTTATTGGTTGTTACTGGTTAGTAAGAGGTGGCTTTTAGGGTTCAGGTTAATTGCAACCACCTGACACCCGAATCTACAAACTTGTCACCATCAACTGCTGCTGGTTTAGGTAGAAGTAGTGCCCCCGTTTTACCATAAGCTGCTCGTGGGTACCGCTTTCGACGAGGATGCCGTGATCGAGTACCAGGATCAGGTCGGCGTGGCGCACGGTGGAGAGGCGGTGGGCAATGATCAGGGTGGTGCGGTTTTGCAGAATTTTGTTCAGGTTTGTCTGGATGATGCGCTCGGACTCAGCATCCAGATGGCTGGTGGCTTCATCCAGGATCAGCAGACGAGGATTGCCTAATAGAGCACGGGCGATCGCCAACCGTTGCCGCTGCCCACCGGATAACATGCCGCCGCCTTCGCCGATCTGGGTTTCATAAGCCATCGGCAGGTCTTTGATAAAGGTGTGTGCTCCCGCCAGTTGAGCCGCTTCAATCACCTCTTCCAGGCTGGCTTCTGGAAACCCAAGACTAATGTTCTCACGGATGGTGCCTCCGAACAGAAACGTGTCCTGGTCTACTACACCGATCTGCCGCCGTAGCGATCGCAGAGAGAGGGCAGTGACATCGTAGCCATCAATCAAAATTTTGCCTTCAGTGGGAGGATAGAGACCCAGTAACAGCTTGGAGATGGTGGTTTTACCGGAACCACTGCGCCCGACCAGGGCAACCATTTGTCCTGGCTCAACTTCAAAATTAACGGCTTCCAGCGTATTCTTATCGCTATTGGGATGGTAACGGAAGGTCACCTGATCAAATTGAATGTGTCCCTGAATTGGGGGTAATGACTGTCGTGCCTGTCGTTGCAGATCTTCTTCTGGTTCTGCATCAATCACGTCATTGATCCGTTCAATCGCAATAATCACTTCTTGTAATTGGTTCCACAACACTGTTAAGCGTTGAAATGGATTAATCACATTACCCATCAACATGTTGAAGGCAACCAGTTGACCAATGGTCAATTCATTTTGAATTACCAGCCACGCACCAAACCAGAGCAATGTTGTGGTGACAACCATTTCGATCGCTGCACTCCCAATTTGTAGAGAGTTGCCAATTACCTGGCCAGAAAATAGCTTTCGCACAGACTTACCAAACAAATCTTCCCAGTGCCAGCGGACAGTCTGTTCCACTGCCATTGATTTGACACTGCGAATACCTGTAAGAGACTGAATTAAATATCCGGTTTCTTCGTTGTAAGCATTGAAGATTTCTCGCGAAATGCGTTGAAGAAATGGAGTGGCAATTAGCGCCAGCAGGATGAAGGGGGGCACAATCACCAGCGTCAGCAGTGCCATCTTCCAGCTATACCAGAACATCAGTCCCAGGTAAACAAACACCGTCAGCAGATCTAGCAAAATTGAGAGTGCTTCTCCGGTGAGAAATCGCTGAATTTTTTGGTTCTCCTGAATGCGGGAGATGATGTCGCCCACATAGCGAGATTCAAAAAACTGGAGGGGGAGGCGGAACGTGTGGCTGATGAAACCGACGACCAGTGCCAGATCAATTCGATTGGCAGTGTGATCCAGCAGGTATTGCCGCAGCCCCATCATGGCAACTCGAAATACACCAAATACCAGTAACCCCAAGCCAACAGCGGTCAGGGTCAGGTTGCTGCGCTGCACCACCACCCGATCCAGTAGCAGTTGGGTCAGCAGGGGTGTTACCAACCCAAACACCTGAATCAACAGGGAAGTGATAAACACTTCAAATAAAACCAGACGGTGGGGTTTGATCAGTTCAAAGAACTGCCAGAAGGGTCGGCTGGCTTCTTCCGCCTGTTTCAACAGAGCCGTGGGTTGCAGCAACAGGGTGTAGCCATTCCAGCCCGCTTTGAAGTCCCGGTAGCTGAGCGATCGCTGCCCAATGGCTGGGTCGCCCACAATCACGCGATCGTGGCTCACCTCAAACACCACAATGTAGTGTTTGCCTTCCCAATGAACAATGGCTGGGAGGGTTTGCTGTGCTAGCTTATCCAGACTGGCTTTTACTGGGCGGGTGCTGAAGCCAATACTTTCGGCGGCGACTGCCAACCCGCGCAGAGATGCGCCATTGCGATCTACGTTGGCAATATCCCTTAACCGATTGAGGTTAAACCGCTTGTCCCAGTAGCGCCCGACCATGACCAGACAGGCAGCTCCACAGTCGGAAGCACTCTGCTGTTCAAAAAAGGGATAGCGGCGGGTGACTCGTTGCCACAGATGCCCGACCTGTAAAGTGGGACTGGGGAAATAAGCTTTGCGGATGGGCTTGCGGCTGTGGGGATGGATTGCCATCGGTGCAAAATTGGAAGACGACGATTGCTCAGGTGCTGCCACCTGCACTGCCACCGACTCCGGCAGAATTTCAGCCTTTTGCACCATCTGCTCCTGTTCCATTGCCCGCTGACGCAGGCGATCGCGAAGTTGGGGATGGTTCTTCATCAGCGATCGCACCAGGGTGTCTGGTACAAATCCCAACCGTGAATTGAGGGAAGCCCTTGCTGCACAGGGTTGCCCCGTAATATCCGAAAACAGCGTTATCTCCCCAAAGCTTTTGCCTGCCTCCAGGGTTTGGAGCAAATTGTTAGAATTATCAATCAATCGGACTTTACCTGCCAGCACCAGATAAAGACCAGGAGGGGTATCCACTGAATGCCAGAACACTTTTCCGGCAGAAGGTTGCAGAATTTTAACCTCTTTCCAAAAGCTGGTGAGGTTCAAACCTGACAATGGCTCCCCCAATAACTCTGTCAGGGCATTGACCAGCAAGGGATCTGGGAATTGCCCAGGCATAGAAGATGGGAATTGTGACATGGCTGCATCCAATAGAAGGGACTAGCGTCTGCTTTGGATCAGATTCAGCGACCACAGAAAATTTGGGTTGGGCACCGCTTGCAAGTCGCGAATTGTAATCGTAGAACCTGCTGCCGCAGTGTCTGAAGGTTGATTTGAGAGGTTACTGCTCCTGGGGTTGGAGAGCCCCATCTGTTTCAGCAACCGATGGATGTGGCGATCGCTGACTTCAAGACCAAATTCCTTTGCCATGTGCTTACTCAACCACGGAGCCGTCCAGCGGCGAAAGGGATAGCCGTACTCTTTTGGATTGGATTGCACCAGTTCAGCCAGACGATGCAGATACTCTGGGGTCACTTTCTTTGGGCGACCCATTGGACGGGAATCCCACAGATGAGCCTGTCCGCTCTGGGCAACATGGATCCAGTAGCGGGCTGTCTCCGCTGAACACTTCAATGACTCGCAGATTTCTGTCTGAGATTTCCCGGCGTCTGCCAGAAGCATAATCTCAATCCGACGGCGATACTCCAGGCGCAAATCTGATTGCAACCGTTTCAGCAGTAACTTACTTTGAAATTCCGTCAAGTATAGCCCCTGATTTTCCACGACAATCTACTCCTCCTGGTATCATGAGCTATGAAAAAAGTTGGGAACGCGCCTCCACTCGATTCGGGTAAGCCTGTCACTATCAGGCAAACAGAAGATTGCAGCCCATCAGTCTATAGACTTATAGGCAACTTCCTCGATTCGGCAGCGGGGGTTGAATTAGGAATTGGCAGTAAACCAATGCGTTAAGCCAATTAATTTATTGGTTGAGTTTGATGGATTTACCTTCGTTGAATCTAATCATGGATTGAATGGGAATAGAGGTAAGAAATTTCCAATCTTCATTCCGAAAGTGTTAAATGTCCTTGAAGAGCAGAGTCAATAAAAAGAGGTAAATTGTAGGGAACGCATTGATAGCGGCTGTCATAGTTTCTCCAGATAAACTTCGGGCTTTGAGTAAGCAAAGTTTAAGAAAATAAATTCGAAAGCCATGCCATGCGATCCAAATTCTTTAAACAATCTGAAATAAAAGTTACTAGAAACTTGATGATAATAAATTAATTCCCTCCTAAGAGTTGGTTAAATGCAAATTAAGTTTTAGAAATAGTGTTAACAAACAGGCTGAAACGTTGATTTTTCCAATTGTTTGGAATACAAAAAGAAACAGTGAAGCCAAATTGACATGCACTTATTTAGGAGCATTCTATAAATTTTTCATGAAGAATCAAAAGTTTAATCTGACCGAGCGCGTGTCATTTTCTACAGAGAAAAAGAAAATCTCTGATGCTCCATCATAGCCACAGGGCTTGACAAGTATGCATGATGCTTATAATCCAGAGGAAGTTGGTGATGTTCTGGACGTGGGGATAGCTTTCCAGAGATTGCTGCTAGAAGTAGGGTTCAGATACCCTGATCCACATGTCTAGAACACGACCGCCTATGTTGCAGCTCCAATTTTTAAGAAGTGGGGAAGGTGCCAAATTCTTATATTTAGAATATCTAATCAAGCTAATCAATTATTTTGATGTGTCTTGTGAATTGCTTTTCAAATAAAAACTTATCCATCGTAAAGGAAGCATTTGCACAGGAGGCAGGGAAACACACTCGGAAGAGAAAACATTAAAAAACAAAAGACATAATCTCTTTAGTTTTGTCTCCCAGAAAGATCAGGCGATCGCCCTAACGCACCACTCTCAGCATTTCCTCTCGCGAAACCCCACCACAGGCTTTCCCCATCGCCTTAACCATTGCAGAGACTTTTGGTTGTCAGGATAAGCCTTGTAGGGAAAGAGTAACATGGTGTGCAGTAATTCCCAAATACTGCGGCTCTGGAAGATCATTGAGTCACTTCAACGAATTTCAACGAGACATTGGGCTTCTAGGTACAGCCATTTTCAGTTGCATTCACCACGCCTTAAACTCCACACCCCACACCCATCTTGGCGAGACTGTGGCTGACTCGATTGAGAACTGCTGTTAGTCCAAGATTATCTCGTGCAACGACCAGTCCATTCCCCTGACATAACTCCATTCTTTAAGTCCGGATACTAGGTGCCCAGGGCTTGATTCCTGTACATCAAACTTCAGTAGCCTACTTCAGGACACTAGAAAAGACACAAATACTTGACCTATGGCGTTAATTTGAAAGAAATCACTTTTGTACTCATCAGACAACTCAACTTTTGATTCTTTCAGCAATCATCCGTAGTCAGTGAAATCCCCTTGGAGCAAGTCTTCTTGCCAAGTTTGAGTTCCCTAAGCTAACCAGACAAAACTGACTGATTTAAGGATCTAGAATTCAAATCAAAAAGATTGACCGAGTTTACTTTTCTCCCGATACTGAGGTGCAGAGTTGAGCAACTCTTTGCTTAATTCGTTTCCAAATCCATTCCCTTGAAGGAGAAAGCAACAATGGCTTACATCACTATTTCTGATTTGCGTCCTGCTGGTGCCGATCTGTTCATGGATTCTGAGAACTTCCTGAGCGAACTGTCTGATGGTGAACTGAGCGTCTACGGTGGTGCAACTCCCACCATTGTTCCCGCATCTGCGGCTGCTTGCTTCAAGATCTCCCTAGGTGTAACGGCTGTTACTGCGGCGGCTGGTGCGGCTGTCGGTGGATTCATCGGCTGGCTGTCTCGCTAAGTTTCATCTAACCAATAGATACTCAATGTTCTAGTTTTTGAAAGTTTGGAGTGCAAACTATGGCATCTATTCTGATCAACGATTTACGTCCTGCTGGCAGCGATCTGCTGCTAGATCAGGAGAGCTTCCTGTCCGATCTGTCTGATGAACTGACAGGTGATATCAGCGGGGGACTTGCGTTTACGGTTGTAATCAGCCCTGCAAGTGCCCAGGTTGGTGCTGCTGCTGTGTCTGCATTTGTAGCAAGCGTTGGTGCAAGCTACCTCGTTGTGAAGAACTGGGGTAGATAAGCTGCTCTTTACCGTTACTGTGATCAACGCTTGAGACAGGAGGGACGTCTCGCTGTCTCAAGCCTGTTTCCCCCTTGCATTTTGGAGGATAAGTCATTATGGCATCTATTTTAGTTAAGGACTTACGTCCTGCTGGATCTGATTTGCTGGTCGACCAGGAAAGCTTCCTGTCCGATCTGTCTGATGAACTGACGGGTGATATCAACGGAGGACTGACCTTTCTGACTCCGGCAAGTCCTGCAACCCCACAAATCGGCGCAGCAGCAGCCTCTGCGGCCGTTGGTAGTGCGGTACTGTCCTACAATGTGGTCAAGAACTGGGGTAGATAAACCCTGACCACCTATCTGAGGAGGGCTTGAGAGAGCAAATCCGCAAGGCTCAAGCCCTTTTCTGGGAACAAGCATTCAAGTCGCTGTTGTTGATAGAGGGCAACTATGAATCGGAATTTCTTGAATCAATTAGGGGACCAGGCTGCTGTAGTCGGTGCATTGGCAGTCCTGACATTTATTCTGAGTGCGTTGATTGCGTTTTTTATTGTCAGAGACTTTAAGGGGAAGCCAAATTCTGCAACACCTTCCGTTCAACAACAAAGCCAGCAAGAGCAGGGCGATCGCCCCAGGCTTTAACCGAATTAGCTGACAAACCTCTGAAACCTTGATTCTGACCTTTGTCAACCAAGCTAGGGAAGGGGTAATTGCAATTTATGAACTGGAGGTTAGGAATATGTCATTTCTACTAAGTTCGCAGAATGTAATTAAGTACTTGAATCAACATGGATTTGATCTGGATTTAGATCCCAGTTCAATTGAAATTGAGCAAAAGTTTGCTAAGAATTTTAATTTACTGCTGACGTTGCCGGATGATCGTAAGTTGTTGGTTAAGCAAGAACCGCTCAAACTGGATGGACAGGCCGTAGGGGAGTTTTTGCAAGAGTGGCGGGTGCAGCAATTTATCCAGCAGTTCCCTGAGCTACACCGCTTTAAGCCTTCGTTCCCGGAGTTACTGCATTTCAATCCGGACAATGCCATTGTCGTTTTCAACTACCTTCTGGACTATTGTGATCTGGCAGATTTTTATACCAAGCAAAATTGGTTTCCAGTGGAAATTGCGATAGCGATCGGTCAGTTCATTGGACAGATCCACGCATCGACCTATCACCGGGCTGAATACCAAAAGTTCCTGGCTCCCAACCTGGCAGAGCAGATTGCCAACCATCAAATTCATTTGGCGCAAGGGTTAGAGCGGATCGGTCCAGAGGTATTTAGTGAATTTCCGGTGGAAGCGCTCAAGTTCTTTTCCCTGTATCAACGGTACGATAGCCTGGGACGGGCGATCGCGGAACTCTCTACTGCTGTTCAACTCTGCTGTTTAACCCACAATGATCTGCGTCCCAATAATATTTTGCTCCACCAGGATTGGGAGACCTTAGCGATCGCACCGGAACAGCCCAGTTTCCTGCGGATTATTGATTGGGAACGGGGAGCATGGGGTGATCCTGCCCTGGATATGGGTTTGATGATTGCCAGCTATTTGCAAACCTGGTTAAACAGTCTGGTTATCAGTTCTTCCTTTGATATTCAAGAATCCCTTCGTCTGGCAATGACACCGCTGGAGCAACTGCAACCTTCTATCACTGCCCTATTCAAAGGATATTTCAGCCAGTTTCCAGAAATTTTGGATCACCGTCCTGATTTTGTTAAACGCACGGTTCAATTCGCTGGTCTGGGGTTGATTCGGCAAATTAACGCCATGATTCAATATCAAAAATCCTTTGGCAACATGGGAGTCTGTATGCTCCAGGTTGCTAAGTCACTCCTCTGTCGTCCAGAGGCGTCGATCGCGACAGTCTTTGGCGTCTCAGAATCTACATTGATTGCTTTAGTAAGTTCCGCTCAAGCTTAGGATCACGGATCAAATCAATGCCGCGTATTGTACGGGCGGGTTTTAAAGTCAAATCAGTATCCCATGAAGCACTCAAGCAAACCCGCCCCTATCCGATGCTCGAATTGATTTAATTCCCATTCCTTAACAAGCCATAAATTACAGCGATTTTCACTTGATTAAACCGCACGACTCCTCATTCCCCATCTTCACGGTGGTTTATTCGTCCGAAAACGGCTGTACCACCCACATTTGAGCGTATCTGAATTGTTCTCTGCCCACATTCAGTGACAATTTTCTACCCCTATGCAATCCCTGAATCTTTTACGCAGCCAACTGCCCGCTTCTGCACCCAGTCGTTTGATCAATGTTCTGGAAGATATTGTGCAGCATGTTCAGATCCATGCAAACTTCTGTATTCACCATCCCAATTACAAACCCTTCGATTTGCCGGAGGAAGTTGCACTTCGCTTTTTGCAAGCTCCATCCGACCTGCGAGATAAGTTTCTAAGTTTGCAGGTGCGAAGTTTTATTTATGGGTTGTACTACAACGGTTCTCTACAAACCCTACTGGCACCAGACAACAACGTGAACAGCCGGGTGTTGCAACAAAATTTAGAGAATAACACCCTCCAGGGTATTGATCTGGAGTTTTATCAACGTTTGCATCAGAGCAACGCTGGACAGGGCTACTTCGATCCGGGATGGCAGGTGTTGCGGCAGGAAGAAGATGGCACTCTGGCAGTATTTAAGCATGATTTGACGCTGCATGTTGAGCGCGATCGCCACTTGCACCCCTCAGAACAGACTGCAAAACCAGGGGAGCAGGTGGCAATGCTGTTGCCCAAAAACCTGGTGCAGAACGGATTTTATATGGCGATCGGCAATGCTGGCCCGGAAAGCAACAACACGGCTCAGGTAAAGATCGTGAGGATCTATTTCAACCTCAGTCCTGACGGGGCTGTAGCAATGATGACTGGTTTGACACAGCAGCTTAACCAGGCTCAAATTCCCTTTAGTTTCAAAGCTCTCTACAACTCGTCTGAGTATAAGCGTCACGATTCTGCGGTTCTGTACTTTGATCGCTCTCACTATGAAGCCGTCCGCCAGGTGTTGCAACCTCTCTACCAAGCGCATTGCACTTACTTTCATGAAGCAACTCCCCTGTTCACCAAAACCCTGGCTCCCGGTCTAGCCCTGGCCGAAGAACCCGCTCAGAAACTGACTGCCCAGGAAAGTTTTGGCATGAATCGCTGCCAACTGATTGCCAATGGCTTACTGCTGGCGCGGCTGAGTGGTGATGAGTCGCCCGAAAAGCGAATGACAGCCATTCTGGAACAATTTGCGCTCTTAGGGATTGCGCTCGAACTCCCCTACCTGAATCCCCATTCTGAGGACATTTATACTCCCCTGGATCTATGCTGATTGCTGACCTGTCAACTCCAGACCAAGCTCCATCTAATCCTGTTGATGTCCCCAACCCGATCGCCCCAGAGTCTGGCTTTTCTTTCTACCGCAAACTGGGACGAACCGATTTAACCGTCAGTTGCCTGGGTTTGGGCGGTGGCGGTGCCATCTCTAGCGAAGATACACTTTACGCCTTTGACCAGGGGATCAATTACTTTTTCTATTCCAGCGATTTGCATCATCATCTCTACCGTTCTATGGCTGGCGCTCTGCATCAACTCTGTCGGCGGGGGGCTGCTCGACGCGAGCAAGTTGTTCTGGCAACGGTCACTTACATTAAAAATCCTGAAGTCGCACTGGCAGCTCTCCTGGATCAATTTCAGGAATTGGGAATTGATTATGTTGATGTGCTGTTTTGGGGCTGGATTGGCAAAGATGATGCTTCTGCTTTAGCGCAGTGTCTTAACCTGTCCCGCGACCTGCGGGGGCCTCATGCTCCCTACTGCCGGGTGATGGAAAGAATGTTTGGTGTGTCAGAACGCCTCAAGAAAATGGGAGCCGTTCGCTACATTGGTGCTTCGTTCCATGACCTGGATCTGGCGCAGCAGTGGTTAAACAGCCCTTTATTGGATGTGGTGATGGTGAGACACAATATCAGCCACCGTTCGGCTCAAAAAAAGATTTTTAGCCAATTGGATTCCACCGATCGCGATCGCCCCGGAATTGTCACCTTCAAATCCACCGGCTCCCATACCGGCTTGCTCTGGGAAGTTCCGGTGCCCCTGTCCCCAGGCTGCTGGCGACCCACTGCTCCAGACCTTTATCGCTACTCGCTGACTCAACCCTGTGTGGATATCTGTCTGACCGGCTTGAGATGCCGGGAAGAAGTGGATGCGGCAATCAAAGGCGTGCAGCAAGGTGGATTCACACCAACTGAAATCGAGTATCTCAATCTCTATGGGGATCTCAGCCGTAACCGCCTCAATCCTCAGGAAATTCTCCCTGAAAAACTGATCTACCGTTCCTAATGGCTTTTTAAACCACTAAAACACTTGTTTCCACTGTCGCAGTAGCGATCAAATCTCCCTTCCTTGACACCGTTCGGCTAACACTCACAGCGAAGTCTGATACCTGACATCTGGCACCTGCCGTAACAAACTTTTTGACTTTGTCACCTTTAACCTGGTATCACCATGGCAAGCACACTAGAACAGACTCCAACCCAATCTACCCAACCTACCCTGCCAGCGATCGCTCCTGCGACCGATGCAGAAATTCTGGCTTACTTACGCTGCACCTGCAAAATTGCAGAACTGTCTACTGCCGCAGAGCAAAATTCCCTGATTCTGAAATTGTGCGAACAATTCAATATCACCCTGTCCGATGAGGAGTGGCAGGCGGCTGGAGATGCCTTTCGAACGGAACACCGATTACTGGGTGCCACTGAAACCCTTGACTGGCTGAATCGTCAGCGGATTGCTGTAGAAGATTGGTCACAGGGCATTCGAGTCACATTGCTGACTAAAAAGTTGCAGGAGCATTTGTTTGGGGAAAATGTTGATAGTCACTACCTGAACAACCGTGAGCAGTACAAACGGGTTGCGGTTTCCCAAATTCTGGTAAACGAGTTGTCTGAAGCTCTGCGGTTACTTCAACTCTTGCGCCAGGAACAGGTTTCCTTCTGTGCAGCGGCATTGGAGTATTCCAAAGGCAAGCATTCTAAGGAAAATGGCGGTTTCGTTGGTGTGCGATTTTTAGCCGAATTGATTCCCGAAATTGCATCGGCGGTTGCCGATGCCGAAGTAGGGCAATTAGTGGGACCTATTTCTACCAAATTCGGTTGCCACATCGTTCGGGTAGAGAAATGGTTTGTGGCTGAATTAACCCCAGATGTTCGAGACTACATCCTTGCAACCTTATTTCAACTCTGGTTACAGAACCATGATTCTGTTGTTGCCCAGAGCTGGCAGGATAATTTGTAAATCTGGTATTTTCAAATCATTCATAACGGCGTTGCTGAGTTTGTATATGAATGAATAGCAGGATGAATTGATCTGCTCCAATTCATCCTGCTATTCAGGGCTGTGTCCAAAAATGGGTCAGTGGTAAGGTAGACAAACCTAACCTGGTTGTGTCGCAAAAACTGGGGAATGGTAAGGTAAGCAGGACTAAACTCTCCTCTTAACCTTCCGATGTCTACTTCTACTCGGCAGTGGGTAGTGTGCTAGACCTGTGGACTTGAGGTAGAGTAGTTTTACCTCTAGCAACTCATGCTCCTATGGTTTTGGAACCCGGTCTGTGCCCTGCTTGCCAAAGTTCCGATCTGGTCAAACATGGAACTTCAAAGGAGGGGACGGTTGGATTGGGTTGAGTCTGGCTTGTTCCAGTGGCTTAATTCTTGCCGCCTGCGTGGGCAAACACACCGATGCATTTATTGAGCAATTAGTAGTCAACACCGAAGGAAAGACCCCTTGCAAACAATTGAATACAGATGACTGGGGTGGATATGAGCGAGTGTTGTCACCAGAAATAGAACACTACATTGGCAAAGATAAAACACAGCGATTGGAGCGGACGAATGGAAGATTACAACAACAAACGGGAAGATGGCATCGGCGACAGAATAAATTTGGCAAGGTATGGGAACAGACCAAAGTGACGGCTCGGTTAGTCGTGAGTTACTTTAACTGGATCTGGAAACATAGCCGCTTCCAAACCACTGCTGCACAACGAGCAGGATTAACGACGCGATTGTGGAATTGGCACGACATCGCCACTTATCCCACATTAATTTAATGCACTACCGGATGTTGTTCTCGACATCGTTCCTTTTACAGAAGTACAAGCACAGAATGTTGTTCAGGTATTCAGCAACTGCACTCAGCGAATTGTTGCTATCAGCAGTGGAGATGTTTACCGTAACTATGAAGGGTTGCAAGGTCAAGGCAACCATCCTTCTGATCCAGTGCCCTTAGCTGAGGATGTACCACTGCGGGAAACGCGATACCCCTATCGAGACCTGGCGGAATTAAACTTCGAGTTTCAGCAGGACTACGACAGGATTTTGGTGGAACAGGCGCTAATGCAGCATCTGGACATCCATTGTACAATTCTCCGGTGTACAATTACTCCGGTTGCCAGCCGTGTATGGTTCTGGCGATCGCCAGCATCGTTTTCTACCCTACCTTCAGCAAATGTTTGACCAGCAACCCATTCTATTGGGTGAGAAACAAGCTCGTTGGCGCTTCTCCCATGGCTATGTGGAGAATGTTGCAGCGGCGATCGCACTAGCAGTCACGAACGATCGCGCAACAGGGCGTGTCTATAACGTAGGTGAGTCAAGAACCCCAACTTTATTGGAGCGAATTCAGACGTTAGGACGTTTGGTGGATTGGCATGGCGAGATGGTGATTCTTCCCAAAGACCAACTCCCGTCCCGTTTGCAAATGAATTTACAGTGGCAGTATTACCTGGCGATTGATATAACTCGTTGACCAATACGAGATAGGTAGATGATGATTTTCAAACGATAAAGAAATGGCATGACTTATGGAACCATACATTAGCCTGATTACGCTTGGAGTTTCTGACCTTGTTCGTTCCACCGCCTTTTACAAACAGGGACTAGGTTTACCTGCGAAAGAAGAGTTTGAGGGCGTGACGTTCCTCAATCTTAGAGGAACCTGGTTGGCTCTCTATCCCCGTGAGGCACTTGCAGCCGATGCTCAAGTTTCAGCAGCAGGGAATGGTTTTTCAGGACTCACTCTGGCACACAATGTGAAATCGAAGGAAGCCGTCGATTCCGTTCTTGAACAAGCAAAAGCGGCAGGAGCTACCATTCTCAAACCTGCACAAGATACTGATTGGGGCGGATATTCTGGCTACTTCGCTGACCCGGATGATTATCTGTGGGAAGTCGCTTGGAATCCCCATTTTGATTTGACGACTGGATAGGATCAATGATCAACAAAAGGTGTCATCGAAGCACGAATAATGATTAGCAATTCTTTAGAGCTTAGAAGGCAGAAATATTTTGAAATTAGTTCGCAAATTGCTCGGCTTGATGATAGTAATTTGAATTCATTGTTTGACCAGAGTGAGTCGAATGAATCAAGTACAGGTTGGGGGATGAATCACATTATTGTCTTTGGGCAATCCAAAGTCTTTGTGAAACGTGTTCCGGTTACGGATATTGAATATGAAAACCTGTTTTCCACCAAAAACCTTTATAATCTTTCGACTGGTTATAACTATGGCGTTGGTTCGCCTGGTTTAGGAGTTTTCCGTGAATTGATAACCCATCTCAAAACAACCCATTGGGTCTTGGAAGGAGCGATCGCCAACTTTCCATTGATGTATCATTATCGAATTCTTCCTTCTACTAAAAACTGTGCGAAGTTGGAAATTGACATAGAACATTGGGGTAATCATGCCAACATCAAAAAATATGTGTTAGACAGGGTACATGCCAAATATGAATTGGTTTTATTGCTGGAGTACATTCCCCACATATTAGAGACGTGGTTGCAAGAGAACCCCCACCAACTTCAGAAAACCCTCAATGATTTATGGAGGACGATCGCTTTTTTAAGAGCGAAAGGAATCATTCACTTTGACGCCCATTTCCGTAATATTTTGACGGACGGTGAGCAGATTTATTTGACTGATTTTGGGTTGGCACTCGACAAGAGTTTTGCATTGACAGAAGACGAAACCGTTTTCTTTGAGCAAAACAGTTTGTATGACTATGGGGAAGTCCTGCGAAATTTGGGACATTTAATTCGATCGCCCTATGGTTCATGTTCTGAGAACGACAAGTACAGAATCATGAAGAAATATGGCATCAAAGACGGTTTACGACCCTATGAAGTGGGAGCCATATTGCTCGATAACATTCAGCAGATTCAGGCTGATGGAGACATGGTTTTAGATGAGTTTTATGTTTCCAGCATCGTTAAATACCGTAGCATTATTGCACTGATGCAAGCCTTCTTTACTGAGATGAGGGGAAGCGACCAAAAGGACACACAACTGCCTCACACAGAATTACGGCTGCTGCTCAACGAGGCTGGGTTGCTTCCAATGCAGACCCATAATCAAGCTACCGAGCAACCGTGAGCTAGAGGTATTACAGTATCTTGCCACCGGGATATTAAACCAGGCGATCGCCGATCAACCATTGGTCAGTCTTGCTGCCGTTGAATGGCACGCTCACGACATCTACGACAGGTTGGAGGTGAATAACCGCACTCAATCCGTTGCAAGAGACTAGACAAACCGGATGAACCACTATATTGAGCATGAGACTGGCGTGTGTTCTCAACGATCTCCCTGTGGGAAGACCCTGACCCTGATTCTGCTGCCTCGACACAACAAACCCAAAAGCAGCGAGAGCGGGAGTTCACCATTAAGCCTACAGCTTTGCGCTTTGAGTTTCGTCGGTCAACCAGATGCAGAATCAGAGACGAATGGGGAATGCGTCAGGGTTGGGGTGTAGGTTAATTTAATCCTATCTGAGTAAGATGTTTATTAACACCTATGGTGAGAGAGATTGCCTCCTCTAATATTTCATGAATTCACCCAGTGTTTCAGATCCGTGGTTAGGTCGTCGCCTTGGTGACCAGCAGCGTTACCGCCTCGATCGGCGGTTGGGCAGTGGTGCTGTAGGGGATGTCTTTTTGGCGATGGATGTACGTCTTGGTCGGCGGGTTGCCATCAAAGTGCTCAAAGGTGCCCTCGCTAAATCAAAGGAGTTACTGGCTCGGTTTGAACGCGAGGTGGCTCTGTCCGTTGCGCTTGAAAGCGAACATATTGTACAAGTGATTGACTACGGAGTTGCCACAGGGGGGTTTCCGTTTTATGTAATGGAATACCTGCAAGGGCAAACCTTAAGCCAACTGTTGAGCCGAACAGGTCGCCTGTCGATTGAACGCACTGTGACGATCGCCAATCAGCTTTGTGCCGGACTCAAGGTTGCCCATGAGGGAGTTACCCTGTGGAAGGAGGAGGCCACCGTCTCAGAACAGGTGAAGGTGATTCACCGCGACCTTAAACCCGCCAACATTTTTGTTGTCAATACTGCCCTCGGCGAGTTGGTCAAGATTCTGGACTTTGGCATTGCCAAGAAGCTACACACCACCGGGCAAGCCGAACAAACCAACTTAACCCAGGCATTTTTAGGAACATTTCGCTACGCCGCTCCTGAACAGTTAAAGAATGCCTGGAACATTGACGAACGAGCCGATATCTACAGCCTGGGGATGATCCTCTACCAAATGCTGAGCGGCACCGAACCGTTTGGAATTGAGGCAAAAACATCATCTCAGTTGGAAATGTCCTGGGCAATGGCTCATGCGTCTGTGGAACCAACCCCGCTGCGTCAACAGCCCTACTGTCAATCATTGCCGCCCGAATTAGAAGCCGTGGTGATGCGCTGTTTATGTAAGCGATCGATCGATCGGTTTGCCTCTGTAGTGGAATTAGGCCAGGCTCTAAAGGCCATCGTCCAGGTGACTCGCGTGGCCTCGGTTACAGCATTTTCCCGTGCTGCCCAGGCGGAAGCGCTTGATCCAACCGTTTCTCAACCCCTGGTTCAGCGTCAAGATGCAACCATTCACCGTCCGCTAGCTCAGCTATCTTCACCCACGGCTGAACCCAGTCTCACCACGCAAGCGCCTTCTCACTTGGAACCAGAACGACCCGATGCCACAATCGTGCAGGGTTCTGGCAACCAGCCTAGACCCGACCAAACGATCGTGCAATCTACTACCGCTCCATCTCCTGCGGTGCCTCCAGGGGTTCCAGATGCCACGGTTGCCCAAACGCCTCCTGGAACAACGGACGGCACAATTGTTCAATCGCCGCCGTTGCAGCCACCCAAACCACCCAATACGACCATTCTTCAATCTCCCCCAACACCGGGATCACCGCCCGCAGGAGCCACGATTGTCCAAAATCCTGCCTATCGGAAACCGGGCAATGCCGATGCCACGATCGCCCAAACCCCACCGCAATCGATCGCACCTCGTCCAGATGCCACGATCGTACAGCCGTTTAAGTCCACTCCTTACCGGGATATGAACCAGGTAGATGAACCCCTGGCGCAAGTGCCACCGTTGCAGGGGAGAGAGGTTGCAGGTGCCCAACAGCACCAGGCTGGAGTTCAGGGAAATGCTCCTGTAAGAAACGGCTCCTTAGTATCGCAGGGGGTGCGCTGGCTCAAGTCAAGCTATGGCGATCGCCTCATTGCTCAGGCATCAGCTGATGTTAGACAAACATCCCGTCGGCTCTCCTCTGGTATTCTGGTGCCGCTGGGCGTTGGGTTTGCCGTTGGTTTAACCGTAATGGCTGGGGCTTACTTCTTTTTGCGGGCTCAGTTTCGTCAACATTTACCTCGGCAAAATCAGTCTTTACTCATCATGCATAGCACCGTACAGGACAGGCTTTCATTTCATGATGATGGCCACAAGCTTGACTGAAGGCAAGTATGGTGATCTGTCCTGATACAGTAATGATATTCCAGTAGTGATGGTTTAGTAGCGATCGCTAAAGAGTGCCGACATTTAGAAGCAATTCTTTATGTTCGGGTAATGCTCCTATGCTTAAAATGACAAGATATCAAAGAATCAAGATATCAAAAACACTGCTACCGCTACAGGGCAATGATCGATTGACGCCTGATGGAGGTTAAGCACTGCGTCTTCCTTTAGGCTCTAACGGTTGATGTGAGCCACATGCGCTAGGCGTAACGGTCAATCCGCAAGTTTCAGCTCATTTTACATGATCTATATGCCAGTTCTATATGCCAGTAAACGATACAGGTATACGGCTTAATTTAACCTCACAACCAGGCTTGTTTTTGTCTGGCGTTTCAATGACATTGTTATTGGGTTCTGCTGTCTCGGCGACACCCAGTGCCCCGTTCTCTACAGCTTGTATTGTTGTGGATGATGCAGAAAGCGATCAGGTAGAGGCTTCCCAACCTGAAGCAGGTCAAACGGCTCCAGCGATCGATGCTGCTCCTGAAGCCTCCCCCTTTCCTCCCATCCCATCCATTACCAATCCTCCATTAACCAATCCATCTCCGTGGGGCGGTACAACGGTTGCTCCCATACCGTCCGAACCATCATCACCGGATGATACCAGCACCCCCGCTCTCCAGGAGCCGCCCGTTTCATCCCCTTCTGTTGATGCGGTTCCTCCTGCGCCCACCCTGGTGACGGTAAACCAGCTTGCCGTGACCGGAAGTACCATTTTTAGTGCAGAGGATATTGAACCGATCGTTCAGCCGTTACGCGGACAGACCGTCAGTATTCAAGCACTCCAGGCAGCAGCGGATCAAATTACAGAAAGGTACGTACAGGCAGGATATATTACCTCCTTTGCCGACCTGGATGAGGATAGTTTAGGCTCCGAAACGATCCAGATTGAGGTAATTGAAGGCAGCATTGCAGAAATTCAGGTGAGTGGACTCGATCGCCTGGAACCTGGCTACCTCTGTAGCCGCTTACAGCTAGCGACTGAGGCTCCAGTGAATGCAAACCGTTTGGAAGAAAGGCTGCGGTTGCTAAAAATTGATCCTTTGTTCAGCAGTGTTGAAGCGATTCTGCAACGGGTCGAGAGTGACGCTCCTGCCGCTCAGCCAGATAGCCGCCGAGGTCGTAGTATCTTGCGAGTGGTGGTTACAGAAGCCGATCCCATTGATCTAGAAGTGCGGTTTGATAACCATTTCCCATCCACGATCGCCCCACAAACGGCGACGGTGGGCTTTCGTCATCGCAACCTGGCTGGGTTTGGTGATGAGTTGGCGTTTTCCTACAGTGTGGGGGTCAACGTCACCGATTTTCCGAGAGCCGCGCTGAACCTGTATGACTTAAGCTATCGCATTCCGCTCAATCCGCAGGAAGGCGCACTCCAGTTTCGCGGTGTCTATAGCGATTCGGCGGTAACGGCTGAAGAGTTTGAAGAGTTTGGGTTTCGGGGAACGTCAGAGTTTTATGAACTGGTCTATCGGCAGCCGCTCGTTCGTTCATTGCGAGAAGAGTTTGCGGTATCGGTCGGGTTCACCATCCAAAATGGTCAAACGTTCATTTTTGATAACAATCCACAGCCGTTTGAAGAAGGCCCCGATGATGACGGCTTTAGCCGAACGCGAGTATTGCGAATTGGACAGGATTATGTGAGAAGAGACACGCAGGGGGCATGGGCGCTCCAGTCTCAGTTCAATTTTGGGTTAGATCTGTTCGACGCCACCAACAATTCTGGTTCCGTTCCAGATGGTCAATTCTTTAGCTGGCTTGCACAAGCGGTTCGCTTTCAAGAATTGGGAAATGATTATCGGCTAATTGTACGAAGTGGCTTGCAGCTTACGCCCGATCCGCTCTTATCATCACAGCAATTTTTCCTGGGGGGTGCGTCATCTTTGCGGGGCTATCCTCCCAACAGCCGCCGGGGGGACAACGGCACGTTTCTATCGGTTGAGGGGCGAATTCCAGTAGCGCGTAACCCTTCAGGGGCACCGATCTTCCAGCTTGCTCCCTTTGCTGAGGTGGGCTATGTCTGGAACGATCCGTCCAATCCTAATGAAGAGGACGATCCCCGATTCTTGAGTGATATTGGTCTGGGTTTCTTGTATCAGCCCAATTCAGATCTGTCATTGCAGCTCGATCTGGCGTTGCCGTTTGTAGAGTTGGGCGATCGCCGCGAGCAGCCACAGGATAATGGCATCTACTTTAGCGCCAGTTATCGGTTTTAACGGTTCCGCTCATTGAGCCCTGGTAGAGACGTGATCCACCACATCTCTACCAGGGGCTGCCAACCATCGTAAAAGCAGCCCAGAAGAACGGATGGCTGAGGTCATCAACTCCAAACTCATCCATCAGAGCCGATAACTCTGCGGCAGTACTGTCCGAGAGTTCCAAATTGCCCGTTGGGCCAGACAATTGATTTCCCTCTAATTGAACCTCTCCACGCAGCATAGCGATCTGAGTTTGCTGGAGCGCCTCTGCTTTAATGGGAACCAGCGCTAACTCTCGGTAAAACTCTGTCATTAACCCCAGGGTGCCCACATCGCTGACATACCACAAACTTGCCAACGAGCTTTTAACGCCTGCGGCCAGAGCCAACCCCGCAAAGCCTAGCTCGGCGGACTCATCTCCCAAAGCGGTACGGCAGGCGCTCAGGGTCAGCAGTTCAACGGGTGCCTGGTTTAGTTGGAGCTGGCGCAATTGGTTTAAACCAAGACGGGCATTCCAGAGTTGAATGTAAGAATCATTCGCGTCTCCCGGTAAAAACTCACCGTGTGTTGCCAGGTGGAGGATGCGGAAGGCCGGATTGTTGATTTCTGAGGCGATCCGGGGCAGTGTAAACTCCTCATCAAACAGCGTTTCTCCTTGCCACGGTTGTTGCACTACAGCAGCAATTTCAATGGGGACAGAGGGCAAGTCGTTTAAATCAAATCCCCGTTCTTCCCATCTACCGCTACCGACTGCCAACACATTTGAGCCTTGAAGCGACTGATAGCGTGGGTCAATCAGGTTAATGCTGGGTAGCAACCCCACACTATACTTCTCAATTAGAAATTCACTGCCGTTGTGCAACGCGGCAAAGGGGAGCGATCGCAGTCCTGAACTGGGAATAAACGCCAGGGTATCAATGTTGTGATTGGTTAACTCCGATTCAATGGGCGTAATCAGCCATTGATACAACTGCTGCGCCGATGCTAAATAGCTGGTACCGCCAAGTTTGCTAATGTCTTCCGGGTTTACCTCAGCCCGAAAATCTTGAACCACGGCCAGCAGAGCCTCTCGATTGGCCTGGGGAACTGTGCGGCGAATAGGTTGCCCTTCCGGGAAGAAAGCGATCGCCTCCAGTTGTTCGGGTGTATCAACCAGGTAAATGATGGCAGCACGCCGACCCGCCTGTGCCGCGATCGTGCCTAAAATGGCGCTAATCTCTTCAGGGGTTCTAATTCGTTCGCAGGGGTCTTGTCCACCAGCCAGTTCTCCAAAGGTTTCGGAACCAAAATATTGCTGGAATTCTCGACAGGTCGTGTCTTCAAGGGCGGCGACCGTTCCCAGCACCAGCGGCGGAGTGAATTCGGAACTGAGGCTTGGTTCTGCCCGCTCCGGCGGCGGTACCACTTCGGTCGGGTCAATGGTTGGAGGCTCCTCCCCATTCGGTGGAGGTGGGGGTGGCGTAACGTCAATATCATCTGTGTCGATTTCAATGGTGCCGCGAGTAAAGTCACCTGGAATCGATCGCCCTACTCTCAAGGTGTTGACCCCGTTCGTAATGTTGCCAGCCGTACCGTTGAGAGTCGCATCACCAATGACAAATGGCTCTACCGGATTGGTTTCTGGCCCCCCGGCATGGGTGATAGCGATCGCTCCTCCTCCTGAATCAATGCTGGTATTATCAGGTCTGGCAGGGCTGGGAGGTAAAATCCCTGTAGCTCGGAAGAAGCGGTTGGCGTTTACCCGAATCGTGCCGCCTTGAGTCGCGATCGATTCGACTTCAATATCCTGGCTCGTGCTGGTAAGGCCGACAGCCCCTCCGCCGCTGTTCAAACTAGCGCCACCCTGTGCCCCAGCCTGAATTGCAGATCCACGAATAGTAATATTGCCGTTCGTGATGATGGGGGCACCCAGGGTAACGGTATTAAATGCGGTGGCGGCCAGACTCGACAAAGCCGCTTCACTGCCAACCGTTCCGTTAAAAGCGATCGCCCCATTGGGGGCATTGACCGTCAGCGAGCGGAGAACATCTTCGCTATCCACCGTGTTGTTGAACACAATATCGCCAACGCTATCGGTTAACGTTACATCCTGCCGCAGGAAGACCGGATCATTGAACTGCATGGTGTTACCTGCCGTGGTGATGTTGGCACCAATAACGGTTTGTCCAGCAGCATTGGTCGTCAGGCTGGCGAGGGGACTGCTGCCGCCTACAGCTCTGTTGAAGGTGGTCACACCAAGATCCGTTGCGCCATCTGACACAACGTCGTTGCTGTTTACCGCCAGTGAACGAGGGGCATTGGCCGAATCTACTGTTGAGTTAAACGTAATGTCGTTGCCGGTAAGGGTCGTATTCTGCTCCAACGTTACCGGATCTTGATACACCTGATCGCCCGTGGTGGTAATCGAGCCGCTATTCAGATTAGCTGCGCCGTTAACCGTCAGGGATTGTAGAGGGACAGCATTGCCAACGGCTCCGTTCAGGTTCACCTGTCCTGTGCCTGCATTGAGCGCCAGAGTAGCGGTACCGTTTACAGTGCCATTGAGGATAATGTTGCCACCGATCGCCGCTCCTGTATTCAGCGTGGTGTCGTTGTTGAGTGTGGTATTGCCATTGATTTGAATCGGCTGACCCGCTGTTGTGATTCCGGCATTGAGTGTGGTGGGTGGAATATCTGGATCGTCGTCAATTACCTGGTTGCTAAAAGTTGTTGCGCCGTTCAGGGTGATGGATGCGTTGTCAGTACCAATTAGACTGCCCTGGACGTTGATGGTACCATTGGGCGATCGCACCGTCACCGGGTCACTAAACCGAGGATCGGCACTTCCCAGAATCGTTACATTGCCGCTTCCTCTCTGGTCGCCAATCGTAATCTGGCTGAAGCCATCCTGAATCGCACCCAGATCAAAATCAGTCAGATTCAGCGGATTACCATAGCCTGAGCCACCTATTACAATATCCAGATCGGGTGCCGATGGTTGTAATGTGAGTGTGCCGCTTCCTTGAACCAGTCCGAACCCGCCCTCTTCACCCCCTTCAAAGAAATCAATTTCATTACCTGTGAGCGTAATGTTCCCTGTTCCAGAATTGACCTGTGAAAGAGAGACAGTCGCATTTGGATTGGCAGCAGCACGACCAGCCGTTACGGCAATATCCCCATTGGCTGAGTTGATGCTATTGATCAAGACATCATCCGTTGCGGATACAGTAACATTACCACCCTGGCTCTGGATCGCATTGCCGGAGATAGTACCGTATCCTGTACCCGCTTGCACGGCGATCGCCTCAAGATCAACGTTTCCATTGCCAGAGTTGAGTGTCCCGAAGTCTATACCAGTACTAAAACCGACTGTATTTGAACTCAAGCTAATATTGCCACCGTTGGAGTTGATGTCGCCCACATTAATGGACTGGCCGGAAATGGCGATCGCCCCCCCTTGCGTTTCGATCGTGTTGAAAAATTCGACGTTGCCAGCCGAGAAGCTGCCAGTTCCATCACCATCCGCATCGGCTGTAAATCGCACCGAGCTGCCGCTAGTTGTCGGCAGGTTGAGAACTCCATCATCCAGAGGATCAATGGTGATGTCATTAGTTGCTTCCAGGATAATATTGGCATTGGCTGCTTGGCTCTCCAGAGCTTGCTCAGAAATAGTATCGGTTCCAGTAGAGGTTCCTTCTCCTTGAAGAATATCAGGCAGGTTCTCATCTAGATTGCCTCCACCTTCAACGGCTGTGAATATCGTGATGTTTTCTGGGTCAAGTAACAGCATTCCTAACTCACCCTGAGCCGCCGTCAGGTTAACAGAACCGTCAAACCGCAGAGCCTGTCTGCCAGATACTTCAGCAAAGCCACCATTGCCCGCATGTTGCCCACCCTGGGCGCTAATCGTGCCGTAAAATGCTGTTGTTCCATCTGCCCAAACAATGACGTTTCCACCCTCTCCACGGTGGGTGGCATCTGCGGTAATGCGAGAATCGCGGCTGACATACGTTTGGCTGGCATTAGGAACGGTGCCTTCTCCCCGATAGTCGCCCCCCACCAGCACCGTGCCGCCACCGCTATGACCAGACGCATTGAGTTGAGCGTTTGCCAGCCCTACCCTGTCACCCAATAGGTGAATCGTGCCGCCTGCGCCCGACTGAGGATTGGAAACATCGAACTGTCCCGATGCAACGACCGTTCCCGCTGTTGACGGGATGACTGTGCCAGAATCGACTAATTCTGCCTGTCCATTTGTATTCACCTGTAATCCTAATTCTTGCCCTGTGCCGTTGCTGGTGAGTAACTGAGGGAGAGAGGCGATCGGCAATATCCATTGCTGAGGCTGACGACTACCAGGGGCGATCGGAATTTCCAGGCTCAATACGTTACCAGGTTGGCTCAGCCGCACCATGCTCTCCCCCGGCACCGCCACCGCCGTTAACTGCCCACCCGACGCAGAAAGCTCTCCAGTGTTCACCACAACGCCACCCAGCAACCCCAGGCGTTGCCCTGCGGCAACGCTTAGATCTCCGGCATTAACAATGGCACCGGGCTGAGAGACGGTAAACGCAAATGCACTGGGATTGCCGTTTAGTAGAGCATAATCATTATTGCCAATAGCGCTGAACCAGTTTGAGCCAAAGCCAATCCCGGTTGCCGTGGTTGCCGTAAAGCTTCCGGGCAGATCCAGGGTGGCATTTGGTCCAAAAACAATGCCGGAGGGGTTCATCAAAAATAGATTGGCGTTGCTGCCACTGACCCGGAGGATGCCATTGATAAAAGAGGCTTCTCCACCATTGATTCGCCCCAGAACGTTGATTACCTCTGGACGAGTAATGAAGTTGGCAATTTCTCCATCGCTTAACCCAAACCGCCTAAAACTATGGAAAAGATTAGTGTTGTCGCCGGAAGTGCGTCCTCCCGTGATGTCGATGCGATCGCCCCTCGGACTCACCACCGTACCCGTACCGTCGCGGTTAGGCACAATGGATTGGGCGATCGCCTCTGAACTGGAAACAGCCCAAGCGATCGGGAATGCAGCTAAGGGTAAGCAAGCGGCCTTCAGTGCAGAGCGAAGAGAATGCTTGCGGCATAGTAAAAACCGTCCTTCTGGTAACTGCACCCTTAACTTGAAGCGATCGTCCAATCCCCGACGCTGCAAGGCTTGATTAATTGCTTTTTCACATAACCCAATCTGCTCTTGGCGCTTCTGCCGGGTAATGCTGTTGGGATGGACTCGATAAAAATAAAGCGTCTTAGGGAGATGCCGTATCTCAGTTATTTCAGAGAGCCGTAAGCACAATTCGTAGTCTTCAATGTATTCAAAGGATTCATTGATTCCTCCAGCCTGATCAAAGATCGTTTTACGGATCAAGCGAAAGTGGAAAACCATGAAGTCTACCAACAGTTGATCTTTAGAGTAGGGAATCTGACAGAGACGACCACTCCCTCGATGAGTCCCCTGTTCGTTGATCTCAGCATAATTGGTGTAAACCAGACCTACGCCTGGATTGGCATCTAGCACCGCTCCTGTTTCTTCCAGTGCGGTTGCAGCTAGAATATCATCGTCATCAAGCCAACCAATGTACTGACCAGAAGCCTGGGTCATCGCCGCCTTCAAAGCAAGACCTCGTCCCAGATGGGGAGCGGCTATCACCCGAATGCGCCCATCTCGTCGGGCAAACTCCTGCGCGATCGCAACAGAATCATCGGTTGAACCATCATCCCAGATAATTAGCTCAAAGTCTGGTCGGGTTTGTTGTAAGACACTGGCGATCGCCGCTTGCAGGTAGCCCTCTCGGTTGTAGGTAGTCATCACCAGGGAAATTGCTGCCATCTGAAGCGCTCCTCTTGTTTCCTAACCGTTGCGAGTGATGCAGTGATTGATGCACTAAATGGCGTTGGGATGGGTGAAGGTTTTTCTAGCGCAAACCCTCGCCTAGCAAGCGCAACCCTGACACAACATTACGATAGTTCGTTCAGTTGTCTATTAGACCAACCGCTAATTGATATCAGCAGATTCTGTCCCTGGTTTGCCAACCTGGATCGAGCACAACTGCGATCGCTGTCTGTAGCGGTATAGATATGCAATATTACAAATTAATGATGAAGGTGGAGCGATCGCAGTTAGGAAAATTATTAATTTTCAAACACATGATCCAGTTTTGTTCTGAGATGATGTGAAGTAGTAAATAGGTGCTATACCAATGCGTGCAGGTAAGGCTTAACTTCTGGTTGCCGGATAGATCGTTGGAGCGTGGATTTCGACTGCGCTCAATCTGCGCTCATTTGGCGCTCAATCTACGCTCAATCTGCGCTCAGGCTCAGGATGTGTTCATTTGCGCTCAGGCTTGCTCAGGCTGTGCATTCCAGGCTGAGCCTGAACATGGGAGAAACAGCGTTTCAGGAGTTTTAGTGGGTCAATCAGGCTTAACCTTTATCGGCTATCTCGTTTCATCTCAACTTTTCAATCGAGCGATCGCCATTGGCATTGGTACCGCTTTCATCAACGTCAGTTTCTCATCTCGACTCACTCTGTAACAGTACCCTACCGGGTACTTATCGGTACATAACCGGGTTCTTCAAAATAGAGTGATATGCCCTACTCTATTTACATTAATTTTTTACTTAAAAAGCAGGAGTTTGATATGACCGTTTCTTTAGCAGCTAAAGCATTCGTTTTTCCATTGGCGGTTGCCAGTATGCTGCAAATTGCTCTCCGTCCTGCCTTGGCCGAGAGTGCATCCGTGGCGCAGTCCACTACACCTACTGGATCAACGGTCTTTGAATGTATTCCAACGGATACCTCTGGACGCTATGCTACGATCGCCCGCCGGGGGCAATTGGTTTCGCCGCCTATGATTACCTGGGAGCAAGTGCAATACTACACACCACAACAGCGGTGTCAAATTGTATCAGGCCGACTCAATGGAGCGGTGCAAGCCAATGGTGGCAGATTTGGCAACTTGCTGTTAACCTACGGCAGCGTCAATAGTCAGCCCGTTATTTGCTATGTGGGCAGCCGAACGGATACATGCAACACTAGCAATGTATTACTGACGTTAGCGCCAGAGGATCGGGGACAGGAGTTAGCCATTCTAAGACAGCTAGTTACATTTGGAACCGAAGCCTCAGGTGGCCCCTTGCTACGCAGACCCACGCGCCATTACGCTGACCTTGGCTCCCAGTTAGAGCAATACCTTGGAGCCGATGAGGAGAGTTCAGAGGGTCTCTAAAAGTAGCCGAACCGGGGTAAATGTCCTGCATCAGTGAATTGAAGGGCAATGCAGGATTGAACCAACCTGAGGATTGCGAAACGTAGCAGAGGTGCTTCCTTCTCTAGGGCGTGTTTTAAAACTCCTGATTGCTCGGTTACATTGTGCTTTTCGCCCCCTAAATCCCCCAAATTTGGGGGACTTTGAATCGCTCAAAAGTCTATAGAGTTGGGACTTCCGGGATTTAAAGCACGCCCTAGTAAAAAATCCCCCAAATTTGGGGGATTTTTTACTATAGAAGGCTCAGAAGTTCCCCATGACTGTCGTTAGCGCCTGGAGCCGTTCAAGGGTCACTCAGCGCTGTTTGAACCTCCACTAAAAGACATCCGTTCCAGTCTCAAAGACGGGATTAGCAGGGGCAGGCGCAGGGCTAGGTGAGGGAGCAGGGGCAGGGCTGCTGACGGGGGCAGGCGCAGGTGTTCTGGGAGATGGCCTGGGGGCAGGCGGTGGCGTTCTAGAGGCCGGGG
>NZ_JADEWO010000002.1 GCF_015207605.1 Oculatella sp. LEGE 06141
AACGAATTCTTCGGGTTCCGGTTGGGACGGTGAAGCAACGTCGAGCCGCAGGGGCGGTGACACGATTGGTTGAGGAGCCGATCGCGGAGCAGGCGGATCAAGCGGCAGCGGCGAATCGTTCAACCGCAACGAATGGTCCGACGGAAAAATAATATCATTAGAGGTCGCCTCAGTGGAATCCCTTAGTTCTTCAGTTTGATCGGTGTCAGGAGATAGGTCAGTGTTCTCTGGACGAATTTGAACGTCAGTTTGGGGTGCTTGCCGCCGCGCCCGTTGCGCTCGTTCAATCACTCGAATTTCACTACGCCAGCTATCAATTGCTCCCTGTGCCTGCCGATACAAGGCTCGACCGGGCTGAATCGCTGAGGCTTCGTCAATTGCGGCGGCTAATTCACCTTGAGCCGCCCACCGCTGCGCCCGATCAAGATAGGGCTGGTCTTGAATTCGTTCAATCTGCTTCTGCCAGGTGGCAATCAACCCTTGCGCGTCTGTTCTCAATACTCGTCCTGGAGCGATATGCTTGGCCGTGGCGATCGCCTGCCGCAATGCTGGAACGGTACCCGATGCCGCAAGCTGTGTGGCATGAGCAAGATAAGGCTGATCTTCCAGTCGCTCAATTTCCCGTGACCAGTAA
Source organism: Oculatella sp. LEGE 06141 (assembly GCF_015207605.1). GTDB lineage: Bacteria > Cyanobacteriota > Cyanobacteriia > Elainellales > Elainellaceae > Oculatella. The sequence goes on from NZ_JADEWO010000002.1 coordinate 635, forward strand.
GCCACCAGCGTTTGTGCCTGAACCCGACGAGGGCGACCGGCGGTCACCATCTGCGCCTGGTCGATCGCCAAATTCAGGGTGTCTACCTGCTTAAATTGAGCCAGGAGTTGAGCAACGTGCAGTTGCGTCAAATCTTGAAGCTGGGTTTGCCAGTGCGCCATGCTGGCGGTGGCCAGCGGATGGAAGCGGCTGTCCGGGCTAATTTGGCTGGCGATCGCCGTTGCTCGAACTAAATGCCACACCTGGTCGGCAGAGGTTGTCCAATTAGAAAGACTGGCGATCGCCTGTTGCCGCGACTCTGCCAGCCAGATCAAGTTCTGCGCTTCTTTCGCCAACGCTGGATTGGGCGAAACCTGCCGCCCCAGAGCAATAGCCCGATCGAAGTTCTTCTCTTTCCACTGCTGCACCCCCAGCGACAGCAGGCGATCGCTCCACTGATTTAGCTCAGGCTGAACGGTCTTCCAGACATAGGTATCTCGGTTAATTTGCGCCGCTGTTTTGATAGCGGTTGCCACTTGGTCCGGTGTGCCGCTATTGGCCAAACTGCGGGCTTGCACAAGGTACGTTTGGGCTTGCTGTTCTGCCACAATTTGTTGCGACAGTTTCGCCGTTTGTTGCGATCGCCAGTAGTTATAATCCAGCTTGGACAAGGCTAAAATCTGCTGAGAGGCTTGCTCCCAGTCTTGCCGCTGGAGTGCCTCCTGTGCTTTGGCATCGATCGCTCTCCCCTGTTGCCAAACCTGCTTCCAGTCGGCCAGCGTTGCCTGCGCTTTTTCGTATGCTGGGCTGGATGGCGGAATTTGCTCAACGATGGCGATCGCGCTTTCTAAATCATTTTGGTGAATCTGCTCGCGCGCAATATTGAGAATGGTGTTAGACCATTGCGTCAATGACTGCTGCGCTTCTGGATAGAGAGCGTGTTCGGGTGTCCACTGCTCAACCAGATCGATCCCGGCCAGAACGGCTGGTAATTCTCCTGAATCGGCTGCCGTTTGGGCACAATACAGCCGATCGCGATCGGGCGAGAGGGTCGAAATCTTCTGGCACTCTGTCGCCGGAGGCAGGGCGATTAGCCACAGAAACGCGCCGACCGCCATACCACTGGCGGCACCGCACACAGCAAGACTCAGCAACAGCCATCGCCATGACTGTGGTTCCGGTAGCGGCAGTACTGGCTGTGATGACGGTACACCTCCCTCTGTGGCTAACCGCAGAGGGGGACTGGAATGCCCGTTAAATTCGTCAGATGAAGGATAAATAAATGGGTTATCGGCTGAATTCGATCGCTTTTTCATCATGACTACTGCCTCACTCTCACCACACGTTCGAAACGGTTGACTCGATAAAACTAAATTGAATGAGTTTGACTACCGTTAAAAGGCTTATGTAATAAAATATACCGCCTGTTTCGCCAGGGGGATATGTCGCTTAATTACAGCTCTAACAGAATGTTAATACTCATCGTTACGGATAATCGTTACGGAGGGTGTTTGCGGATGGAGCGATCGCCACCCAGCTTTTACCGAACTTGTCTTGAAACGTGCATAGAAGCATCATTGAAGATCCGACGCGATGGGTGGTCTTCCCTGCGAATGATCTTTTAGTGGCCGGGTTTAATTTGGGGAAAGGGGCAATTGTGCCGCACTTCCCTTAACTGAGTGCCGCTTCCCTGCCCACGCTTTCTCGCCCATGCGGTTCCAGCAGGCTGGTCATGTCAGGGCCAGATGGAATAATGCCACCAGGATTTAAGGGAAACAAACTGCCGTAATAGTCGCGTTTAATGGCATCCACATCGCAAATGTCGGCCACTCCGGGCTGTTGATACACATCGCGTAAGTAATGGCCTAAATGTTCGTAGTCTTTAATTCTGCGGCGGTTACATTTGAACAGCCCATGATACACCGCATCGAACCGAAACAGCGTCGTAAACAGGCGAACATCGGCCAGGGTTATCTGTGCTCCGCAGAGATATCGGTGGTTCGCAAGGGTTGCGTCAATTTCATCTAAAACGCTAAACAGCTCATTGCACGCTTTATCATATGCCTCTTGCGTTTGAGCAAAGCCGCAACGATACACGCCATTGTTTACCGCATGATAAATCTTATCATTCCACCGATCAATGATCTCGCGCAATGATTCTGGATACAAATCCTGATCGGCATGGTGAGCAAACTCATTGAATGCTGAGTTTAATATCACAATGATGTCTGCACTTTCATTGTTAACGATCGTTTTAGTTTGGGTATCCCAAAGAACAGGAACGGTTGCCCGTCCGCTGTAGTTAGCATCGGCCAAGCGATACAGTTCTGCTAGCGTGTGGCATCCTTCGTCTGCCTGTTCAAAAACCCACCCGCCTTCAGTGGGTGATGGAGAAACGATGGAGATGGCAATGGCATCTTCAAGCCCTTTGAGGGCACGAACTACCAGCGTTCGGTGTGCCCACGGACAACCTAACCCAACATAGAGGCGATAGCGTCCGGCAACGGCAGGATAAGCATGAGTTTTGTCGGTGCCAATCTGCTGCCGAAAGAAACTTTCTGGCCGAATATAGTCTCCAGTTTTGTTGCGCGGTGCGAGCTGTGACATCATTACATGCCACATGCTTGTCCAGACAAACTTACCCAACTTGATAATGAACGTTGACGGAAGCGATTTTCCTTTTCTTTTGGGGCTAGAAGCGGTTTGTGACATGATAACCCTCACTGGATGCTGCAAGCCTAGCGTGTTGGAATCCTGTTAAGGACGGTTACTATCACTCTATCGCTCCTTTTCAGCCGCGAGTAAGGGAGTGTAACGATACAGTTTATTACGCTGACCCGTTATGGATAAAAACGGCTGTTTTAAGCGATTTATAGGACTATTTAAACTAGAAATGCCGATCCGGGGATCGCACGCTGATATCCTGCTGATTCCGTCTAACCGCAGCGGAAAAGCACCGTGGGAGATTCAATAGCCATGTGCCACTATGGTGAGGATTCAGTGGTTCAATCGTAATAATGGCTACTTCTAAACAACCTCACGACCGCTTTCGCTCTGCAACCGAATTTCCCAAGACGGTAGAAAATTTAAGTTTAACTGAAGCCAACGATTTATATGGTGAGATGCGATCGTGCCTCATCTTTACCAATCGCAGTCGATCGCAACTGATGCGGCGAAATGAAGAATACAAACAGTCTACCTTGACGCTTAAGGCAGATCTGTCTCGCCTGCAAACGATGATTACGCAACTGGGGCTTGAAAAACAGCAATTATCCGATAAGAACTATCAAACCATTGCAGAGCTAGAGCGTGAAATGGGCACAATGGCACAGCATCTCGATCAACTTGCAACCGCCTTTGATGCTGTGCCAGATGTTGATACTTCTACGCAAACTCACTGGGGATTGTTGGCGCAATCGGGGCGATTCTTTAGATTCATTAGAGCGGTGCGAACCATTGTAATGTGGTGGCGCGATGACCAGGAGTTGAACGGTAGAACCTTACCTGTTAAAACGGAGCAGTCACTGCCGACGCAACAACAGATAGAGGACGATCGCAGGGAAAATCCTCAGATGTATACCGATCCTGCGTCTCAAGGCAAATCACTACTCGATCCATAATCGTTAACCATTAATAGAGACTATGGGCAGGAAGCGAGTTACACAACTCTTAGAGCAACTTAAACAGAATCAACAGCACGAGTTGGAAAACGCAGCGGCTATCTTTACGGTGGCTCAGGTTGCCGTCAATGAACTGAGTTCGCAGGCCACACCAACCAGCAATGCCGCCATCGCCGAGTTGCCAGCGGCTCCACTCCAAATGGATAAGAATGAATTGCTTCAGCAATACGGCTCGTATAATGCTTGCCGCAAAGCCGCTAAAGCCCGGGGTATTAAATTCAGCCGAACCCCCAGTTGGCAACAAATTGCTGCTGCCTTTAGCTATGTGGAGTCGTGCCAGCAGGTCATTCAGGTGTATCTCGATCGCCACCCCAGCCAAGACCTCAAGGGCGTTTCAATCGAGGTCAAGCTAGGCTAAGTTCATCTCCTGTGTTCCTCTTTATTCGCGTAACCTCTTGGTTCGCTTAATTCTTGGTTCGCTTAATTCGATTTGTTGCCGAAACACGGAGCGTTACTCTATCTGGGTTAGGAAGACGATACACTAATGCCAAATCCGAGTGATGGGGCAAGGCGTATCATGAGCGACCCAGAAAAAGGCATTATCAAACTTGATCCAGCGACGCTTGGCCTCATTGTGACGGCGTTGTTGTTGTTACCGCTATTACTGACGGGTTTCCTGTCTCAATGAACAGGGGGCGACACTCAGGCTTGAGTCGAGCTGAGTGTCCCAACAGGCACTATTGCCACCCTGATTCAGAGAGTTCTACTTTGGGCTGTGCCTCAACCCTGGTCTTAGTTTGCACTGCCATTACAGAACAGGGAGCGTGATGCAACACATAATTACTGACGCTGCCTAAAATGAGTTCGCTGAGGCCAGACCGTCCCCGACGACCCACCACCACCAGATCGGCTTCCCAGTTTTGTGCCAGGTGACAAATCGCTCGCCCCGGATCGCCCGAAACCTGGGTGAATTCAGTGTTAACTCCTGCCGCGATCGCCTCATCCGTGCGCGATCGCAAGAGATCGAACCCTGCCCTTTCATAAGCTTCCCATTGTTTCTGATAGTGTTCGTACACAATGTCATTGCGAACGGGGTAGTAGCCCATCATGGGATACATCGGCATGTCTGGGCTAACTTCCTCTTCAACAGACAGCACATGTAGCAACATCAAATCGGCCTGAACTGCCCTGGCTAAGGCAAGCGCTTCATCAAAGACCAGTTTGCCAATTGCTGAACTATCCATTGCGGCAAGAACTTTGTGAAACATAAGAACCTCCGAGTGAAGTGCGATCGCGCAGCCGATTTGAATTGGATTAGAACAGACGAAGTTTAAGCGCAGTGCTGAGAGACGTTAGCAATCCCCACGTTGGGAATCGCTTCGATCATTAATCTCTTCATTCGCTACAAGCTGGCTTATTCCCTCTTTCTGGCGTTATTCCAGGGGTGTGCTGCCAACCTGCGATACCGCTTGCGTATCCATAACTTAATTTTACGCTGATTTATCTCACGGGTTTTTCATTGCGGCTCGGCTCAAACCTATGCCGTGCAAGGCTTTTGGTAATGCAACCGTGGGCAATGAGGCTTACAGTTCTTGACTAAATTGATTGCTAAACATTAAGGAGCGAGCTGGTTTCATCGGCAAGCGGAGCAACCCGAGGGGTGGCCTGTTATACAGTTTCCCGAACTCTCAATGTGTGCATACAAAGCGGGGGCGTACCATCGTTACGCCCCCTATGGCGTTTACCTACTCAATCAGGTATAACCTGTTACCGAACAACTCGCCACTAATCGGCACCAGGGTTTTGCGTCTATTCGTTGCAGCGATTGCGTTTGACCCTGTTATACCTGTGTTAGTCGTTTTTTGCAAAATTGTACATTGTTGCAAATTCAGACTTGTCTTACCATTGACTGAATAACGCTTGCCGTCCAGCCTACGATCCTCTACCGTACATCCGTCTATGAACCCTGCTCTGACTCAATTTGGCGATCGCATGACCCACCTGACGGGGGTGCGGGCAATCATGAAGGACATTATTGAAACGCTGCGAGCAGGTCAAGGCAAAGACTTTATTAATCTCAGCGCAGGCAATCCGCTGATTGTGCCGGAAGTTGAACAGCTATGGCGAGACTGTACGGCAGAACTGTTGGCCAGTCCAGACTACGGCAAGGTGGTCTGTCGCTATGGGTCAAGCCAGGGGTACGAACCATTTATTGCCGCCATACTCGATGAATTTAATCAGCGATATGGACTCAACCTGAACGAACGCAATATCTTGATTACACCCGGCAGCCAGGCGCTATATTTCTTTGCGGCGAATGCGCTGGGTGGATATGCCACCAACGGCACGTTAAAGCAAATTGTGCTGCCGCTAAGTCCAGACTATACCGGTTATGGCGGCGCAACCCTGATTCCAGAAGCGCTGAAGGCGTATAAACCAGCGATCGATGCTAATGCAACCACCCATCGCTTCAAATACAGACCCGATTTTAGCCAGCTAGAAATTAACGAACAGACCGGGTTTGTCTTGTTTTCGCGCCCCTGTAACCCCACCGGAAACGTCTTGACGGATGCGGAAGTTCAAAAAATTGCGGCTCTGGCTGTTCCCCACAATGTTCCAGTGCTGGTGGATTCGGCCTATGCGCCACCCTTCCCGGCTCTAAACTTTACCGATATGACTCCCATTTTTGGTGAAAATATTGTGCATTGCATGAGCCTATCCAAGGCAGGGTTGCCTGGAGAGCGGCTTGGCATTGCCCTGGGCGATGAGCAGATTATTGAGGTCTTAGAAGCATTCCAGACCAATATGTGCATCCACTCGTCTCGTTATGGGCAGGCGATCGCCACCTATGCGATTCGATCGGGGGCATTGGCTGACATTTCTGAACGGGTGATTCGTCCGTATTACCAGGCCAAATCTGCCATTTTAGAAGCAACACTGGATGCTGCCATGCCTCAAAATGTTCCTTGGTTCCTGCATCTGGGTGAAGGGGCTATCTTCTCCTGGCTCTGGCTGCAAGACTTGCCCATGACCGACTGGGAATTTTATCAGGAGCTAAAGCAGGTGGGTGTCATTGTGGTGCCCGGTGAAGCGTTCTTCCCCGGTTTGCAGGAAGATTGGCCGCATAAGCATCAGTGTTTCCGAATCAGCCTGACCGCTAGCGACGAAGAGATTGCTACTGCAATGCGGCGACTGGCAGATGTGGTGGGTCGAGTCTATCAGCAAGTTGCAGCTCCGCAAGAGCAGGTTGCGATGCGCGGATGAACCTTGCAGACGGCATGAATATCGCCCCGCTCGAACGCCGCTTGACCCCAGCAGATCAACTGTGTTTTATTCATCTTCCCAAAACGGCAGGGTCTACCTTCACGGCAATTCTGGATGCTCAGTTTCACGTTCAGTCAATTTGTCCTGAACCGCACCATGTAGCTGATCTGTATCCAGAGGCGATCGCCACCCCACCCGCCGAACTGAGGGAATTCCTCACCCGGTTTAACCTGGTTCGAGGGCATTTTGGCTACAGTGAAATTGATCCAGTCCTCACGCAACCGTTGTATCTCACCATGCTGCGCGATCCAGTCGATCGCGTCATTTCCGTTTACGAGTTTTTCAAACGAGCCAGAGAGCGAGGACAGGCTGAAACAGCCGACTATCAGACCTTGATGGATGCTACCGCTGATGGCTTGTTGGCCTTTGTGCAACATCCCAATCCGGTGGTCAGGCTGCGAACATCCAACTTTCAAACGCGCCAGCTTAGTGAATATGCCCCAGAGTGGACAGATTGCTCAGACGCAGAACGGCTAGCCTCTGCCCAGCACACCCTGAACCAGTTTGTCTTTGCAGGACTCACCGAACGGTTTCATGAGTCTGTGTTGCTACTGTCTTATATTTTTGGCTGGTATCCTGTTGTGGAGTACCAGAATTTGCGGGTCGTTTCTAAACAGCCGCGCCGAGATGGCGTACCAGCTACCGTAATTGATGCGATCGCCACCCAAAACCAGCTCGACCTGGAACTTTACCAGCAGGCCAAAACCCGGTTTGAGGCTCAGTTCGTTGAGATGCAGCAGGCATTGCAGACGCGATATCCTCATCCTCCTGCGAAGCCAGAGAAGAGTGATACTGCAAGCGCCATGCTCCTCGCTCGCCTAGAACAGCATTATGCCCATCGCTACGCCGAGCAGCATGGCGATCGGGTTGAGGCGATCGATTTTGATTTTCGTCAGCCCCTGTCTGGCATGGGTTGGCATAGGCGCAACGGCAAGTTTAATGGCCTGCGACTCGATACAATGGGGTTTCGCTGGACGGGGCCTGGAACCCTATCAACGTTAGATTTTCCGCTATCGCCCACTCTCGACTATACGTTGAGTCTGCATATTGTTCGCTCTGCGGCTCCAGACATTTTGGACAGCCTCACTGTTTCGGTGAATGACCAGACGATTGATATGGCGCGAATACTTCAGGATGGTGACCTGGTTCTGCTCAAAGGCGTTGTACCCCAGGCCGCACTCGTTTCCAACCGACCATTTGTGCGGCTCTGTTTGGCCGTCAACCGCACTCTGCCGCTAACATCAGTAAGGCAAGGGTCAGCCGATGCTCGTTTGGTTGGGTTAGCTATCCAGCGAATTCAAATGTTTCCTGTTGCCCCTAGACCCAGTATTGGGCAGCGGTTCATACAGAAGATTCGTCATTCTCTTTTTCCGTCACGTTGATTGCGATCGCGACTATGGACACTTCAGATTGGTTGGAAGTTGGCAAAATTGTTAGCCCACAAGGGTTAAAGGGGGAAGTGCGGGTTTATCCTGATTCCGACTTTCCAGAGCGGTTCCAAACCCCAGGACAGCGGTGGCTGCTGTATCCCGGTGCCTCTGAGCCAACGCCAGTGGAATTGGTATCAGGACGCTATCTCAGCGGCAAGGGCTTATATGTGCTTTGTTTTGCTGGAGTGACCGATCGCGCCGAGGCCGAGGCTCTGCGCGACTGTAAGCTGCTTGTACCGCGCAGCGATCGCCCACCATTAGAAGATGGCGAATTTCATGTTATGGATTTAGTTGGGCTGGCTGTCTTTGATCAGGTGACTCAAACCCTGGTCGGCACTGTAACTGATGTGCTGCCAGCCGGAAACGATTTGCTAGAGGTTGAGCTGCATTCCTCATCGAGTACAGCGGTAGAGAAACCACCTGAAGAGAACCCAGCCGAAGCGGTGCCAGCGGCAGTACCCACCCGCAAGTCGCGGCGGCGGTCTAAGCCCAAATCGGTTGCCCCTTCATCGAATGCAGCGATCGTGCTAATTCCTTTTGTGAATGAAATTGTCCCTGTGGTTGACCTGGAACAGAGACGAATCGAAATCACGCCACCTCCGGGTTTAATTGAAGGGTTCGCTTGATCCAGATCCCTATCGTTTCCGAAATCATCATGCTCGGTAGCGCCGAGAGGAACGGCATCGGCAACAAAAAAGGTGGATGAATTCATCCACCTTTTTCAGAACTACGTCACATCAATGCAGATTGGTGCGATCGCTCCTTTGTTCCATCATTAATGGGGTTTGCGGATCGGTGTGCCGCAGGGGTAGGTTGCGATCGGTTCCCGCACTGGAGCCGTTGCCGATGCTGCCAAAACAGGTTTAATTTGCGGCTGTTGCGCTTTCGCGGCGTGGTAATCCAACCGCAGCTTTTCTAGCATTTCGTCGCGCCGATCGTACAACCGCTTCAACGGACGAGAGGGACATTGATTCACCACGTACGCCGTCAAAATAGGCAGGGCGATCGTGCTGTCGGTATAGCAAACTACTGTGTTGGGCAGTTCATCGGGGTCAACTTTGCCCCAGCTCACCGCTTCATTAGGAGTCGCGCCAGATAGCCCACCCGTATCCGGGCGAGCATCCGTAACTTGAATGAAGTAATCGTGTCCTCGCTCTTCTAGCCCCAGAACCTCATGCAGTTGGGGTTGGGTTTGCAGCAAGAAGTTCTTCGGGCTACCGCCACCAATAATCAGCGCGGCGCTCTTGCCTTCTACACCAGGAATGCCTGATTCGCGGGCAGCATAAACGATCGCCGCCGTTTCATTGACATCCAATGATGGATCGATCACAAGCTGCGATCCTTCTAGAGCCAAAGCGGCTACGTTCATCCCGATTGAACTGTCTCCAGGAGAAGAGGTGTAGATAGGAACGCCGCATTCGTATGCGGTTGCTAGCAGGCAGGAGTTTTTGACCCCAATCTGCTGTTCTACCTCATGGACGTATTTACCGAGCAGATGATGAAACTCTGCTGTACCCATACGCTTTTGGAACGGCTCTGCCTTCAGCAATTCCCGAATGAAAGCATCGGTTTCCAGCAGCACATCATAGCCAAACACAATGTCATAAATGCGAATCCGACCTTCTTGCCGCAGTTTGACATCATCGACAAACGGGTTGCTGGCATACAAATCCAGTCCCAACCCGTAGTGAATATCGTGATACAGATTGGCACCAGTGCTGATGATGTAATCGACAAAGCCGTTTCGCATCAATGGTGCTAATACAGAAATGCCAAATCCGGCAGGGGTCATTGCTCCGGAGAGGCTAAGGCCAACCGTAACGCCCTCTTGTAAGACATCACGGCTGAGCAGATGGCAAATTTCCCGCAAGCGAGCCGAATTGTAGGCCGTAAAGTATCCGTCAATCAGGTCAACAACGCTGATCTCCGCAGGCATGGGAGCAGGGGCAATTTTCTTGCTGAGCAGTTTAGACATAGCTGTAATCCCACGTGAAATGATTATGTAAACCAACAAAATCGCGCCCAGGAAAGCAGGTCATCTGGGAGAGCAAGACAACTCAGATGGGGTGCTTCATTGCAGTGCAAAAAAGTCCTCGCGGATGAGCCGATGAAACGGTGGAAAACCCACCCCTTTCAGCCCTTTGCAGCTCAGCAAAGCACCGCAGCCAGTTATAGACACGTCAAGTGAACCTCAATATGTCGCTCTAGCTGCTTTTAACTATCTGGTTATCTAAAATGTTCAGAGACTCAGACCGACCCAGTTTGCACGGTTGCCGAGAGGCGCTAATGGCAATTGGCAAAAACCAGAACCCGCAAACCTACAGTTACAGGTCGATCATTTCATACTGGGCGCTTCACAACGATCTGTCCAAGACAGAGCAGGGTCACACTGTCGTCTACGCTTCAATTTCATTTCCAGATACCAAAGGAATTCCCACGGGTACCTGAGTGAAGAAAGGAGTCTCAACGTGTCGCAACCTTTTGCAACGTTAACCCCTTCAATTTAGCATTTATGGTGAGTATCAGTTCAGCAAAATCACCCAAGTTTCAGAGTGTCACATTTGGGGAAGTTAGGGAAAATGCCTGGGTGGAAAACGTAGAAGCCAGTCCTGCTCTACTGTTTCCCTGGTTTAATGCCATCCTTCATCTTTGCTTTATTCACTCGGTGAATCGACGAGGGTTCTACACAAAGTGGTAGGGGGGCAATGCGTCACCCAGTGTGACCTCCCAGTGGGGACATTGGCTTTGCCACCCCTGTAGCTGAGCGTGTAGGAGAGCGTCATCCTGCCGATTGCCCAACAGGTAAATTCGTTCTACTCCGTCCTGTGCTGCACTGCGAATAGAGTTAGGAAACAGCTTGGCGATCGCTGCCAGTAAGTCTTCTAACTCTTGCTGCTGCTGTTGCTGCTGCTCGACCTGGTGCTGATAGTGCTGTTTCTTGGCCAAAAAATAGGCTTTTCCGGTAACTTCGCTGGGAATCTGTGGCTCTGAGGCGATCGCTCTCGGAGTCAGTTTCAGAGTATATTCGGCTTTGTCTCGCAGATGGGTTAGCTTTTCGAGGTACTCGGTACTGCGGGACTTCAGGTGGTTGACCAGATCCTCTCGTTGAATGAAGTTGCCAAATTGCAGCGGCAAAACGGCGGTTTGCTCAAAGATCTCGCGAATGACGCGATCGTGGTCAAGCGCGGCTTGCAGCAGTTGGCGATCGCTAGAATGCACATTTTCCAGCGCTAAATCTGGCTCAACCAGCGCTGCAAGCCGCGCCGTTTCCACCAATTCAAGCGAACCGACAATGCCACAGGGCAGGTCTATCGGGTTCTTTGGAGTTTCTAAAAAGGCGTAGGTATACATACATCTAGCTGCCGCCCAAACGAAACCGTCCAACTCATCATTCTTTCAGTAAAGCAGGATTTCGAGGAGCTGGACGGAGATGCTGCAATATGTAAACGAATTAGAAGCCTATCCGACACGGATAGGGTGCCATTCTATGCTTTAGAGGGTGACAGACGATCTGCTGTCGTAGCATGAACGGTACCGTTCTTGCTGTTGGCGTTTCCGTTGGCGTTCCGAGGTTGAATCACACCATAACCGCCATGATTCCGCTCATAGATGACGTTAATTTCACCCGTCTCGACGTTGCAGAACATGTAGAAGTCGTGGTCAACCAGTTCTAGTTGCTCTAACGCTTCTTGAATGCTCATGGGGGGCATGGCAAAGTATTTGGTTCGCACCACTTCAGGTGGCAATTCCGGAGTTCGGCCATTGGTTAGATCCGACGCAATTGGCGCTTCATCCAGTACCTCTGCGGTTTTCACGGTGGACTGCAATTTGTTTTGCCGCTTCTCCTTGTATTTGCGTAGCTGACGACTGATTTTGTTAGCTACCAGGTCAATACTGGCATAGAGGTTTTCGCTGCTTTCCTCTGCTCGAACGACGGAACCGTTAGTGTAGATGGTGACTTCAGCGGTTTGTTTGGGGTTTATCCGGGGGTTGCGGGCTACCGACAGATGAACATCAACCTCGGTTGTGAGTGCCTGAAAGTGGTTAACGGCTTTCTCAATCTTCTGATGCACATACTCACGAATAGCGTCGGTGATTTCAATGTTTTTGCCCTGGATAACAAGCTTCATAAAGCTTCCTCCCCTATATATTTGGCTGTTATCTTCACCCTAGCACCTTGTATTCTGGACAACAGAAGCGTTTAAAATGATTTGCATCCCTTGATAATTTTTGATTTGAACAATCAGGGTACAAGTACAATTTGCGTTGAAACACGCTTGTTCTAGAACATGAGATTGACATAGCTCCGTGGATTTACCCGCATCACCCAGATCCTCGCGTCGGCGTTGCCATCTGCTGCATCTGGGTCTGGTTCCCTACCCGATCGCCTGGGAGTGGCAGCGATCGCTTGTGGCAAACCGTCGGCAAACTCCTGATTTAGACGATGTATTAATGCTGTTAGAGCATCCTCCCGTCTACACCCTGGGGCAAGGGGCACGGTTGGATTTTGTGAAGTTTAATCCGGCTTGCGCCCCGGCTGCGCTATGCCGCACCGAACGGGGCGGCGAAGTGACCTATCACTGTCCAGGCCAACTGGTGGGCTACCCAATCTTGAACTTACGGCATTACCAGACGGATTTGCATTGGTATTTACGACAGCTTGAGGAGGTTTTAATTCGCGTGTTGGCTGTCTATGGGCTGACGGGAGCGCGAGTGCCGGGGCTGACCGGGGTGTGGCTGGAAGGCCGCAAAGTGGCAGCAATTGGCATTAAAGTGAGCCGTTGGATTACAATGCACGGCTTTGCGCTCAACATCTGCCCCGATTTAACAGGGTTTCAGCAGATTGTGCCCTGCGGCATTGCAGATAAACCCGTAGGGAGCCTGGTTGAGTTTGTGCCCGATATTGCGATCGCTCAAGTCCGGCACCAGGTTGCTGCGTGTTTTGCAGAGCTGTTTGATGTGCAGCTAATTGCAAGCCACAGCTTGGCCGAATTAAAATAGAACTCTTACTGAGCTATAGGATCGTTAACCGATTAAGGTGTAATGATGCAGATGGGGACACGGTCAGTCTGGGTTCCCCAGCTATCGCAGTTCTGCGAGTTATTTAATTCACTGTTCTTGGGGTTCAAGCCTTCCATGCTCTGGAAGCAGGGCTACGTATTTCTTTATACGGATTGTTACTCTAACCGTTTGTATATTTACAGATACGCAGGAATTTGCGACGCTAGTAGATAGGATCACCTGTGGGTGGAACTACCGCTTAGAACTCTGGCAATCGTATCTGGCATCATACTATGGTTCTCAGGTCTATGCTTCTCAGGTGACCATCCGCTCATCTCATTAGGGGTTAATGCTGCCCATGTTTTCAACCATGCCTGACTACAGCGGTGATGCATCCCTGGCCGAACTGCTGCAATACAGCTCTACGGTTCTGTTGCGGAAGCGTTCTACTCCCTTGCTCAGGCCCCATCAAGATGCCGATCAGCTTAGTTCAGCTAACTGGTGTAATGATTCAGTGTCAGAGCTTGTTAGCCTCGACTTGCTGTCTGAGCAACCTCTGGCGGATGGATATATTAGCTATGCTGCGCCGCTGATGCCATTGCGCGAACGAGACATGAAAGCGATGGCCGAGTTGTTTGACCATGATGAAATTGAAGCGATCGAAGCAAATATCACGGCCAGCCTTTGCAACATGCTGCCAGAACCATGCTGGGACGACGACCCGTTTGGGTTCCTGAAAGATTATCTCTAGTGCTTCACCCAATACCAAAAAGCAAGGGCACCCGTAACAGGTGCCCTTGCTTTTTGAGCTGAGTAGGAACGCGAGCGGCAGTTCGCCTATTCCGGGTTAGCGTCTGGCCGATGATTGCGAATTTGCTCGGCTTCAGGGCAATCTTCAGACACCAATGGCTCGACATCGCCTCTGGATACCGTAGCTAGCTTCTGCATAACAGAGCCAATACTCTCCAGCCGAATCATTTCTTCCCACGAACACACTTCGTCGTCTTCATCCGTTTCATACCGAAGCGTCACCAGATCACCTTCAATATCCAGGATACGAGCACGTTCTATCCAACGCTGTTGATCCCGCAGGAAGATCCAAACCTCTCGACCATCACAACAGAGCTGATAGATCTTGCGGTGTAACATGTATCGCTTCTCCTGAGCTGTAAATTCTTCGAATGCAGTTAGGCTTTAGCGTCGCTTGCTTAAATAGTTAAAGAGCCTGCCGCTCAACCTAACAGAATAAACGCCTTGATTTGGTTTGCTAAGACCAATAGAGCCATAGTGTAAGGCTAAACCTGGCTCAATACTGTTCATCAGCCCTAGCTTGTGAAATGCTCTTTCCCAACTTTTTCAGGAAGATTGGATCGAATTAAACGACGATAAGGAGGCTTTGAGTATCTTCTAAACGTGCCTACAGCCGTTAAAGTCATGGTTAGTAAGGTTTGAAGAATGCAGAAGGACACCCTTAGGGCGATCGCATACTAGATTAAGGCAATTAAAACCTGAGTTGAGCCAGTTGGGAAGGGGGACGCTGTCCCATATCGTGAAGAGTGAGTGAAGACTGATTGGTATTGAATTACCATTTGGCTGAGCATGGTGAAAGGATTCCCGCTGATTCAGCAAGCTTAACTCTCTAACCCTATCGAAAGCACTGGTCTAGAGGACTAAACTGTATTCACCCATTCTAGCGACTGTTGACCGAAGTTTGGGGATCAATTATGAATTGGCGCGAAATCTTTTAGGCAGACGTTAGATTGAGAGGGCAAGGTAGAAACGCGTCGCTATTCGAGCGATTCAGTTAGGGGAGGGGGAGCCGACATGTTGCTACAGTTAAGCACCTGGACTGAAGTGGAGCAGTATTTAGCGCAGTCTCAAGGAATTATTTTGCCGATTGGGTCAACCGAACAGCACGGCCCTACTGGATTGATCGGCACAGATGCCATTTGCGCTGAGGCGATCGCCCGTGGGGTGGGGGAATCGACCCATGCCCTGGTTGCTCCCACAATCAATGTGGGGATGGCACTTCACCACACCTCATTTCCCGGTACCATCAGCCTCCGTCCCAGTACGCTAATGCTGGTGATTCGAGATTATTTAACCTGCCTGGTGAAGGCGGGCTTTACCAAATTCTTTTTCATCAACGGCCATGGCGGCAACATGGCAACGCTGAAAGCAGCATTTTCCGAGAGCTATGCCATTTTAGCCGACCTGAATCTGCCGAATGCCGATCGGGTGCAATGTCATTTGGCGAATTGGTTTATGTGCAGCTCGGTTTACCAGTTGGCAAAGGAGCTGTACGGCAACCAGGAAGGATCGCACGCTACCCCTAGCGAGGTCGCACTAACCCAGTACGTGTATCCCGATGCCATCAAGCAAGGGACGCTGGCTGCGGATGTGGCTTCAGGCCATCCCATTTATGGCGCGATCGATTTTCGGCGGCGCTATGCGGATGGACGGATGGGGTCAAATCCTGCCCTGGCGACCCGGGAGCATGGACAGCGGTTCTATGAGTTGGCCGTCAAAGAGTTGAGCCATCGCTATCTAGAATTCCTCAGTGCCGACTAGCCAGGTAAATGACACGATCGCTGGTAGACATTTATCTGGATTTAGCCTTGTGCTGTCTGGCTCGCAGGGCACGAATGGTAAAAATCACCAGTGTGATGACCGTCAGGGGAATGGCAAAAAGCAACAGCACAGAGCTAAAAATCGGCAGACTGGCGTGATTGGTTGCGTCCAGAATTAGATAGGTGGTGTAAGCGAGATAGTAACCGATAAAGACGAACCCTTCCCAGCGGGAAATCAAATTGCCGGTAAAGAAAATCGGCAAACAGGCGATCGCCACGGCAACCATCACGGGCAAATCAAACCGCAGTGCCGCCGCTGAAACATTGACTCCATCGGGTGAAATGGCGCTAGACAACCCCAAGACCGCTAAGAGATTAAAAATATTGCTGCCCACTACGTTGCCCACGGCAATATCTCGTTCTCCGCGAAGGCTGGCAATCGCGGATGTGGCTAATTCTGGTAACGAGGTGCCTGCCGCCACAATGGTAAGGCCAATGATCAGTTCACTCAGCCCAAATGCTTGCGCGATCGCAGTGGCACTGTTAACTAACCAACGCGAACCAACCACCAATGCCACTAACCCCACTGCAATAAAGCCAAGGTTAATCAGCCACTGTTGCAGTGAAGCGGTTTGCGGCTGTCCGTTCTCTCCAGAATACTCGTCTAGCGCTGCATCAACGGACTGACGCTGGCTTTGGTACAGCAAAAATCCGGTGTAAACAATACCGCCAATAAACAGCACAACGCCATCTGAGCGGTTGATGGTGCCATCCAGGCCAAAGAACAGCGTGAGTATCGACACGCCAATCATGATGGGGACATCAAGCCGAATTAATTGCTGCGACACCACCAGAGGCGCAATGATGGACGACAATCCTAGAATCAACAAAACGTTGAAAATATTGCTGCCGACCACGTTTCCCAGAGCAATGTCTGCTCGCCCTGAAAAGCTGGCAATGATACTCACCGACATTTCGGGCGCACTAGTACCGTAGGCCACGACAGTGAGGCCAATGATCAGAGGCGAGATGCCAACCAGCGTGGCCAGTCGAGATGCCCCACGTACCAGCGCTTCTGCACCCAGAACCAACAATACTAGACCCGCCAGCAGAAACGCTAGCACAGCAATACTCATAGATCTGTACTCTTTGCGATCGATCTGAGAGGGTGTCTGAAAAGTATCAAACGTTCCGCATGAACCCCCTAAATTCCCCAGCTTTGGAGAATTTAAGGGGCGGTTCGAGTGAAAATCAGCACTTTGAGAACATCCTCTGAGCTGTAACAGTTGAATACGTTATCCGTTCAACTGTTGCACCAAAGCTGCCTTCAGTCTAGTGCGCTCTTGGCCATTGCAGACGATGGGTCACAAATTTGAGCGCTCAGAGCGAGGGAGATAGAGTTTGCTCATCGTTCCTGCGGTTGCACGAGACTACTCGGCAATTAAACCCGCCAGCAAATCCTTATCCTGGGTGGATTGGCGCTTTTCGCTGGGAATATAGGGTGCGTTTCTGGCTCCTGTATAAATCTGGGTGGGACGGAAGATGCGATTTTCGGCTAACTGTTCTTTCCAGTGGGCTAACCAGCCAGCAACACGGGCGATCGCAAACACAGGAGTAAACAAGTCGGTTGGAATTCCCATCTTGCGGTAAACCAGACCAGAGTAAAAATCGACATTGGGATAAATGCCTTTGTGACCTAGCTTCTCAGCCACCGCCTGCTCTAGCGCCACGGCAATATCGTAGTACTCGTCTCGGCCAAACTTTTCAAATAGCTGCTCTGCGAGATCTTGCAAAATGGTAGCGCGAGGGTCTTTCACCTTATAAACTCGGTGCCCAAAGCCCATGATCTTGGCTTTGCGCTCCAGGCAGCTATCCAGATAAGCGTGAACATTATCAACGGAGCCAATTTCTTCTAGCATTTCAATCACTTCTTCGTTAGCACCACCATGCAGCGGCCCTGCCAGGGTGCCAACGGCAGAAGCAACCACCGCATAGGGGTCGGTCAGCGTCGAAGCTGTGACCATTGCCGAGAAGGTAGAAGCGTTGATTGTATGCTCGGCGTGCAAAATCAGGCAAATGTCAAAGATGCGGGCAGCAAGCGGGTCGGGTTCCCGCTCGTTCAACATGTAGAGAAAGTTGGCTGAATAGTCGAGATCATCACGCGGCTGTACCGGATCGTTTCCCTTCCGCATGAGCTGGAAGGCGGCAACCATCGTCGGAATTTTGGCTAACAAGCGCACCACCGCTGCCCGAATATAAGCTGGATTATCCAGGGCACGACGAGAGTAGAACAAACCCAGGGCAGCAGCACAGGCTTGCAGTGCATCCATTGGGTGACCGCTTTCGGGAAAGCATTTCATCATGTCCCGAATGCGATACTTCAGCCGCCGATGGTAGCGAATTTCATGCTCAAACTCTGCCAGTTCTTCTTCCGTTGGCAATCCGCCCCAAATCAGCAGATACGACGTTTCTAGAAACGAACTGTATTGTCCTAGTTCTTCGATATTAATGCCACGATATTCCAGAATGCCCTGTTGTCCATCAACAAAGCTGATGCTGGATTGTGTGGCAGGAATGTTTTCTAAACCTGGCTTGTATTCGCAAATAGACATGGTTTCATCGCTAAATTAAATGTCCTCAGAGCTGCCATATTTCCACTCTCTATTCCCTGCCCTGAGTGTCATAGGGTCTTCATTGCCTGCTGTTGCGCTGTTGGGCTATCCCTGCTTATGGACTCTAGACGTGCTGCCGAAGCATGGGCTGGTTAGAGCCTCTGAATCTTAAGGGGATGGGTAGCGCGATCACGATGACAATGTTGCGAGCAGACTACTAATTTGTGCGTAGTGGAGCAGTGGCTAAGGCTACAAATCAAGATTATCAGTTTGGCCGATTAGCCAGAACCGTATCGGCAAGGAGTCTGACCTGGATGAGCCAGGAGAGTTTCTACTCAGGAAACTCCTTTGAATTTAGCAGTTCGCCTGGGTTTTGTGGTTCCAGGGAATGGCGTGGTGTGAGATGACTCGAAACATCAATTTTTGCAACGGAACAATAACTGCAGGACTGACTGACTCACCAGTAAGAACCAATTAGCAAGAACCAATCAGCAAGAACTAATCAACCCACTCAGCAGAACATTGGGCGATCGCCCAACGTTCCTTCCGAAGCCATCTTATCCTTCAGATGTACACTATTTGCAGCCGTTAGAGCAAGAACCTGGGTGGGGCGAGCCAAAACATTTGACTGTTGCCCACAGGCGAACCCGTTTGGGGTAATAGCAGGCCAATGATACCCGCCTTCTTGAGGATAAGCCGTTGCTTTGTGTCACCCCAGACTAACCGTTCAGCCCATTCTCCCAGGTCGGGTTCGTGACCCACCAACGCCAGGCAACTGTTCTTAGGCTGCCACTGCTGTAGCCAATGCACCCAACCGTTAAAATCACCGTCGGGTTCTAGATAGCTAGATTGCTCTAGCGTTGGGCTTAACCCGGTTTGCTGCAAGATCTCAGCCGTTTGTCTGGCTCGAACGAGGGGACTGGTTAAGATGAGGTCAAACTGCAACTCCAGTTCACGAAACCGCTGGGCGATGCGTTGGGTTTTGTGCTGGCCTGTTTCGGTAAGGGGGCGAGCGCCATCATTGGCATAGGTGTCCCGTTCTGCGGCAATGCCGTGGCGAATTAGATAAAGTTCAATGCCTGCCATGTCTCTAAACTTAAATAGGTGGGTTCCCGCTCATCACTGCTGATACTGAAGGGTATGAGGGGGCAGCAGAGGAGATTACTGATCGTATCGAGTTCTCTCGACTTTCGCTTGCATCCTTTATTCTAGAAGTCTTTACAGCGTTGTATTTCTGCCCTTTTTTTCTACTGCTTTGGATTTACAGCAAAATTTACTCACGCATCTGAACCATGTGGCGCGCGATCGCGACCCTTACTTTTCAACCGAAGGGCACTTTTATGTGCAGCACTATATTCGGCAACAGTTAGAGCGCTGGGGAACCGTCGAAACGAATGAGTTTGATTTTCAGGGCAAGCGGCATCAAAACCTGGTGTTGAACCTGCCGAGTAACTGCCCCACTGTAGCCCGTCCGCCTATTTTGATTGGTGCCCATTATGATGCTGTTCCTGGCACGAATGGTGCCGATGATAACGCCACTGGAGTTGTTGCCTTGCTGGAGTTAGCCCGGCTATTCGCCGCTACACCTGCCCGGTTTCCGGTGCGGTTGGTCGCGTTTGACCTGGAGGAATTTGGGCTGCTTGGCAGTCAGCATTATGCCAGGGAGCTACGGCAACAGCAGCAGCCATTGCGGCTGATGCTGTCGCTTGAGATGTTGGGATATTGCGATCGCACGCCTCATTCTCAAACCTATCCGCCGGGATTGAAGTATTTCTACCCCAACCGTGGAGATTTCATCAGCTTTATTGGGAACTGGCGCACGATTCCTGATTTAATTCGGCTCTGCGATCGGGTGCATCGAGCGGGTCAGGTGCGCTGTCGCTGGCTGCCTGCCGGGAACCGGGGCGCGATTGTGCCAGCAACTCGGCAGAGCGATCATGCGCCGTTTTGGGATCAGGGCTATCCGGCCATGATGGTGACGGATACAGCCTTTATGCGAAATCCTCACTACCATAAGGTGAGCGATCGCGTTGAAACGCTAGATATAGACTTTTTGACGGGTGTGTGCCGGGGGCTAGCCGACGGTATTCAACGGTTATAAGCCTCTTTCATCACCCGTTGACCTGCCGCCACAACCGGACTGTGCCATCTCGACTGCCGCTGGCTAACAGCGGTTCCGTTGGGCTAAAGGCAAGGGTTTCAATTGCGGCCATGTGTTCTGTCAGGGTGGCGATCGCTTTGGCATTTGGTTGAGCCTGGGTTAAATCCCACAGCTTAATGGTGCTGTCGGGGCTGCCGGTGGCCATTAGCTCACCGGTGGCATTGATGGCGATCGCGTTCACGGGAAGCAGATGCCCCGTAAAGCTGCCCAGCAGTCGGCCTGTGTGCAAACTTCGTTGTTGAACGGTCATATCCCAACTGCTGGTGATAATGGTGCCAGGGTCTGCCACGATCGCCGCTGCGCTAACAGCAGCTCCATGATTGGGCAGCGATCGCAACCGTTCTTTGGTGCCCAAATGCCAGATTTGAACGGTGCCATCTGCGTTACCGCTCGCCAGAATAGCGCTATCCATATGAGAGGCGGTACTGGCAAGCGGAACGGCGAGCGTTTCCACGGCGCTAGTAGAGGTTGACAACACAGCCAACAGCCGCGCGTTGGCCTGTAAGTCCCATAATCTAACGGTGTTGTCGCGGCTACTGCTGGCTAAGGTTCGTCCATCCGGGCTGACCGCTACCGCCGTAACGATAGCCGCATGTCCTTTAAGGGTGCCGATGAACTCACCTGTGGCAAGCTGCCATAGTTTAATGGTGTGATCCCAACTGCCGCTGGCGATCTGGGTGCCGTCGGGGGTGAGGGCGATCGCCGTAATCGCCTGGTCGTGTCCGGCCAGCGTCGATCGCACTACCTGACGCTGCACGTCCCACACCTGAATGGCACCGCTTCCACCCGCACAGACAAGCGTTTCGCCAGCGGGTGTAAAGGCGATCGCGTTGACCTCAGTGCCAATGTTCCACGTTTCGCTGCACGTCCAGCGGGGTAAACTGCGGTTGGCGGTTGCCTGGAAACGAGACGGTTTGGGCGGTTGCGTCATCGGCATCGGCACCACGGATGGTACAAACCTGGCTAAATCTTGTAAAACAGCCCTGGCAGATTGATACCGCTGGCTGACTGTGTTTTGCAACAGCTTATCGAGAAGATGAGCCAGGCGATCGCTCACGGGCACCGAAACGACCCGCCACAGCCACGTGCTGTCGGCACTGTTGAACAGCTCAAACGGACGAACCCCGGTTAGCAGATGAATGCAGCTCACGCCGACGCTGTAGAGGTCGCTGGCAAATTCGGCCTTGCCCATCAGTTGTTCAGGTGCGGTGTATTCAGCGCTGCCAATGACCGTTCCCGTTTTCTTCAAAGCCGATGCCGTTACCTGCTTGACGGCACCAAAATCGACTAACATCAGCCGCTGGTCGCTGCTGCGCCGAATTAAATTGGCGGGTTTAACGTCGCGGTGAATGAGGTGGCGATCGTGCAGAAATTGCAGCAACGGCAATAGGTCTTGTAACACCTGAACGATCTGAGCTTCATCAAACACGCCGTCATCCTGCATCTGCTGGAGTAGCGTTTGTCCGTCCACAAACTCTTGTACAAGATATTGCCGCCGATCGCGCTCAAAGTAGTCGTACAACTCTGGAATTTGCGGATGGGCGGCCAGTTCATCCAATCGCGCTACCTCCTGGCGAAAGGCGTTTTCATCCTGGTTCGAAAACTGTTTGATCACACGGCGCGGATCAAGCAACTGGCGCGTATCTTGCCCTAAGAATGTGCGGCTGGAATTGCCCCCACCGATCGGACGCAAGGCACGGTAGCGATCGCCCAACAGCAACCGCGACCCGCAATTTTGGCAAAACCGGGCTGGGTCGGGGTTGGCAGGTTTCTGGCAAGTTGGGTTCAGGCAGTGGCTCATGAGAGTTGAGGCGCAATCATATTCCTCTGATCCAAACTATACGGCAGGATAGCAATGCCACGAAGGCCGCGATCGCATCAGGTCTTTGCTGTTCAGGATGAGCCAGTCAGCCAGGTGTAATAATGGAGCATTCTAGCCATAGGACAAATTTGAGTTGACCAGATGGAACTGTTTGACCAGCATCGCCAGCAGTTAGTTGAGGCAGAAGCGCCGCTTGCCGCTCGGATGCGTCCCCGCCGTCTGGATGAGTTTGTGGGGCAAGATCACATTATTGGGCAGGGGCGATTGCTGCGCCGCGCTATTCAGGCGGATCAGTTGTCATCGCTGATCTTTTATGGGCCACCAGGAACCGGTAAAACGACCCTGGCACGCATCATTGCCAATACCACTCACGCTCATTTCATTTCCATTAATGCGGTGCTAGACGGCGTGAAGGATATCCGAGAGGCGATCGCCACCGCTCAAGACAAACGCGGCCTGTATGGGCAGAAAACCATTCTGTTTGTAGATGAGGTGCATCGGTTCAACAAAGCCCAACAGGATGCGCTGCTGCCGTGGGTGGAAAACGGTACGGTTATTTTGATTGGGGCGACGACTGAAAACCCCTACTTTGAGGTCAACAAAGCGTTAGTGAGCCGATCGCGCCTCTTTCAGTTGCGATCGCTCGATGAACATGATCTGCGGCAAATTGTGGCGCAAGCGTTGGCAGATGGCGATCGCGGTTATGGCAAACTCAACGTCCAGCTTGCACCCGACGCATTAGACCATCTGGTTAATGTTGCCAATGGCGATGCACGGGCGGTGCTGAACGCGCTGGAACTGGCGATCGAAACCACACCCCGCAATCCAACTGGCAGCACTCAGATCACGCTGGATGTGGCCGAAGAGTCAATTCAGCGACGAGCCGTGCTGTATGACAAAGAAGGCGATGTTCACTTCGACACCATCAGCGCGTTCATTAAAAGCGTGCGCGGCTCCGACCCGGATGCGGCACTGTACTGGCTGGCGCGAATGGTTTATGCCGGGGAAGACCCCCGCTTTATTTTTCGGCGGTTGGTAATTCTTGCCAGTGAAGATATTGGTTTGGGCGATCCACAGGCGGTGGTCGTAGTGACGGCTTGTGCTGAAGCGTTCGATCGCATTGGTATGCCAGAAGGCCGTTATCCGCTGGCTCAGGCGACGCTGTATCTGGCAACTGCACCTAAATCGAACAGCGTCATGGGCTTTTTTGATGCCCTTGCCTCGGTAGAGCGCGATCGCGAGTCTGATATTCCCACCCATTTACGAGATGCCAACCGCGACAAAAACAGCTTTGGACACGGTGCAGGCTATCTCTATCCCCATGCCTACCGCGATCACTGGGTGGCGCAGCAATATCTGCCGGGTAGCCTTCAGGGGCAGGTGTTTTATCAACCATCTAACCAGGGCTATGAAGAAACGATTCAGCAGCAGGTGGCTCGCCAACGCGAAGCGCAATTAGCGGCGTTGGTGGAAGGGGTGGGGGTGGCGTTGCCAGAAGTTCTCACTTTTAGCCCGACCCATTCCAGCAGCGATCGCTGGCTGCAACGCACTATCAGCCAAACGGGTGAACGGTTAGCAGAGGTGCGCGATCGCCTCTTTGCCCTGGCTCAACCTCAGCGGCATCACCTCATTCTTGATTTGAATGCTGGCAGTGGATTGCTGACCTGGGAAGCCCTGCGTCGTGTGCCAGAAGGGGGCGTTTATGCCTGTGTTCGCACTCAAACGGACGCGGCAGCGTTGATTGAGCAAGCCGCTGTTCTGCCAGACCTGGCTCGTCCAACTGTGATCCGGTCCACAATGGCCGAACTGCCACACCGCTTCGCTGAAATCGAACCAGCGCTCAGGGTTGACCACCTAATCGGTCGCAATGTGTTGCTGAGTGAATTGGATAAAGCGACAGCGATGCAGTCGTTGGTAATGTTACTGCGTCCTCAGGGCAAGATGACTCTGGCCGAAAGTGTGCCTCGCTACACCCAACGCATCTATCGGTTGCTGGATGCCGATCGCCTGGGAACTAAGCTGTACAAGCGGTTGGCATTAGCCGAAGAAGCAATTTATCAAGACGATGCAGACCCGATGGTGAACTGGGACATCGAGACATTAACGTCACTCTTTAGCGCGATCGCCCCAGCCGCTAAAGTCCAGCTTGAGATCACCCATACCGACCTGCGAGTGACCCCTGCCCTGCTAGACCGTTGGTTTCAACCCGGTCAAGCGCGCCCCAGCTATGGCGATCGCCTCGCCCACCGTTTGACTGACAAAGACGTAACAACCGTTCGCGATCTCGTTACCAAAACGCTCAGCCAGCAAGTTGTGAAATGGGAAGGGGCGATCGCCTTCATTCAACTGCAAAAGACCGATTGACCCGACGAGTAAACCCAATGAGTAAACCCGACGAGAAATGGAGCGCAGAGCATTCTAGAGCGGAGTGCAGAACACTCTGTTATTCTCCTGGCACACTTGGCGCATCCTGGGGCAAATCCACGTCATTTGCTAGAGCGTTTGATTTTCCAGGATGGCTGGCATTAAGACGCGATCGATAACATGAATCACACCGTTTTCTGCCAGAATGTCAGTCTTTAGGATGTGGGCAGAATTAATGGTAACCGAGCCATTGCTATGCTCTACGGCCAGCACAGAGCCTTCTTCGGTGGGAGCTTCGTCAATTTGGGCTAAATCGTCTGCTCGCATATCTCCAGAGACGATGTGATACATCAAAATCCGCTTTAGTTTGGGCAGATCGTTGAGCAACGAGTCTAACGTTCCGTCTGGTAATTGCTTGAACGCGTCGTCGGTGGGAGCCAGGACGGTTTTGGAGCCAGAACTTCTCAAAAGGTCAACCAGTCCTGCGGCTTCGATCGCACTCATCAGCGTGTTAAAGGAGCCAGCACTGGTTGCTGTATCGACTAAATCAGCCATGTCGTTATTGCCTGTAATAGGGGTTCTGTTGCTATCACAGATCTAAACCGGCGACATAACATCGCTCAAAGGATGGGTTCACCCTGCTTGAGCAGGCAAATGTCTTGCTTTGGAAAGAGTGGTTCAACTCAGTTCATTGATTCTCATTCAATGAAATAGCCAGCTTGTGAATGCATATTTGGTGCCCTTGCGAATCGGCAGCGATTCGTGGGGATGGGTAAAGTAGGCCGGAAACGCCAAAACAGCTCCTGCTTCGGGCTTTACTTTTACATCCTGGCGATCGAAATAGGTTTCTCCCCCTTCAAAGTCATCGTTAAGATAGCCCACAATGCTAATATCGCGGGTTGGAATTCCCTGCTCGGCTTCCTGGAAACGGCTGGCTAGCAGCAGGTTATCGATATGGCGTTTGTAGAAATGCCCTTCCCGATAGCGCAAAATGGAGCAGGGTTCGGCGTAGGGAAACTTAACGCCATAGGATTGATAAAGCAAGTATTGGGCGATCGCCAACTTGCCAAAAATCAGTTGATTGGTCGATTGGGACAGTGAATCTGCCTCACCCAGGCGCAACAGGTCATTACTGCGAACCTGCTCGTCTACCGTTTCCAGCAAAATATCGGCTGATTGAAACTGGCACGCCTCAGCCACTTGAATCAGGTGTTGGCACAGCGAGGAGTCGAACAATCCGCGAATTAAAAAGATTTCATTCCCCAATGAAGTCAATGTGTGCGAAGTCATAAAGTCATTGACCAGAGCGCCGAACGGTAAGAGAATGCCAGGAAGCAACGGGAGTCTGCCAAGACATTCACCTTAATTGCACGATAAACTGACGGTTCCACTGTTCATCATGCCCACCTTGGCAGTAGATAGCGGCAATGCTGCTGTCAAAATTAATGAAACTCTGTAGTGAGTCGGTCGTTCCGCGTTTTTGTCGCCATTTGAAAGAAAGGTCAACCTCTAGAGTTGAAGCGCATGAAGGGTCACACCGTGTTTCCCAAAAAACTACAGCCACTCGATCGGGCGGCTTTACTGTTAATTGTTGTCCTGAGCCTTCTGATTGGGCTACTGTTGCTAGGCGGTAGCCGCACGGCTCCCCGTGTCCGCGACTTTACCTGGCAAAATAAGCAAGTTGGAGCAGAAGATACGGCGTTTATTCTCACGTTTAGCCGTCCGATGGATCAGGCGAGCGTTGAGCAGAACTTGCGAATTGTACCGCCCCTGCCGGGCAAATTTAGTTGGGCAGGTCGGCGGATGGCCTACACGTTAGAGTCTCCTGCTCCGTATGGTGAAACGTTTCGCTTGGAAATGCGAGGCGCACGCGATCGCTTCACCTCGGCAGAAAATGAGCAAAACCGAATGCCGCTTTATGTGGGAGAGTTTCGTACCCGCGATCGCGCTTTTGTTTACCTGGGGGTGAAGGGTGAACAAGAAGGACGACTGGTTTTGCAAAACCTGACGACCCAGGCCGAAGAAATTTTGACGCCACCCGAACTGGTGGTGATGGATTTTGAACCCTATCCAGATGGCGATCGCGTTTTGTTTTCAGCCAGCGATCGCGCCGACCAGGCACAGGGCTTTCTGAATCAGCGGCTGTATACCGTAACCACAGGAATTCAGATTCAGGCTCCGGCTAGCGCTCCTGGTCAGCGCAGCAGCAACAGCCTCTGGCCGGAGCGAGCGGCAGACATGCAGCCGCCAGGGCAAATGACCCAACTGTTAGACAGTGACGCGTATCAGAATCTGAAGTTTGACCTGGCACCCGATGGAGAAACGGTGATTGTGCAGCGGGTCAACCGTCAAGATCCGGGTGACTTTGGCCTGTGGATGGTGAAACCTGATGTCCCCCCCCAGCCGATTGAAACAGAACCTGGCGGTGATTTCTTAATTACGCCAGACAGCAGCTCCATTGCTATGACTCAGGGGCAGGGGTTAGCCATTTTGCCGCTCGAATCCAATGCTGATTCGTTAGATTTTTTGCCTAAATACGGTCAAATTCTCAGCTTTGCCAACGATGGTTCGGCGGCGGCGATGGTGCAATTTAATGTCGATGATCCAACCAATCCAACGCGATCGCTCTTTCTTGTAACCAACCAAAGTACAGAAACAGAGCTGTTTAGAACAAACGGCAACATTCTCTCGGCTCAGTTTGACCCAACCAATCGGATGCTATATAGCCTGTACACCAAACGGCTTCCTGGCGATGTTTACGTTGAAGAACCTTACCTGGCAGCAATGCCGTTACCAACGGCTGCAACCAGCAGCGAAACCGCCGAGCCAGCCGCTCAGAAGGTTGATCTGCTGCAATTGCCTATTCAGCGCGATTTGCAAATGAGTTTGTCGCCAGATGGGTTGGGTATTTTGTTCGATCAGGTGACTTCAACGACCGATGAAGCGGATACGGGTGTGGTTCGCAGCAACGAGGGACGGACGATCGCCGATAGCCGACTTTGGTTTTTGCCACTGGAAATCAATGAAAACGGTCGGCCTATTCCAGCCCAACCCCAACCGCTACCGTTGGAAGGATTGCGCCCGCGCTGGTTGCCATAGTTCCTGGTGAGCTTGCCTGCCAACTATTTTTGTGGTAGCCCAACAAAAAAACCTCCCATCCAGAATGGGAGGTTAAGGATCGAAGCAAGACTGTTGCCTGGGGTTAACCTAAGGCACCAATGCACTGCCCCGCAGCAGACTACCAATGGTTTTGGCGGTAATCTTTAACTGCGTCAACGGATTGGCCGGAACCACCGTTTTGTAAAGGTAGCTGTCGAACGTTAGCCGCTGCACGTCAATGTCAGCACACATTTCGACAAACGCTTCCCGCGTCGCATCTGAGCGGTAGAATACGGTTTGCAAGATGTCTAGCACCTTGTAGGTCATGCCGTATTTCTTGTCCCAACGCTGTAAGTAGACCTTGAGATCGGCTTCGCTGGGAATCCGCTGCCCCTGGTTGGAAAATTCGACGATTGCTTCAGCACACATCCGTGCCGATTTTGCTGCAAAGTAAATCCCTTCACCCGATGACTTGGTGACGGTTCCTGCCGCATCGCCCACCAACGCTACCCGTCCCACCACCCGACGGGGTCTGGGATGTTCGGGAATGGGATGCGCTTCTACTTTGATGATTTTGCCGCCCTCTAGCCGCTTGGCCGCACGGGCGCGGATGCCAGCCTGGAGCTTTTTGATGTCGGCTTTGTTCACCTTCATCGTGCCGGTTCCAACCGCCACGTGGTCGTATTTTGGGAAAACCCAGGCGTAGAAATCGGGGGAAACATCGTTGCCCACATACATTTCAGCCAGGTCTTCGTAATACGCCATCTTGTCGTCGGGCAGACGAATCCGCTCCTGGAAGGCGATCGCGTAGTTGTAATCTCCCGCATCAATTGCTTTGGCAATTCGAGAGTTGGCTCCGTCTGCGCCAATCACCAGATCCACTTGCAGCGTTTTGGCAATGCCTTCGGCGCTACCGTTGGAATGATCGGCGTAGTGAAGCGTGTAAGGGTCGGTGTTGTTTGACGGAATGTCCAGTTTGTGAACCGTTCCGTTGATCAGCTTCGCACCGAGTTTTTCGGCGCGATCGCGCATGAACCCGTCTAGCACTTCCCGACGGCACATGCCAATGTACTCATCTGCCCCAAGGGTGCCGCCGATGTTGACCTCAATATTTGAGGGTGAGATCATCTTCATCTTGCGGACTTGGCGATCGATGATATGAGAGGGCAGATCAAATTCGCTCACCATGCACAGAGGAATTGCTCCTCCACAGGGTTTCGCATTATCTAATTTGCGTTCAAATAAATAGGTTTCGATACCTGCTTTTGCTAACGTTTCGGCAGCGGAAGAACCTGCCGGACCTGAGCCAACAACAGCAACCCGTAGTGTCAAAGGTTTTCTCCCAATTACTCCAAGGCTACGGAAAGCATAGTATCACGGAGTTTTAGCCTGGTTTCGCCAGGGTTCAAGGATATGACTGAATTGAAATACACCTTAATATATCGATACGCGAGATCTGCTGATTTTGGGTGGTTTCTGAGTGCAACCGTGAACGTTGATGCCTAAAAAAACTACCTTAAATACAAGGACGATCGCGCCGCAAGGAACACGCTACTTTTTAGTCTTAGCCCCCTCACCTTAATTTGTGTATGCCGCTGAAGCCTTCCCAAATCCGTGACATTCTCAATGCTAAACGCGAAGACTTTACTGCCTTTAACCGCGATGTCTTGCGAGACTTGCAGGCGTATCGAGAGGCGTTGCTCAAGGCAATGGGGTTGCCCGATGCCACCCTGACGGAGCTATTAACCAAGCGCCTGGATGATCTGGGTGCAAGACCCATTGAACCGCTGAGCAAGGCGGTGAATGGCGTGATGCCGTTTAAACAAACCTGGCAAAGCCGAGAGCAGAGTTTGGCCTGGGTACGCGATCGCCTCACTGGCATTACCACCTTTGCGGTAGACGGATCGCAGGTGTATCCCGGTAAAGATTTGTCGATTCCGATCGCGCTGGTGCAAATTGGCTGGTTCGAGAACCTGCACCTGCCCACCGGAGATTACGAAAAAGATATTGCTCTGGATGTGATGACTCCAGCGGATTTGAAGTCGGGTCACAGCGGTGAACCGGTCGATCGGCGGGTTAACATGCGCCGCTTTGAAATGGAGACGCAGCGGCTGGTGCAGTACATGAAAGCGCACCCCAACGTTGAGGACTGTTTGCTGTTTTTGGATGGCTCTCTGGTGGCAACGTTTGCAGAAGCGTTTGATGCCGAAAGCCGCCAGTTCTATGTTGAGTGTTTGCTGAACTTACTTCGCGCCAGCGAAGAATATCGGGTGCCGCTGGTGGCGTACATTGACACCACCTATGCTCAGGATGTCAGTGTCATGCTGCGATCGCTGTTCAATCTTCCTGCTTCCCCGTCGATTCACGATGCCCAACTGTGGAACCGCTTGATGGAGTGGGGCGATCGCACGCCATTGTTTCTTTGCCAGCGATCGGGCATTTTGTCGCAGTATCAAGACCATCGCGAGGCGATCGCGTTTACCTACCTCAAAACCACCAGCGAAGGCTATCCGGCTCGGCTAGAGATGCCCATGTGGATGTACGAAGCGGGATTGGTAGAGCGGGTAATTGACTGGGTACGGGGGGAAGTGATTGTGGGTAATGGCTATCCGTATGTGATTGAAACGGCGGATCAAACAGCCGTATTGCAGGCCGATGACCGCCAAGCCTTTTACAGAATTTTGCAGGAATGGGCTGAAACAGAAGAATTGAATCTGCGGTTTTCTCGCAAGATGGTGAGTAAGGTTCGTCGCCGTTAAGCCAGCCGAAGGTTGTGTAACCCTGTAGAGACTGCTCCTCGAACAGTATCTACAGGGCACGAACTTTATTAAAGGAGGGAGAGGCGATCGCGCAGAAGTTCCGCCTGTTTTTGGGCTTCTGCTAGCGCGTCGCGTGTACCCTGAACCACTTCAGCAGGGGCATTGCTCACAAAACCAGTATTTCCCAACCGTGCCGATAGGGATTTGATTTCAGCATCAATTTTGCTTAAGTCTTTCTCTATCTTGGTTTTAAGCGCTACAACATCCACCACACCCGCTAGCGGCATCAGGACTTGAACCGTTCCAATCACGCCAGCAAACATCTGCTGCGGTTCTTGTTGCGGCGCTTGCTCCGGCGCTTGCTCCGGTTTTGCCTCTGGCAACAGGGGCTGATCGTCAGGTTCAGACCCCGATGCCGCCGTCAGTAGCGGTTGACCAGCCACCTCTGCCTTAAGCATGTTAATGGTGTTAGCAAGTTCCTGACGGCTGTCAGCCCACAGCAAATAGCGGTAGATAAACCAGACGCTGAAACCTATGCCAATCAGCTCTATCAGCGTGGAAATCAGCAGCAGGTGACTAATGACATCCACTAACGCCAGAACGATTCTGGCCGCCACCAGTGACCCTAATATCACCCCCAGCGTCACGGCTGGCTTCTTATAATCGCTCAGCCGCTTGGCGCGTAGCCTCACGGTTGGAGTGAGTGGGGTTGGCTCTGCGATCGCCAGTTGTTGAACTTTGGCTAACTCTTGAATATAGGCTTGTCCAGCTATCAAAATAGTGCGTTCGCGATCGCTCTCCGTTTGCAAGATGGTCTCCACCTTTACCCCCGGCTTCACCCCAGCTTCTTGCCGCAAATTGCGAATCGTGCGAATGGTGCCAATCAGCAACTCAAACTCTTGCTCCAGATCAGGATTGATCCAGTCTGCGGCTACCTCTGGGTAGGCTTGAAGCGCCAGGTAGCGATCGTCTGCGGATTGGGTAAGCGTATGCCACAATTCCTCGGTGATGTGGGGCATAAAGGGATGCAGCAATCTGAGAATGCCTTCCAGGACATAGGCCAGCGTTTGCTGCGCCACCTGCTTAGACGACGTGGCAGCCTCGCTTTGCAGCCGCGACTTAATCAGTTCAATGTACCAATCGCAGAAATCGCCCCAGATGAACTCGTATAGCCCTTTAGCGGCCTCGCCCAGTCCATATTGGCTGACCTGATCGCGGGTTTGCTGCACCACCTGGTGATAGCGCGAGAGAATCCAGCGATCGCTCAGTTCCAGCAGCGTTGGATCAACCGACAGCGGCGACCCTAGCTGCTCTGGCGTCTGCCCCTCCAGATTCATTAAGGCAAAACGAGAGGCGTTCCACAACTTGTTGGTAAAGTTGCGCGAGGCTTCCACCGAAACCGATTCATCGGTCTTGCGGTTATACTCCAGCCGAATGTCTTGTCCGGCTCCGGCAACCTCTTTCACCAGCGTGTAGCGCAGGGCATCGGTGCCGTATTTGCCGATCAAAATCAGTGGATCGATGCCGTTGTTCGCCGACTTCGACATCTTCTTGTTATTCTCATCCCGCACCAGCCCATGAATGTAAACGGTTTGAAACGGCATCTGCCCGGTGAAGTGTCCGGCCATCATCGTCATCCGCGCCACCCAGAAGAAAATGATGTCGAACCCGGTCACCAGGGTGGTGGTGGGATAGTATCGCGCCAGATCGGGCGTTTCCTGGGGCCAACCCATTGTGGAAAACGGCCACAGCCCGGATGAAAACCAGGTGTCTAGTACGTCTGGGTCTTGCTGAAGCTGCACCTCTTCACCATATTGGGCGATCGCCTTGGTGCGCGCCTCCTCATCGCTGTGCGCTACCACAAAGGGTGTTTCGTCTGTAATCTCGCCGTTGGTAAGGTTCACCACATACCACGCCGGAATTTGATGCCCCCACCAGAGTTGGCGCGAAATGCACCAGTCTTTCAGGCTCACCAGCCAGTCTCGGTACACCTTTGTCCAGCGTTCGGGGACAAACACAGGCTCATCTTGATTGTCTAGAAAATCGAGGGCACGCTCGGCCATTGGCCGAATTTTGACAAACCATTGGGTTGACAGCAGTGGCTCAACCGGGACTTTGCCGCGATCGCTGTAGGGTACGGTGTGGCGATAGTCTTCTACCTTAACCAGCACACCGTCCTCTTCCAGGCGCTTCACCACGTTTTTGCGCGCATCAAACCGATCCTGTCCTTTGAAGGAACCAGCGTTTTCGTTGAGCGTGCCGTCCTTGTTCATGATGTTGATGAACGGCAAATGATGACGTTGCCCCATCTCAAAGTCGTTGGGGTCGTGGGCTGGAGTGACCTTAACGCAGCCCGTGCCAAAGGCCGGATCGACCAGGCTGTCTGCAATTATCGGAATCTCTCGCTGCACAATAGGCAGCATCAACGTTTTGCCAATCAAATGTTGATAGCGTTCATCCTCTGGATTGACGGCCACAGCGGTATCGCCCAACATGGTTTCTGGTCGGGTGGTTGCCACTTCCACATAGCCCGATCCATCCGTTAGAGGATAGCGGAAATGCCACAGATGCCCGTTGACTTCTTGGCTCTCCACCTCCAGGTCAGATACAGCAGACTGGGTCGCAGGGCACCAGTTCACCAAATAGTTGCCCCGGTAAATTAGTCCTTCTTCATAAAGCTGGACAAAGGCCGTCAATACGGCTTCAGACAGTCCTTCATCCATCGTGAAGCGCTCGCGCGTCCAGTCTACTGAAACGCCCAACCGCCGAAGCTGCCCGACAATGGTATCACCGGATTCTTCCTTCCACTGCCATGCCCGCTCCAGAAAAGCTTCACGACCAATCTCATAGCGGGTTTTGCCTTGCGATCGCAGTTCTTTTTCCAGGATGGCCTGTACGGCAATGCTGGCGTGGTCTGTCCCTGGCAACCACAGCGTGTTGCGCCCGATCATACGGTGGTAGCGAACCAGCGTGTCGATCAACGCGCTTTCGAAGGCATGACCCATGTGCAGGCTTCCTGTGACGTTGGGAGGAGGAATCACCACACAGTACGGTTCACCGCCTTGCTGGGGATCAGCCTTGAAGACTTGATTCTGTTCCCAGGCGTGTTGCCACTTTGCTTCGACTTCGACGGGGTTGTATTGACTGGGCAGAGTTGCAGACATGAATTACCAGGAAGAGTAACGCTCAAACTTACATTTTAAGTTACATTCTACGTTACTAAAATCGGGTGCGTTCCTTGTCGCAAAGCAGCAGAGTTTGGCAATTCATATTGAACTATTGAGCAGCCCATGATCGGCAAAGCAGGAGCGCCAGACGCTCCTGCTCAAAGTGAACCCATGCCCGTTTGGTTAACGCGGTGGTCGTCGCCGCTGCAAGAATTCTGGGATGTCTAATCCTGGTTTGCCGCGAGTATCCGCCGGAGTGCTGCTTGGGGTAGAACTCACCGGAGGCGCAGCCACCGTCCGCTTCAGGGGAGCAACTTTGGTCGCCGGGGGGGCTTGTGGATCGGCTGTGAAACCGGTTGCAATGACCGTGATTCGCACTTCGCCCTGAACGCGATCGTCGATGACAGCCCCAAAAATGATGTTGGCATTTGGATCAACGGCTTCGTAAATGATCTCAGCGGCGGCATTCACCTCGTGCAGGGTCAGATCATTCCCTCCCGTGATGTTAAAGACGACCCCTCTAGCACCATCGATCGAGGATTCTAGCAGCGGAGAGGAAATAGCGGCCATGGCGGCTTCTCTGGCTCTAGACTTCCCGGAACCCACGCCAATGCCCATCAGGGCTGAACCCGCATCGGCCATTACGGCTCTCACGTCAGCAAAGTCAACATTCACCAGTCCTGGAATGGTGATGATATCTGAAATGCCCTGAACCCCCTGCCGCAAGATATCATCTGCTACCTGAAACGCTTCCTGAACAGGGGTCTGTTCCGAAATAACGGTGAGTAGCTTATCGTTTGGGATGATGATGAGCGTATCAACACGGGTTTGTAGGGCTGCAATACCTTCATCGGCCTGGTTGGTGCGCCGCCTGCCTTCAAACGTGAAGGGGCGAGTAACCACACCCACGGTAAGCGCCCCCACTTCCTTCGCCACCTCAGCCACGATCGGAGCTGCGCCCGTGCCCGTGCCGCCACCCATGCCAGCGGTAATAAAGACTAAGTCAGCATGTTCTAATGCCGCTGCTACTTCATCGCGTGATTCTTCGGCGGCTTTCTGCCCGATCGCTGGATTGCCTCCTGCGCCAAGACCTCGCGTCAGCTTCTGACCAATTTGCAAACAGTTGTGAGTTGAGGAGTTTGTTAGTGCCTGTGCGTCGGTATTAATAGTCCAAAATTCAATACCCGACACTTCGCTCGCAATCATGCGGTTGACCGCGTTGCATCCTCCACCGCCAACCCCGATCACCTTGATTCTGGCTACGCTACTCGGCACTATTTGCTCACTCCTGGGTTCTTCTCCCAATGCTCCGCGCGTGTCGCGAACTTGACCCAAGTGTAGCCCAGAGTTGGTAAAAGGATTTGCAGTATTCATTGATAGAAAAAAAGGATTTTCCTAGCGATGCGAACTTGTACAGAAACAGGTAACGATAACGAATAATCCAGTATCAGGCGTTACAAGAATTTGAAAGCGGCTGATCTAACCATTCCTGGCAATTCCGTAGTAATTAAGCGTTCTGGTCGATCACTTACTAACTATAAAATTTCAGGCTACCTAGAAAACTAGAGGATGGAATTGGATTTGTAAAGATTTTATAGCTCAATCTTAAGCATATCAGGCTTGGCTTTTATAAAGATCATCGTTTCATACAAATCAATCGGGATTTAGGTAGAAGAAATGTTGCTTGATTAAACGCCTCTCGTATGGTTTTTGCTGCAAACAGGTCGTTGAGGCAAGCAACGAATCCGTTGGCAGATGGCTTTAGCAAATCTAGCCGCGACTGAGCTGTGCATTTAGGCACAGTCCTTGAAATCCTTGACGCTTTGTGTAGGGGGGATATCTTCATCGTGTGATTTGACGGTGTTAGCCCGAACTACGAAATAGATTGATTTGAGTATCAAATGAATTGAGTTTAAACTCGGTCTGGAATGGGGTTCGGTATCACCTGCCAGTGTAAGTCATGGTGAATTCAGGGAGTTAACTTCTCTTACTTCAACCATTTGAATCATGGGAGCCTCAGGGTTTGTTAAATCAATGTAAGCAATCTCGTTTGGGTCGATATTTTGAGGGAGCTGACGCATTTGATCGAGGGCACGCAGTTGCTGACTAAATCGTGAGCCAAATGAGCCAAAATGGACGATTCCCAAATCGGTACTCAGAATCAAATTTGCTGGGTCATGCCAATCGATTTGAGTGACTTTAATGGGGCTGCGGCTGACTGCTTGATAGAGTTCTACCCACTGGGTTCGATATTGCTCAGGAGTCCCAATTACTTTTAAGGTAGGTAATTGAATGGATTGATTGAGGGCGGTGTAACTCTCTAGCGGCATCCAGTTGCCTTTTTCGTCTAGTAACCCAATCCCTGCCGCCGCTGCATTTCGATCTGCAACGGGTGCGGCCTCCAGGCTGGCAGAGTGGGTGTAGGCGATCGCCACGGGTCGTCGTTCCTGAATGTGGATGCTTAAACTGGGCGGAAACAGTTGACGGGTCACAATGGCCTGTGCAATTGGCCCCTGAGATTCCAGGTGTTGAGCGATCGCCTGAGGTTGAATCGACAACAACGACTGGGGATAAGCAATGGGCAGCAAGGACTGGATTGCTTGAGGCGATAAAAGCTGGTTGCCTTCTATCTGAATCTGGTTGGGTTGACGAATAACCCAGGCGGGCAGGGTCGTAATCCAAACCAGCCCCACCGTGAAGCCGCTAACCGTGATCGCCCGCCAGCTTGACTGGAGCGATCGCCATCGTCGCTGACGACGCAACCGCCGTCGCCGTTCTGCTAGCTCCATTCGAGAGACGGACGAAATATCGGGCATTTTGCTCAGTTGGCTTCTGTCGCAAATCAGTAGGTTAGCACAGGTAATCGACGCACCCAGATCAAGTTGGATGGCTTGACGCTAGGCAGAGAGAGATTGCGATCGTGGCCCATTCTGCTGTAAATAGTTCCCCCATTGGGCTGCCAGTGCGACATCGGTAAACGGCACACGAATGGTAGCCGCAGGCGCAGAGCGCTCAAACTCCAGTTCTACTTTGCGTCCCTTCTCTGGCGGATTTTGTAAATCGACCAGGCGATTATCGACTTTTAATTGAATGGTTTCTACTTGATCCAGGGAAAACGTTTGTAAGTTCACAGGGCCTTTGCGGGTCGGTTTGCCCCACGTTAGCTCGTTGCCCTGCTGCCCCAACACGGCATAAATGTCGTACTTTGCTCGTTCGAACGGCTCTGCCCAGGTGCGGTAGGCTTCTAACTTTTGGTATTCATTCCAACCGGCCCATGCTAGCCAGATGAAGACGGTGAGTAGGGGGAGCCAGAGTAAACCTCGTGTCATGGGTGGAGGACGTAATAAAAGGAACCTGTCAGTTCAAAGGAAATAACGATTTTAAGCCAGATGGGGGGGCATTGCTCAATACATTGAAACAATTCACATTTTGGCTTGAATGTCTGGGCTTGAATATCCGGGCTTAACGTAGTCTCCTTTTACACCCTATACGCTGTAGTTGCACATTCCTACCAGCACCTTAAGTAAGATTCACCATCATCTGAGTGGGGTGAGTTATCTTGGGGAGAACATGAGTGCTATGTAGGCTGGGTTGTATGAAAAGACTGCTGCTGGTTGGATTGTTTGTGGTTGGTTTGGTTTGGGCGTTAGCCAGCTACCCAGGACTGGCAACCAAGGGCAACTACCAGTCGATTGTTTTAGATTTTAACGATCGGTTAGCGCCAGACACGATCGAGCAACAGCTCAATCTCCTTGGGCAGCAGTATGGGCTTGATCCCCAACCAAACAGCATTTTTTCCCAGACTGAAAATCTGTATGTCGTAGAAGGCGATCGCCAAACGTTGCAGGCGTTGAGACGGTCTGATCTGGCGCAGTACACTGAGGCGATCGAACCCAACTATATCTATCAAATATTTGATATCCCCAACGATCCCGACTACAGCAAGCAGTGGAACCTGCGGAGCATCAATGTTGAATCGGCCTGGGATGAGACGAAAGGCAGCGGAGTCACCGTTGCGGTGATCGATACGGGAATTAGCCCTGTGCCTGACTTAAAAGCGACTCAGATCGTTGAAGGTTACGACTTTGTCAACGATCGCACCGATGCCTCTGATGATCATGGACACGGTACCCACGTTGCGGGCACGATCGCCCAGGCGACGAACAATAACTACGGGGTAGCCGGAATTGCCTACGAAGCTAACCTGATGCCGCTCAAAGTATTAGGAAGAGAGGGCGGTGGCACCGTGGCCGATATTGCAGAGGCGATTCGCTTTGCTGCCGATCAGGGTGCCGATGTGATCAACATGAGTTTGGGCGGCGGCGGTGATAGTGACGTGTTGCGAGAAGCCGTTGACTACGCCTATCAAAAAGGAGCGGTGCTGGTGGCCGCCGCCGGTAACGCTAACAGCAACTCAGCCGCATTTCCAGCCCGTTATCCGAATGTGATTTCGGTGGCGGCGATCGACTCTAGCGGGGCAAAGGCTCCCTACTCTAACTTTGGTGCCGGTGTGGATATTTCTGCACCGGGCGGCTCCACTGGAGGCGATAACGTTCTGGGGGGTATTCTGCAAAATACGATTGATCCGATGACCGGAGAAGCCGTATTTAAGGCGTTTCAGGGAACCAGCATGGCGGCTCCCCATGTGGCGGGTGTGGCGGCACTGGTGAAGGCGATCGGCGTTGAAAACCCGGACGAGGTGGCGGCGGTTCTGAAGCAGTCTGCCAGAGTCATTGCAGAAGACGAGTTGAACTATTACGGTTCGGGTCAACTAGATGCTGGCGCTGCCGTCAAGCTGGCGCTACGCGGCAAAATTAGCGTCCGCGACTTTTTCCGATGGTTGCGGAATAACGGCTATCTCAACCTGCGCTTCTGGTTTGATGGTGGGGTGGTTGCTCTCATGCCCAAGATTGCGATGGTGCTTGGGTCTTACCTGTTGGCTTGGTTCTTACGTAATTATCTGCCCATTTTCAGCTTCTCGCTGGGGTCGGGTTTGGTGGCTGGCAGTTCGGGGCTGTTCTTCCTGCGCGGGCTGTATGTATTTGATGCACCGCAGTTTCCTTTTCGGATCTTGGGTAGCTCGATTCCAGAGCTAGGCAGTGCGGTGCAAGGTAGCGCTGCTTTAAATCCGCTGTTTGCCAGTGTGCTGATTCCGTTGATTTTGGTGGCGCTGCTGTTGGGGCATTCGCAGTGGCGCTGGGTAGCGATCGGTTCTGCCTTAGGAGTGGCATCTTGTTTGGCCGTCAGTGCTATGGTGTCGCCATCAGTCCTATGGCTTGGCAGTGGTGCGATCGCCCGCACGTTTCTAATGGCTAATGCACTCTTGTGCTTCGGACTGGCATATCTGGCAAGCAAAACAGAGGAGCAATCCGCATGAGTATTACGGTTGAGGGCAAGGTTCAACATTCTGATATGGGAGCCGGAACCTGGGCATTGGTGTCGGGTAAGGGTGAAACCTACGAAATCCACCACGATGCGCCAGATGGCTTGCTAACGGAAGGCTTAAAGGTAAAGGTGAAGGGCGATATCCGCGAGGATGTGATGACCACCGCCATGATTGGGCCTGTATTAGAAGTAAAAAGCTTTGAGGTGGTGAAGTAGTCGTCCTGTTTCAACGGTAGTCTGTCTGACTCCGACCGCTCTAACACCTGAATAAACCCCAGAGTCCTGCGGCTGGCGCTTCAAGGATTCTGGGGGTTTTCATTTCTATATGAATGGCGATCGCAGCGGTGGGCGCATACGAACGGTTCTAAAACGCAGAGACGGGAAAAGAGGCAATGATTCGCGTCTTTACAGTAGGACTGGGCTAGGATGCAGGAACCTGGTCTAAAACCGCCTGCAATCGGCTGCGGAATTCGCCTTTAGGGTGCCCCCCTTTGACTTCTCCCACAATCGTGAATTCTCCTTCGGGAGCGTCACAGATGATGTAGGTGGGCCATCCCATCCCTTCTTTATCGGGATATTGGGCAAGTAGCACCTTGCGATATTTGCGATAGGTTGCCGTATCCTGCATCTTGACATCAACGAACTGTAATCCTAGCTCTTCAGCTACCTTTTGGTCGTAAAACGCCATCTTATGGCAGATCCCACAATCTTCTGAAGAGAATTTGATCACGCTCAGAGTCATAGTCAACGAACTCCAAATCCAAACGTTCGGGTATGTTTCTTTACTCAAGAGTGACAAGAATCGTTTAGGCTAGGCAACTCAATTTAGTATTTCGCTACAAACCGCCCGTTCGACAAAACCGCCCGTAGGGTTGCGATCGCAATCTACAGGCGGCGTAGTCGTTGAAGTAGGTTACGATTCTCGATTCACTCGGTCTACGTCAGGCATCGTCTAGCGCTGCAATGCCAGGAAGCTCTTTGCCTTCGAGCAGTTCCAGGCTGGCACCGCCTCCGGTCGAAATATGGCTCATCTGGTCGGCTACACCCACTTTTTCAACGGCAGCCACCGAGTCGCCACCGCCAATAATGGTGGTAACGCCTTGCTTGGTCAAGCCTGCCAGGGTGTGGGCGATCGCCTCCGTTCCCTTAGCAAACTGATCCATCTCAAATACGCCCATGGGGCCGTTCCAGATCGCGCTCTTGCACTGAGTTAGGGCATCCTGGAACACCTTAACTGAATCGGGGCCAATATCTAAGCCCATCCACCCGTCGGGAATATCGTTGATGCTAACGGTTTGAGCGTTGGCATCTGCTGCAAAATTGTCTGCAATGACAACATCGGTTGGCAACAGCAGATCAATACCTCGCTCTTTGGCTTTAGCTTCTAGCGATTTCGCCAACTCCAGTTTGTCTTCTTCCACCAGCGACTTGCCAACGTTCAGACCACGAGCTTTGTAGAAAGTAAAGATCATCCCGCCGCCAATCAGCAGTTTGTCTACTTTATCGAGCAGGGTTTCAATTACGCCAATTTTGCTAGATACTTTCGAACCGCCGATGATGGCTGCCAGGGGGCGCTGGGGATTTTCGATCGCATTCTGGAGGTATTCCAGTTCCTTCTCGATCAAGAATCCTGCTACAGACGGTCTCAAATAGTGGGTTACCCCTTCGGTAGACGCATGGGCGCGGTGAGCAGTGCCAAACGCATCGTTAACATACAGATCCGCTACAGACGCTAACTTCTTTGCAAATTCTGGATCATTTTTCTCTTCTTCTGCATAGAATCGCACGTTCTCTAGCAGCACAACCTGCCCAGGAAGCATGGCTTCAACGGTTTTGTTCACCTCG
This sequence comes from Oculatella sp. LEGE 06141, assembly GCF_015207605.1. Lineage (GTDB taxonomy): Bacteria > Cyanobacteriota > Cyanobacteriia > Elainellales > Elainellaceae > Oculatella. The sequence continues at coordinate 41,773 of NZ_JADEWO010000002.1, forward strand.
TCGCCAATACAATCGTCTGTTTTGGTGACGTTTTGCCCTAGCAACTCAGAGAGACGGGTCGCAACCGGAGTCAGGCGCATGCTCTCGTTGACTTGACCTTTAGGGCGGCCAAAATGGCTACAAAGAATGACTTTGGCATCTTTGGAGAGCAAGTCCTGGATGGTTGGCAGCGCGGCGCGGATGCGCGTGTCGTCTGTAATGTTGCCTTCTCCATCCAAGGGCACGTTAAAATCGGCTCTGACCAACACCCGTTTGCCAGATAAGTCTGATCTGGATAAATTTGCTAGAGTTTTTTTTGACACTGCTGGAACCCCCTAGTGAGTCTTTATACCTATTGTTCATTGTAAAACGTCGGGGATCATTCATAGAGGGCAATTTACATCATCAGCTTTTGACTTTATGCCAACTGAATGGCGATCGATAACGGAGAATAGAGTTAGTTGATTTCGTGTTCGGTGGAAAACGGCTGGAAGCTGATTACGATCGCTGACTCTGCATGATCCCGACACCGTCCACATTTTACCGGAGTCTACGTCCCAACGAGGCGTGCCATGTTTAAGACTGTTCTATTTCCAATCGACGGCAGCCGAGAATCTCGTGAAGCGGCTGATAGGGTCGCTGAGATCGTGAAAAACTGCGGTAGCCGCTTATATGTTGTGTCTGTGGTCGAGCCTCCTTCTGAAGAGTCTCCTGTTTCAGAGATGTCATCCCCAGAGGCGATCGCCGAATTGTTGGCAACAGCAAAGACGCTATTTCGCGATTTGGGTATCACTATTACTGAAGCGATCGAACGAGAAGGCAAACCGGCGTTTGTCATCTGTGATGTCGCTGATGAGCTAAATGCTGATCTGATCGTGATGGGCTGTCGCGGCCTGGGGCTAACCGACGAAGGTGCTGCCGAAAGTGTGACTAATCGAGTCATTAACCTATCGCCTTGTCCGGTGCTGGTAGTGCCTTGATGTTGTGCGGTTACGGCTAATTCTAAGCAAGCGGCGGTCATACCGTGGCTTGCTGGCTGTCGCTGGTTTAGCGACACAAAATCATGCTCAGTGATTGGCGATCGCCCCGACGCGACGAAGAATCTGCGTTTCGTAACGCGAACGATCGCCTTCCCAGTGCTAGGGTGAAGATTGACAACAGCCCAGCCACACGCGTTGATGTGCAGGGAGAACAGACGTGCTGTAACGTCTGCGATCGCTGGGTTTAAGTTGCCGAGCTTAAACTGCTGAGCTTAAACTGCTGAGTTCATCAGTATCTATTCAAACGCTGGCTGCATTCATCATGACCTCTCCTCGTATCCAGTGGTATCCCGGCCACATTGCCAAAGCTGAAAAGCAGTTGGTTGAGCAATTAAAAAAAGTAGATGTGGTGTTGGAGGTGCGAGACGCTCGCATTCCACTAGCCACCCATCATCCACGGGTGAACCATTGGGTTGGCAGCAAGGAGCGGGTGCTGGTGCTAAACCGAATGGATATGATTCCGGCCAGTGTGAAGCAAGCCTGGATGAAATGGTTTGTTGAGCAAGGCAGCCAACCTTACTTCACCAATGCTAATCATGGACAGGGTGTTGCCGACCTGGCTCAAGCCACCCATACGGCTGGAGATCAAATGAACCAGCGTCGGCGCGATCGCGGTATGCTGCCGCGCCCGGTGCGAGCCGTTGTGATTGGCTTTCCCAACGTTGGCAAGTCCGCGTTGATTAACCGTCTACTCAATCGCCGGGTGGTCGATAGCGCTCGTCGTCCAGGGGTAACGCGGCAACTGCGCTGGATTCGAATCTCTGACCAGCTTGAGTTACTCGACGCGCCAGGGGTACTTCCTGCCCAGTTAGATGACCAGGATGCGGCGTTAAAGCTAGCCATTTGTGATGATATTGGTGAGGCCGCGTATGATAACCAGCGGGTTGCTGCGGCTCTGGTGGACATGCTTAACCGCATTCAGGCGCAAGCCCCAGAGATGATGCCAGTGCAGCCGTTGACCTCTCGCTATGGGGTGGATACGGACTCTATATCGGGCGAGCTGTATCTGGCAACGTTGGCAGAACAGCGGTTCAACGGAGACATCGAACGTGCGGCGCGTCAACTGTTGAACGATTTTCGCAAAGGCTTGATGGGCGCGATTCCGCTTGAGTTGCCGTTGAGCTGATTGGTCTGGCAAAGACAGAAGTTGCGATCGCGCCAGCTTGGACCACGTTGGAGTGCCGTGAACTATTGGCAGCCGCTTTTTCTCAAGCTTTGAATGCCACAACTCGAATCCGGCGATAATCGGCAAACCAGGTACCGTTGCGATATAGCCTGGAGCGGGTTCGTGTCTCGATTTCCGTCAGCAGGGTTGCCTGTTGCTCGGCAGGAATTGTCCGCAGGAAGCGATCGCCAAACATCCTCACCCAATGTTGCAATCCCTGCTCTCCGTCTAGCGGAGTGGGGCGATCGAACAAAGCGGCAAAGCGAACGTCAAACCCGTGCTGCTCTAGCAGCGTTGTATATTCACCAATGCTGGGGAAATACCACGACTCGGCAACTGGTGCCGGGTGGGCGGCGATCGCCACGGTCTGAGACATGGCTTGAGACATGGCATCGGTGATTAATTGCACATTACCCTTGCCCCCAAACTCGGCCACAAACCGCCCTCCTGGTTTCAACGCCTGCCAAATGCTGGCGATCGCGGCTTCGGGATCTCGAATCCAGTGCAAAACAGCATTAGAAAAAACAGCGTCGAACTCTGAAGCAAACGATAGCCGAGTGGCATCGGCTACCTCAAAATGCAGGTTTGGATAGTGGGTGCGAGCTTGCTCAATCATCTCAGCCGAAGCATCAACGGCAGTGACAATTGCTCCGCAGACAGCTATTTGGTGGGCTAAATGTCCGGTGCCGCACCCCAGATCCAGAATATGCTCTCCTGCTGCTGGTGCCAGGAGTGCCAGCACATCTGCACCCAACTGGGATACAAAAGCATGGTGGCGATCGTATAACTCAGGATTCCAGGATGTTGGGGCCGATAGATTGCGATCGTCAGTGGCCGGACGCTGCTCCATAATACGACTCAATACGTTGCCCCAATCCTACCGCACTCCGCTGGCCGCGTTAGCCCTTCAGTTGCTCGGCGCTATACCGTGATAGCCGGATGAGTTGGGTAAATCGCCGCTAAATCGGGTTCGTGCCACACTTGCCCATCTAGCGCCATTTGTTCAATCAGGCTGGCTAGCCGCAGGGCTTTGAGTGCCTGCTCGCCGCCCACAGACGGTTGGTTTCCGCCCCGGACGCAGTGAACAAAGTGTTCTAATTCTGCATGAAGCGGCTCAATATTGCTGGTATATACCTTTTCAATCAAGCCGTCCTGCCGATAGAGCACCTGGCCGTAGTCGGTGCGACAGTTTGCAGTTACCTGACGATGAATCAGAATTTCGTTGTTCAGAAAATCTGCTTCGGTGAGGGAATTTTTGCAGTGGGCGGCAATGCGACGAATCTTGCGATGGGTGACTTTGCTGGCCGTCACGGTAGATACGATCCCGTTGGCAAAACCCAGAGTGGCGGTCACATAATCTAAATAACCAGAATCAGCCGCACGGCTACCGCTTGCGGTGAGTTTAGTGACGGGGGCACCTGCTAGCTCCAGCAGCAGGTCGATGTCATGAATCATCAGATCCAGCACGACAGACACATCATTAGCGCGATCGGAATAGGGGCTCATCCGATGCGCTTCCAGAGCCAATAGCTCTTCTGTTTTGAGAACCTTGTTCAGTTCTTGAAAGGCTGGATTAAACCGCTCAATGTGGCCAACCTGCAAGATACAGTGTGATTTTGCCGCTGCATTGACGAGTGATTCGGCTTCCGCAATGCTGGCCGCGATCGGCTTCTCGATTAAAACGTGAACGCCCGCCTGGAGGCACGCCATCCCAACTGAATAATGTAAGCGGGTAGGCACAGCGACACAAACAGCATCAACGTGCTCTAATAAATCGCGGTAGTCTTCAAAAAAACGAACGCGATACTTACTGGCCGTATCGATGCCTCGCTCAACGTTAATATCTGCCACGCCTACTAACTCAACGTCCTTCAAAAGGCCAAGGATGCGAGTATGATGCTGACCCATATTGCCCACCCCAATTACTCCAATGCGTATTGGCTCAGGATGGTTGCGTTGACTGTGGGTATCGTTGTTGCCGACTGATAAACTCTCTTGCACTCCTGTTATCTCCTACACCACTAGGATCACGTTTGTTGAGTACCTTTAATAAGCTGTTAATAAGCTGTTGTGCGCGGCTCAAACCACCGAAAATAGTATCACAATGATCCACTTTATAAAGAATTTTGAAGATTTACTCAAACCCATCATATCAGTGACCCCGCTTTAATTCTGCAAGTTCAACTGACAGAGCGTTTCTGGAGATGTGTCAGTTTCCATCCTGGCATGGCTGCTGGAACAATGACCCTCAGGCGTTGTAAGCCTCCATTTGCCAGAACACTCCTCAGAAATGAGTCAACCATAAACTGCGGCTCTTGTTCTTGCCTGTCTTAAAAGATAGATATTGAGGGCAAGTTTAGAATTTGGAGTCGCAGGGAATGCGGCTGGCCTGCAACCAACCCAGGGCGAGGCCAATTAGCACCAGTTGAACCGCTGGCGGTGCCCAGGCAAAGCCCCACGTGATGCTGATTGCACTAGCCGCTGTTGCGGCGATCGCATACACTTCGTCCGATCGCCGCAAGCGTAGCCCTGTGAGACCAAACGCGATCGCGGCTGAAATGAGATAAAGCCAAAGCATGGGGTGTTCCTTACAAGTACTTCAAAGAGGCGGCCTATGGTCTGTAGAATTGTTGTTAGATATATAGATATATGTCTAAATAAAGCGGTCTAAATAACGTAGATAGCTGTTGGGTGTATTGCTGCTATGCCATTGGGATAGCAGTGGGGCAAGGTCGCTCAACCGGGAGCTAAAGCGATTGCAGTTGATAGGTAAGCTGTTGTAGTGCCTTGATATAGTCTGCTAAAACCTTAGGGTGGAGACGGTAATAGCAGTGCTGACCTTCTTTACGGGGTTCGATCAGCCCGGCGTTTGCTAGCTCCTTTAAATGGTGAGAAATGGTGGGTTGAGCGACTGGGAGCTGTGCGCCGATCGCGCCACAACTCAATTCATCAGATGCCGCAATGATTTTGAGAATCTCAAATCGTCGCGGATCGGCTAATGCTTTGGCGACTTTATGAAATTGGGTCGCAGTCATCCATGCCTCGCAGTTTCAGCATTGGGGACAAATTCATCCATACTGGGGTTGTGCGGATACCTTTACTAATATATTAGTATATTTATAACTATAAATACATCTTTGAGCTTGTCTTGCTCCCGGCTTACTGTGCTTAAATTCAGTTTGGTGATGTGCCGTTGGTGTGAGTCGGGAACCTTGTTGATCGGTATAAATGAAGAGCCAGGAGAGCTGCCAAAGTTCATGCCACGCTCCCTAAATATCGTTTCAACGCTTACCCTTAAATAAGAAGATTAAATAAGAAGAAATAAGAATTGGCTTAGGCTCAAAGTGATCATGTATTTGCTTCCGTGCTTGTTAAGCTATTTGTTCATCCCTCATGCCCCTGACAATCCTGGTTGCTGATGATGACTTAGGGACTCGGTTGTCCATCAGTGACTACCTCGAAATTTCTGGTTACTCGGTCGTGACGGCTGAAGATGGTCAAAAGGCTTTAGGGCTAGTCGATCACTATCAGCCGCACTTGATCGTTACCGACATCACGATGCCGCATATGGACGGGTACGAATTGGTGCGGCAAGTTCGACGGCAACCGGCATTTCGGCTATTGCCCGTCATCTTTTTAACGGCTCGCACGAATACAGAAGAGCGGATTAGAGGCTATCAGTTGGGCTGTGATATTTACTTGCCCAAACCCTTTGACCTGGACGAACTGGGTGCGGTGATTCGTAATTTGTTGGAGCGATCGCAGATGATTCAGTCGGAGTGGCGGTTGCGGCTGCAATCTACCGAACTGACGGATGTTGAGCCAGAGTGGACGGGTAAACCGAAAGCACAATCGCTAGAGGTGCCGATTGACCTGACCTTGCGCGAGCGCGAGGTGCTCAAGGTGTTAGTAGATGGCTTATCGAATGCTCAGATTGGCGATCGCCTGCACCTCAGTCCGCGCACGGTCGAAAAGCACGTCAGCAGTTTATTACGCAAGTCCGAAACCAGTAACCGGGCAGAACTGGTTCGTTATGCAATCGAGCATCACTTAATTCAAACCGATGGTTGACGCAGGGAGCTTACTCCTTGACATCTGCCGATTGGAATTGGCCGCTTTGAATATCTGCCAACAGGCCACCGCACGCATCTAGCAACAACTCAATCACATAATCAAATCCTGCTACACCACCATAGTAGGGGTCGGGAACTTCGGCGTCCGGATGGTGGCGGCAAAAGTCGCACATGAGCCGCACTTTGTGCTGAAACCGTCCCTGTGGATCGAGCGACAGAATGTCTCGATAGTTTTCCTTGTCCATCGCCAGGATGATGTCAAACTCGTGCAGATCGAGCGCATCGAACTGACGTGCTTGCCCTTGTAGAGTAATGCCCCGTTTGGCAGCGGCAGCCGTCATGCGGCGATCGGGTGAACTGCCAATGTGGTAGCTCGACGTGCCAGCAGAGTCGCAGATAATCTCTTCTCCTAAATTGTTTTGTTCAATCAGGTAATTCATGATGTTTTCAGCCGAAGGGGAGCGGCAAATATTACCTAAACAAACAAACAGCAGCTTATAGGGCATGGTGGCTTCTAGAAATGTTATACTCGCGAAAGGTTGAGGGCATGTAGCTCAGTGGATAGAGCATCAGATTCCGGTTCTGAGGGTCGGGGGTTCGAATCCCTCCATGCTCGTTAAGGTCTTCAACGCCCAGATAACGTACAGACTATTGCATTTTTAACACGTTGAGGCATTCCAGGTCAGGGCTTGGGTGTCTGTAGCGGATGCTTTATAAAGTGTTGATTGTTCTGCACCCGCCCCCTGTTCTGGCTTGTCGGCGCTAAGCCCTTTGGGCACACCAGAAAGGGAGCAAATGTAGTCTATTGCCTATTCAATCATCTTCTTAGACACGGCAGGGTTGTTTTGGATGTACCACCGCCAGGGCAGGTCTGCACCTTGCGTCAGGCCAATGCGAGTGGTTTGAACCAGGCGAATTTCTGCCTGGTCGATCGCCTGCTGGAATGCGGACGATCGATGCGCCAGCCACAGGGGTTCGTTTACGCCAAACGGCTGAGCCGTCAAACTTAGATCGATCTTTAAGGCGCGGCAAAGCTTTCCTGGCCCAGCGGCAACGCGGTGTGGTTTGGTGGCCTGGCGATCGTCTATCCAATCTGGCACCGTGTCGAGCTGTAAGGCGCGGATCAAAACAGCGCTGGGAACGCCATCACTATCGGTGACCACGTTCAGGCAGTGATACATGCCATAGATGAGATAAACATAAGCCATTCCAGCGGAGCCAAACATGACCGCATTTCGAGCCGTGCGGTTGCGATAGGCGTGGCAAGCCGGATCACCCGGTGTGTATGCTTCTGTCTCGACAATCAGGCCGTGCAGGGCTAAGCCGCTGTCAAACTGCCGCACCAGCGTACAGCCGACTAAATCGGGTGCAACCTCCAGGGATGAGCGAGCCAGCCAGGGAGCTGGGATGGGGGTAAGGGATGAGTGGGTGAGAATCGGCTTCACGAGGGATGGTGCGATCGCGCTTAAACTTGGTAGGATGAACTAAATTCTTTAGAAAGTCGCGCGATTCTGGTGCGTTTATCCTGAATTGCGGTTTGATTGAACTGGCTAGGGCTATTTTAAGCAGAACGCGCCTTGGCCGCTGGTTCAACACAAAACAAGCGTATTACCTGAGTATTACCTGAGAGTATAACAATGGATGTAAAGCTTATCCTGTTAGGGCTAACCCCAGTTTTTATTCTGGCTTGCCTGTTTTTTGGCACTCGGAATGGGTTTTACGATACGGATAACTATCACGGCAACGGCTCTGCCCACTAACGTCCTGGATAACTTAGGAGTGAGCCATCCACCCACCACAGCCGATCGTATCCAATACGTCTTACGTTTAAATCAATAAATACGGTTATATGAAGCCGCCATTCGCAGGTTGCTTCACTCCGGCAGTTGTAGAAAAGAATTGCCGTGGTTGAGCTTGCCTGTCTGCCCTATAGCGTTGGTCATGAGGATGAGGGGATCTGTCTTCTGGTGCGGATGGGCCCCTATCGCATCCTGCTAGATTGTGGTCTGAATAGCATTGCACCACTCCTGCCAAAGGGGCGACCTTCTAAGGCAGATGTGGCACAGTCGCTACCTGCGGATTTATTGCTATGCAGCCATGCCCATCCCGATCATGCTAAAGGGCTACTATCTCTGCACCGAACGTTTCCGCAGTTACCCATTTATGCCAGCGAGGTAACGGCGCAATTGCTGCCGCTAAATTGGCTGGATGAACCTGAAATTGCGCCTTTCTGCCATGCGTTGCCCTGGCGATCGCCCGTCGAATTTCGAGATGGGTTAAGTGCCGAACTGTTTCCCGCTGGACATTTACCCGGTGCGGCTTCTCTGCTGTTAACTTACACCACGCCGCAGCGGGCTTATACGCTGTTCTATACGGGAGACTTTTTCCTGTCGAATTCGCGCCTGGTGGATGGGCTGCCGCTAGAGGAACTGCGGGGGCTAAAGCCAGACGTGCTGATTGTCGAGGGTAGCTATGGTACGGCTCGATATCCCCACCGTCGTCAACAGGAAAACCAGTTAGCCGAGCGGATTAATCGGGCGATCGCAGAGCATCAATCGGTGCTGTTACCCACAACAACGCTGGGGCTGGGGCAGGAACTGCTGATGCTGCTCCGTAGCCATCACTACTTTACAGGGCGAGAGATTGATATTTGGGTGGATGGCAGCGTTGCAGTGGGTTGCGATGCGTACCTGGATTTGTTACCCCATTTTCCGAGTGCTGTTCAAAACTTTGCTCGTCATCAACCCTTGTTCTGGGACGACCGAATTCGTCCTCGCGTTCGCCGTGTAACTGACGTGGCTCAAAATGGTAAACCGTTGCCCCAGGGTGAGGTTCCTGCCATTGTCATCACAGATAAAGATGCGGATTTCAGCCAATATTGTCATCCCGACCAGGGAAACTGGCTGATGCTGTTGCCACGGCAACCAGGCCGGATGGGAACGGTAGAATTAACCGTGGAGCAGGCTATTGACCAATCGCAGGTGCTGCGATCGCACCTGCAATCGGGGCAGTTGATGGTCGAGAGCTATATGCTAGGCGACCACTCCGATGGGCCTGGAACCACCCAACTGATTCACAATTTGCGGCCACAGCATGTTGTCTTTATTCACGGTTCTCCAGCTTATCTCAACGACCTGACCAGCCTGGAAGAATTACAGAACCGCTACCATTTGCACTCTCCGGCTGATGGAGTACTGGTTGAACTGCCGATTGGAGATACCTTTCTTCAGCCTGCCGCGCCGGAAACCAACTACGAGGGAGAGCTGACCGAACTGGGAACCAGGGTAATGATCACCCTGCCCGGAACGGTGACCTCTGATCCGCGCTGGCAAACCTTTGCCGATACAGGGCTGATCGAAGCCCGCTGGCAAGGGGACGAGTTGGTGTTGCGCGGCTTGCCGCAGCGGGAGTTATTGAGCCAGACGGGAGAGTCTGTAACGCCACTAATAGAATGCTGCGAAAACTGCCTTCACTACCGGGGGCAGCGCTGCTGGAATCAAGCCTCGCCGCTGTTTGGCTTCAAGGTGACTCCGGAAGGCTACTGTCCTGTGTTTGAATTTAGCCCAGAGTTAGAAGAAACCCTGGCGGATGCAGACGACGAATAAGCGGTGCAAGCGCCAAGAGAGTGTGTGAGGATAACAGTATCTGCATCTCAACAGTCTCTGCATCTCATCGGCACCGCATATGCTGTCGGTCTCTTGCTGTACGTTATGCATAGATCGCAGCTAACTCACCTGTATCTTTGCCCTGCAATAGCCCTGCCGCTGCTTAGGTAAACAATTTCTAATCAGTATCAAAAGCTCTGCTAATGAAGGTAACGGATTGCATTAGAGTGTAGAGAAATAGCTTAAACACGTTAAAGACTCGGAAGGTATAACTTTATGCACCTGAGTGAAGTGACCCATCCCAATCAGCTACATGGTTTGTCAATGCATCAGTTGAAGCAAATCGCGCGACAAATTCGCGAGAAGCATTTGCAAACAGTAGCGACCAGTGGAGGGCACCTTGGTCCTGGCTTAGGTGTGGTAGAACTCACACTGGCGCTCTATCAAACCCTTGATTTAGATCACGACAAAGTGGTCTGGGATGTGGGGCATCAGGCTTACCCACACAAGCTTATTACTGGACGGTACGATCGCTTTCATACTCTGCGGCAACGGGACGGGGTCGCTGGTTACCTGAAGCGATGCGAAAGTCCATTTGACCACTTTGGCGCAGGACATGCTTCCACCAGTATCTCTGCCGCGTTGGGGATGGCGATCGCCCGCGACTTGCAGGGCGAAAAGTATAAAGTAGCGGCGGTAATTGGAGATGGCGCATTGACCGGAGGCATGGCGCTAGAGGCCATTAACCATGCCGGACATTTACCTAAAACCAATTTGCTGGTGGTGCTGAACGACAATGAAATGTCGATTTCACCCAACGTTGGTGCCATCTCGCGCTATCTCAACAAGATGCGCCTCAGTCCTCCGATGCAGTTTCTCACCGATAACCTGGAAGAGCAGTTCAAGCATCTTCCCTTTGTGGGCGAATCTCTCACGCCAGAGTTGGGTCGGTTGAAGGAAGGTATGAAACGGCTGGCGATTCCTAAAGTGGGAGCCGTGTTTGAAGAACTTGGCTTTACCTATATGGGGCCAATTGATGGGCACAACCTAGAAGAATTAATTGCCACCTTCCAACAGGCGCATAAGCATGGCGGGCCTGTGTTGGTGCATGTCTCTACGGTAAAAGGAAAAGGCTACGCGATCGCCGAGCAGGATCAGGTTGGCTACCATGCCCAAAATCCCTTTAACCTTGCCACTGGCAAAGCGGTTCCCGTTAGCAAGCCCAAGCCGCCTAGCTACTCTAAAGTGTTTGCCCATACCATCACCAAGCTGGCAGAAAACAACCCCAAGATTGTGGGCATTACCGCCGCTATGGCGACCGGTACCGGATTGGATAAGCTGCAAGCCAAATTGCCCAACCAGTACATTGATGTTGGTATTGCCGAACAGCACGCTGTCACTCTGGCGGCGGGGCTGGCCTGCGAAGGAATGCGGCCTGTGACCACCATTTATTCCACCTTCTTGCAGCGAGCCTACGACCAGATTGTGCATGATGTCTGCATCCAAAATCTGCCGGTCTTTTTCTGTATGGATCGAGCCGGTATTGTCGGGGCAGATGGGCCAACGCATCAAGGGATGTATGACATTGCTTATTTGCGCTGTATTCCCAATATGGTGCTGATGGCTCCTAAGGATGAAGCCGAGCTTCAGCGTATGGTTGTGACCGGGGTTGAATACACCGATGGGCCGATCGCCCTACGCTATCCGCGCGGCAATGGGCATGGTGTACCCCTCGCCGAAGAAGGTTGGGAATCGCTGCCCATTGGTAAAGGCGAAGTGCTACGGCAGGGAGACGATTTGCTGATGATTGGGTATGGGTCAATGGTGTATCCGGCTATGCAGGCCGCAGAAATTCTGAGCGAACACGGCATTGAGGCCACAGTGGTTAATGGCCGCTTTGCTAAGCCCTTAGATACCGAATTGATTGTGCCCCTGGCTCGTCAGATTGGTCGAGTTGTGACGCTGGAAGAAGGCTGCTTAATCGGTGGGTTTGGTTCAGCCATTGCCGAGGCGTTGCTGGATGCTGAGGTGACGGTACCAGTGACTCGAATTGGTATTCCCGATCGGCTTGTGGATCACGCTAAGCCCGATGAGTCGAAGGCAGAACTGGGGTTAACTCCACCCCAAATTGCCGATCGCCTGCTCAAGGTGTTCGATCGCCAGCGGTCTGTCGTTAGCCTGTAAGGCTGTCCTGGTTGGGTGAGTACTGGCTTGCCCTACCAAGATACTGACCAAGATACTGAAAGAGTTGCAGCGGTTGGGTTTGGGCTGCGCTCAACCTCAGTTCGTAGAGGGTTGAGCGCAGTTGACCTGCTGTTAAATAACGTTACAGTTTGAGGATGGGTTTATAGCTGACCCGTCAGTTTGCTGCTGAATAATGAACCCAATCAGGATGGAAATGTCCTGTTCGCTGGTTGATAGAGGTATTTGTAGCAATTCGCCATCAGCCTTTATAGTGTAATCGAGGCTAATGTCGGCATTCATTGTGTGAAGCCTGCCCCTTAAATTTATGACCATTTCCCTCCCCGCTCAGGTTTACCCGGTTATTTGGCAAGATGACCATGTGCTGTTGATTGATCAGACTCGGCTACCGAACGAGTTTGACGTGGTGCAGATTAGCCGCTGTGATGACATGGCACAGGCAATTAAAACCATGATTGTGCGAGGTGCGCCTGCTATTGGTGTGGCGGCAGCTTACGGGATGTATTTGGGAGCCAGAGAGATTCAAACCAGCGATCGCACCAAATTTATGGCTCAGCTAGAGGCGATCGCAGATAAGTTACGCGCCACCCGACCCACCGCAGTGAATTTGTTTTGGGCGATCGAGCGCATGCTGAAAACGGCACGGCAAACCATTGGCCCAATCGACCATCTCAAACAAGAATTGCTGAAAACGGCACAGAGCATCAACGCCGATGATTTACACACCTGTCAAGCGATTGGCGATCATGGCTTGGCAGTATTGCCGCAGGAACCACAGCAGTTGCGGTTGCTCACCCATTGCAATGCCGGGGCATTAGCTACGGCGGGCTATGGAACGGCGCTGGGAGTGGTGCGATCGGCCTGGCGGCAGGGGCGGCTGTTAAAGGTATATGCAGACGAAACCCGTCCCCGGTTACAGGGTGCAAAGCTAACCGCCTGGGAATGCGTACAAGAAGGCATTCCAGTCACCGTCATTACTGACAATATGGCTGCCCATTGTATGCAGCGCGGCATGATTGATGCAGTAGTGGTAGGAGCCGATCGCATTGCGGCCAATGGTGATACTGCTAACAAAATCGGAACATACAGCGTAGCGCTGGTGGCTAAAGCCCACGAAATTCCCTTCTTTGTAGCGGCTCCGCTATCTACGGTTGATTTTGAGCTGAATGACGGCAGCCAGATCCCGATTGAGGAACGTGATCCGGTCGAGATTTACCAGATTGAAGACACGCTAATTTGCCCACCCGGAGCGGAGTTTTATAACCCTGCCTTTGATGTCACTCCCGCCGCCTTAATTACCGCAATCATCACTGAATATGGTGCGGTTGCCCCTCATGAACTGGCGAATCTCCGTCTGAAGCACGTTGTTTGAAGTCAGCAGACTGCTGCCTACAAAGCGCTTCATTGCCACTTTCCGGCTATAACCGTCGGAAGCGGCTTTAGGAGCGCTTATCGTCTAACTGAGAGCGCAGTTGCTCCAGGTCGGCATCAATATCCGGGTTGGAGGTGGCTGGGCTGGCTGGCAGGCTGGCGGTTGGGGTCGAGCCAGATAGCTGCGCTTTCATTGCAGCCAACTCTGCATCCACATCACCACCGCTTTCCAGGGCTGCAAATTGCTTTTCAATGGCATCGCCCTGCGACAGTTCGGCGATCGCCTCTGACTGCGCCTCCAGTTGATGCACCTTTTCTTCCATGCGCTCAAAGGCCGAAAGAGCATTGTTGGTGCCCACCCGTCCCAACATTTCATTTAACTGCTGCGATGCCTTGGCAGAACGGGCACGGGCAATATACATGTCCTTTTTTGTTCTGGCTTCCGAGAGTTTGCTCTCCAGGGTCATCATGTTTTGCCGCAATTTGGCAACTATCGAGTTTTGCTGCTCAATTTGCGATTTTAAGGCTGCTGCTGTTTCCTGATAAGACTTACGGCGGTTTAGCGCTTCTCGTGCCAGGTTGTCGTCGCCTTTTTGCAGAGCCAGTTGCGCTCGACGGTACCATTCTTCAGAGGTAGATTCCGATTGGGAATATTGCCGCTCGGTGCGCTTTTGGGTTGCGATCGCCTGAGCCACTGCCTGCCGCAGACGAATTAAATCCTCCTGCATATCAGTAACGGTTTGCTCCAGAATCTTTTCTGGATCTTCCGCCTGACCTACCATGCTGTTGATGTTGGCTCGAATTAAGCGCCCAACCCGGTCAAATAATCCCATGCCAAAACTCCGTCACTCTTACGGTTAGCCGAGAAACGCAACACGCCGTGCTAACGCGTTTCAACTTTTAAAACTAACTTCATGGTATCGTACCTCATCCAGATGTAGGTCACGCACAGTGGACGGGGTAGAATGATCTGCCCAAAGCGTTAGACCCGGTTCAAACGGATGAATCAGATTGTCGTGCCGGGGCAAGACGCGCAGGGTGAGTCCTTGCAGGCCACTGCTGGAGTAGGCAACATCAACCGTATAGAGCGCCACGGTGGCGTGGGCTGGATCTTGCCCTTGATAGGCCATCACCATTGGAACTCCATCAGCGATTTCGCCCTCGGCATTCACTGCACCTTGATACAACTCCACCTGGATGTCATCTGGGGTCAGCGCACCTAAATTAATCCGGGCTTTGACTGCAATTACCTGGTCAACCTTGACATCCGTAGTGGTTGAGATATCAATGCCCTCAATTTTCATTTCATACCAATGTTCAAACAGGTAGGTTTTCCAGTCGGCTAGCGCTTTTGCCGGAGCATAATGGTCGGCGGCTAGTGCAATGCAGCGATCGCTCAACGGAAAATAAGCTCGCTGAGCATACTCGCCCACCATTCGGGCTGTGTTGAAGGTTGGACAGTTGAGCCGAATGGCATCCTTCATTTTCTTCAGCCACTCTCTCGGCAAGCCTTCCTCATCCCGGTCGTAGAACAACGGCACCACTTCTTGCTCTAGCAGGTCATACAGGGCATTGGCCTCCACGTCGTCCTGATAGGTCAGGTCGTCGTAGTCTTCCCCGTGGCCGATCGCCCACCCCGTGCGGGCGTAGTCGGCTTCATCCCACCAACCGTCTAGCACGCTGAGATTGGGCAAGCCATTCATGGCGGCCTTCATGCCGCTAGTGCCTGAGGCTTCGCGCGGACGACGTGGATTGTTTAGCCAAATATCGCAACCAGCCACCATTAATCGAGCAATGTGAACATCGTAGTTAGGAATGAAGACCACATGATGCTGCATTCCTTCTTCCCGAACGAAATGGATGATGTCTCGAATTAGCTCTTTGCCGGGAATATCTTTGGGGTGCGCTTTTCCGGCAATGACAAACTGCACGGTTCGTTTCTTAGAATTGAGCCTGTCGCCTTGCACCCGATCGGCCTGTAGACCGAGCAAGATACGCTTGAGCCGATCGCTGTCTCTCATAAATAGCGTCGCCCGTTTATACGTCGCGAAACGGCGGGCAAACCCAATGGTGAGTACGGTGGGGTCGAGAATTTCCTGGGCTTCTGCTAACTCAATCGGTGATGCGCCGCGATCGCGCAGGTTCTTTTGCATCCAGGCTCGCACAAACACAATTAGCTCTGTGCGGCAGCGTTCGTGGTTGCGCCATAACTCTTCGTCTGGAATGGAGTTCACCCGCTCCCACAAAGGATGATGCGCTGGAGCCTGCGACCAACTCGGCCCCAGGTAGCGATCGTACAGCTCTTGTGTGGTCTTGGCGACACAGCTATGGGCGTGTACGCCGTTGGTGATTGCGGTAATTGGGACTTCATTCAGGGGCAAGGTTGACCACAACCCCTTAAACATCGATCGCGATACCGCGCTATGCAATTGACTAACCCCGTTGACAAAAGCCGCCATTCGCAGCGCTAAAACAGCCATACTAAACGGCGAGGCTAAATCTCCCGTATTTTCGCGCCCCAGAGATAAAAATTCTTCCCGAGACAGCCGAAACAAATCAGCATAATATCCCAGGTAATAAATGATTTTGTCAGGTGGAAACAAGTCAATTCCCGCTGGAACGGGAGTGTGGGTTGTAAATAACTGACTGGCTTGAGCCACCTGACGAGCCTGGGCAAAGGTTAAGCCATCTTCCTCTATCATGAACCGGATGCGCTCTAGAGCCAAAAACGCCGAGTGTCCTTCATTCATGTGGTAGACCGTAGGCTGCAACCCCAACGCCCGCAGCATTCGCACCCCACCAATTCCCAGCATAATTTCCTGGTGAATCCGTAAGTCTAGATCGCCCCCATACAGCTCGTCTGTAATGTCCTGGTCGTATTGGCTATTGGGAGCAATATTGGTATCTAACAGATAAAGCGGAATCGTGCCTACCTGCACGCGCCAGACGCGGGCATAAACGGCTCGACCGGGATAATCCACTGTAATTCGCAACTCAGAACCGTCTGCATTGCGCTCCAGATGCAGCGGCATGTTGTAAAAATCATTGATAGGATAGCGCTCTTGCTGCCATCCGTCTGCATTGAGATATTGGGCAAAGTAACCTTCCTGATATAGCAACCCCACTCCAACCAGCGGCAAACCCAGATCGCTAGCAGATTTGAGGTGATCACCTGCCAACACACCCAGGCCGCCCGAATAGATGGGCAAACAGCTAGTTAAGCCAAACTCTGCTGAGAAATAGGCATAGCATTCCGAAGCGGTTAATGCCGTGCTGTCTGTCTGGGTTCTGGTTTGTCGCAGTTGGGCGTTTGCGGCCAGCCGGGTTGGGTTGTTGCGATGCTGGCGATACCATGTTCGCTCCTGGATGTAGTTCTCCAGTTGTTGAGCCGCTCGATCCATCTGAGCCAGGAAGCCTTCGTCTTCCGCTACTTCTCTCAGCCGCTCTTGACTGATTGTGCCTAACATCAGTACCGGATTGTAACGGCTTGATTCCCATAAATCGCGATCGAGACGGGCAAACAAGTCCTTCGTCTCATAATTCCAATCCCAGTGCAGGTTATACGCCAATCTACGTAACGGCTCCAGGCGAGCGGGCAGAGAAGGCGAAACGTTGAACGTGCGAATAGGCTTCATGTTGGGAAAGCGCTCTATGGCTATCTAGAGCTATTGTCCTGCCAACCCCACCAAAAAGAACCAGGTCTTAACAGAGCTTTTAAGAAGCGTTCGCTACGGCTCGGTTAAACCTGGATGAAGCGTCCTGGTGCTGTTCCGCCTGCGCTCGCGAAAAATTAAGAAATATCACGCAATTGGGAGGAAAAGCTTAAGAAATATTAATAAAGAGCGCCAGGATGCCCGTAAAATCACTCCTGCTATCCGGTGGATTTTGTTCTCCAGGATGCAATTATCCTGGGTATTTCTGGGTACGCTAGAGAATACAGGCTATGGAATTCGACGGAGATATATCCATCTAAAGGATGTGTTAGCATTCTTCATAAATGTTACAGTTTTTAATACAGTCACCCAGAATACAGGTATCCGGTAGCAGCGATCGCTGTCCCACGAGGCAGCATTGAAGATGAGTGCTCAATCAGCAATTCTGAATCCGCACAGCTAACTGTTGGGCTGCAACTTTAGCTCATGACGCTCGTCTCACGTCTGTTTAATTCATCAAACTCCGATTCGGTTTGAATAGGTTTCCGTTACTCTGCCCATGCAGTAGTCAGTTTTGTGCATTTTATTTGTGTCCCTCCTAGCCTAAGTCCAGCGCGATGAAAACTGCTCAATCCTCAACTGATCCAGTCCGTACTTATCTAAGAGAAATTGGTCGTGTCCCTCTGCTAACCCATGAGCAAGAAATTCTTTATGGTAAGCAGGTTCAGCGTTTGACCGCTTTAGAAGAGTTGCAGGCCGCGTTAGAAGAAAAGCTTGGCCGTACCCCCACCCAAGATGAGTGGGCGCAACAGTGCGAATTATCGCTTAACGAATTGCAACAGGCGATCGACGAAGGCGAAAATGCTAAGCGCAAGATGGTTGAGGCCAATTTGCGCCTGGTGGTTTCGGTTGCTAAAAAGTACATCAAGCGCAATGTCGATCTGCTGGATTTAATCCAGGAAGGCACGATCGGGATGCAGCGCGGTGTCGAAAAGTTTGACCCAACCAAGGGCTATCGATTTTCAACCTACGCCTACTGGTGGATTCGGCAAGCCATTACTCGGGCGATCGCCGAGAAAGGCCGCACGATTCGCCTACCGATTCACATCACTGAGAAGCTAAACAAAATTAAGAAAGCACAGCGGCAGTTAGCTCAGCAACTGGGTCGTGCAGCGACCGCAGCCGAGCTAGCGCAAGAGTTAGACCTTACCTCCAAGCAGGTTCGAGAATACTTAGAACGATCGCGCCAACCGTTGTCGCTCGATCTGCGGGTGGGCGACAACCAGGATACCGAATTGGGAGAATTGCTGGAAGATACCGGCCCGTCTCCTGAAGACTTTGCGATGCAGTCGTCTCTGCGTACCGAGCTAGAGCAACTCATGGCCGAGCTAACTCCCCAGCAGCGCGAAGTATTGGCGCTACGGTTTGGGCTAGACGATGGTCAAACGATGACCCTGGCGAAGATTGGCGATCGTCTCAACATTAGCCGAGAACGGGTGCGGCAAATCGAACGCGAGGCGCTCACCAAACTCCGCAAGCGCCGCGCCGACATTCGAGAATATTTGGCTAGCTAGCCGCAACCATCAACCGCTTAGAAGAAGGAAAGGAGACACAGGCTCTTCTTTCCTTCTGGCAGGCTGGAACTGGGGCAGTGTGTTCACCACGACATAAAACTATTCGCTATAATGAAGCTAAGCATCAGATGCGGGGCTGTAACGGCTTCGACGTGCTGGCGAACACTATCTTGTGATGCAGGTCGAGAGTGAGTCACCTCTCGCAAATCAAGGCTCAAAAACAAGTACATGCGAACAACATCGTACCTTTTGCTCGTAAGGCAGCAGCTGTTGCCTAAAAACCCTTAGGTTTTGAGCGTCCACAGTTTGACTCCGTTAAGGATTGTGGTCTTAACCCCAACGGATGCTTCAGTATTTCGCCTCTGGTCGATTGCTGATTAAGACATTACCAGAGCATCCCGCTGTCAGGGATAATAGACAGTCCCCGCTTCTAGGGTAGAGAAGCTAAACCTGTGAATGAGTGAGATACCAATACCCAGGGCGGACACGGGTTCGACTCCCGTCAGCTCCATTTTTTAGCCCAAATCATGACGTTTCATTTTGGTTGCCCGTCTCTTCTATGAGGTCGGGCAATTTTGTATCTGTAGAAAACCGGGTGCCTGTAGCAAGCAGGGGCGTAAACCTGCTAAAAGGTAAACACGCTTCTGATGATGCCGATAACAACATCGTCGTTTGCCGCATTGTGTTCAGGATTAGTGAGATAGATCACTCCAGGAATCAGCTTGATGTTGTCTGTCAATGGATACTCATAAAAGGCTTCAACATGTAATCCTGTTCCTGGATCGGCACGGGTAGCGATCGCACTGCGAGTGACTCTAGGCGGCATCCCAAAACCTAGCCCTCCCACAGCACCTTCGGCAAACAAATCGGGAAATGCCAGGTTCACCGCATAGTTGATAATGTCGGCCTGCCCGTTGCTGCCGTCAACTCGTCTGGCATCGGTGTAGCCAAACCAGCCGCTTATGGCAAGCTGAGGTGTCATTCGCCAAAATGCTTCAACTCCATAGGAATTGGAGACGAGTGGCACGTTTTCACCAAAGGGCAGATTGGCAAAACTGCTGCCGGTGCGATGAGCCAGGTCGCCGTCTGCTGAATAATGACGAATGTAGGTTAACCCTAACTGCAAATCTGAGGTGGGTTGAATAGCAAGCTGTGCCAAAGCACTGTAGGTACCGTTGACTAGTCCGGCTCTACCCGTCGGGCTGCTGGCCTCTCGGCTCAAGTAGCCCAAGTCAACACGAAGGACTTCGTTCAACCGATAGACTGCTGCAACACCGCCTAACTGACATCGCCAATGCGGTAGATGGGGTTCCGATCCAGAAACCGGGAAGGGGTACCTTTGCCGCCGCCAAAGCTCGCAAATAAAGGATTGGAAACAGTGGCGTAGTAATGGTGAGAGGCGGCGTTGCCATAGATATAAAAGTCAAGGCGATCGCCCACCGGAAATCGATATTCCAGTAGATTTAACCGCAGATTGTTATCGGTGTTGCCCACTTCAAATGAAAGCCGCGTCATGTTTGTGCCAGATGCACCATTAAAGTTGGGCGTTCGGTTTGAGGCTTGCAGGCGCACTAGCAGGCGATCGCGCCCCGTAAAGCTTGTCGTCAGGTTGAACCGCGTCCGATAGTTTAGCGCCAGGTTGGATTGGAGGCGAGTATCTGGATTGCCGTCTGCGGTGTCCCCGGTCAGGTCACTTAGCGCGGTTACCAAAGAGCCACCTAGCTGCATTGTGGTAGAGAATTGGTTGGCCTCCAGCTCTGCAATCGCTGGTTCCAACTCATTGGTTAACGCTTGCAAGGCGGTGAGTTCAGCCGCGAAATCTTCCTGCAACCGCCGCAGCGTTTCCCTAAAGTCAGACTGTTCTGAACGCTGTTCCTCTAACGCTCGCTCAAGTTCCTGCAAAATGGTGAGGCAAGCATTTAACCCGGCTGCAAACTCATTGCGAGTGAGTGGGCGATCGCCCTGGTACGTTCCATCTGGAAATCCGGTGACACAGCCATACCGTTCTACCAGCGATCGCAGTGCTTCAAAGGCCCAATCGTCGGGTTGCACATCGGCTAATTGAGAAACAGAAGGGCGATCGATGTCTTCTAACGATGGAAACAATGGCTCGATTCCGGCGGCAGGTTCGATATCGCTCAACTCATCGTTTAAAGCATTCCTCAAATCACTGATCTCGTCTTGAAAACCATCGTCCGGCTCGCTCAAAATGTCATCAGGAATGAGTGTTTCACTATCCTGCCATCCTGTAGCATGTGCCGAAAATGGAACGACGCAGGAAAAACTTAAACTGATCGAACTCAGAATCAGAATGAACCTGGACACTGAAACCATGTTTCTATAGGTTGACTCATCCGGATTTTCACGGTTGCGTTCAAGACTTTTCTCTATCTATAGGCATATTTCTCAGGTTAGAGTTCAAACCCAAAAAAGGGCGATCGCCTCTTGCTGCGGCAGGTTCATAGCAATAAGCTTGACTGTCTAACTTGAGTATTGCAGCGATCGCAGCGTCCCAGTTTGCCCACTGCTTTTTTTGTGTTGAACGTATTTCCTCTTCTTGCAGCGGCTGAGAGAGGCAGACAAAATAACCGAATGACAATCTAGATGAACAGGTCTCCTCACCCCTAAAACGGCGCTGCACCTAACCTAAGGCAGACTTGACGTTGTCACTTTCCTATCACAATTGTTTTCAATACTGATGAAGTTAAATCGACAACTAAAACCGATTTACCTGCTGAATGAACCTGGCTTAAGCTGCACGGTGCTGCCTGTTATGCCTTTTTAGACATTCATATAGCCATCATTCTCAAGACAGCATCGTAGCCTAGCCAAACCCATCTCATTGCTTGTTAGGCGGAGGAAATATGCTCATGAAAGCTACCTTAAACTCGGGGTGTTTGTTTATCGGTTTGACGTTAATTCTGGGATTGTCAGCTCCTGCCCATTCCCAGCAACCTCAACAACAGACCGTTGAGCCATTAGAAGGGTACTTAGCCACCCCTGAGCAGCTTGAATTTGACGAGGCGCTACTGGAACGGCTACAACTGCCAGACGGGTTTGAGATTAATGTATTTGCCCAAGACTTAGGTAATCCCCGTAAGTTGGCTGTTGCTCCAAATGGCACCGTTTTTGTGACGCTTCGTGACGACGGTGAGGTGCTAGCTCTGATGGATCGCAACGGCGATGGCCGCATGGATGAGAAGCGAACGGTGGCCTCCAATGTGGATTATGTCAACGGCATTATCGTCCACGAAAATCAGCTTTATTTTGTCACAGATACCACGCTGTATTCGGCAGCTCTGGGTGCAGATGGGATGCCCGCCGCCCCACAAGTTTTGATTGATGATTTGCCCGATGCCGGACAGCATCCCAACCGCACCCTTGGGTTTGGCCCTGATGGCATGCTGTATATTTCCGTGGGCAGTACCTGTAATGCCTGCGATGAACCCAACGATGAACACGCCACTCTGTTGCGAGCGCAACCCGATGGTAGCAATCGGGAAATCTACGCGGAAGGATTAAGAAACACCATTGGCTTTACCTGGCACCCTGAAACGAGTGAACTGTGGGGGATGGATCATGGCTCCGATTGGCGAGGTAACGACTCTCCCCCAGAAGAACTCAACCGGATTGCACCAGGAGAACATTACGGCTGGCCGTTTTGCTGGGGCGATCGCCAGCCGGATGTCTATCTTCCCGCCGAACCGGATAGCATGACCAAAGAGGAATTCTGTGCCACAACCCAGCCTCCTGTCCTCACGTACCAGGCCCATAGCGCTCCTCTGGACATGCTGTTTTACAACGCCTCTCAGTTTCCACAGGAGTATCAGGGTGATGCCTTTGTGACGATGCGAGGCTCATGGAATCGTCAGCCTCCTGTGGGCTATGAGGTGGTGCGGATACGCTTCGAGAATGGACAACCTGTTGCGTTTGAAGACTTTGTTACGGGGTTCTTAACGGAAGATGGTTCCGCCCAGTTTGGTAGACCCGTTGGTATGGCTACCCTACCCGATGGCTCACTGCTATTTACTGACGACACCAACGGAGTGATTTATCGTGTGGCCTATACAGGGGAGGATAACGCACCAGCCCGGTAAAAACGGGCAGAGTTTTGCTGGACGGTATGAACACTGTTGGATGGCGGTGTTGTTTGTTCCTGCAATGGAAGCGTTTTACCAACATCCCTGGAAACTCATACTGCTTGACGTTGATTTGACGTCGATCGCAGTATAAGGGCAGGTCAGGCAACCCTCCAAAGTAGCTTATTTGGCCGATTGCTGCTAACTGTTTTTGCGATCGGCTCAAACTCTTTATCCAATAATTTTGATTTGCTGTGACTTTGTCTAGGGAATTGTGGCTGAAATTTGGGCACGCTTATACTGGAAGCTCAAAGCCCCACGTTTGAGTGGTACTGGAGGTTTCCACCTTTTCTACAGCTACTGTCCACAGAACCCTTTCACCATGAATTCCCATCGCAACGAACTCTTTCGCACCCTTTGGCAGTTCCTCAATCAGCCCGTGTTTGATTCGAAATCTCCAACCATCCTTAACCCCCATCGATTCTGGTATCTACAACGGTTGCATCATCTGGAGCGGTGCTGGTCGAGAACCTATCGTCCAGAGGAACGGTTCCGTAACTAATGGGGTGCTTCTGTTAAAGCGCAATAGACTACTTCCATTTCTATATTTAGAGCCTAACCATTCAGCAGTTCTCTCAACGACTGCAAATAGACTGCAAATATCTAGAGGCAAGCCCTTACAACAGTTGATCCAAATGACTGTTTGGCTTGCCTCTATTGTTTTGCGGTGCTGTTTTTGGCCATTCTTCACGTTGTTATCTTGATTTATAGCTTGTGCTTCCGGAATTCCGGTGGGTTGTTCGAAAAGCTAACTAAGCACGATTTCTTTAAGCTTAGAGCAGAGACGCCGGAATCATTGTTGCTAGCTGATGCATACCTCTGGCTGATGCATGGTTTCCCTGCTCGCTTCACAGTGAAACGTGCTCAAACTGCTTAAATCCATTTCTAGTATTGACCCATTCAACGGACGCGCCTGGAATATCAGATTTTACGTCTGAATATGGCTGCTTGGCCGTTAGTTGAACGCTGTTGCATCACATCACGGAGACGATAAGAATCGTGGCAATGACATCTATGTATTGTTTGGAAGGCGCTGAGAATACTAAAATCACAATTTCTCAGGAAGGACTGCGGCATATTTGTCGTCAAGCAGAGGCTGAACTCTACCACAGCGAGGTTTATCAGCGAACCCTGGCAGAGTTGCAGCGAGGTCTGTCAGAGGCGGCAGAGGGGTGTCAAAACCTGATTCGCGCATTTGCCAGAGAGGCCATTCGGCTGGCGGTTCGTCAACTGGTGCGGCAGCATCGTGTCAACGTTATGACGAGTGCGACTGAACCGTCACCTGTCTTGACCGATCGCCCGTCTCTCAACATTGCCTCCATGCCGTCTGTGCAGTCGATCCCTGCGCCCAATGCAAATCTGACGATTGCAAAAAGTACGGTTTCTGAGGATGATGCGACGGCTACTGTGAAAGAGAGCCAGTCTGCTGCCCCGCCAGACGAGGTTACTCAGTCTACATCCCTTCCCGTTCAACCACCGCCAGCACCTTCTCGGCTGCGTAAGTGGTCTAGAGCCGATGCCGTGGCGGCGATCGACCAGGAACGAGATTCCATGTTACGGCTAATTGGACAAGAGTTTAAGCGGGTTCGTGAGACGCGATCGCTTTCCCTGGAACAGCTCCACACTCAAACCTGGGTGCCGTTACATCAGCTCAAAGCGCTGGAGGCGGGTCAAGTCGATCAACTGCCCGAAGATATTTACGTGCGGGGGTTTATTAAGCGAGTCGGAGATGCGCTGAAACTCAACGGTGCAGAAATCGCTGCGGGGATTCCAGTTCCTGAACGGGCTAAAACAGTGGTTCCATCCTGGCAGCGATCGGTTGGCTCTGCAAAATCGCTGAGTCCGGTTCACCTCTATGTCGGCTATGCAGCATTGATGGCTGGCGCAGTGGGCGGCTTAACCTGGATGAGTAGCCAGGCCGCATCGGAGGGGGCACACCACATCAGCTCACCCGATTCGGCACCAGAGGTGGCTCAGCCGTCTCAAAAGGCCGATCTCGGTACTGTGCAAAGTTCCAGTGCGGGCGGCAGCACCACGACTCCAGATGTGATTCCGCCTGAATCGTTGCCGTTTTAAACGACTACTAAACGAAAAAAGTCGCCTCACGTTTGGAGCGATCGCTTTTTCCAATTTGGCTGAGCCATTCGGCTGCATTCATGCCGACGGTTGAACCCTATTGGCTGGGGGCTTTTGCTCTTGCTGACCTACTATGGGCGATCGCTCTGCTCAGAAGGCTTGATCCAACACGGTTCGAGTCGATATCAGTCACCTATCGACTGGGCATCCCAATCGGTTGATGCCTGGTCACCTGCCCACCTCTAGCTAACGACCTGTAGAGAGGTGGGTAGTTTTACTTGACTTGTTTAACGTCACGGCGTTCCCATACACCTACTCCACACGAATAGCGCCACAAAACTCACTGAACCAGCGAAATTTGGATTTTCTGTAAATCGAAATCTGACAACAAATTTACATTTCTTCTCAACTTTGGAAGACTCTAGGCTATGATTGCTTTGGGTTTTAGGGCAGGCTTACTCAGTAGGTTCGTCCCATGCCTTCATGAAAGCCGATTCGCTGCTGTCGGCTTCAATCGATGGGTTTAAAATCCACCAGGCAGCCCTTTCTGATTCCACCGTTTGGAGTGTTGAGACTCCATGCAAGATCGTTATAGCTCACGTGACTTTCGTGACAATTCGCTAATTCGAACGGCTCCATTTTTTGAGGGATTGCCCGATGTCATTGTAGAAAAAGCTATTACCCATGTTGTTACCCGTACACACCCGCCCAATCAGGTAATTTTGCTGGAAAATGATTGGGGCACTTCGGTTTACTTCATTTTGGAAGGCTGGGTCAAAATTCGTACCTACAACCTGGATGGCAAGGAGGTGACACTCAACATCTTAGGCAAAGGTGAACTCTTTGGCGAAATGGCTCCTCTAGAAGAAGTTCCTCGATCTACAGATGTAATTACGCTGGTTCCCACTGTGATTGGGAACATGCCTGCTTCAGATTTTGTGCAGCTAATTAACACAGAGCCGCAGGCGGGGATTCGGTTAGCTCAACTGATGGCTCGTCGATTGCGACAGGTTAATCGTCGGTTGCGCTTACGTGAATCAGATAGCATGTCCCGCGTCGCTGACATTCTGCTGTTTCTGGCAGATGGGCAAGGAAAGCGTAGTGAGCAGGGCATCGAAATTCCCAACCTGCCCCATCGAGAGCTAAGCAGCTTAAGCGGGTTGGCAAGAGAAACGGTCACACGTGTGCTGAGTAAGCTCGAGCGCAAGGGGTTGATTGTACGCGATCGTGAAACGCTCTGCATTCCCGACACAGCAGCCCTGGAGCGCATGTTGATCTAACGCCGCTACACCTTTGCTAGTGGGTGATTTATAAAGCACGGTCTGCTGATGGCACCATCAGCAGACCGTTGTTGTTTGTATCCATTGCTGCAAATCATCAAGGGTTGTTTCGATTTGTCAAACTTGTCTGTGAGGTGCGATAAGTTGATAAAAATAACCATTAGACAATCGTCTGGTGGATTCAAAACAATTCTGCCAGCATTGGGTTGGGGAGGACGGCAATCAAATGGGCTTTCAAAAGATTCTTGCTGCTCTAGATTACTCCCCCTTGTGTCAACTGGTGTTTGACCAAGCGCTAGAATTGGCCTTACGAAATCGAGCCAGGTTAATGCTGTTTCATTGCCTCAGTTCCGATCCGGTGGCGGGCCCGCCACCGTTTTCAGGTGAACTAGGGTTATCGCCCCGGTGGCTGAACCAGGCTTATCAGGCTCAATATGTGCATTTAGAGCAGCAAATTCAACAGACTCAGGCATTGCTAAACCGTTACTACGAGGTAGCGGTACAGCATGGTGTTGCTACCGAGTGCGACTATCGAATTGCCGAACCAGGTCAAGGGCTTTGCTTAGCGGCTAAACAGTGGGAAGCCAGTTTAATTGTTTTAGGAAGGCGCGGTCGCAGAGGTATTGCTGAGGTTTTATTTGGCAGTGTTAGTAATTATGTGCTGCACCATGCGTCGTGCGCCGTGTTAGTCATTCAACCGGACTCGATTCAGGCAGGTTCTTTGTCGGCAGAGGTGGTTAGCGCAGAAGAGACGGTTTCCTCAATCCTATAGTCAAAGGTAGTTCAGGACTGTCTGAGTTTAATGCTAAGCCAACCCACCTTGAGTCGCCCGTTTGAGGACTTCCCAGCCAATTCTGCTTTAAAGCCCGCCGGAATTGAAGAGTTTAGGGGCCAATGCAGACTGTTGAATCCTTCTTAGACATTCTCCTAAAAATTTTAAATTTGGTGGAAGAATTAACGACTGGGAAGCGGTTGCCCCCATAACAGGAGCCATAGAGGAATGGTGAGCAACAACAGCCCCGTAGTGAGGACGATGCTGCTGGCGATCGTTTCTCGGTCTAACTCGTATTCCTCCGCCAGAATTAACCCAGCAAAGGCCGTTGGCATTCCCGACATTAGCACCAATGCCAGACTTGGCTCGGCTGGAAGCTGAAGTAACCGAGTGGCCAAACCAACACCCGCTGGAAGGATAATCACCTTGAGAATGGCTGGAACGATCGCCAGTTTTAAGCTCTTCCAACCGTTGAGTTGGCTTAACCGCATTCCCATCAACAGGAGCGCAATGGGAATGACCACCCAGATTGAAGCGTGTAAGCTATCCTCCACCCGATCGGGCAACACGACAGATTGGGTGGCATATCCCAGAGCAAAGGCCCATAGGGACGGAACGGTTAAAACATCTCGCAGTTGCATCCACCAGCGATTGCTCTCCGACGATCGCCCAAAGTAGCTAGATAACACAACTCCGATGCCATAGGTGCCGATGATGTTGTGGGTGATGCTATAGAAGACAATCCAACTCACATACGGGTCGCTGACCAATGCAGGCGCGATCGCCAACCCCACAAAACCTGTGTTACCTAGCGTGGACGACAAGAGAAAACTGCCCTGGCGCGATCGGTCTTCCCAGATGGACGGGGCATCTGTTGCTGAAGCAGGCTGCGAAACCCGTCTGAGGCTCTGTAGGCTGAGCCATGCCAACCCCAAACCACCCAACAGAGCCGCTATGGTAACTATAGGTGCAATGCCAATATTCCTGGCAAAATGAGTTTGGCGAGCCAGCGCCAGAACTTCTAGCGGAATCCCCACCCAATACAAGCCCCGTCCCAACAAGCGAGGTAAACCATCGGGCAGGAAACGAAAGAGTAGCAGCCCTAAGCCAGACCAAACGAGCAATGGAACGTAGGCATGAACCAGAGTCTCTGTCATGCGGCAGCCAGGGAGAGAAGTCTATTCCAGCACGCTAGCGGATATGCTTTGAATCTGCCATCGCCCTGCCTCGCGTACCAGGTCATATTGAACCTGTAAACTGTCTTCTGCCGATGAACTGGGTTGACCATCTTGATAACTAGAGGAGGATTCGGTCACTTCTGCTTCAACTTGAGCCGCATCAGGATTATCCTCAGAGGTTTCTACTGATGTCACTTCTAGTTTGGGATAGTCGTATGTCCAGTATTCATTGCGCTGCTGGGCTTCCTCTGCCCGGGCTTGCCATTGCGTCAAAACGGCACCCGTCAAAATCTGGGAGAGCGGTTCAGTGTTGTGCTCTTCGCCCATTGCTGCCGACTTTGCATCTAGCCAGGATTGAATCACCGCTTGTGCAGTCGTTTCGGTTAAGGGAGCCGTTGGGTCGGTGCTTTCTGCCTGTTGAGCCGCAGGATCAGGAATGGGCACAGGCGGTTGATCGAGCTGAATCTGAAGCTGTTCACCTTCTAATGAGGGGCCAGGTGCTACAACTCCGCCCAGCCAGCTCAAGGTGCGGTTCGCCAAAACGGCAAATAGACCAATGCCAAGCACGCCAAGGGCAAGCAAAAACAGCAGGCGATCGAGCCGAGGCGCACGACGACCGCTCCCGGAACGCCGGGATGGGGTCGGGTCAAGCGGTGGTACCCGCAGATTTGTAGCTGAAGACGGACGTGC
Source organism: Oculatella sp. LEGE 06141 (assembly GCF_015207605.1). Classification (GTDB taxonomy): domain Bacteria; phylum Cyanobacteriota; class Cyanobacteriia; order Elainellales; family Elainellaceae; genus Oculatella. The sequence continues at coordinate 70,570 of NZ_JADEWO010000002.1, forward strand.
CCGGTCTAGCGTTGGAGTTGGCGCTTCTCCTGTTGCATGTCGCCGCCGCCCAGAGCCAGAATCGCCATTGCCTAAACGACCTTCTGGGGACAGTTGAGATACCCGCTCGGCGGCTGGCATGGCGGTTGTGGTGGCCGCGTTACTGTTAAGCGGTGGCTCAATGGTTGCAGTCGAGCCATTCCTGTAATTGGGTAGATTGGCTGCCTGCTCAGCCGCCGCCGATCGCACATTGTTAACGCTAATGGGCGATCGGCGGCTGGCTGGCTGGCCATAGACCACCGACGATTGGGTCGGTGCCCACTGATTGGCTTCCGGTTCGTTGGGCAGTTCTTCCAGGTAAGCCTGCACCTGCTCATCCGCAAAATATTCTTTCAAGGAAGATTGGTGCTTGGCGAGATCGCGGAAGTGGGTAAACACCTCGTTTTGTAGCCAGCGCTCCCCATACAAGCAGAGACCGGGTAAGAGGTCTGGCGATCCCTGGGAATGCTCTCGAATAAAGGCTAACGACTCGTACTCCTGACTGAGTTCTAGGGCGCGACTGGCTTCTTCGGTTTGCCCTAATAACAACGCACAAACAGCTTGTTCTAGATGCACATCCTGGCGAGTCCCCAGGCGAATGAGCATCAGCTTGGCACGTCGGATCAATGCAGGTTGCCGCTGAGCAAACCCACGAGCCAGCAAGGCATAAACCGCCAAATAGGTAGCAACAGCAGACGGGCGGCGAGCTTCTGCCTCAAACAGTACCTGCTGCTCGGCTGCCGTCAAATAGCTGCGTAGCTGCTGAATAAACCGCAGAAAATCGTCTACGCTTAGCCCGGACTGGTCGTCCCCTGTTCCATCAATGCCGCCTCGGTCTTGCAGCATATCTTGCAGCAGCGCCAGACCTTTCTGTCGCTCTGCCTCGTGCGATTCGGGCAATGCAACCAACTCTAGAATTCGATAGGGGCGTAGTTTAAACAGATCAGCTTGCATTTCACCTCGGAGGCTAGCAAAAATGCCTTCTCGTAGCAGCAGTTCTTGTCCGGTTTCGAGCGATTCCGCAGCGTTTTCATACTGCCCTTGTTGCCATTGCTCGCGCCCTAGTTCCAGGCACGCAAGAGCAACCGTTAAAACAATATCAGATAAGACAATATCTGGCTCACCAAATCGTCCATTTTTGAGACTAGCGCTGCCGCTGCTCAGGTAAGGACGACCCAACCGCAACACCAGCTCATATTCTCCTAGTTCTAACAAGATGAGGAGCGCACCCACCAACTGATGATCCTGGATCTCGATATTTGGTGTGTAGGGATCGGCCAGCGGGTCGAGCAGGGTGTCTCGTGTGGCTTGTCCAGTGGTTTTGCCCTCTAGCGTCGCTTCGGGGGGGCGGTTTGGCTCTAACTCATACGACTTAGATAGGAAACTGGTGTCGTAGGCCTGGCGCTGCTCAGCATCACAAAGGACAGCATACGCTTCGTCTAACAGTTGCTTTCGGGCGACGATCGCCGCTTCCGAAAACTCGCGTCGGGGAAGTTGCAAGGTGCGATCGCGGTGCGCCTGCTGTAACTGTTCAGTCGTGGACTGAATCGGTAAACCTAGAATTCGGTAATAATCAAGCGGAATTTTCACGATCCACTTCCCCAACAACGATCGACTCAACTCGCCAAGAACATTGCACGTTGATGCTTAACAATTCAGCTTTCCTACCACAACAGGTCGCGTTGTAGTGGAATTTACTCATCAGCATAGACAAAAAGCTGCCAAACTTAACACGAGTTTTAAAGATTTAGAAAATTAATTTTAGATCTAGTCGCATTTGCAACGGTCGCGCCGAGCTAGTCAGGAGGGCAGAAGCCGCTGCACGGATGTACAGTTCCGAACTAGGTAGATACGCCTGACGCTGGGCATCAATTTGACCAGAGGCTCTACAGGTAAGCTGTAAACAGGGTTTAGTGAAACGGAAGAGTTACAGTCCTCCAACCGACTACAGCCATTAGATTTGGCACCCCTGGACAACTTACTTTATCAACCTTTATCAACATGCCCTATTCCGATTTAAGTTGCCACTATATCAAGCACTGGGTATGGAGTAGTTGAAGATGATACAAAATAAATTTATCTAAAAGTGGACATTTGAAACATAACGGTGCTGAAGACTGGGTTGCAATACGCGATCGCCCTCTGTTTGTGGCTGCCATGCTGGATATTGTGTCTGCTTTATCGATGAACCCTTAATGTTGTGACCTGCTTCATTCGAAGATTTAGAGAGCGATTCGAGTTGCAATCAACCCCTTTAAAGCAACCCCCTTAAAGCGTCCTCTCAGTATTGGGATTGAAGAAGTTGTCTCATAGTTGAGCATTGTTACTCAGTGTGAGACTATGAATGTCTGACGATACTCCCATTCTAAATTTGGTGTCCCTGAGGTCTTAAGGCTAAGATTCTAAGGACGCAGCTTGAACATTTGAGTTGCCCCAACGGATGGCCGCTCAAGGTTCCTTGTTCACTTAGTGCACTGTTGAAGGATACTGCAAACCGATGGTTCAAGAACGGACACTGCCAGAATTTCCAACGGCGTTGGCTTCCATCACCCGCGAAGAAGGGTTGGTGGTTTATGAAGATATGATCCTGGGGCGATTCTTCGAAGATAAGTGCGCTGAGATGTACTACCGGGGCAAAATGTTTGGTTTTGTCCATTTGTACAACGGTCAGGAAGCCGTTTCTTCTGGCGTAATTAAGGCGATGCGCTCAGATGATTACGTTTGCAGCACCTACCGAGATCATGTTCATGCGCTGAGTGCGGGTGTTCCAGCACGCAACGTTATGGCAGAACTGTTTGGTAAAGCCACGGGTTGCAGCAAAGGGCGCGGTGGTTCAATGCACTTGTTTTCAGCAGAGCACAATTTGCTGGGCGGCTTTGCGTTTGTTGCAGAAGGAATTCCGGTGGCAACGGGGGCTGCGTTTCAAACAAAGTATCGACGCGAAGCGCTGGGAGATGAGACGGCAGATCAGGTGACGGCCTGCTTTTTTGGTGATGGAGCGGCCAATAACGGACAGTTCTTTGAGTGCCTGAACATGGCCGCACTCTGGAAGTTGCCCATTCTTTTTGTTGTGGAAAACAATAAGTGGGCAATTGGGATGGCACACGAGCGAGCTACCTCGCAACCTGAAATCTACAAAAAAGCCAGCGTCTTTGGTATGCCGGGGTTTGAGGTTGATGGGATGGATGTGTTGGCTGTGCGGTCGATCGCGCAGGAGGCTGTTGCTCGTGCCCGTGCAGGGGAAGGCCCAACCCTCATTGAAGCGCTAACCTACCGTTTCCGGGGGCACTCGTTAGCTGACCCAGATGAAATGCGCTCTAAAGCTGAAAAAGAAGTCTGGTTTTCGCGCGATCCAATTAAGAAGTTTGCGGCCTACCTGACTGAACAAAACCTGGTGCAGCACGACGAATTGTTGGACATTGAACGCCGCATTCAGTCTGTAATTGATGATGCGGTTCAGTTTGCCCAAAGTAGTGCTGAACCCGATCCAAGCGAGCTGTACCGCTACATTTTTGCAGAGGACTAGCGCTTTGGACAATTCAGGCCGCTTCTGCGAGAACCAGTACGGCTTGATGGGCTAATTCCTCTCGATGAGGCATTGATCGTGCTTTAAGCCGTCGAGGACTGAACCCCAGTCCTCGATTTTTTGGTGCCAACCGGGTGGGTTTAGGCCAATGGCTTGATGGTTTAAAGGGGTATCTTTCTCTATCCTGTTAGCTGGTTAGTCGTCAACCAAGGAGTCCTTATGCCTGATCCCATGATGTATCAGGAAGATGCTTACGTTTTGCTGGAGACAAACCAGCCGGAGCAGTTTTTGACACCAGAAGAACTGTTTGCCAAGCTCAGATCGGTGCTGGCAGACCGTCAGGATGATCTACCCAGGGACTTGCAGCAATTGTCGGATTTGGATGCTCAAACTCAGTACTTGATGGAAACGTCGTGTGAGTTTGATATTGGCCCTGGACAGTTTTTGCAGTGGTATGTGGTTCGATTGGAGAAATAACCAGTCAGGCGATCGCCTCTGGTGCGGCAATCAAAGCTACGACAACCCGGTCTGTTTGCGGCTGCTTTAAGGTTACATGCAGTCCGGGGCCAAAAAAGCGCTCTATTTTATCTTGCTTCTTTTGCCACTCCTCAAAGCTAATGAGGGGCGACTCAAATTCCAGTACCAAAGCATACTGACCGTCGATCGCCTCTTCCCAAATGGCCTGGAGCAGGGGGCGTTCTTCGTCGGTTGGGCTTAACCCCAGATAGCTCAAAGATGTGTCTAAATGGGCTTCTTGCCCATACCGAAACCGAGTAACGTCCTTGCGGATCTGGTTTTGGGTTGAAGTCGCCTGCTGTTCTCGTAGGGCTTCAACTGGGGGCGAGGTGGGCTGTGCGAAAGGAACTGGTTTCAGTTCGGATGCTTTTAGGGCTAAACCACCCAGCAAGATCGGAATGCCGTAAAAGAAACCGACCAGGTTAAGAGTTGGGTTTCCGGAAAAATAGGCGGCAAAGCCCATGACTGACAAAATGCCACCCACCGCTAACCCTAACGTTCCCAGAGAGATTTGACGTAACATTATAAAAGCTCAACAAATTACTTGATTATTATCTCTGTCTTTGCTGAGCTACGGTTACCTTGCTGCTGCGATCGGGCACGACGGCCAACGGAGAAATCCCTGGATTGGAGCCAAGCCTTTGCTATCCTGCCTGGGATGAACGGGCATGGCGATCGCAGCAGCAGAAATTTCAAAGCAAGCCAACGGAGTCTGTTGCATGTTAGATCCTCAAACCCTTCGAGAGCGCATTCTGCTCATCGAAGGCAAGCGCGAATCGTTAGTGAAGTTGTTAGAACAGCCCGATCTTGGAACCTTGAGAATTGATGTCAATCAAGCGCTGGAAGAGATCGACGACTTGATTGAAGAGTTTAAGCGCACCTTTCCTGATGCTGAAACGAACTAAGTGCTAGTCAGGTGCTAACGAAAACAGCCTCGTTGACTGTGTTACACAGCCGACGGGGCTATTCTTTTGCTTTCAAGCGGCTTTCGCCTTGCTTCATCACAATTTCGATTAATTCCTGGACTGGGATTCCTTTCTCGCAAAAAGCGTCAATTTGAGCCGTCTGAATCATCACCTCAATTTGAGGATCTTGCACCGACGAATAGGCCACAATTCGAGTATGTGGATGTTGGCTCTTGATCTGGTTAGAGGCACTTAGCCCATCCACAATTGGCATCTGGAGATCCAGAATGACAACATCAGGACGGTACTGCTCAACCATCTCGACTGCCTCACGGCCATTACTCGCTAGCCCAACAAGGTCAATATTGGTGTGCTTTTGCAAGGCAAGCTTTAGACTGAAACGAACGAGTTCATGGTCGTCAGCTACGAGAACGCGAAGACATTGGCTTTCATGGTGCGGCATTGTAAACAGTAGGTAAGCAGGTTTAGGCGACTCTTCGTTAGTTTAATAATTCTGAAGCTAAATCCCATCTATCATTCGAGCGAACCCCTAGCTTGAACTGGACTTCAAGCTCTTCAGCCTCTCAACGGATGGCTTTAACCTCTTTTCGGTTTCTGTTTGGTTGAGGTTCATCTCTGGATGGAATGCAGAACGGGAATGGTATCCTGATTAACTGCGTGTTTGACTTGAATAGTGTGTCTAACTTGTCTATGGGGTGAAGCTCTACAAACCGAAATCATAAACTGAAATCAATCCTGTCCTCTAAATACTCAAGTACATGTCAAGGCTAGGGTTAACTACAAGCCGCTAAGCAGGTATTCATGAAACAATAGAAGTCGGTTATTTTGTAGAGCAATTTTTTTTGACCAGGTTTTTAATCAATAGTACAGCTTATGTCTAGGTCTTACACGGTCGAAATTCAGCATCAGGGAAGCACTCATACGCTCAGCGTACCGGAAAACCAAACCATCTTAGCCGCTGCCCTGGATGCAGGGGTCGAATTACCCTATTCTTGCAGTGCTGGCGTTTGTACAACCTGTGCGGCTCAAGTGGTAGAAGGAGTGGTAGACCAGGACGATGCGATGGGAATTGGGGCTGATGCTCGTGAGCAAGGCTACGCTTTGCTGTGTGTTGCCTTCCCACGCTCTGATCTCAAAATTGAGACTGAGAAAGAAGAGGTCGTTTACAACCTACAGTTTGGTCAGTTCCAGCAGCGAAAATAGCGGTGGCAACTGTGGCTCGAATCTGCTTCTCTTTTTTGTTTTGTCAAAATGCTAGCCTTACCCAGAGTTTCCTTATGACTACCCATTTCATTACGGCTGAAATTGAGCTGCAATCTTCTCCACGCGCCCTAGAGGAAGCCATTATTCAGACCTTGCAACAGCAAGGCGAACCTCTGCGTTGGGCGATTACTGCGATCGACTCTGAGCGGCAAACGGCTCAGGTTGAAGCCGTTGTTGTTACGAAGTCGGGTCAGGCCAGTTGAGTCAGCGACCGTATACTGCCGTTTTAATTGTTCCTACTGGAATTGGGGCTGCCATTGGGGGCTATGCCGGGGATGCCCTACCCGTTGCCCGAGCGATCGCCCAGGTGGTCGATCGGCTCATTACCCATCCCAACGTGTTGAATGGGGCACAGCTTTACTGGTCATTACCCAACGCTTTCTACGTTGAGGGATATGGTCTGGATCGGTTTGCGTCTGGTCGATGGGGGCTGAGACCGGTTCATCAAAACCGGATTGGCCTGATCTTAGACCAGGCGATTGAACCAGACTTGCGCTTGAGGCATCTCCAGGCCGCAGATGCCGCTCGCTCGACCCTGGGTTTGACGTTGACCGACTACATCGTGACGGATGCTCCATTGGGTGTAGAACTGCAAACGGCGGACTCTGGGGCGACATGGGGAACGATTCGACATCCAGATAGCTTACTGCGAGCTGCTGATAAGCTAATTGCTGCGGCTGGGGCAGAGGCGATCGCGGTAGTAGCTCGCTTCCCCGACGACCTGGGTAGTGAAGCGCTGCAATCTTACCGTCATGGTCAGGGCGTAGATCCATTGGCTGGGGCAGAGGCAGTCATTAGCCACCTGGTGGTTCAGGCGTTTCAGATTCCCTGTGCCCATGCCCCGGCACTGTTGCCGCTGCCGCTTGATGCAGAATTGTCTCCCCGCTCGGCGGCTGAGGAGTTGGGGTACACCTTTCTCCCCTGCGTCTTAGTGGGGCTAAGCCGTGCGCCGCAGTTTGTGATCGGTGCTGCCACTCGACCAGAGGATGTTTGGGCGGAACAGGTGGATGCGGTGATCGTGCCAGCCACCGCCTGTGGGGGCAGTGCGGTGTTGCATTTGAGCCAGTCGGCTCAAGTGGTTACAGTGGCCGATAACCAAACGCGGATGCGAGTGACCGCAGAGAGTTTAGGCATATCTGCCCTGCAAGTCGATTCGTACCTGGAGGCGATCGGCGTTTTGGTAGCCCACCGGGCAGGGATCAGCATCAGCGCGTTGCGGCCTGAAGCAACGCAACTTCAGCCGTTCGTTGAAAAATCGCTGCTAACCCGACTGGGTAGATGTTAGCCTTAGACCACACAGCGTTTGCCCTGTGAGCCATGCTGTTGATATAGCCTGAAGCGCTTCACCTGGATGGCGATCGCTCTATCTTGAACGGGCAACCGGCACAAACGAACAATCCAGTAAGGACGCGCCAATCAAGAATCGTTCAATAATGTTTTGCGGGGTTGATTGTGACTGAACAGCTTCCAAACCAGCCTCAAGTCGAACCTCTATCTCGAGTGCAAATCCTGGCTGCTATGGGTTTAACCGCCGTAGTGTTGCTGCTGGTGGCTCGTGCGTGGATGGTACTCGATGCGGTTGCACTGCTCTCTGTAAACTGGGTATGGACTGATTTACTCCTTGGCGCAGCGATCGGCTTGGGGATCACGGGTGCAAGCTCCATCGTTTACCGACTGTGGGAGTCGTATCGCCGCAGCGCTGATTTTTATCTGGCGCTGATCTTAAAACCGTTAACCTGGACAGATTTGATTTGGTTGGGCTTATTACCGGGGTTAAGTGAAGAGCTTTTGTTTCGAGGGGTAATGTTACCAGCCCTGGGGTTTAATCTTCTCGCTGTCATAATCTCTAGCGTTTGTTTTGGGGTGTTGCACTTCAGTGGCTCGCAACAGTTACCCTACGTGATTTGGGCAACCGTCATTGGAGCCGTGCTGGGAGTTAGCGCTTTGGCGACTGGAAATTTAATGGTGCCTATCCTGGCGCACGTTACCACTAATCTGGTGTCTGGCTTGATGTGGAAATTTGACCGTTGAGATTTGGGTGGGCTCCGGTCACTGAATTCGTCGCACACAGCCATCCTGGATCGCGTCTCGCAAGATGTCTAGCAGGGTGCGATCGCGCGGAGTCAAATTGCCGTCAACGACAATGCGTTTGATGTGTGATTCGACAGCAGGAGACAGTTCGCCAACGGCAAGGGCAGACCGAACACAGTACTCCAAATAATGGGGTTCAGGTTGGCTAGGGTTCAGGCTTGGCATGGCGAGTATACCCGTGCGGGGGGAGAGGAACAGGTATAAATCCAAACCCATTGATAGCGATTCCTGAAACCATACACAGAGACGCTCCAATGGGGGCGTCTCTAGCGAATCAAACCTTGAGGTGCTGGCTAGGGTCTAATTCGCGCCAGGTTAGGCTGCATAAACACACCAATGCCGTTATGCACCCGTGCTGCGGTGCGGGGCGATCGATCCAGCAGTTGCCCACCCAGATAAAGCGTAGTTGAACTGCCACCATCCAGGTTGAGAGCATGAACAGTGCCCAACCGCTGCATAATTTGGGCAATTTCATTAAGGGTGGGGCCTGCGCCTGTACCGTTGATGCGACGGTGAACAGAAACCAGAATGAGATTGCCATCGGGCAGTACCCCGATCGCGCTACGAGCGGCTGCTTGTTGAATAAAGGCAGGCGTAAACTGCTCCGCCTCTGCGTTGAGAACAATCTGCCGATTTTGCACCAGCAGAGGCCCCGCTCCCATCACCTGCGGAAATCGGCTGAACTCTGAAGGAGAGGTCACGGTTTCAACCTGGACAGTGGTGCCGACAGGCAGGGCACTGGCGGCGGCTCCGTTTGCTCGAACCACAACCAGGTAGCCGTTGCTCGGAATTGGAATCGATCGCTGTCCGGCTACTCCGCTGGGCTGCTGGCTGCTCACCTGATTGTTTTGCACGGTAACAATCACCTCATCGTTCAGAATGGGGGTGTAACTTCCTCCCCAGTCGGGCGTATAACGGGCAACGCCCGCTCGGACATAACCGCTGTTGAGCAGCAATACGGGTAAGCGTTGTCCGGTTGAGGTGGTTAAGCTTTCCTGGATACTGAGGCGACCTGCGGTGACATCACCAAAGTCATTCCAGGCGATCGCCCCCCGGTTTAAAATCGGCCCAGAGATCCAGCGGTTGTCTACTCGAATGGCACCCAACGGCAATTGATTGTTGCGGTTAAAGAAACCCGCATTAATCGCGGCAACCGCCTGTTGCTGTTGAGCAGTGGTGAGCAATGGTGCCGTTCCCATCGCCGCATTAGGATTGCTAGTAATGGGCTTGAGCGCAATCCCTGGTTGGCGCGGATTCACCACCAACGACACCACTGGAAACACGAAATTGCCAACGCCAACATTTTGTTGTCGCCAGCGAATACCGGGTGCCCATGCTATATCTCGCTCTACCATCGAGTCAGACCGAATATCAATAATGAGCCGATTGGGGTTGGGCAGCGTCCACACTCGAGGGCGAAGATTCGTGCCCATTCGAATCACGGTTTGGTTGCCGTTTGCCGCTACGTTTAACGAGGTGAGACGAGTTCCTGGGATAGGGCGGAAGTTTTGCACCATGGCCGGAGCGATCGCCCCATTGATTGTAACGATCGCTTCTTGCCCCTGTTCGCTCACCTGCCAGGGGGTTGCACGATCTAAATCGACCACAATGCGATCGCCCCAGTCTTGCCGTCCCTGCCGCACACCAACTACCCGCGTAGCAGGGGTATTAATTTGCAGGGCGTTTCCTCTAGCCTGCACTTGCCACCCCGCTTGTTGTGCCAGTTGAGTGATATCTAGATAGCGAGATTGGCTGGTCAGCCAACTCTCTAGCACTAGCGGCTGTGTAGACGGCTCGGAAAACCATTGCACGGGTTGTCGGGTTGCGTCAGTTGTGTTTAGCAAATCCACCCCAACGGTTTGCATTAGTCCTGAATCGCTGATGCCAATACTTTGCTGGCGTTGGCTCCAGGCGGCAGGCAGGGTTTGCCCATTGAGAATAATTTGATTTCCTTGTGCCACCAATACGGGTGGAATGGCTTGTGCCAGCGTTGGTAGCCAGGACAGTTTGAGCGAAGCCGACTGCAAGGTTTGGGTCTGGATGGGTTCTGCAATTCCCTTCGGCGCAGATAAATGAAGAGCCGTTGCCAGGGCAACCAGGGTGATGACCAAAAGACGCTGGTATTTGGTAGAAATAGCGTGTAATCGTCGTAGACGTTGTTGAAACTGTAGTTGACGTTGGGCTTGACGTTGGGCTTGACGTATTGCCCGGTGGTGGGCACGTCGTTGAGCATGTCGATCGCCCGATCGACGTTGGGGACGAATGACCACAGAACTCAGCAGGACGAGGAGGAACAATGACGGTCACTCTCAGGATATATGCAGTTTGAGATACGTCCTGGGGATGACTCCATTTCTACAGAATGTCCCGAATCAGGGTTTGTTGCCGACAGGTATTCACAAATTGTTAACGGTTTGAGTCGAGGACGGCACATCGAATCCCTGTTTCAGCGGCTCGTATCTACCCCAGCCACCCGATCCAGCCAGGTGGGAGAGCGATCGCTATAGTAAACATAGGGATCGCCAGTTGCTCTAACCGCATGTGTCAACTATCCCTGAAAAAACGTCCTCTGGATTTGAAAGTTTGGCTTCATAATAGGAAACATAAGGCTGCCAAATCCAGCCGAACCAGCCGCAAACCGTTTGAGGAGAGTCTTGGCATCTCGACTCGGATGAGTAGAAAGGGGCGCTTTGTCTCAAGCTACCAACGAGTGAGGGTCAATATGACCTGAATCTGTGGATTAACGAGTTTAGGGATTGCCAAGATTGGTAGACTTTCTATAAGATTTTTACTCTGCCCTTGACGGGTTTTCTATTAGTGAACTAGGCGTTTTGAGTAGCGGTTTTCCAGGAAAAAGCTGAGAAACCGTTGTTTTGATGACGGTAAGATTTGATTTTTTGCTCCATGGGTTGTCGGTATGGTTCATCGCAGGTGAGTGACGGCAATCGCATTCTTTGAGGCGTTGGGTATCATCCAAATCTTCACGTCAGCATTAAGGCACCAAAGCGGCTCCATCCTTCTGGCTGAAGTGATGAAACCGCCCTTCATTGAATCCTGATAGCCAGAAGCATTGTGGCAGCAGGGTTCCATGAATTTCGATCAGCAGTAATTGGGCATTTTTAATTTGTCTCACGGGGGTATTGCAAGCGTGAATCAAAACACACCGGTCCATCAGGAATCAGTAGCGGGATATGCAGGGCAGCGATGGTTGGTCGAGGAACGAGATGCCTGTGGTGTTGGCCTGATTGCCGATCAGCAAGGACGAGCCAGCCACGACTTGATTGCAAAAGCTCTGTCTGCGCTGACTTGCCTGGAACATCGGGGAGCTTGTAGTGCCGACAAAGACTCCGGAGATGGAGCCGGGTTGATGACGGCCATTCCCTGGAAGCTGTTGCACGACTGGTTGAATCAGCAGCAATTATCCCTGCCGCCTGTGGAGCAAACTGGCGTGGGAATGGTGTTTTTGCCGCCGTCAGAAGCGCTGGCCACGATCGCTCGGCAGACGATGGAGCAGGTGATATCTGCCGCTGGTTTAACGGTACTGGGTTGGCGTGTGGTTCCGGTGGAACCCCAGTTTTTGGGAGTTCAAGCCAAAGAAAACCAGCCCCAAATCGAACAAATTATCGTGCGCTCTGACTTGAGTGGGGATGCGCTGGAGCGACAGCTTTATTTGGCTCGTAAGCAGGCAGAACAGGCTGTTGTGGCAGCGTTACCCAGAGCCGATAAGGACGATCTTTACGTCTGTTCCTTTTCGTGTCGCACGATTGTGTATAAAGGCATGGTGCGATCGGCGGTGTTGGGGCAGTTCTACACCGATTTGCAGAACCCTATCTACGAGAGCGCTTTTGCCTTCTATCATCGTCGCTTTAGCACCAATACCATGCCCAAGTGGCCGCTGGCTCAGCCCATGCGCCTGTTGGGGCACAACGGCGAAATCAACACTCTGTTAGGTAACATCAACTGGATGATGGCGCGCGAGGCAGACTTGGCACATCCCCTCTGGGGCGATCGCCTGCAAAGCCTCAAGCCCATTGTTGACCCAGACAACAGCGATTCGGCCACGCTTGACAACGTGCTGGAACTGTTGGTGCGTTCAGGGCGAAGCCCCCTGGAAGCGCTGATGATGATGGTGCCGGAAGCGTACCAGAATCAGCCGGAACTGGCACAGCATCCAGAAATTACCGATTTTTACGAATATTACAGCGGCATTCAGGAACCGTGGGATGGGCCGGCGCTGTTGGTGTTTAGTGATGGTAAAAAGATTGGAGCAGCGCTCGATCGCAACGGGTTGCGGCCTGCCCGCTATGTCATTACCCGCGATGGCTATGTGGTGGTGGCCTCGGAAGCGGGAGTGGTGGAGCTTCCCGATGCGGAAATCATCGAGAAGGGACGATTGGGGCCAGGAGAGTCGATCGCCATTGACCTGGAAACCCACGAGATTTTGAAGAATTGGGACATTAAGCAAAGAGTAGCCAGCGCTCAACCCTATGGTCAGTGGCTGCGAGAGAATCGCCAGGAACTTGAGCCGCAGCCTTTCCCCGATGGTGTTCAGCTAGAGGAAACTCTGCTGCTGCGTCAGCAGATGGCGTTTGGCTACACCACAGAAGATGTGGAAATGATCATTGAGGCTATGGCCTCTCAAGGTAAAGAGCCAACCTTCTGCATGGGCGATGATATTCCGCTGGCGGTGCTTTCTAACAAGCCACGGTTGCTGTACGACTACTTTAAGCAGCGGTTTGCTCAGGTGACTAACCCGCCCATTGACCCGCTGCGGGAAAGTTTGGTGATGTCGTTGAACATGCGGTTGGGCGATCGCGGCAACTTGCTAGAAACCAGAGCCGACCATGCTCGTTTGCTGAAACTGTCATCTCCGGTATTGAATGATGCAGAGCTAGGGCAAATTCGCCAGTCGGGATTTGAAACAGCCAATCTCTCGACGCTGTTTGAAATTGCTCAGGGGCCAGAGGGGTTACAGCACGCGGTCAATACCTTGTGTCAGGCGGCAACGGCGGCAGTGCGACAGGGTAAAACCATTCTGATATTGAGCGATCGCCTGGATCAAACTGGCGAACCGACGACATTAAGCGCAACCCATACGTACATTCCGCCGCTTTTGGCCATTGGTGCGGTACATCATCACCTGATTCGCCAGGGACTGCGGATGAAAGCGTCGATTGTTGTGGACACGGCTCAATGCTGGAGTACCCATCATTTCGCCTGTTTGTTGGGATACGGCGCAAGCGCGGTGTGTCCTTACCTCTCCTGGGAAACCGTACGGCACTGGTGGGCTGATGCTAAAACGCAAAGCCTGATGGAGCGAGGCAAAATTGCCAAGACCAGCTTAACTGGAGCGCAGCACAACTACCGCAAGGCGATCGAGGCGGGGTTACTCAAAATTCTCTCGAAGATGGGCATTTCGCTGTTGTCGAGCTACAGCGGAGCGCAAATTTTTGAAGCGATCGGCGTTGGCTCTGACCTGTTGTACCTTGGCTTCAAGGGTACAGCGTCGCGTTTGGGCGGTTTGAGTGTGAACGAACTGGCTCAGGAGGTGCTGTCGTTCCACCAGCGTGCCTTTCCGGAATTGAGCGGCAAGAAGTTGGAAAACTACGGTTTCTTCAACTACAAGCCAGGGGGTGAGTATCACATGAACAGCCCCGAACTGGCGAAGGCGTTGCACAAGGCGGTCACGACTAAAGAGCATGACCACTATGCCCTGTATCAGCAGTCGATTGCTCAGCGTCCGGTGACGGCACTCCGAGATTTGCTGGATTTCAAAGGCGATCGCCCTTCCATTCCCGTTGAAGAGGTGGAATCGGTTGAGACTATTGTCCAGCGCTTCTGTACGGGGGCTATGTCGCTCGGTTCCCTGTCGCGTGAGGCGCACGAAACCCTGGCGATCGCCATGAACCGGATTGGCGGCAAGTCTAACTCGGGTGAAGGCGGCGAAGACCCGATGCGCTTCAAGGTGTTAGACGATGTGGATGAAGCGGGTCAGTCGCAACTGTTTTCGCACCTGAAAGGGTTACGGAACGGAGATACCGCCAGTTCCGCAATCAAGCAGGTAGCATCCGGGCGGTTTGGCGTTACTCCGGAGTATCTGGTCAACGCTAGACAAATTGAAATCAAGATTGCCCAGGGAGCAAAACCGGGTGAGGGGGGGCAACTGCCGGGGCCTAAGGTTAGTCCTTACATTGCAATGCTGCGCCGTTCCAAGCCCGGTGTTCCGCTGATCTCACCTCCACCCCACCACGATATTTATTCCATTGAGGATTTGTCGCAGCTCATTTTTGATCTGCATCAAATTAACCCACAGGCCAAGGTTTCCGTGAAGCTGGTGGCCGAGGTGGGCATTGGTACGGTGGCAGCGGGCGTTGCCAAGGCGAATGCCGATATCATTCAAATTTCTGGTCATGATGGCGGCACGGGGGCTTCACCCCTTAGCTCAATCAAACATGCTGGCGTGCCCTGGGAACTGGGGGTTACCGAGGTGCATCGGGTCTTGATGGAAAATGACCTGCGCGATCGCGTCATCCTGCGAGCCGATGGCGGCTTGAAAACGGGCTGGGATGTCCTCATGGCGGCCTTGATGGGGGCAGAAGAGTATGGTTTTGGCTCCATCTCCATGATTGCTGAGGGTTGCATCATGGCGCGTATTTGCCACACCAACAACTGTCCGGTGGGCGTTGCTACCCAGCAAGAAAAGCTGCGGAAGCGGTTTAGCGGCACACCGGATCATGTCGTCAACTTCTTCTACTTTGTGGCAGAAGAGGTGCGATCGCTGCTGGCACGGTTGGGCTATCGATCGCTGAGGGAGGTGATTGGGCGTGCTGATCTGCTGAAGCCCAAAGAGTCAGTGACGCTCACCAAGACGCAATCGCTCAATTTGGACTGTCTTACCCATCTGCCCGATACCCGCGAGAACCGCAGTTGGTTAGAACATGAGGCGGTTCACAGCAATGGCCCTGTTTTGGATGACCAGCTTTTAAATGAGCCGTCTATCCAGGCTGCGATTCAAAATCAGTCGGGCGTCAATCACGCTGTTACGGTGGTCAATACCGATCGAACGGTGGGGACACGGGTGGCAGGGGCGATCGCCAAACAGTACGGTGACAAAGGCTTTGAAGGGCAGGTGGCGCTTAGCTTCCAGGGCAGTGTCGGCCAGAGCTTTGGCGCGTTCATTCTACCCGGAATGACCCTGACGCTGGAGGGAGAAGCCAATGATTATGTCGGCAAAGGGATGCACGGTGGCGAAATTGTGATTAAGCCGCCTGCGATCGCCACCTACGACCCGTCCAGAAACGTAATTGTTGGCAATACCTGCCTGTATGGAGCCACGGGTGGCACGCTGTTTGCCAATGGTCAAGCTGGAGAACGGTTCGCGGTGCGTAACTCCAAAGGACAGGCGGTCATTGAAGGGGCAGGCGACCACTGCTGCGAGTACATGACGGGCGGCACCGTTGTGGTTTTGGGCAAAGCTGGTCGAAATGTGGGTGCGGGTATGACGGGCGGTTTAGCTTACTTCCTGGATGAAGACGGCAGTTTTCCCACGAAGGTCAACCCTGAAATTGTCAAGGTGCAGCGGGTGGTGTCTCCGGCTGGCGAAGCACAGTTGAAAGACCTGATTGCTGCCCATGCCGATCGCACGGGTAGCCAGAAGGCGAAGCACATTTTAGAGAACTGGTCTGACTATCTGCCCCAGTTCTGGCAAGTGGTGCCCCCGTCTGAGGCCGAAACGCCTGAGGCCAATGCCGATGTTGTGGAAGAAAAGGTGTTGTCACCGGTTCAATAACTAGATACCTGGCAGAAAGGCAACCCTGCGCCTTTATTGACCATTAACAAAGCCGTTGCACACTGTGCAACGGCTTCGTCATAGTAGCGATGAGCTAACCTGATCTAGACCCGGAGTGGAACAATATTTTGTACCGCTTCGACAATTTGGGCAGGCTGAACGATCGTCAAGCTTTCTAATGTGCCATTGTAGGGGGTCGGAATGTCTTGAGAGGCCAGCCGAATCACGGGGGCATCCAGTTCATCAAAGAAGCGATCGTTGATCGAAGCCACCAGCTCAGCCCCAATGCCTCCGGTCTTCATGCACTCTTCGACAATAATGACTCGATGCGTTTTGCGAATCGACTCACCGATGGTGTCAAAGTCGAGCGGCTTCAGCGAAATCAAATCGATGATTTCGGGATCATATCCTTCTTGCACCAGTGTCTTTGCTGCATTGGTCACGTGATGACGCATTCTAGAGTAGGTCAAAATGGTGACATCCTTGCCCTTGCGAACCGTTTCTGCTTTATCGAGGGGCAGCACATATTCGTCGTCGGGCAGGGTTTCCTTCAGGTTGTAGAGCAAGACATGCTCAAAGAAAATAACCGGATTATCGTCGCGAATTGCGGCTTTAAGCAACCCTTTGGCGTTGTAGGGGGTAGAACAGGCCACCATCTTTAACCCCGGTACACCCTGAAAATAAGCTTCTAACCGCTGAGAGTGTTCTGCTCCAAGCTGTCGCCCCACGCCGCCGGGACCACGAATCACCAGCGGAATTTTGTAATTGCCGCCGGAGGTATAGCGCAACATCCCCGCATTGTTGGCAATCTGGTTGAAGGCCAGTAGCAAGAACCCCATGTTCATGCCTTCAATGATGGGGCGCAACCCTGTCATCGCAGCTCCCACGGCTAGACCTGTAAAGCTGTTTTCAGCGATCGGCGTGTCCAGTACCCGCAGTTCGCCATACTTGGTATATAGGTCTTTCGTGACTTTATAGGAGCCGCCGTAATGCCCGACATCTTCGCCGAGGACGAAAACAGAAGGGTCTCGCGCCATTTCTTCGTCGATCGCGGCGCGCAGTGCGTTAAACAAAAGGGTTTCTGCCATCGGCGGTACAAACCTGCTTACGTGATTTCAACCTAAAATCTTAACTGGTGGAAGGAGCGATTCGGCAACCAATTACACTTGCCAATCTAACGTCCGAATTTCCATCTCTTATGATCTTTATCACCTTTTCATCGTCTCTGACCGTTAACCGTTTGGTCAACTCACCGGACTGTCTTAAGTAAGGTAAGTAAGTAAGGTAAGGGAAGATGATGGCACATTGGAACTCTCACTTGCATGAAGCTACTAAATCGAACTGTTATTTTGCGATCGCTTGCTTTAGGACTGGTGGCATTGGCACTGGTATTTGCCTCGGCGGTCGTTAGGGCAGCGATCGCCCCTCTCTCGTCGTCTCCAGATACATACACGGCTGCCCCCCTGGTACAACCGAAGCAGATGCAACCGCAACTGCCCGACCCGTATGCTGGCAAACCTGCTCCGTTACCAGACACGATACCAGCCTCAAGCTATACTCCTCCCCAGGAAATTGCGCCTGCTCATCCCACCAATTATGGGCAACGAGTGACGGTCGATATTAACGGCAATCCGGTGCAAAATGCGTTGCTGGTTGTGATCCACGAGACGGTCGGTTCGGCCAGTAGTGCCATTAATACCTTTCGGGCACCGCATTACAACGAAAACGATCAGGTCAGCTACCACAGCCTGATTAAACGAGATGGCACCGTGGTGTTTATCGTATCGCCAGAGATGCGAGCCTTTGGAGCCGGAAACTCTGTCTTTGTAGGAGCCAACGGCCCTGAAGCCGTGCGAACTCATCCTCAGTTTCCGGCATCGGTTAATAACTTTGCCTATCACGTCTCGCTAGAAACGCCCTCTGATGGACGCGGCAACAGCAGAAGCCACAGTGGCTATACAGAGGCGCAGTATCGCTCCCTGGCATGGGTAATTGCCCAAACGGGTGTGCCCGATTCCAGGATTACTACCCACCGCGCGATCGATCGGTCGGGTAACCGTCTTGATCCACGTAGCTTTGACCCACAGCGCTTTATGACGGTGCTATATACCTTTCCCCGTGCTAACCCGGCTTAGGGTTTGCGGGCGGGCAGTCGCCTAAGGTACCGTCACAGGGTGTACCGCAGCCGCGCCGATCGCCTGACCCGCCAGCCAGCCTGTGGTCCAGGCGCTTTGAAAGTTGAACCCACCCGTGATGCCGTCGATATCCAGGATTTCACCCGCAAAGAACAGTCCGGGGCAGAGGCGGCTTTCCATCGACTTGAAATCAACCTCTTTGAGCCGGACACCGCCACAGGTGACAAATTCATCCTTAAAAACGCCTTTGCCCTTGATGCTGTAGCAGCTTTGGCTCAGCGCTTGCACCAGTTGGTTGAGAGCGGTTTTAGACAATTGTGCCCATTGGGTCTCAGGGGCAATGCCCGCTTGGACGATCGCCAGGTATTGCCAAAGCCGTCGGGGCAGTGATGATGGATTGCTAGAGGCGATCGCCTTCTTGGGTTGCTCTGCTTTGGCCTGAAGCAAATCTTGCCGAATCTGATCTGGCGTTTGGTGCGGCAGCCAGTTGACCTGCAAGCTAGCGCGATACTGGTGCTGGTGGAGCACTCTGGCTCCCCAGGCAGACAGTTTTAAGACGGCTGGGCCACTCATGCCCCAATGGGTAATTAGCAACGCGCCCTGCTGCTTTAACGGTTTTGCGTCAGGAAGATGGAGGCGAACTTGAGCCGGATCGATCGCCACACCGGCTAACTCGTGCAAATGCCGATCGGGAATATTGAAGGTAAAGAGTGACGGCACCGGAGCTTCAACGGAGTGCCCCAACGACTGGGCGAGTTGATAGCCGTGGGGATTGCTGCCAGTCGCCAGCAGGAGGCGATCGCACCTTAACGACTCTCCCGTTTTTAGCACCACACGAAAGCCGGATGCGGCACGGGTGACTGCCTCAACGGGTGTGCCGACGCGCACCGTCACCCCCGCTTGCCGTGCTGCTGTGCTGAAGCAATCCACCACCGTGGCAGAGTCATCTGTTACCGGAAACATGCGCCCGTCTGCTTCTGTTTTGAGCCTGACCCCATGACGGTTAAACCAGTCAACCGTATTGCGAGGCTGAAAGCGACTGAATGCGCCACGCAGCGCTTTGCCGCCTCTAGGATAATGCTGCACCAGTAAGGCTGGCTCAAAGCAAGAGTGGGTGACATTACAGCGCCCCCCACCGGAAATTTTGACTTTGTGAAGCGGATGACGGCTCGCTTCTATCAGGGTGACTTGAACCTGGGGGTGCGCCTCAGCGCAGGCGATCGCCCCAAAGAACCCAGCGGCACCGCCTCCAATAACAACAACGTGTAATGCTTGCAACGGTTGTACCTAATCGCGCGATCGAGAGCTGAGATTGATATTCTAGCGACCGATCGATTCAACGGGTTCAAAATCGCTTTTCTCTGCGCCACACACAGGGCAGACCCAGTCCTCTGGAATGGCTTCGAATGGCGTTCCCGGCTCAATCCCGCTCTCTGGATCGCCCTGTTCTGGATCATAAACATAGCCGCAAATAGAGCAAACGTACTTTTGCATCAGTATCTTTCCGCTGGTTCCAGACTTGATTAATTTGCGCTTCCTGCTTAAATGTAGCTGAGAGATCAAAGTGCTATTTTTCTATATCAACATCAACTAAAAACATTCAAATTTATGACAGTACGACGAACAAGAACCGCCACAACTGGCTTTTTAAGAGAATTTCGGGAATTTGCGCTCAAAGGTAATGTAGTCGAGTTGGCGATCGCCGTCATCATTGGTGGAGCCTTCGGGCGGATTGTAACCTCCTTTACCGAAGATATTGTGATGCCGTTGATCAACCCGTTGTTGGCCACTGCGGGGGGAGATTGGCGCACGCGAACCATTCTTCCACCGTTCAATATCGCCATTGGCAGTTTTTTGGGTGCAATTCTCGACTTCATTATTATTGCGCTGGCGCTCTTTCTCGCCATTCGGTTCCTGCAACGCTTCAAGCGTAAAGAAGAAACAGCTCCCGATCCAGCGGTACGAGAATGCCCCTATTGCCTCACCACGGTTCCTGTTGCCGCTAGTCGCTGTTTGGCTTGCACCTCCGAATTAACCCCAATCGGACGATAAGAGCTGGCTTGGCTGGCTTAACTCAGTAGACAAGCAGTCGTTTCAGCCCGGCTTCGTGGGCAGCCTACTTTATGTAGGTAGGCACAAGATGTAGGTAGGCACAAGGTGAATGCAAGAAATCGATTTGGGGAACACTAGTTTCAGCCTTGTAGGTGCTATCTATTTCCCCAAATTGCCCCCTCACATCTAAAGCCCTTAGCGGCTGTTTCTACCTCACTACAAGCTAAGTACAAGCTAAATAAGGATGCCTTGAGCATGTCTCTTGAGAAACTTCAGCCTGCCAATCCTCGTGATGTAAACGTTTACTCACCTTACTATCAAGGACGCAAGCGCAACGCCTTGCCGCTAGCCATCAGCCTCTATCAAATGGGAAATTTGGAAGGTCTACGAAAAATAGAGGGTGGTGAAAGCATTCCCTTCGTTGCCAGTTGGAATGTTTCGTCACTCCCGGCTGATTTGACGCGGTGCCGCTTGCAGTTTGATGGCAATGCAGAACTGAGTTATGAGCTAACTCTGGCAAACTTTGAATTTGTAGATTTTTTGATTGATGTTCTCTTTAACTTCAAAAGTGCCCGTATTGCAGACTTCTCTCAAGGGTTTTACCGTCGATTGCTGCGCTTAGATGACTAGCTTGCCCTTCGTTACTATGGGCAGCCTGTCTCAGCTAGTATTTCGACGCGATTGAGAGATCGAAGTTTGCGTCTAGCTATGCATCTACCAACCTGGCCCTAAGCCATTAATGGCTTGGGGCTTTTATTTGCTTTGGTTTGGGGCTTTACGTCGTCTTTTGCCACCGTCTACAAACAGGATTGAAGGCACCGACTCAACCAAACCGCAGGTGCCTCGCTCGGCTTCTTCAAGCGTTCGGGGTTTTGGGGCGCTGATATCAACGCAAACGGAGCCTCCGTCTGCTCGAGCTGGCGGAGTTTGGCGTTGCCAGGTCTGGACGGCAACCTGTTGCATATTCATGCAAATTGAGATTAAATTCCTGGAGCCTAGTGCCATTTAGCTAAAAAAGGTTAAGTAATATAAATGCTTATGGATTGCTAAAAAGCAAGTTGACTGGGATCTATGTCCGATCGCTGCTGGGTAGTTGCTCTGCTGGATGGCTTTCGTTCTGCTAGCAGCCAGCATTCCTCCCTCTACAATGAAGTGAAATGTCTGCAATTCACACCCGCTTTGAATCAGGATGCAATGGTTTCGGTTGGCAAACTCCATAATGCCTCCTCATACGGCGGGGGCTTAAAACCAGGGAGGCTGTGTTCCCTGGGTTTTTGACTGCGGCAGGTAAGGCGATCGCTGTTGTGCCAATGCCAGAATTGATTAAATCGCAACGATAGTAAAAATTAGTTGAGAGGAGTGGGGCGTGCCAGAGTCTGCTAAACATCTATTAATCGGTTCACCAGAAGCTTATAGCGGCAAGTCAGCCATGATTTTGGGTATGGCCTATCAGCTTCAAGAAAAAGGGCTAGACATCGCCTATGGAAAACCGATTGGAACCTGCCTTAACGAGTCTCAAGATGATGTACTGGATGAAGATGTTCGGTTTATTGCCCAAATCTTGAACTTGCCCGACAATCGCGTTCGCCCCACGCTGCTTGCTTTGGATGAAGTGACGATCGCTCAACGCATTAACGGTGAAAACCAGGTTAACTACCAGCATGTGCTAAACCAGTACACGCAGTCGGCCAGCGGCGATTTGGTGTTACTGGAAGGGCCAGGAACTTTGAACGAGGGACGGTTGTTTGATTTGTCGCTACCGCAGGTAGCGCAGGCGGTAGACGCGTCTGTGTTGCTGGTGACGCGGTTTCACTCTGGGTTGGTGGTCGATTCGTTGCTGGCTGCTCAGCAGGCTCTAGGCGATCGCCTCTTGGGCATTTTGATTAACGACATCTCACTCGACCAGATGGAGCTAGTAAACAGCACGATTCGCCCATTTTTAGAAAAGCAGGGAATTGCTGTGTTGGGACTGTTGCCTCGTAACGACCTGCTGCGGAGTGTCAGCGTGGGCGAACTGGTGCATCAACTTAATGCTCAAGTGCTGTGTCGAGCCGACCGGATGGATTTAATGGTGGAGAGCCTCAAGATTGGGGCAATGAATGTTAACTCTGCCCTGAAGTATTTCCGTAAAGCCCGCAACATGGCTGTGGTGACAGGGGGCGATCGCACAGATATTCAGTTGGCCGCTTTGGAAACCTCGACTCAGTGCCTTATTTTGACCGGGCAGATTCCGCCATCCCCTACTATTGTTAGCCGTGCAGAAGATTTAGAAGTTCCCATTCTCTCGGTGGATTTGGATACGCTGACTACAGTCGAGATTGTCGATCGCGCCTTTGGGCAAGTGCGGTTACATGAGTCGGTAAAGGTACAGGCAGTGCGGCAAATGATGCACAAACATTTTGATGTTGATCGTCTGTTGACTAGCCTGGGGTTGGAACCCGCCTATTCCAAGTGAGGCGTCTGGTTAGTGGCTGCCGCTCCTCTGGCTGTTTAAGCCGAGTGATTGATCTTGCGGGAAAATTTGAGAGAAGCGGGTTTGAGCAATAGCCACCCTACCAGGAAAAAGGAAACCGTCAGGATTTGAGTGATCTCAATCCCCGACAGATAGCCGTCTGCAAGGGCATCAAGGCTGCGGTCAATCAACCCAAACACCCAGCAGGTGACGCCTAACAGCCAAATTCCGCTTCTAAGATTTCTGGCAAACGCTGCAAGTTCGAGCGGTGGATTCTGGTTCATGACGATTCCTCAGGTTGGCTCGATCCGCTGCACTGTTGGGAGTGCAGCAGCATTAGCAATGGTTCTTCCTTGAGGTTAAGAAATATTTAATGTGCTTGACGTTGAACCAAAGTAATAGTTTTACCTTTTTGAAGTGACTTATTCCGGCCAGGTGGGTTTCTGGCTCTTTCTTGGGTTGCTGATCTGTTCGGCGGAGATGGCTCCTCCGAATCCATATTCTGCGAGAACCGAATCCTGCAAGAATAGACACAAGGGCAACGTTTACCCCTGTTGAGTGGAATAGATAGCAACGGTATAGCAACGATAAGAACGGTTCATGGTTTACGCGGTTGATTTTGGTACTAGTAACACGGTGATTGCTCGCTGGAACTCGATCACCCAGCAACCAGAAACACTTTCTTTGTCAGGCTGTTCGCTGCGGCTTGGTCAAAACCCGCCGTTAATTCCCAGTTTGCTGTTTGTTGAAGATGCGATGACGGGTGTTGTTGTTGCTGGGCAAACGGTACGCGATCGCGGGCTGGATCTCGGCACCAATCCCCGGTTCTTCCGCAACTTTAAGCGTGGCATTGGTACCGACATTCAAGGTTTTTTGCCAGAGCTAGATGGACAAATCGTCAGCTTTGAGCAGGTGGGGCAGTGGTTTCTTGCCGAGATGATTCGACGGCTGCAAGCGGCTGATCCAGATCTGCATTCGCTGGTCTTTACTGTCCCGGTAGACAGCTTCGAAGCCTACCGCAACTGGCTATCTCAGGTGAGTCAATCGCTTGATGTGGAGCAGGTACGAATGCTGGACGAACCGACAGCAGCGGCGTTGGGCTATGGGCTAACGGATGGCGAAACCTTGCTGGTGGTCGATTTTGGTGGCGGTACGTTAGACCTGTCGTTGGTGCAGCTCGATCGCCAGCAATCGGGTGCAAAGCCGCTGGGCTTTATTCTCAAGTGGGGGCAGAAATCGCTAGACCCGGCTAAGCAACGTCTCAAAACGGCGCGGGTTGTGGCAAAGGCAGGGCAAAATTTGGGTGGAGCGGATATTGATCACTGGCTGATGGATTACTTTGCTCAATCGCAAGGGTTGACCAGTACGCCGCTAACGTTGCGGTTAGCCGAACGCCTGAAGATCCAGCTCTCGCAGCAGGCCGAAGCGACGGAAGTGTACTTTAATGATGAGACGCTGGAAAGCTATGAACTTCAGCTCGATCGCGATCGCTTCAACACGGTGCTACGAGATAACCAGTTCTTTGAACGGTTAGATGAATCCATTGCTCAAGTGTTGCGGCAGGCACGGCGGCAGGGCTTCGAGGCAACCGATATTGATGCGGTGGTGTTGGTGGGTGGCACCGCCCAGATTCCTGCTGTGCAGAACTGGATACAACAGTATTTTCCTTCAGACAAGATTCGTTCGGAACGTCCGTTCGAGGCGATCGCCCACGGGGCACTTCAGCTTAGCCAGGGTGTTGAGTTGAAGGATTTCTTGTATCACAGCTACGGTATTCGCTATTGGGATCGGCGCAACCGCTGCCACAACTGGCATCCGTTAATTCAGCAAGGGCAGCCCTACCCTATGCCAGCCCCTGTAGAACTGGTGCTGGGTGCCTCGATTGAGAACCAACCCAGTATCGAATTAGTGATTGGAGAACTGGGGGCAGAGACGGGCGGCACCGAGGTTTACTTTGATGGCGATCGCCTCATTACCCGCAGTTCAACCAACAATAAACCACAGGTTCAGCCGTTGAATGACAATCCTGAAGCTCGAAGCATTGCTCGTCTGTCGCCTGCTGGTCATCCCGGCAGCGATCGGATCAAAGTACTGTTCTGGGTTGATCAAGAACGGTTTTTGCGAATCACCGTTGAGGATTTGCTGACGGCTGAAACGTTGTTAGATAACCGTCCTGTTGTGCAGTTGAGCTAATTGTGCAGTTGAGCTAATCGCCGCTCCTTACAATGCCGCTGGATCGGTTGTGCCCGTTGCCGGATCGCTCTCGGGTTTAGAGAAGAATTGGTGAGTCACCCAACGGGTCACAATATGAGAAAGCAAGCCTAACGGCCCTGCAAACAGGCAAAGCACCAGCGAATGGGTTGTCCAGATGCCAGTGCGTTGCCCTTCCTGATAGATCCATCGACCCACAAATAAATCCATCACCAAAAAGTGAACCCAACCTGTTGCCATGACGCGCTCGTCGGCAAACAATCGGGCTAAATCGGCTAACTGTGGGTTGGCAAATGCTTCAGCAGAGTCAACATTTAGGCTGCCAACAAACAACACTAGGTACAAACCCGCTAGTGCCACAAACGGCAAAAATGATTCTATGACCTTACGGGTCATGCCCCATTTTGGCAGCACGATCATCAGCGTCCAAAATGGTAAGACAAACAAATTGGCACCATTAAAGAGCAAATCAAGATTCATGGGCAGCACTCAAATAAATCAATACTAAAGAGGGGTTACTGCTAGCAAAGCACACTTGCTAAGCTCTGTTCAATTACAAGGCGATCGCTTCGATTCAACCCCTGAGGGGTGCAGGTCGCTCTGCCGATTTCCCTAAAGGTTTGAGGTCAGGGTAACAGAGATGTTTCTAACCCTATTTTCTCCCGCCACAAACTCACTTTCTCACTCATTACTATGCTGATCGAAACCATTCTGACCATCCTGCTGGGAGCCTTACTGTTTCGTTGGGGAATGCGCTTTGGTCGGCTAATGCTGCGTAAAGGTGCAACTGCAAATGATTTGTTCAAAGGAAAAGCTTCAGTATCGCTGGCCTTTTTAGGGCTGTATTTTAGCTTGCTGCTGCTGGCGCTTTACGTTCCCCAGTTTCAAGGGTTGCCTCTAGAGTGGCGCGTGTATGGGATGCGCGTGACCTGGACAATTCTGCGAGTAACGTTGTTAGGGTTCTGTGGCGTGGCGTTTATGGTGAGTTGGAAAACGGCGCGATCGCAAGTTGTGGCAGTAGCGCTGATTGGGCTGATCGGTCTGGGTGGCTTCACGGCGGCTGAAACCTACTTTCTTGCGCCAATTTATGCCTCTTTGAACGATAACTTGCAGCCCAACGGCGTTTTTCGCCAAACCTCCAACAGCAGTTGCGCCCCGGCAGCACTGGCAACCGTCTTGCGGCTCTGGGATTTTGATGCCACTGAATCCGAGGTTGCCCGGTTCGCTGGAACAAGCCGTCTGGGAACCTCGATGCCCCAGCTTATTGTTGCAGCTCAAGCGATGGGCATGGACGGTGTGGAGCTGTTTCCAACCTGGGAACAAATGCAGCAAGTGAACCGACCGGGCGTGTTGGCAACGTGGTTGTATAGCGAGACGGGTCGAGCGCCTCATGCGGTGGCGCTAATTGGCTTGAAGGATAATACCGCTACAATCGCCGACCCTGCTTTTGGCAGAATTTTTCAGATCGATCGCACCCAGTTTGAACGAATCTGGCGTAAAGAATATGTGCCAATCTTTCGTCCTGAGGAAGGCGGGCTAATTCAATCTCAGGCGACGGATTATCTGCGCCAATTAGGATTCTTGAACCGACCGTCTGATTCATTGAATGCTGCGGTTCAACGGTTTCAGCAGGCCAGTGGACTCCGGGTCAATGGTGAGTTAGACGCTCCAACCGTCTTGCTGCTGAGTGGCCCTTTTCTATCTCAGGTGCCAACGCTCGAACACAGGGGAACATAGAGCCGATTGGGTTATGGCTGCGTGCTGCGGTTCGTCCGCCGCACAATCCAGTAGCTCAATGCCAGTGCCAAACTGGCAACAGCCAGACCAATCAAATCCAATCCTCCAGCTTTATTGAAGTCAAAAATAATAATTTTCCGGGCTACCGCTGTTAGTGAGGTAACAATCACCAATTCCACCTGAACGATATGCCGACGCAGGTAAGCCGTGATGTTTTCCAGGACTTCTAAGGCAATCAAAATGTTGAGAAACAAGCCAAAGATTTCGATCAGCGTTTGCGAGAATGAACCATAGGGTTCTGACAAGAGTTGTTGAGCTAGAAAAAGGCACAGGTCGGCCACGGCTACCAGCAGCACAACGACCATTGCGATCGAAAGAATTTTGGAGACGAGGGTTTCGACACCACCCAGCGCCTTCAAAAAGTTTTCATCACTTCCGGTAGCAAACAATCGCTTAAAAAAGGATCGGGATGGCTTACGCATGGATTTTCAGCTTCAGTGGTTGCTGTAGCACATGGTGAGGCACGATTCAGCCAGAGGGCACAATTGGATGTGGGGTCAGTATCCAGTTGGTTAAAGGGATTGGATCGAGGCGATCGCACTTATCCAACGGCTGACACCTGATTCTACCAGTCAAGGTTGCACCGGAATGGTAACAGTGAAGGTTGTCCCCACGTTTATCTTACTAACCACCTCAACCGTACCACCATGCAACGCAACGCAGCGCTGCACGATAGACAACCCCAACCCTGTTCCGGCAATGCTGCCCACATTGCCAGCCCGGTGAAATGCCTCAAACAAGTGAACCTGATCGGCTTCAGGGATACCAATGCCCTCGTCACGAATTTGAAACACTACCCGGTTCGGATGGCGTATTAATGAGAAGTAAACATGACCGCCTTGCGGTGAGTATTTGGTTGCATTGTTGAGGAGGTTGATCAACACATGGCGCAACAGTTTCGCATCCAGTAGCACTGTGGGTGCAGCGATCGCCGGATGGGTGTCCAGGGTATTCGCCGGCTCTATTAGCTCTACTGTGATTGGCTCTACTGTGATTGGTTCTACTGTGATTGGCTCCACAGTCAACGTGATCTGATGCTGGTTGCCGAGATGAGTTTGCAGTTCTTCCACTAACTCCTGGCAGAACAAAACCACATTGAGCGGAGTAGGGTTAAAGACCGACTTGCCAGAATCTGCCTGACCAATAAACAGCACATCTTCTAACAGTTCGTTCATCATCCGAACGGTCTTTTTAATGCGTTGGAAATACTCCTGTCTTTTTTCATCCGACCATCCCTCGCTGCACTGTTCCAAAAGATGACTCGTAAGTGAAATGCTGGTTAACGGATTACGAAACTCATGGGACACCATCGACACAAACCGGGTTTTCATCGCGCTGAGTTCCTGCTCGGCTTGAAGCGCATTGCGAATCTCTTGTTCGGCCTGTTTTTGGACGGTAACGTCTCGAATAATGGCTGTTATCAGGCGATCGTCGTGTTGCCTCTTCTCTGGAGAATCGTGTGGCGTTTCGAGCGGGCTGAAGCGAACCTCAACTGGAAACGTATTGCCATCTTTGCGGCGTGCCCAGCAGCCTATTACTGCGCCGGACAGAGGCCGACTCAATGCGGCAGACTGAGAAACCTCGTCAGAAATCTGCGGCAAGAGGCGATCGAGCGGAGTTCCCTGCAATTCGTCCTGGTGATAGCCAAACGTGCGTTCCGTTTCGCTGTTAATTAAAACAATCTGACCTTGCGGTTCAACCACCACAATCGGATCAGGAGCCGACTCCAGCAGCGATCGGAACCGCGTTTCGCTTTTTTGCACCTCCAGCCGAGCGTATTCCGATCGCTGAATTGCTGCTGTGAGCTGAGTGTTAACGGTTTGAAGCTCACCGTTGCGCTGGTCTAAATCTAAAGACAGTTGCCGAGTTCGTAGCAACACGTCAAGGCGAAATTGCAGCTCTGCTTTTTCAACCGGGCTGACCAATACCTCATCGACCCACTGCCAGTGGCACGCTGCCATATTAAGACTCGATCGTGGGGTGACCAGCAAAAATGGCAAAAATAGCGGGTCAGCCTCTTGTTTACAAGCTTGAACCCAGTGCCACAGTCGATGTAGCGCTTGACCATCCAAAATGCACAGATCAAACGGACTGGAAACTGCTAAAGAGCCAGATGAAGTGGCTGTTGCACTTGTCATTTGATTGGTGGGTTGCAGGTTGGGTCGAAGCGATGCCGCCTGAGCGTTAATGGTTGCCAGGTTAGGCAACAAAACCTGATGGCGAC
This sequence comes from Oculatella sp. LEGE 06141, assembly GCF_015207605.1. Classification (GTDB taxonomy): domain Bacteria; phylum Cyanobacteriota; class Cyanobacteriia; order Elainellales; family Elainellaceae; genus Oculatella. The sequence goes on from NZ_JADEWO010000002.1 coordinate 99,570, forward strand.
GAGATAACCAATCTGCGAGGAGGCTGCGATTTTCTCGATGCTCGAGCAATAAAAGAATCCGATGCATATTCATGCGCTTAAAGGATTGTGAATAACAGCTCAAACCTCGTTACCCACAATCGGTACTACCTGCTTAATCTTCTGTTGCAGTGAGATGGGCTTTCTTGCTGTCAGATATCAGATATATGGAAAGCCGAGGAGATCAATCGACAGGGAACACGCTTGGATGGGTCGATCGCCATTGATTTAACGCACTGGGCGATCGCCCGACTAACGACCTACTACCGATAGAGTACAGCGATTTTCTGGCAGATGCACCCCTGCTTCCTGGTAAACGCTTGCTCGTTCAGCCCGCTATTCATGTCCCTGGGGCGTGCCGCCCAGGATGTTTTGCAATCCAGAAATAGGCTGGCTTACTCTTAATCCGTGCCGGGTAATTTCAAGTTCGTGCAAAGTTTTCTCAAAATCGCTGAGCCGCTTTTTGAGAATGCCGATTGCCTTACGCACTTCTATTTTGCGGTCTACCACTTTTTCGAAATACCGGAAGTACACAAAGTTATCTGCCAGGTAGGTAATGCCAATTTCGCTAGCCTGAAACTCGCCCGCATACGACTCTGTTTCATTGATCAGCAGAACGGTAATGCCCACATTGGCGAGGTACTTGCAAAGCGCATGGAGGTGGCTCACCAGATCCTTACCGCTGAGCGACAGCCGATAGCCCGATACGCTGTCAATCATAATGATGCGAGCCTGTCTGTCTTCCGCTTCCTGGCGGACGAGGTTGGCAAACTCGTCGGGGGTAAGTTGCAGCGGCTCTATTTTGACTAACGATAGAACGCCGCGATCGCTCATCATGCGTGCTGGAATGCCAACCGCATCACAGCGTCGCTTGATCACTTCCACCTCTTCTTCGAAGGTATAGACCACAGACCGTTCGCCTCGACCTGCCGCCTCTTTCATAATTTGCAGCCCAACGGTTGTTTTACCAACACCGCTGGGGCCGCTGAAGATAGTAACCGTTCCTCGCTCTATTCCCCCATGCAAAAGTTCATCAAGGTCTGGAAGGCCGCTGGGAATTGTTTCGAGCGGAAACTCTCGGCGGTAGACTCCGGGTAACAGTCTCGGAAAGACGTTCATGCCGTGGTGGGTCAACCGTATGGAATGAGTGCCTTTTTGAAAGTCGGACCCTCGAAATTTAGTCACTGTGAGCGTGCGCCCTGGCGGTAATAGGCTGAGATGAATCACCCCGTCGCTCATAAATTGCAGATCATCATCGGGAGCCTCTTCACTTCCCTCTGAGGTAAAAACGATGGTTGCTTCTTGTTCAACCAAAAACCGCAGGAAAGATAGCACCTGCTTGCGGAACTGAAACGGATCGGGAGCAAGGTAGCGAAACTGGGTCATCGAGTCCAAAAACACGCGTTGGGGTTTGAGTGCCTGGATTTGCTCAATAATTTGTTGCGAAATGGGTTCGCGCTCAACCTCAGCCGGAGAGAAGATGTCGTAGGTCTGGATCTGGGTAAAAAAGTTGGAGGTCGGGCTGAGGTCTAAGACGGTGACGTGATCCAGGTTCAGGTTGAGCGTTTTGGCATCGGCTAAAATTTGCTCGGTTGGTTCCCCCAGAGCGATGAGCAAGGTTTGCTCTCCGGCTGCAACTCCTTGAGAGAGAAAATGCATCCCAATGGTTGTTTTGCCCGTTCCAGGGCCACCCCGTACCAGGTACGATCGCCGTCGAATCAGTCCACCGCAAAGTATTGCATCTAACCCAGCCAAGCCAGTAGAAATGCGCTCTGATGGCAAATTCAATTCAGTCATCTGCTTTCGTCAATAAAAATGAGCTGTAAGGCGCTGAGTTCGTGTTGTCGATGGGTGCTGCTCTAGGCCGAGGGAGGTATGAATGCAGGCAATTCAGGGAAAATCCGTTTTCATTTTGCCCATTTTGCAAGATTTTAAAACGCCAAAATTGCCCTCCTGGGGGATACCTGGCTAACGGTTGCGATCGAACGTTGAGCCAAAAAACTGGCATAAACGCCCAGAAGAGCGTAACTTTGGAGGATAATTTACTGCTCTATGATGCCTGCGACAAAATGTAACAGTTTGCAACATATAATGAGAGCTAGTAGACGTAAGACTTCATAAGGACAATAGCGTTACATGCGAGTTGCGATCGCCGGAGCAGGGCTAGCGGGTCTTTCTTGTGCCAAGTATCTTACCGATGCTGGATACACTCCCATTGTGATTGAGCGTCAAGATGTGTTGGGGGGGAAAGTCGCTGCGTGGAAGGATGAAGACGGTGACTGGTACGAAACGGGGTTACATATTTTCTTCGGTGCCTATCCCAACATGTTGCAGCTCTTTAAAGAGCTAGAAATTGAAGATCGGTTGCAGTGGAAAGAACACACCATGATCTTCAACCAACCAGAGGCTCCGGGCACCTACTCCCGATTTGATTTTCCAGATCTTCCTGCCCCAATCAATGGCATTGTGGCTATTCTCCGCAACAACGATATGTTGACGTGGGATGAAAAAATTCGCTTTGGCATTGGCTTAATTCCGGCCATGATCAAAGGGCAGTCCTATGTTGAAGACATGGACAAGTATTCTTTCTCGGAGTGGCTCAAGCGGCAAAAGGTGCCGCCACGGGTGGAGAAGGAGGTGTTTATTGCCATGTCTAAGGCATTGAACTTCATCAATCCAGACGAAATTTCGTCCACCATTCTTTTAACGGCGCTGAACCGCTTCTTACAAGAAAAGCAAGGGTCGAAAATGGCCTTCCTCGATGGAGCGCCCCCCGAACGGTTATGTCAACCGATGGTGGATTACGTCACCGAACGAGGGGGCGAGGTGCGGCTGAATGCGCCACTGAAGGAAATTTTGCTCAACGACGATAACAGCGTTCGTGGGTTTCTGATTCGAGGGCTAAACGGCGCAGAAGATGAGATTTTGACTGCCGATCTCTATGTGTCTGCGATGCCCGTTGATCCATTTAAGGTAATGCTGCCTGCGGCGTGGCGCGAAATGGACTACTTCAAGAAGCTCAATGGATTGGAAGGGGTGCCTGTAATCAACCTGCACCTGTGGTTCGATCGCAAATTAACGGATGTCGATCATCTGTTGTTCTCGCGATCGCCCCTCCTGAGTGTGTACGCTGACATGAGCAATACTTGCCGGGGCTATGCCAGTCCCGATCGCTCTATGCTAGAACTGGTGCTGGCTCCGGCTAAAGACTGGATTAGCAAATCAGACGACGAGATTGTAGCTGCGACCATGACTGAGCTAGAGAAACTGTTCCCAATGCATTTTGGTACGGATAATCCTGCTAAGCTGCTGAAGTATAAAGTTGTCAAAACTCCGCGCTCGGTTTACAAAGCTACGCCGGGGCGGCAGCAGTGTCGTCCTTCGCAGTCTACTCCCATCTCCAATTTTTATTTAACTGGAGACTATACAATGCAACGTTACCTGGCAAGCATGGAGGGGGCCGTTCTTTCTGGTAAGCTGACAGCGCAGGCTATTAACAGTCGGCAGCCAGGGGTTAGTCAACAACCTTTGGCCCCAAATGCCATCGAGCCTGCTGTTAGCGGCTAACCATAGCCCGATCGTTGACACAAGGTTGACTCGGTTTTGCCGCTGGCTCTATCCCCCCGTGGCAGATAGCCGATAGACCAATCGCTGATAGCCTTAATAATGACCCCCAGATTGCAATGTAATGCTGCAACTGCCTGAATCCCCTCGCATAACCACCCTGGCTTCACTAGAAGACTCATACGAACTTTGCCGCCAAATTACGGCAGAATATTCCAAAACTTTCTATTTAGGTACGCTGCTAATGCCGGAGGCAAAGCGTCGGGCAATCTGGGCAATTTATGTCTGGTGCCGCCGTACTGATGAGCTGGTTGATGGCCCGCGAGCCGATCTGACAACCGATGCCACGCTCGATCATTGGGAACAAAATCTGGAGGCGCTGTTTGCAGGGCATCCGATGGATGATTTGGATGTGGCGCTAATTGATACGCTGGAACGGTTCCCGATGGATATTCAGCCGTTTCGCGATATGATCGCTGGCCAACGGATGGATCTCTATCGATCGCGCTATAGCACGTTTGAAGACTTAAACCTGTACTGTTACCGAGTTGCCGGAACGGTAGGGTTGATGTCGGCAGCGGTCATGGGTGTAGACCCTAATTCGGGTTCTACGCCCTGGCAAAGTCCCGAACGACGCAATCCTGAATCGGAGGCGATCGCCCTGGGGATTGCCAACCAGCTCACCAATATTTTGCGAGATGTAGGCGAGGATGCTCGTCGTGGTCGCATTTACATTCCGTTGGAAGATCTGGCGCAGTTTAACTACACCGAAGAAGACCTGCTGAATGGGGTGGTAGACGATCGCTGGCGTGAACTGATGCGCTTTCAAATTCAGCGGGCGCGGCAGTTTTATACCCAGGCCGAGTCGGGCATTGGCTCTCTCAGCCAAGATGCTCGGTTTCCGGTGTGGGCTGCCCTGATGCTGTATCGCAAAATCCTGGATGTGATCGAAGCAAACCAGTACGATGTATTCAGCCAGCGGGCGTACGTTCCCGGCTATCGCAAGTTCCTTTGTTTACCGATCGCGCGGTTAAGAGCCGAGGTGCTGTAGCCCGGTTTATGGCAACGAACTCAGTAGCGTGTGATTCAGCCAATGGTCAACAGAAGCCGTACAGTAAGTCCTGGTTGATTACAGGCTGAATCAATGTTGACCATTGTTAATCCCTCCACTGAGGATCGGGTTGAGCAACTTCCGGACGATACGGTTGTCACGATCGCCCACAAGGTAGAACAGGCCAAACATGCACAGGCGGCATGGGCAAATACTTCTTTAGCCGAGCGTATCCAGGTGATTCGCCGCTTTAATCAACTGCTAGTCGAGCAGGCAGAGGGGCTAGCCAGTTTACTGACGGCAGAAATGGGAAAGCCCATCACCCAGGCTCGTGCCGAAGTACAGGCGACAACGCAGCGTATTCCCTTTTTTCTGGAGCAGGTGGAGCGGGTTATCCAGACAGAGACGGTGCTAGCTGACCCCAATAGCGGACTGCGGGAGCAAATTAGCCATGAACCATTAGGCGTTGTTGCCAACATTTCGGCCTGGAACTATCCTTACTTTGTTGGCACCAATGTTTTTATTCCGGCACTGCTAACGGGAAACGCGGTGCTGTATAAGCCGTCCGAGTATGCCGCGTTGACTGGACAGGCGATCGCCCATCTCATGGGACAGGCCGGCGTGCCGGAGGGTGTGTTTCAACTCATCTTGGGCACCGGGGAGGTGGGGGCGCTACTGCTGGAGCATCCGCTCAACGGCGTTTTCTTCACTGGCTCCTATGCCACGGGCTGTAAGGTTGCAGCCGCTGCTTCACGGCACTTGATGAAAGTGCAGCTAGAACTGGGAGGCAAAGATCCGGCCTATGTCTGTGACGATGTAGACGTGGCGACAGTTGCGGCTGCCCTGGTCGATGGCACGTTTTATAACACCGGGCAGAGCTGTTGTGCGATCGAACGCATTTATGTTCACTACCGAATTTATCCAGAGTTTGTTGCCCACTTTGTCAAACGGGTGGAAGGCTTGCAGGTGGGCGATCCAACGCTAGAAACGACCTACATTGGGCCATTAGCCCGTCGCGCTCAGTTGCAGGTGTTGGAACATCAGATCGCGGATGCGGTTGCTAAGGGCGCTAAGCTGGCCGTGGGTGGATACCGTCTCGACCGACCGGGATACTTTTTTGCGCCAGCGGTGTTACTCGACACCACCCATGCCATGACGGTGATGCGAGAGGAGAGCTTTGGCCCTGTTATTGGCATTCAACCCGTGTCGGATGATGCAGAAGCGGTGCAGTTAATGAGCGATACGCCCTATGGTTTAACGGCAAGCGTTTACACTGCTCAGGAGAAGAGAGCCAGGGCAATTTTGCAGCAAATGAACAGCGGTACGGTTTACTGGAATTGTTGCGATCGCGTCAGTCCCCGGTTGCCCTGGTCGGGGCGAGGGCATTCTGGTGTCGGTCTAACGCTCTCCACCTATGGCATTCAGACATTTACCCAGCCCAAGGCGTGGCATTTGCGAACGAATTGAACTGGCCTGAGCCTCTCACTTTAATTTCACCCGGCTCGCGGAAGAGCGTTGCGGTTCTACATCGGTGGCATGGGTTTGTCTGCTCCGAGGACTTCCCGCACACGGTAAATAGGGCGATTCTGCGATTCGTGGTAGGTTCGCATCGATAGCTCTGCCAGTAGGCCAAAGCTAAAGAGCTGAACGCCCGTTAGAAACAGCACAACGGCCAGAATGAGCAGGGGGCGATCGCCAATGCTTTGTCCTAACCCCAGCTTGAGCACGGTGAGGTATAGGCCCGTAATCGTACCCAGAATCATACAAACCAGGCCAAATAGACCAAAGACATGCATAGGACGGGTCAAAAACTTCTTCATGAAAAAGATGGTTAGCAAGTCCATCAAAACGCGGAAGGTGCGCCCCAACCCATATTTGCTTTGCCCAAACTGCCGCGCATGGTGCAGTACTGGAAGCTCGGCAATGCGTGCGCCTTCAATAAATGCCAGTGCGGGCAAGAAGCGGTGCAATTCACCATACAGCTTCATGTCCATTACCAGCTCCGCTCGATACGCCTTGAGGGAGCAGCCATAGTCGTGCAACGATACCCCAGTCACTTTACCAATCAGCCAGTTGGCAATTTTGGACGGTAGGAGCCGGGTCAATGCGGCATCTTGCCGCTCTTTGCGCCAGCCGCTGACCAGGTCGTAGCCTTCGTCTAACTTGGCAAGCAGGCGGGGAATGTCGCTTGGGTCATTTTGCAAGTCGCCATCCAGGGTAATGATGACATCACCGCAGGCATAGTTGAACCCTGCCGCCATTGCTGGAGTTTGGCCATAGTTGCGGCGCAAGAGGACGGCTCTTAAGTAGGGGTAAACCTCGGTTTGCTGGCGCAAAATTTCGGTGGAGCCATCGCTGGAACCGTCATCGACGCAAATAACCTCATACGTCAGAGCGAGCGCATCAAGGTTGGTGGTGATGGCCTTGAGCAGGTGAGGTAGGCTTTCGGCTTCGTTGTAAATGGGCACAACGACGGAAAGAGCGGGGCGATCGGTATCTAGCGGGGCAAGTTGCTCATGCTTATCAACAACCATATAAGACAGCCTGATCAACGTGGGGCTTGATGCCGTGTGGTCAACGTTGCACCACACTGGCAGAACTTACATTATCAGGTATTGTTAAGCCAAATCCGGCCAAATCAAGCCAGTGCTGCAACTACGGTTTTGCCTCGCTCGACCCTTCGAGATTGGATTCGACCGGGGACATATTCCATTGGTCGTCCAGCCAGGCCATGCTCGCGCCGATCGCTTCTGCCAGGGTGCTGACCAGGCGATATAGTGCCACTGCACTGAGGACGCTTCCCGTTGAAAATTCGTGGTTGAGGAGGGCGATCGCCGTGGCCTCAAACACGCCAAGACCTCCCGGCGCACCGGGAACCACTAAGCCAACCAGCCACGCAATGCCAAAGGCGCTGATGATAGATGGGGTTTGTGCTAGCTGAACGGGCTGCAATGCCACAATGGTCAGTAAAAATCCGCTGCCGCGCAGCCCTAAGAAACCCAGTTCGCCCAGGAGCGGCAACAGCGGGTAGCGCTTGATCTGAAGCTGCTGACCATCGGTTGCGCCCTGCATCTTGGCTTTAACTCGGCTCAGATATCGCAAAATGGGGTTCAACACCCAGGGATGGATGCCCAACAGCACTGCGACAAGGCTAAACACCTGAATGCCCAGGTTCACCTGCTGGGTGGTTGCCAGCGCAATCATCAGGGCTGATGCGGCCATCAACAGCGGCTCCATCAACACGCTGAGCGTTGCAGCTCCGAGTGGGAAGCCCACGGCTCGAGCCGCGTTAACCCGACCGTAGAAGTGCCAGACGTTACCCGGCAGATATTTGGCGATGTTGGTTTTGAGGTACACCAAAACCCCCCAAACGCCGTTAGCAGGCTGATTTAACTCTCGCAGAATCCAGCTCCAGACCCAACCTGACCAGATGTGCGCCAGCAGTGTGACTCCGGTGGCGATCGCCAAACAAGCCCATCCGTTTTCGTCAATCCGAATGGCGGTTACTTCGCGCCAGTTATCCTTTAATGCCTTCACCAAAAATAACAGGGTGCCACCCAGAATAAACCAGCGCAGGTAAGGCTTAAATCGCTTTACGACCTGGTTTCCAGCAGCAATGAGCGGTCGAAGCTTGAGAGTCATAGGTCGCTAAATAGGCGGGTGAGCACAAACTGACATGGCGTTGCGAATGACGGTAGGAAAGCGGTAGGTTCCTTCCTGCTGTAGAGGCAACGTCCCCACAAAATTCACGCATCCCATCAGTAATGCCCAAACTGCATCGATTCGGGTCATTCACGCGGCATGACAGGACGGGGTGTGAGGCCGTCTTTAACTAGAAATACCAAACTTTAACGAGTAAATTCATCGGCGTTAGAACATCTTTATTGAATTATCAAACTGTATACTGAGCTATTCACACTGTCTTGATTAAAAAAGGCATTAAATCATGAAGGGCGAATAAGGTGTTAACAACTATAAAAATAAGAGACGAGATTTGTGTTGCGAAAATCTTATCCTTTGCCTCCATTGCAACACATGACTAATGTATGACTAATGTAATGACTATTTAGCATGAAGTTATCTCAGCTTGCCGCTCATTCAAGTGCAGTTCAATCGAATACAGTATTGCTTCGAGCCTGGTTAGTCATCACTATTGTTGTCATTATTGGTGTCTTTTTTCGGTTGGTCGATTTAGATTGGCGCGTACTGACGAATGATGAAACGTTAACGTTTTTGCGGATTTCGGGGTATTCAAAAAACGACCTGTTTACACAGGTTTTTAATGGGCAGGTTATTACACTTGGAGAGTTGCAACAGTATCAACGTCCCCATTTCGATCGCAGTCTGTTGGATGCCATTCGAGCCTTTGTCGGTCATCCCGAACACCCTCCTTTGTATTACTTAATGGCGCGATTTTGGGTGCAGTTGTTTGGCAGTTCGGTCGAAGGTTTAAGAAGTTTATCTGCTCTGATTAGTCTCCTGGCTCTTCCCTGTATTTACTGGCTCTGTCTGGAATTGTTTGGCTCGGCTCTGGTGGGTGGCATGGCGATCGCCCTGGTTGCAGTTTCTCCAATGCATCTTTTTCATGCCCAAAGCGCCCGCCAAAACAGTGCGTGGATTGTGATGATTTTGCTATCTAGCTGGCTGCTGCTGCGATCGATCCGGTTACGCACCCCGTCAAACTGGTGGCTGTATGCGGCAACGGTGGCGGTGGGCTTGTATACGCATCTTTTTTTCGGCTTTACCCTGCTGGGACATGGAATCTACGTCCTTTGGCTAGAGTCGGGTCGTCTGAGCCGGGTGGCGATCGCCTACCTCCGAGCGACCCTCATCGGCATCGTCGTGTTTACGCCCTGGATCGCTGTTATTGCTGTGCAGTGGCGCACCTTACCCAACCGCACGGCCAGAGATCTCCCTGTGCTTACACTGGTGCAACGCTGGGCCGTGAGCCTGAACGACGTGTTTTTCAATTTGGACGATCTGCGGGATGCTGCCCTGTTGGTTAATGGTGTAGCGTTGATGCTCGTGTTGCTGGTGGGCTATTCCCTCTACCTTCTCTGCCGTGATACGCCCAAACCTGTCTGGCTGTTTATTGTGATTCAAATTGCCGTGCCGCTGCTGCTGTTGATCGGGCCTGATCTGATCCTGGGGGGACAGCGATCGGCAACCGGACGTTATCTGATTCCAGCCTTTTTGGGAATGCAGTTAGCCGTTGCCTATTGCATGAGTGTTTGCATTACCACTGCTCGTTCGCGGATGGTGCCCCTGTACCTCTGCCGATCGCTGGTTGTTCTACTCATTTCCGGCGGAATCTTGACGGAACTGCTGTATCAAGGAGGGCCATTCAAAGCAGAACTCCGGCAGACGGCCTGGATTGCGAACCAGGCCGATCGCCCTTTGCTCATCAGCGATGCTGATGCGGGTATTACCGTGTTGCCACTGAGCTATCAGCTCAATCCTACGGTACAGTTACTTCTGGTTAAAGGAGAGATGACTCCCACCATTCCCGATCGCTTCACGGATGTGCTTTTGTTTCGACCGTCAGACGGATTAAAGACACGGTTACAGCAGCACAATTACCGTCTTGTGTCGGTTAAACCCAGCGCAGTGCTAGACGGCAAACTGTGGCGCGTTGAACCAGCGCTGCAACCTGTGGAGCGGTGAGCGGGGTTCATCAGGCGATCGTTCAATCTGGTTTACCCCCCTCTAAACCATGCTCTAAGAGAAACTGCTCACCACGCGACCCGCTCGGCGGAACTGTTGAAAATAGGCTCGGCTGATCTCGTCGCCCTCGGTGGATAGCGTATCAATGCCTATGCCGTTGCGTCCTTGGGCTTTGCCGGAACTGTGGATGTAGCATCTTTCACCCAGGTAAAGCCCCACATGAGTGGTTCGCTCTGGAGTGCCAAAAAAGACAAGGTCACCAGGGATAAGTGCCTCTAATGCAACGGGTTGGGTAAATGCCTCTTGTTGATAGGAGTCTCGGGGCACCCAAATGCCAGCGGATGCAAACGCCGTTTGCACTAAACCAGAACAGTCATAGTTGGGGCCAACCGTTCCACCCCATAGATAGTAATTCGGCTGCGACATCGTGGCGTAGGCGTAGGCAATCACGCTGGGAATCCGCGCCCGGATTTCTGCTTCTGTTAGGTCGATCGCCTCATATGGCGTTTCAGCCGGCTCGATTAAATCCAGATCTTCTAACGGTAGCCAGCCAGGATAGTTGTCCTCACATAATCTCACTTGCACTGCGGCTCCTGCCCCCTGCCCATCCGCATCGAACGGCAGCGATACGACGCGCAACTGGCGATTGGTTACTGCCTGGGTTGCTAATGCTGTCAGATCGGGTGAATCGTAAAGGTTGAGGTTGGCCTGACACTGGTATTCGACAGATTGATTGGACTGGACGGTTGTTTGTAGTTGGGAAAGCAAAACCATGATACAGAGACAAAAATCTTTAAATCACAAGGTAGGTCAGGCCGATTGAGCGTTCAGAACCAATGGTTACAATTGACAAGCCAAAGTTTAGCGTCTACATATCCTTTGAGGTTTGATCATGCCATTCTTTCAGCGAGATGAACAACTAGAACAGCTAGGCGATCGCCTCCTGGAAGCCACATGGTCAGAATTTCCAGGACTGGCTCGCAACCAAATTGCCCTGACCTGGGTTGTTTATGACGATCCGGTACCCGTGAATACGGGCGGTGCGCTAACACCGCATGAGTTCTGGCAACGTCCGGTGCGAGGATTTGCCTACCGGGGCGTTGAATGCATCTATCCGGCTAGCGTGGTCAAGCTGTTTTACCTGGTGGCCGTCTATGAGTGGCTTGAAAAGGGAATGGTGACCCAGTCGGACGAACTCGATCGCGCCATTCGAGACATGATCATCGACTCCAGTAACGACGCGACCAGCCTGGTTGTGGATGTGTTGACTGGAACCACCAGCGGTCCAGAGTTACCGTCTCCTCCCTTTGAAACCTGGAAAAACCAGCGCAACATGGTCAACCGCTACTTTCAGTCCTTTAACTGGGAAGAGCTAGAAACGATCAACGTCAACCAAAAAACCTGGTGTGATGGCCCCTATGGCAGAGAGCGGGCGTTTTTAGGGGAAACAATGGACAACCGCAATCGGTTGACTACCAATGCCACAGCGCGGTTATTGCACAGCATCATAGGAGGAGTGGCCGTGTCGGCGCGGCGATCGCAAACCATGATGGATTTAATGAAACGCAGTCTGCATCCGGCTGATTTGGCGGCTGATCCCGAAAATCAAGTGACTGGCTTCTTAGGAGCCGGATTGCCCCAAACGGCTCAACTGTGGTCGAAGGCGGGTTTAACGAGTCGCGTTCGCCATGATGCAGCCTACATTGAAATCCCAGACCATCGCCCTTATTTGTTGGTGGTCTTCACAGAAGATAAGCCCCACAGTCAAAATGAAGCCATCTTGCCCTTTGTGTCTCAACAAGTGGCGGCTGCGGTTCGTGGTTTGTCTTAATTTTTCTCTATTTTGGGGTAAAACTCTATTTTGAGGTAAAAGGCTCAGTGGCACACGTTTATTGGTCTTACGTCACTCAGCCTGGAACTGTCTGTCGCTCTGCCACTCACGATCAATGCCTGCGATATCGTTTTCTTCCCACTCTCTATCGAACCGCTTCCTACTGACCCTTGTCGGGTTATTGCTGCTGTGTGGTGTTCTGTTCTTTTGGCAACTGGATGGCTACACGCTGTTCAACATCACCGAAGCGAAACAAGCAGAAATTGCCCGCCAAATTTGGGTGCGACAGGATTGGATTACGCCGGTTTACAACGGCGACATTTATTTTGATAAACCGATTTTGCTGCACTGGTTGATTGCGATCGGGTTTCGGCTGTTTGGCTTAAACGAATGGGCGGTGCGGCTGCCGTCGGCGGTGTCGGCAACGGGTCTGGTTCTCATTACCTGGGGCTTTGTGGCACGGTTCGCCAACTCCCGCATTGCGCTTCTGGCGGCTACCATGCTGGCTGCCAATCCGTTTACTTTTGCTCTGGGGCGAACCGGACAGCACGACATGCTGCTGACGGTATTTATGACAGCAGCACTGTACTGCTGGTATTGGGCCTACAGCACGGGGCAACGCCAGGGGTATTTATGGTTTTTTGCCTGCCTGGGGCTGGCTGTTTTAGCGAAAGGGCCGCTGGCACTGGTGCTATGCAGTTTGGCGATCGCCGTTTTCTTAACCGCTGTAGGCCGCTGGCGTGAGCAATTCGCCACAGTGCCGTGGAGATGGGGACTCACCCTTTTTGGAGCCATTACCTTTCCCTGGTATCTCTTGGTGCTGTACGCGAACGGCTGGAATTTTGTTGATCAATCCTTCGTCTTTAACAATGTCGATCGCTTTGTTACGGCAAACTTAAATCAAGTCGGCCCCTGGTGGTACTATCTGCCCCTGCTGCTAGTTGGTTTTTTCCCCTGGGTGCTGCCGCTCCTCCAAACCCTGGTTCAAGCGCCTCGGCAGGGCTGGTTGCGGTTGCGCTACTGGCGGCACCAGGCACCCGCTCAGCAGATAGGTCTATTTATGACGATCTGGCTACTGACGGTGCTGGTTTTTATGAGCGTCGCCGCAACTAAACTGCCGTGGTACATCAATCCTGGATTCCCGGCATTGGCCTATCTTTGCGCTCAAGCGTGGGAACGGCAGATGGCTACGCCTGGTCGCTGGCAACAGTTGACACTCAAACTGACCGGGCTGGGTTATGTGCTGATGGCGATCGCCTTTCTGGTGCTGCCTCGCCTGTTGCCAAATGAGCCTGTGCTTCAAAGCATCCAAAACACAGGTGCCCTGTGGATACTGACCCTGATTCATGTAGGGGCGGCTGTTGCTGTATTCTTCAGCCTGCTGCGTGCCCAGGCGGTATGGGCATGGTGGGGAAGCCTGGTTGCCTTTAGTTGCGTGGCGTTAACCCTGGTGAGTTTAGTGTTGCCTGTTTTAGATGTTCAGGTGTTGGGTGGGCGTTTGTTGCCGCTGGCAGAGGTGTTGCAGCAAGAAACCTGTGAAGCCTGTGCAGATAGCCTGCCATCCGCCTTTGGAGTGGGCGATCCAAGTCTAAATTTCTATAGCCGTCTCAGCTATATCAAGCGTTTTGAAGAACCGTATGAGTTGGACATGGAACTTCAGCGGTCTCAGCGGTTGCTGCTCGTAACGAAAGAGTCCACCCTTGAGCACTTTGGGGTGAATCTCAGTTGTCACCAGCCGGATTATGTTTTTGATGACATTAAGCTGTTCATTGTGTCGCCAGACAGCGACTTCTCGCCAAATACCTGCGGACTGGCAGATGGCGATCGCTAACTCCCCCAGCCCCGGAGGGACTTCCGAACCGATTTTGTTTCAAAGTTCCCCAGACCTGGGAGCTTGCGCCTGCGGTAAGCCAGAACAAGGGTTGGCGATTTAGCAAAATGGGCAGTAGATTCGGGTAGGAAGCTGTACTCCAAAGTCTTGCATCTCACCATCGCTTAGAATGGAAAACCGACCCACCTAAACGTAAAGGCTTTGTTACTTCTCTAAGAGGATGTTTTAAATGTCCTATTGTTCGGTAGCCAAACGGTTGACATCTCCTAAATCCCCTTTTGAGGGAGGGGCGGTCAGCTCGGCAGATACCCAATGAACACGACAGGCCAGTTCTTAAACAGCCTCGAATCACCTTTAAACCACTCTTGACTTGCTCTAGATTTTGTCAGCCAACCTGGGAGAATAAGCATGCTGCTTTTTCGCAAATATACAGTTTGTGTTTCCGTCGTCACTGTTCTGAGTATTTTGGCAACGAGCTGTAGTGAAAGCAAAGTGTCCCAGTGCAATCAGCTCATTGAAATTGCGAACGGTGTCGTGACTGATGTCCAAACTGTCACTCAAACGGCCAAAGGCCCCCAAGACACTCAGGCAATGGAAAAAATAGCCAATACAACGGCTCAAGCTAGATCGGAAATGGAATCACTCCAGTTCGCAGACGAGCGCCTTCAAGCCTATCAAACCCGGTTCATCTCAATGTATTCGGATACGAGTCAGGCCACCAACGCGATGGTGACTGCCGTCAGTAGCCAGGATGCAGAGGCGGCACAGCAAGCATTTGATGCCCTCCAAGATGCCACCGAACGAGAGTCTCCGTTAGTAGAGGAAGTTAACACGTATTGCAATAACTGATTGCGCCAAATTGCATCTGTGGTATAGTGTTACGGAAATTTAATCGTTATACGGAATCCGTTTTACATGGGCTGGACATCAGGTTCATTGAGCCGAAGTGATTCTCCCAAGTCAAGCGGGTACGCGCCTCGTCATTTTCATTCAATAGAGTGTGAACCGGGTTGCGTGTATAACGTTATTCAGTCAGAGTAGAGCATCCCAGGAGCGTTATCTTTGGCTTGTTAGGAACGAGCACCTACACTATGCGAAGCAAACGATAAGCTCAATCCGGAGCGATCGTGTTCAGTCATGACGATGAATCAGCCTGATTCAGTAGCGTCGTTACTATTCATTACCCTGAAGATCTTGGAAAGAAGGACTATCCATCTTTTTGGTGTTGGGCTTGAATGGCAAGTCATTCAAGCTGTATCCCAACCTGGCTAGACGTTGAGTTAATTGGCATAGTGTGGTGTTGTCAGCACCAAGAATTCATCAAAACCTCACCTAAATGTGTTCGGAAGGTAAAGTTGTTCTCCAGATTGGGCATCCTATTGATAGCTAGCTGTTAACCAGAGACAACAATTCTACCAACCTAAATAGCAACATTTGTTGTGTGTTTGATTCAGCCATTCTGTAGCTGGGTCTGATTCAGTGTGCTGAAAAGTAAATCATTTCAACAGCGAGTAACTCAGGGTGTTCTACCAACTGAAGTTACTCAGAAGGATGAATAATGAGCGTTATCACAGTTACAAACACTGCGGATTTCGGGCAAGGATCACTACGAGATGCAATTAGTCAAGCTCAGGCAGGGGACACTATTAGGTTTGCTCCTAGCCTTGCCAATCAGACAATTGCTGTTACAGGGCGTCAACTTCACATCGATAAAGACCTCACAATTGATGGTGCCAATGCTCCCAATCTAAAAATCAGTGGTAACCAACGCAATCGAGTTTTTTTTGTTAGTCAGGCTGGCACAAATGGCGCAAAAGGTGGAAGGTTCACACTCAAGAACTTAACCGTTTCTGATGGTTTTATCGCCAATGATCGGGGTGGGGCGATCGACGTTAGAGACGGTGGCACCTTAACAGTAGACAACGTTCAGTTCTACAACAATGTGTCTAAGGCTGGGGCTATTTCGGCACGGAAAAATACAACTGTTACCGTCCTTAATAGCAAATTTGATGGCAACGATGGCGCTACTTTAAATACTGGTTTGGTCGGCGGTGTATCGCCGACCAGTGGTGCTATCAGCGTCTTGCATGAAAGCAAACTAACGGTCAAAAACAGCGAGTTCACCAACAACAAAGGAAATCATGGTGGAGCCGTTGGTGCCCTGTTTACCGAAACCCTGGTGGAAAACTCGACGTTCCTCAACAACATCGGCACCGGGTTTGGAGGCGGACTCTATGTTGATGGAGCCAGTGTGCCGACAAAAGACAAGTACATGGCAGAAGGGAAATCCCAAAATACTCCAGGTCGCAACATTGTAGTTCGCAATAGCCGATTTGAGGGCAATAGTGCCGTTGCTTTTGGGGGCGGTATTGCTATCTGGGGATATGACCATGACTACGTCACGATCGAAGACAGTACGATTGTGAAAAATGAGGTCAGCAAGGCACCTAATGGCACCTCGAAAGGCGGTGGAATTCGACTGTCTGGTTTTACCAACATCAAAAATACCGTCATTTCCAACAACACATCGCAGTCAGAAGGCGGTGGCTTGTGGTTTGACGGAGGCGTACCCATTAACGTTACCGACAGCCAATTTTCTGGCAACAAGGCGGCTGGCTCGGACGGCAACGGGTCTGGTGGTGCCATCTACAACGGTCTGTGGAATTCCCAAATTAACGTCAGCAATACCAACTTTAATGGGAACTTTGCCGGCAGTGATGCAGGTGCTATTTTTACGCTGCATCGCAAATCAGCCAGTATCAAGAACTCTATCTTTGATGGCAACACGGCTGGCAATGGCTCTCTAAATCAGCAATCCAATATGGATGTGTTTGGCGGTGCAGCAAATAATTATCTGCGATCGCCCAACAAAACGCTGATTCAAGGCGACAACTTGAGTAACGAACTCAAAGGTGGAGGCGGTAGCGATCGCTTGCATGGCGGTGATGGCAACGATTCACTGTTCGGCGGCGGTGGCGATGATGTGCTAATCGGCGGTAAAGGCAATGATATTCTGATGGGTCAAGATGGAAATGATGTGTTGGTCAGCACCTCAGGACAAGATAGCCTCACTGGCGGAGCCGGAAAGGATACCTTCGTCATCAATAATACAGACGGCTATGCCATCCTGAAGGACTTTAAGCGAGTAAACGATATCCTTCAACTACCGGGAACGGCGGCTAACTATAACCTGTCTGCAACCACTAAAAATGGGGCATCTGGTGTCGGTGTTTTCAACGAGCAAAATGGCAACCTCGTAGCCTTCATTGAAAACGCTCCATTGAATGTATTGAGCCTGACTGCAAACTACGTTAAGTACGTTTAAGGTTCAGACTCCATCACCGTTAAGCCTCCACTGAGGCCAATCTAAGACCATAACGCAGCACTCCTTTGATCTCAAACTTCTATCTCAAAAGGGTGCTGCGTTTCATACCATGCCGTAGCGGGCAACCGATGCTTTATCAAGAGATTCCTGCTGGACGAGCCAGACCCACATCTGATCGCCCTGCGAAAAGTGCCACCATTCATTGGGATGCTGCTGAAATCCTGCCGCAGTCATGATGCGGTACAAAATTTGACGATTGTGATCAAAGTACGATCGCTGCGCTGCTTCTATAGTGCAGTGAGGTTCTGCTTTCGCCCATTGAGCCGCTGCAAAGTGATTGGGATAGGAGCGCTCGGACAGTTCATCTATGGGAGATCCCATATCAATCGGGATACCGACTGCGTCTACTAAAGTGATATCGATCGCGGCACCCGTGCTGTGAGGTGGCGGTGTTGCCGGGTTGTTACTTGGAACGGCCCAAAATTGATAAACCCGATCTAGAATCTCGGAACGCTGAGCAGTGGTTAATTGATCTGGCTCCAGCCCACAGGTTCGAACCGTTTCTTGAAAGGTATGGTCCACCATGAACTGCTGCACTGCAATGGGGCGATAAGCATCAAAGATTTGAATTCGCCAACCGGGATACCACTCCTGCAATTGTGCCTGGGCGGTCATCAACGAGTGGAGTACACCCTCGCGCAGGAAATAGGGCGATCGCGCCCCATAAGGTGCCGCTAATTTGACGTAAGGATGGGGCTGCTGTGCCGCAAATACATTGAGCGGAATCGGAACCAGCGGTTCGCCACATTCTACAATCGGTATAGCCTGATAAGGTTTCATACAGGGTCAATGCGGGGGTGGAACGGTGAGGTCGGTAGAACCCAACCCAGGATCGCCGCTTCCATTCAACGCAAAAGCGGAAGGAAGGTTAAAGAACCACACAGGCTCCGTTACTCTTACTCCCGCTTATATCATGTTTGGAGGTGACGTTGTGAAACGCCCAACCTACTTCAGTGCATCCTTGAGCGCGGTACGAGCAGCTAAATGGTTGCGAGTGGAGGTCAAAATTTCTGCCTCGCGCTCTAACCTCGCCGATGTATCCTGCATCTCCAGTAAAGACTGTTGTTCCGGTGCAGCACCATAGAGATTACCCGCAACCCAATAAGACAACTCAACTGGTAGATCGGGAATATCGTCTGGCAGTTCGATCTCCTGCCCGGTCAGCTTTGCCGATAACCGTACAACATCTCGAAGCAACTGATCAACATCGACAGCTAACCCACTTAAGTCTTGCTCCGTGGGGGCATCTTCAATCCATTCAACCAAACCAACGTAATAAGGACGTTCTCGAACATACTCCAGAACACGGAATCGTTGTTGCCCAACCGTCATGACCTTCATACGGTCATCGGGCAACCGCTGATGATGAACGATTTCTGCACAACAACCAATCGCTGCTGCCTTGCCTTCAACTGGATCGAACATCAACACCCCAAACCGCCCATCGCTTTGAAGGATGGTGTTCATCATAATCCGGTAGCGGAATTCAAAGATATGCAGTGGCAACCGCTTTCCCGGAAACAAAACCACTTCAGGTAATGGAAAAAGAGGAAGCTCTCGAACAGCAACCGATGAAGATGTCATTACTACCTTGATCCCTACGGGGATACAACACGTCTGAACCCGGCTCTATCGATCGCTTTCGTGATAGGCCAGAAAACTATCTACAGCAAATTGTTACACTCTAAGTGTATCGTATTGTATCGATTGCTTAAGCGGGTACCATCAGGATTTTGTTAAAGCTTTACTTCGATATCCACACCGGCAGGGAGATCCAGCTTCATCAATGCATCAATGGTTTTGGATGATGGTTGATAAATATCAATAATGCGGCGGTGGGTACGAGTTTCAAAGTGTTCGCGCGAGTCTTTATCCACGTGGGGCGATCGCAAGACACAATAAATTCGCCGCTTCGTTGGGAGTGGAATCGGGCCGATCGCCGTAGCATTTGTTCGATTGGCTGTATCAACGATCTTTTCACAGGACGTATCTAGAAGTCGGCGGTCAAATGCCTTCAGACGAATGCGGATTTTTTGTTGCTGAATCGTTGCCATAAGAAACTAACTCAAATTGTCCAGGTTCAGTTGAAGAGAGGATTCATAAGAATCAGCAGTCATCATAGACGATGACTGCTGACCATCAACAGTTAGTAACTAACTATTTTAGGATTTTGGAGACAACGCCCGCCCCAATGGTACGGCCACCTTCACGGATAGCAAAGCGCATTCCCTGCTCAATGGCGATCGGGCTAATCAGCTCAACCGTCATTTTCACACGGTCACCGGGCATCACCATCTCAGCATCACTGCCGTCATCTGCCGTAAACGCTTTGATGGTACCAGTCACATCGGTGGTTCGAACGTAAAACTGGGGACGATAACCGGGGAAGAAAGGCGTCTTGCGTCCACCTTCTTCTTGCTTGAGAACGTAAACTTCGCTCTCAAACTGAGTATGGGGAGTGATTGAACCAGGTTTAGCAATGACCATACCCCGTTCAATGTCGGCCTTCTGCATTCCGCGAAGCAACAGACCCGCATTATCACCAGCCATTCCTTCCTCAAGACTCTTTTTGAACATCTCGATTCCGGTAACCGTCGTGCTGCGAGTATCGCGAAGGCCAACCAGTTCAACCGTCTCGCCAACTTTGACCTTACCCCGCTCAATCCGGCCAGTAGCAACCGTTCCTCGACCTGTAATGGAGAACACGTCCTCTACCGCCATCAGGAAGGGCTTATCTACATCCCGCTCAGGAGTTGGAATGTAAGCATCAACCTCATCCATGAGCTTGTAAATCTTATCAACCCACTCGTTTTCGCCCTTCACAATTTTGGGACTGGAAGCGAGAGCTTCTAGCGCCTGAAGAGCGGAACCAGAGACAACAGGAATGTCGTCTCCTGGGAAATCATAGGAACTGAGCAGTTCACGGACTTCCAGCTCAACCAGTTCAAGCAGTTCATCGTCATCAACCTGGTCTTGCTTGTTCAGGAAGACAACAATGTTAGGAACTCCAACCTGCTTCGCTAGAAGGATATGCTCACGCGTCTGGGGCATGGGACCGTCAGCCGCAGAAACCACCAGGATCGCACCATCCATTTGAGCCGCACCCGTGATCATGTTCTTCACATAGTCAGCGTGGCCTGGACAGTCTACGTGGGCATAGTGGCGATTGGTTGTCTCGTACTCCACGTGAGCCGTATTGATCGTAATCCCTCTGGCTTTTTCCTCAGGAGCCGCGTCAATCTCATCATATTTTCTAGCTTGAGCCTGCCCCAGAGCAGCCAAAGTCATCGTGATTGCGGCTGTCAGGGTTGTTTTACCGTGGTCAACGTGACCGATGGTACCGATATTGACGTGAGGTTTGGTCCTTTCAAACTTTGCGCGTGCCATGAATCTACTTCTTCCTCTCTCTGATTATGCGTTCCCTTTACTCTTTGCAATGATTGTTTCAGCCACGTTGCGAGGCACCTCATCGTAGTGGCTAAACTCCATCGAGAATATGCCCCGACCCTGGGTCTTAGACCGGATATCAGTAGCATATCCGAACATCTCGGCCAAGGGTACCTTAGCAGTAACCTTGGCGATGCCACTATCGGAGCCCATTCCTTCAATCTGCCCCCGGCGGGAGTTTAAGTCTCCCATGACATCACCTAAGAAGTCTTCGGGTGCTTCGACCTCGACTTTCATCATCGGTTCGAGCAATACCGGAGAAGCCTTCATGACTGCCTCCTTAATTGCCATTGAACCTGCAATTTTGAAAGCCATTTCAGAAGAGTCCACCTCATGATAAGACCCATCAACCAGAGTCGCTTTGAGATCGATGACCGGATATCCAGCCAGAATACCAGACTCGCAAGCTTCTTTCATGCCCTGCTCCGCAGGGGCAATGTATTCCCTAGGAACAGAACCTCCAACAATTTTGGAGACAAATTCGAAGCCGCTGCCCGGATCGCCAGGTTCCAGCTCGATTACAACGTGACCATATTGACCCTTACCGCCACTCTGGCGAATAAACTTACCCTCTTGGCGAACCGACTTACGAACCGTTTCACGGTAAGCAACTTGGGGAGCGCCCACGTTAGCCTCTACCTTAAACTCTCGTAGCATCCGGTCAACCAAAATTTCTAGATGAAGTTCACCCATCCCTGCAATTACAGTTTGGTTGGTTTCTGAGTCAATACTGACACGGAATGTAGGATCTTCTTCCGAAAGTGACTGTAGGGCTTTCGAAAGCTTCTCCATATCCTGTTTGGTTTTTGGCTCTACTGCCACCGAAATTACAGGCTCTGGAATGTACAGGGATTCTAGAACGATGGGGGAGCTTTCGTCACAGATAGTATCACCAGTGAACGTATCTTTTAGACCCAAAGCGGCACCCAAATCTCCCGCCCGCAATTCGTCAACCTCAGTGCGTTCGTCCGCCTTCAAGACAATTAACCGAGAAATACGCTCTTTCTTGCCCTTTGTGGAGTTGTAGACGTAACTACCTTTGCTCAACACTCCAGAGTAAACCCGAACGAACGTCAGCCGACCATAGGGATCAGACATGATCTTAAAGGCCAAAGCTGACAACGGTTCATTGTCGTCGGCACGGCGAGCCGCTGTTTCACCGTTGGCGAGCGTCCCTTGAATCGGAGGAACATCTAAAGGAGACGGTAGATAGTCAACGACTGCATCTAACAGAAGCTGAACCCCTTTGTTTTTGAAAGCAGAGCCACAAAACACTGGAACGATCGTTCCATCAATGGTTCCTTTGCGAAGCGCGGCTCGAATTTCGTTCTCCGTCAGCTCCTCTCCTTCCAGATACTTTGCAGTCAGAGCATCGTCTGTCTCGGCAACGGATTCTATCAGCTTTGTACGGTACTCATCCGCCAACCCCCTCATATCTTCGGGGATTTCGGTGTCGTCCATGTCGGTGCCGAGGTCGTTGTTGTAGATGCGTGCGCGCATCTTCACCAGGTCAATGATTCCTCGGAACACGTCCTCGCTACCAATGGGGATCTGCACAGGAACGGCATTAGCTCGGAGGCGATCGCGCACCTGGTTATAGACCTTATAAAAGTCTGCACCTGTCCGATCCATCTTATTGATGAATACGATACGAGGAACTTTGTAGCGATCGGCCTGACGCCAAACGGTTTCGGTCTGTGGCTGAACCCCACCAACAGAGCAAAGCACAGTAATTACACCGTCCAGTACTCGCATCGAACGCTCGACTTCAATCGTGAAGTCAACATGTCCGGGGGTATCAATAATATTGATGCGGTGGTCTTTCCAACTTGTGGTGATAGCAGCAGCAGTGATTGTAATACCCCGCTCCCGCTCTTGATCCATCCAATCGGTAACAGCCGTGCCTTCGTGCACCTCGCCGATCTTGTGGATTACGCCCGAATAGAACAGAATTCGTTCTGTCGTCGTCGTTTTCCCCGCATCAATATGGGCGGCAATTCCAATATTACGTATCCGCTCAAGCGGGATATTACGTGCCACAGCTACCTCCTTGTTCTTTGCAGCTTTTCATAAACTGCATCTGTTAAGATTTTATACTTTTTCCCAGCAAGGATGTGTTCTTCTCAAATTTAGTAGCGGTAATGGGCAAATGCCTTGTTTGCTTCGGCCATTCTGTGGGTTTCTTCCCGTTTGCGGATAGCGCTTCCGGTTTCATTAGCGGCATCCATCAGCTCGTTGGCTAACCGACCTGCCATTGTCCGTCCAGAACGCTGCCGAGAGAACTGAGTCAGCCAGCGAAGCGCCAAAGCAATGCCTCTATCTGACCGCACTTCCATGGGAACCTGATAGGTCGCACCACCAACCCGGCGTGCCTTCACCTCCACGAGGGGGGTTGCATTTCGCACGGCTCTTTCGAAGGTTTCCAGAGGATCTGAGCCTGTCCGCTCTTCAATGAGTTTGAACGCATCGTAAATGATGTTGTAGGCTACAGATTTTTTGCCGCTGTGCATTAAGCGACGCACCATCATGCTGACGAGGCGGCTATTATGAACCGGGTCAGGCTGAACCGGGCGCTTTTGAATAACTGTACGACGAGACATAATGATCCCTAAAGCACTATTTTTGGATTGAACGTAGTTGAACGGACAGAATTGCTAGACTCCAACTTTGAAAGAAGCAGTTACAAGAGATCTTGATTTGCCCACCCCAAACCGCTCAGGTTGTTAAACGGTTCCAAACAGCATCAAACGACCATCAGAAAATGTGTTTGTGTTACAAATGTGTTTGTTTTTCAACTGAGCAATTGGTTTTGAAGGCAACCTAGCAGCTAGAAATACTTTGGCTATTGCTTTGGACGCTTGGCACCATATTTGGAACGTCCTTGACGGCGATCCTTCACACCAGCCGTGTCAAGCGTTCCGCGAATGATGTGATAGCGAACCCCCGGCAAGTCCTTAACCCGACCACCCCGGATCATGACAACAGAATGCTCTTGCAGGTTGTGCCCGATCCCCGGAATGTAGGCAGTTACCTCGAAGCCGGATGTCAAACGAACACGCGCAACCTTACGGAGAGCAGAGTTTGGCTTTTTGGGTGTAGTTGTATAAACCCTGGTACAAACACCACGACGCTGAGGGCAGCTCTTTAATGCAGGCGATTTAGTTTTTTTCTTGGCCTTGCGGCGTTCGTCACGAATGAGTTGCTGGATAGTGGGCATGGGCTAAAGCGGATCTTGCCTCTTACAAAATTTAACTGGCTGAAGTTTTCAACAGTCTCTAACTATATCGATTCTAGCGGGATACTGTCAATTTTGTTTTGACTATTTCGTAGTTTACCTGTATTAGCTGATGTTGGCTGACTGGTCGAGTCGGCTGGGTTGTAGTCTGGTTAAAGACGGCTCCCAATCTTTGCCGATCGATGCCTGTTTGTTGCTCAGACGAGTTGTTTTTCGGCGATCGAGAAAGAGTTCCCGCAACCACAGGTTTGAGCTGCGTTGGGGTTATGGAACCGGAATCCACCCCCCATCAGGTCTTCAGAATAATCGATGGTTAAGCCGTTCAGGTAGGGAACGGTTTGAGGCGCGATCGCCAGTTTAACTTCGCCCCGTTCCAGAACCATATCTTCAGCACCGGGACACTCGACCAAAGCCAGCACATAGAAAAAGTCAGAACAGCCACCCACTTGTACACCCACCTGGAATAGCGCATCTGGATGGTGTTGCCTGGACTTTATACGGTTAATCTCGGTGATAGCGGCTTGACTTAAATGAATCATGACTTCAAGAATTCGAAAATTCTAATCAACAAGAACTAACGGCTTGCCGATCTTACAGCGGTTAGACGATCTACTACTACACCCTAAAAACCATCCTAAAAACTACAAGGATAAGAGCTAGCCCCTATCCTTGTGTTGGTGGATTTGTTGTTTCAAAATTCACTTGATCGAGGGGGCTGTCAATGCATCCTCGCCTGACCCTCTTTCATTTGGAGCTAGTGCTATTTGGCGCGGGCGTAGTCATCCTGATAGCGAACAATATCGTCTTCGCCCAGATACTCACCATTTTGAACTTCAATTAGGATGAGAGGAATTACGCCAGGATTTTCCAGGCGGTGGGCTGTGCAGGGCGGCACATAGGTTGACTGATTGCTGAAGAGCAACATTTCGTTCTCTGCACAGGTTACTCTGGCGGTTCCTGCAACAACGATCCAGTGCTCGCTGCGGTGGTGGTGCATTTGCAGGCTAAGGCGATGCCCTGGCTTAACCTCGATTCGCTTGATTTTATACCCACGCCCTTCTTCTAGAACAGTAAACGACCCCCACGGGCGAAGTTCAGTAGCAGCAACTGCCTTAGGTGCAACAGAATTGGGCAGGGGCATTGCTGTCGCTTGAGTTGCTTCTTGAGTTTTAGCCATGACCTATTCTCCTTAGGTTCGTTGTGAGCTTGAGCTAATCCATCAGATATCTAGAGTTCACTCAGGCATTACTTAATGTGAAGGGCCATGCTTTTGCCCACGGACACAACCGATACGCCGGTGAAACCGAGATAAACATAACAAATGTCTTCTAGCTGTTGTCACCTATATCCCCCTTAATTTGAGGCATTTATATCGATTCTTCATCAGTAAGAGGTGTCCTTTAAGCCTGCTTCAAGTTTTTCCAACCCAAAAGTACAACTTCGTGGTTTCGGAAGCCCTCAACCCGTGGTGTTTAGTCAACCCCTCTACTTCAACTCCCCCTGCTCCAGCGAAACAGGGTGCAATCGCTGTTTTTGGTGTTCTAGCAGGTGTTTCAGAACCAAGCAGGGTAGTCCCTATTTCTTTGATATTGCACCTTAGCCGCTATTTCAAGCCCAATAGTTATCGAGCAGGTAATCAGCAAGGCAGTCAGCAAGGCAGTCTCTAGTTCAACCGTTGAGGGGTCAGTTCAACGCTTGCTCTAGATCTGCTATTAGATCATCTGGATGTTCTAAACCAATGGATAGTCGCAGTAGATTGTCGGGTGTTCTGGTTCCTGCTCCTTCAATGGACGCACGATGTTCAATCAGACTCTCAACACTGCCAAGACTGGTGGCTCGGGAAAATAGCTTGACGTTTGCAGCAACGGCAAAGGCGCGATCGCGTCCACCCTTAATTTGCACCGACAGCATTCCACCAAAACCGCGCATTTGCTCAACGGCAACACTGTGTCCAGGGTGATGAGGCAGACCGGGGTAATGAACGGCTTCGACCGCTGGATGCTGGTGCAGAAACTTAGCCACGCTGTAGGCGTGATCGGCATGGGCTTTGACCCTGTAGGGTAAGGTTTGAATGCCACGCAGTGTTAGCCAGCAGTCAAATGGGGAGGGAACAGCACCTCCTGTTGTCTGCAAATGCCGGATAGTTTGAAAGCGTTCTGAATCGGTACGAGCAATCACTGCTCCACCCAAAACATCGCTATGTCCGCTCAGATACTTAGTAGTGGAATGAACGACCAGATCAACTCCATGTTGAAATGGCTGCTGTAAGAGTGGAGTTGCCCAGGTGTTGTCACAAACGCAGATGGCTCCGGTTTGGTGCGCCAGTGCGGTGATTTCGCTCAGGTTGGTTATCTTGAGCATGGGATTTGAGGGAGTTTCGATCCAAAGTAAGCGTGTGTTGGGCTGGATGGCCTGTTGCACCTCAGCAACACAGGTCATGTCTACAAAAGTGACCTCTAACCCCCAGGTCGCAAAAACGCTGTTCAGCAGTAATGGCGTGCCGGAGTAGGCTTCGTTGGGCGCAATTACGTGATCCCCTGGCGCGAGCGCTTGAAAAACGGCGGCTGTGGCTGCCGATCCGGAGGCAAAAGCGGCTGCCGCAACTCCCCCTTCCAAGGCGGTAAGGCACTGTTCCAGGGATGCTCGGTTGGGGTTGTTGGTGCGAGTGTATAAGTAATCGTGGGGATAGCTACCGTCTGCTTCTCGCTCAAAGGTGGTAGACAGGTAGATGGGAGGAGCGATCGCTCCTGTGGCTGGGTCGGGGTTACGTCCGGCATGGATAGCCAGGGTTTCAATCCTCATGGCAAATCTGGATGAGTAGACTGTGGACTGTAGATATTAAGACACAAGATACTAGGGCGCAAAGGTCAAACAGCTCAATTGCTTTGGTTAAGGATGACATCGCTGATGTTCTTATTTCTGTCGAAATTGCTGCCGTTGTTCATTTATCCGTTAGGACTGGCCTGTGTATTGCTGTTGATTTCGCTATTAACGGTGTGGCACCGCCCTCGATTGTCCGCCGTTTTTGTCGCGTTAGCGCTGGCGGCTCTGCTGCTGGGTGGTAACAGCCAAATCTCGACCTGGGTTGTGCGATCGCTAGAGTGGCAACACATTCCGACCGAAGTGCCTTCTGCGGAAGCGATCGTGGTGTTGGGAGGTGGAATTAAACCTGAATTTTCGCCTCGTCCCTGGATCGATTTAGCGGAAGCAGGCGATCGCGTCATTTATGGGGCAAGGCTATTCCGTGAGGGAAAAGCCCCTGTCGTTATTCTCAGCGGAGGACGTATTGGTTGGAAAGGCGGTGGCCCGCCTGAATCAGCCGATATGGCTAAACTGGCTGAGGCGTTGGGTGTGCCAGCAGCGGCGATTCTGCAAGATCAAACCTCTTTGAACACGTACGAGAATGCAGTGAATGTCCAACGCATTCTGCAAGAACGGGGCATTCGCCGGATATTGCTCGTCACGTCTGCGATGCACATGCCGCGATCGCTCCGAATTTTTCAAAAACAGGGAATTGAAGCAATTGCGGCACCGACGGATTTTATCGTGACAGAGCAAGAAGTGCGTGAACTGGATGGCAGCCCCCAGGCGATCGCCCTTAACCTTATTCCGGATGCAGACAGCTTACAGCAGTTGACCCGTGCTTTGAAGGAGTATGTGGGTACGTTCATCTACCGCTTACGAGGTTGGTTATAGGTCTGTTGCTACCAGCAGGCGGTTGGTTTGGTGAAAATTTTGTGCGTCAGAGGGCTTGCGCTACTCTGAAAAAGGCGGCTTACTCCTGGAGCCAGTCACCTCGTTCTAAGTTCAACGGCTTAGCCCTAACTGTAATAGCAGACTGTGATGGCAGATATTCACCACATTATTATCCAAACTCCCAAGCCTGAAATTGAAATTTTAGAGGCGTACTCTGTGAGCCAATCGTTCTACCGCGAAGTACAGTTGCGACAAGACCACGAGCAGGATTGCCAACGTTACAAAACTGTAGCGGCACAGCATCAGAAAGAGCTTGAGAGTATGCAGAAAGATATCAATTTTTTAGGCTGGTTTTATCGAGGACGAGGATGATTTCACCCGTTTAATGTTCAACTCGCTTCGCTGTTTCTGGCGGTTGCTTCCTGGCAGCTAGGAGTCTGATGCCACTGAAACTTCCAGTTCATCTTCACGAAAATGCGCTTTGAATTTGCCATCGAATTTGACGTGTACCGGAAGATTGGCACTGACAGGCTTACCTCGCCACTCTTGGAGAATGGCAATTACTTCACCCTCCTGTCCTTTGATGTCAAACGGCTCATTTCGATGAGCGGGATGGTGATAAACAATAACTGACTCTTTGACACGAATGCGATCGCCAACCTTCATATACGTTTCTAGTATTTTTTGTCAACGTCTGAATAGTATCGACAAAGTTCTATGAATGTCTGAGTTAAACACCCTTAGATATCTTTGCATACGATGATTCCTTTCCCACCGTTGTTGTAGGAATTAGGCGCTAAAAAACTGGAGTTCGCTCCAGACGAGTGGCAGAAGTGCCCTACCAATCAATGATGCGAGGCTTTGCTTAATTCTCAGATTCAAATATTTCCAATAGATTGTCTTGGGTGCGTTGAAACCCTGTGGGATCGACTCGCTGCCAGATCAATAGCCCAGCAACCCCAAGGGCGATCGCCAGAACGATCGCGCCAAACCCCATTGCCCAACGGCTATAGCGCTCTTGCGGCTCTGGTGCTGGCTCTGTTGCGATCGCCTCTGGTGCTTGTTCGTCAGCATCATCGTACAGCAATGCTTTTGATGCTTCTGATAGTTCAGAATTTGGGGTGGCGGTGGCTGGGGGCGCAGATGTTGTAGGCTTCACTAACTGAGCAGGGTCTTTAGATACCTGGCAATAGAGCATGACTAGCGAAACATTGTCATGACCATTGTGCTGATTGGCGAACTCAATCCACGACTGAACGGCTGTCTCCAACGCGGTTTTATGTTCAAACACCGATTCGGCGATCGTTTCCCACGATCGCTCAACCAGGCCATTGTCGCTCAACCCATCTGAGCACAACAGCAGAATTCCGTCTTCTTCCACAATCAACCGTTGAATCGTAGTGTGAATTGAATCAGCATCACGAGTACCTAGCGCCTGAGTTAAAGCGCCGCTGTCGGGTCGGCGAACCGCCTCCTGATATAGGCTTCGTCCCGTTCGCACGTCGCGCGTTGCCACATCATCATCAACGGTCAAAAGTTGACAGTAGTGAGGTGTAATCCAATAAGCTCGGCTGTCACCCACGTGAGCCAGATACAATTCATGAGCGTTGCGCCTTCCGCTTGCCGTTGTTACAGTTTGGGGCAACTGTAATGCCATCGCTAAAGTCGTGCCCATACGCTGGCGGGCGGCTCGTCCTTGCGTATCATTCTGGTTGGAGATCATATTGTTCACCACTCGCACAACGGCCTCAAGCTGTTGTGCCACAACATCGGGGGGAAGGAGTTCCGCCTGTTCTTCAACTTCAACCAGCAGGGCGCGCACCTGCAATTCTAGAGACTTTAAGGCCAGATGGCTTGCCACTTCACCGCCAGCATGACCACCAATGCCATCACATACAATTCCCAAATACGGCAGCGCTGGGTCGGCCTGACCCTGGGTATTCGCAGGATAACAGGCATCCTCATTGTGAGCGCGTTGTGGCCCCGTGCTAGTGGCTCCAGCAATCTGCA
This sequence comes from Oculatella sp. LEGE 06141, assembly GCF_015207605.1. Classification (GTDB taxonomy): domain Bacteria; phylum Cyanobacteriota; class Cyanobacteriia; order Elainellales; family Elainellaceae; genus Oculatella. Next base: position 129,302 of record NZ_JADEWO010000002.1, read on the forward strand.
CGTAAAGCGGCAGTTGAGCGGCTTGCTCTAAAAGAATCTGGTTCAGTTGTGCTGCGATCGCATCTAACACGTTGTCGGTGTTCTCAGCGACCATCTGCTGGCATAGTGCCTGTAACGCTGGCGCTATTTGAGGATTAGCCTGATTAACCAGCGGCTGCCAAACCGTTGCTAAATCTTGTAAAGACGCTAGTTTAAGGGGAGTATCTCCCTCGGGCTTTCCGCTCGGTTTTGGTTTTCCTGCCCGCAGTTGCAGCAAACGAACGCGCCAGCCTTCAACCCGAATATTTTCATCAATCAACAAACTGGATGCTACCCCCGCGTCTTGCAGCGGTACCCAGAGTTGCAAGAGTTGCCAAAGCCAATAGGTTTGGCGCACAGCAGAGGCGTGCGGCCATTGCGATCGCAAACTGGGATACGGCTTTCCGGCTCGGCTGAGAGGAACGTTGTCCAGTAGCGCAACCGTTCGGGTGTCTGCCTTGCAAAACCCGTGTACGACTGGAAGATGCAGTCGGTATGGATAAAGGCGTAAATAGGGCATCACCCAATTCGCTAGTTCGGTGCTGGCCCATTCGGTTGGAATTTCGGGCGCTTGCCCTGGCTGCAAGTCCAGCCAAATCTGGGGAGCCAGCACTCGGTATCGATTTTCGACATGCGTACCAATGGGTACCTGACGGAGATCGGCACCAACCGCCCAAAGGTAGCGATACAGCAACGGAGCTTGGCAACGATCGCATACCAACTGTCCCAACAGGTTCTCGGGATGCAGGCAGGCGGGGTTAGGGCACTGAATATAGGATGGTGGGGGACTGCTCATGTGCCGATGCGGTGTAAGAGTTACCCTAAAGATAAGCTGATCAGGTCGTGAAATGAGGCTGAGGTCAGGCTAAATTGGGTTCAAGTGTACCGCATTCGTTTCCCCCTGCTGCGACATGTTGGTGAGAGGCATGAAAGCAGGAGTTTTATGGCATGAACCCTCCGAAACTTCGTGCTTTCAAGTATTGAGTTTGTCCGTTAAAACACCAATTTAAGTTTCAATATGTTAAGTCCTTGGCTAATTTGGCTGATCGCGGGCGTTATTCTCTGCGTAATGGAATTTGCGTTGCCCACCGCATTTATCGAGTTCACGATGGGAGTGAGCGCCATTCTGGTTGCGTTGCTGGTATGGGTGCTTCCTCAAATGTCCTTTGGCCTCCAGGTTGTTTTCTGGTTAGTGTTATCGGTGGGGTTAACGATCGCCTCACGCCGCTTTGTGCCTCAGGTTAAATCACGTCTGTTAGAAGATGCAACCGAGGCCAAAACCCTGACGGAGATTTTGCCAGGGGAAAACGGACGCGTTTTGTACGAGGGCAACTCCTGGCAGGCTCGATGCGGTGATGAAGCGGTGGCGATCGCACCTAACCAGAAGGTTTATGTGGTTGAACGACAGGGGAATACTTTAATTGTGATGCCAGCAAGTTCAATCCAAGCTCATTTTTAAGCATTGGCTGCCACATAAAATAATTAAACTTTAGGAGAATTGAAATGGGCGAGCTAGTCGGTTTTTTAGCATTCTTAGTTCTAGGTGGTTCTGCTCTGGCCGGTTCCGTTCGGATTGTGAACCAGGGGAACGAAGCCCTCGTCGAGCGACTAGGACGATACACGGGGAGAAAGCTGACACCAGGACTGAACATGATGGTGCCCTTTGTTGACAAGGTGGTGACCCTGCAAACCATCCGGGAAAAGGTGATCGATATTCCGCCGCAACAGTGCATCACTCGGGACAACGTTTCTATTTCCGTGGATGCAGTGGTTTACTGGCGCATTATGGATTTGGAGAAGGCCTACTATCGTGTAGAAAATCTGCAAACGGCGATGGTGAACCTGGTGCTAACCCAAATTCGCTCTGAAATGGGCAAACTGGAGCTAGATGAAACCTTTACTGCCCGCTCCGAAATTAACGAACTCCTGCTGCGAGAGCTGGATATCTCTACCGATCCGTGGGGCGTGAAGGTAACGCGCGTTGAACTGCGAGATATCGTACCGTCCAAAGCGGTTCAAGATTCGATGGAGCTGCAAATGTCGGCAGAACGGCGAAAACGAGCGGCTATTTTGACCTCTGAAGGAGAACGAGAATCTGCCGTAAACAGTGCTAGAGGTAGCGCTGAAGCCAGAGTGCTAGATGCTGAAGCACGCCAAAAATCGGCCATTTTAGATGCTGAAGCGCAGCAAAAGAGTATTGTGCTGAGGGCGCAAGCCGAACGGCAAGAGCAAGTCCTGAAAGCGCAGGCGACGGCAGAGGCGTTACAGGTGATTGCTAACACCCTGCGAACCGATCCAAATGCTCGAGAGGCGCTTCAGTTCTTGATGGCGCAACATTACATTGAGATGGGCACCAAGATCGGCAGCAGCGACAGCAGCAAGGTGATGTTTATGGACCCACGCAATATCCCTGCTACGGTTGAAGGAATGCGTTCCATCATCGGGGATAGCGTTCCTAAATCCGCAAAGCCAAGCTAATACGAGTGGGCGATCGCTTCGATGCAGTTGCAATGGATCTAGAGCATCTGTTGCGTGGGCGATCGCCCACCATCTTACCCTTCACACGTTTTACCCTTCAGAGGTATGGCTGGTTGCGGCATGGGTGGGCTGGCAGGTGGTGCAAATGCCAAAAAACTCTAGTGTGTGGTAGTAAATCTTAAATTGATAAGACTGATGCAGTTGGTCTTCTAGCTCGTGCACGGGGCATTCGTTGATTGGAATTGAAGCACCGCACTGCAAACAGGTTAAATGGTGTCGATCTTCCTGCACCGAGCTGTAAAGAGACTCCCCGCTGGCCAGGGTGCGTACCTGAACCGATCCCTCTAATTTCAACGCATCAAGAGAGCGATAAACGGTCGCTAAACCCATCGTTTGATTCTGATTTCGCAGCTCAATGTAAATATCTTGAGCAGAAATTGCTCGGTTGAGCGTCTTGAGCAATATCAAGATACGCTCTTGACTGCGAGTGCGTTGAGTTTTCATAAGTCGTGTTATACCTAACCCTCAATCTGCCCTGAATAGAGCCAGATGTCTAGTTTCTACGCTATCTCATGCTCCATACCCCTGAGTCCCATTCTAGAATGAGTGCTGTGGCGTTGTAGATTTCCTCTGGTTCCTGTGATGCAAACTTATCAAGCTCGTATTTATGTAACGCTTCGTCCGTCGGTGCTCGATCCGGCTGGTACGGCTGTGGAATCTGGGTTAAGGCACCTTGGCTACGATAACGTCGCACATGTGCGGATTGGGAAATACGTTGAATTAACGTTAACGGCAGCCAGCGAAGCGATCGCCAGAGAGCAGCTCGATCGGGTGTGTGACCAGCTTCTTGCTAACCCGGTGATTGAAAACTATCGGTTTGAGCTGACCGAACTGGCTGAAGCCAGTGCCTAAATTGCTATGCGCTACAGTCTAACTTTTTTGTTCCACTACTTCGCACTCTACCCATGAAATTTGGTGTTATTGTCTTCCCTGGCTCCAACTGCGATCGCGATATTGCCATGGTCGTGCGCGATTTGCTTCAGCAACCAACTCGTATGGTTTGGCACGAAGAGAGCGATCTGTCCGACCTGGATGTGATTGTGATTCCCGGTGGCTTTAGTTATGGCGATTATCTGCGCTGTGGTGCGATCGCGCGGTTCTCGCCAGTCATGCAGGCCACGGTCAAACACGCAGAACAAGGAAAGTACGTGTTGGGAGTCTGCAATGGATTCCAGGTGTTGACGGAAACCGGGCTGTTGCCGGGAGCGTTGATCCGCAATCGCGATTTGCATTTTATTTGCGATCGCGTTCCCTTAAAAGTTGAGCGTGCCGACTTACCCTGGACGCAATGCTATCAACCCGGACAAGTCATCTCTTTGCCTATCGCTCATGGAGAGGGGTGCTATTACGCAGATGATCGGACGCTAGCCGAATTAGAAGAGCATAACCAAATTCTGTTTCGATACTGCACAACAACCGGAGAGATCACAGAGGACAGTAACCCCAACGGGTCGCTACACAACATTGCCGGACTCTGTAACCGTCGTGGTAACGTCGTTGGCATGATGCCTCATCCTGAACGAGCTTCGGATTCGATGTTGGGCAATACAGAGGGGCTTAAGCTGTTTGAGGGACTGTTGCAGGGGGCAATGGCAACAGTGGGCTAGGGGATATTTGGCTTAGTTTGGCTCAGAGGGTGACGAGAACTCCGAATCCGAGCCAAACTGTCCCTCTGTATTCAGGCGAGTCAGGCGGGCAGGCACCTGGGGCTGCACCATCTCAGCCGGGTCATTCAGGTCGTTCAATGGGCTACCTTCTACCTCATCCAGGCTAACTACCATCGGCGTGAGGGTTTGGGCGATCGCCGTCTGCTGCTGCAACTGTTGTGTTGAAGACACCAGGCCGCTTAAGCCATCCACCAAATCGCGTAAATTGCGGCGAAACGCTGGATCACCCGTTAGCTCGTCCAGATCGGCTGTAATCTTTTGAGCATTCTGGAATGTAGAACGAGCAGAATCAAGCGTTTGCTGAAGCAGCAAGACATTTTCACTACTGCCAACCGCTTCAGTTAAGTTTCGTAAGTTGCCAGAGGCTTCAGCCGCATTCGCTGATAGGGTTTCCAGATTTTGAATGAACTCGCCTTCTTCAACCATTGGTGCCAGCTGATCCACGGTTAAGCGTAAGCGGTTGCTCGCTAGGTTGAGATTATTCAACGTGCTGATTAACGTCGCCCGATTAGTCGTTAACAAACTATTCAGTTGAGCCGCTGTTAAACCAAACTGGTCAGCCGCCTGCCCTACCGACGTAGCTGATGCCGATGCTGATGCCGAGAGACTGGTGAGTTCCCGTTCAACGGTGCTGGTTAAGCCGGTCACTTCCTGCGTTAATGTTGCGACACCAGCCGCCGCGTTAGATGTATTTCGGGTGAGTTCCTGGATATCCGAAAAGAAATCCGGATCAGCAAACAAATTGGTGAACTCAATCGACGAGCGAATTAATGCATCGAAACTGACACCGATTTGCCCCTGAAGGCGATCGCCATTACACACAATCAGGGCCGCATTGCAGTCAGCGGCAATCGGATTGGTGTCAATCTCTCCTGGCGGCAACTGAACCGTTGGTGTAATTTCAATCGATGTTTCGCCAATTAACCCCGACTGGTTCGCTTCAACCACCAAGTTGGGTTTGGGAATCAGTACGCTGGCAGAGGCAATCTCAATTTCAACTTCAACCACGTTTGTGCCGGGTCGGATTTCAGTAATCTTACCTACGCTGACCCCTCGGTAGCGCACTGCTGCACCAGACTGCATCCGAGCAACGTTGTCAAATTCAACAACAGCTCGGTAGCTTCTAGAACCAAGATTAAGTCCTCGAATCCAGAGAATTAGGAATCCAAGTAACCCCAGCCCTACCAAAATTAACAGGCCGACAGACCCTTCTCGAATCGTTCGCGATCGCATGATCTCTCCTTCTAGCCGTCTGCGCTCAAAACATCAATGAATCGTTCATGGCCTATTCCTCAAGCATTCAGGTTCGCCACCTGAATTGGCCCTTGTACACTACCACTGAAAAACTGCCGGATGATAGGGTCATCCGTTGCATCAATGTCGTTGACGGTGCCTTCCCACTGCACTTTGCCCTGGTATAAAAAGATGATGCGATCGGCTGTTCGCCGGATGGTGCTGTCCTGGTGGGTGACAATGACGTAGGTACCGCATCCCTCCTGGTTGTGTTGCAGTTGGCGAATCAAATCTTCAATCACCGTTGAAGCAATAGGGTCAAGACCAGCCGTCGGTTCATCGTAGAGCAGCACTTCGGGCACATCCCTGGGATTGTCGGGATTAGCCATGACGGCGCGAGCAAAGCTGACCCGTTTCCGCATTCCTCCCGATAGCTCCGCCGGGTAGCGATTGCCGATTCCGGGTAGCCCTACCATCTCTAATTTGCGATCGACTAATTCTCGAATTCGTCGTTGAGATAGCCTGGAATGCTGATACAGAAAAAAGCCAACGTTTTCATCAACCGTCAGCGAGTCAAACAGCGCCGCCTGCTGAAATACCATCCCAATGCCGATTGGGTCTTGTGCATCCTCTGCCAGCCCTTCTCGCAGTTGCCCTTGAACGTAAATTTCCCCAGCATCCGGGGCTAGTAACCCAGCAATGATCCGTAAGATGGTTGATTTTCCGGTTCCAGAAGGGCCAATGATGGCAACCGCCTCACCTCGGTCAAGGGTGAAGTCAACATGATCGAGAACAACATTACCACCAAAGGACTTACAAATCCCTTTAAGTTGAATGAGCGGCTCAGACATAAGGTTATGACGTGAGTGGTTGAGAGCCAATTTAGCGTGAATCTTGCGGGACGACCCTAATCCTGGAGGGAGCGATCGTCCAGTTTATAACTCCGTCTGCCGGGTGGCAAAAACGAATCCACCATGCTGGCTTGAGTTGGATGGAGAATCGTTTCTCTCAAAAACTGAGCGACGCTGTGAGCTTCCGCCCCACCAGATTCAAAATACATTCCAGATTTATGAACTTTATGCTGATTCTTTAAACTGAGTGCCCTAAATTTGCTCTAGCCATGTACTCTGGACTAGCAGTTTGGCTCAGATCAAATCCCTGCTGATACTGATGAATACGAGGGCAATTGACCTGATCCTGTGCTTTTTTTCAGTTTGAGTCGTTAGAATTCGAGCCTTGCCATCGGCTTGAACGGCTATTCAACGATACGACCTCATGAATGCTGTTGGTTGAGGCAGCCCGTCCAGAATTGGGTGCGAGTTTACGGTTTAATTTTGTCATTCTCTTGCTCCTACCCCGCTATGTTTTTTGGTCTATTCAAGCAAGCCCTGCACCTGTTTAAGCAGAAGTCTCGCCATCGTCCCTCGCATCGCGGTAATCGATGGTTTTTGTGGTTGGCTCCGGGGATATTGGTAAAGCGCTGGTTGCTCCTCAGTGCCGGTGGGGTGATGTTAGCAGGACTGGGGTTAGCCATTTGGACGAGACAAACGCCGATCTACTACTTTACTCAATTCATTGGTGAAGTTCTAGAAACCATTACAGAAATTCTTCCGTACTACATCAGCGGGCCACTGGCGGTCATCATTGGCATCCTCTTTATTTTCTGGGGGCAAACTCGTAGCCTGGGTGCCATCACTGAAGTTCTCATGCCTGAAGGCAATGAAGAGCTGATTGACATGCTGATTACACATCGCCGTTTGAATCGGGGGCCAAAAATTGTAGTCGTCGGTGGCGGGACAGGGTTATCGACCTTGCTGCGGGGCTTAAAAGCCTACAGTGCCAACATTACAGCGATCGTTACTGTGGCTGACGATGGCGGCTCATCTGGTCGTCTGCGGCGCGATTTTGGAGTGCTACCCCCCGGCGATATTCGCAACTGTTTGGCAGCTCTGGCCGATGAAGAAAAGCTGATTACGGAACTGTTTCAGTATCGGTTTCGAGCAGGGAGCGGCTTAACAGGGCATAGCTTTGGCAATTTGTTTCTAACCGCCATGAGTGACATCACTGGCGACTTAGAGCAGGCGATCGCGGCGAGTTCCAAGGTATTAGCCATCCGCGGGCAGGTGCTGCCAGCCACATTAAGCGATGTGCAGCTCTGGGCAGAACTGTCAGACGGTCGGCGAATTGAAGGTGAATCTCAGATTACAGATGCCAACGGCAGCATTGTTAAGATTGGCTGCACGCCTGCCAACCCTCCGGCTCTTCCCAGGGCGCTACGAGCCATTCGCGAGGCAGACTATATTATCATCGGGCCGGGTAGTCTCTATACCAGCGTAATTCCCAACCTGCTGGTGCCTGAGATTGCCGAGGCGATCGCCAACCGCAAGGTACCACGCCTTTACGTTTGCAATGTGATGACCCAGCCCGGTGAAACTCAAGGGTATACGGTTTCAGACCACATTCGCATGATCGATGCGGCTTGTGGCTATCAGTTGTTTGATGTGGTGTTGGTGCAAAAGAAGACGCCATCGGCACAATCACTCATTCGCTATGCTCAAGAAGGGTCGCATCCGGTGTACTTTGACCGAGAAGCGGTGATGCAGTTGGGTCGCCGTATCTTGATTGCCAATGTGATTTATGAAGATGAACACAGCGGCCTGGTGCGGCATGACAGCGATCGCCTGGCTCGGGTTTTGCTGCGCTGGTATAGCAAAAGTCAGGGTGTATAACGGTGCTGCGTTTGAAGTGTTTGACGCTGGGCATTGCCTCTAATTGACCCACCCCGAGTATAGACAGCACGCTCTAGAATGATAAGTTGGGCATCATCATGATGGCTACTACGATTGTTACGGGGTTGAACTGAACATATGTCACCGGAGTTGCTGCGATCGCTTGTTTGGACAGATTTTCGCCTGGCTCTACTGTTTGCCGTCTTTATCCCGCTCGTCCTGCTTATTTGGGCATTCATGAAGAAATCAGAGGCGATACAGCGACTGTTAATTATCTACTGGCGTGTTTCTAGCCTGTTGGCTGTCACGGTCTATCTTTTTATCGGAAATCTTCCGATTAGCTTTGTTGCCGGTATCCTGGCGAGCATTCTAATTCCAATTAGCCTCTGGTTTTGGGTTGACCTCAATGAAGAAATTGATGATCTGTCCCCGTCTTCGATGAAGCTGTCGTTTACGGCCTGGCGCTGGGCCATCAGCGTTTACAGCGTGGTAGGGGTGTTAACCAGTCTGCCGTTTCTGCAATGTTCGGTCTCAACCACAGCCTACGCTACTCCCTTTTGCCAGGTTTGGCGAGAGCCATCTCTACTCTTCAAAGAGTATTTTCATGCAGGATATACCCCTCAGTTTTTAGGGTTTTTAGGCATTGTCGGCCTGGTTATTTACGTCCTCTATCTGGGGTATTTTGTTCTGGTTCGCTTGGGCAAGCAAGGCCGCTCAGCCGCGCACAACTAGCGGTTTGTTAAGACCCGACATCGCTTAAGCCCACCGCTGGCCTACCTTAATCATTTTGAGATGGCTGGGTGGGGCTAGCGTCACTCCTCGGCGAATGGGTTTAATATCCCGATTGTTGAGCAATTGAAGCTGGTGGCAAGACAGCACCTCAGCTAACACCAGTTTCATTTCAAACAAAGCAAAGGCCATGCCAATGCAGCGGCGGTTGCTGCCGCCAAACGGCAAATACTCGTAGGGTGAAAACTGGCGTTCTAAGAACCGTTCGGGTTTGAACTGTTTGGAGTCAGGATACGTATCTGGCCGATGGTGCGCCAGGTAAACGCAGGGAATTAAAACGGTGTCAGGCGCAAACCGATGCCCCATGACCTCAAACCGTGTTGTTGTAATCCGGGGAAAGGCAATGGGGGTGACCGGAAAAATACGCAGCGTCTCCTGGCAAACCGCACTCAGGTAAGGCAGGCGGGCGATCGCCGCTGGATCAGCGTCTCGTCCGGCAGTTCTTAGCTCCTGCAACAGCCTGGTTCGCACATGCGGTACTCGATGCACCCAATAGAGTGCCCAGGTCAACGCCGACGCGGTGGTTTCATGCCCTGCTAGTAGCAGCGTCATCAGTTCATCGCGCAGTTCCACATCGCTCATCGGCTGTCCGGCCTCATCCCGTGCCGCTAACAGTAACGTTAAGATGTCCTGCCGAGTTGGATCAAAATTCTTGCGCCGTTGACGAATCTCGCTATAGAGGAGTTCGTCAATCCTGGCACGCTGCCGCAAAAAAGTTCCCCAGGGACTCCAGGCTCCCCAGTCTCGCTGTAAGGACGGCATAAACAGCAAGCTTGAACTGAGCGGAGAGCCAATCAGATCCAGCACAGAACGCAACAGTTGCCGAAGCTGCTCAAAGCGATCGCCCTGCCCCAGGCCAAACACCGCTTGCAAAATCACCCGCAGGGAAATCTCCTGCATGGCGGGTCGTACGGAAAAGGGTAGGTTGATGACCCACTCTTCTGCTACCCGCTGCGTGATCTCCCGCATCAAACTACCGTAAGTCTGCATTCGCTCTCCGTGGAAGGAGGGCATGAGCAGTTGCCGTTGCCGCTGATGGCGATCGCCATCCAGCGAAATTAATGATTCATGGCCGATCAGCGGACTCAAGATGCCGTTGGCAGAGCCAACCTTAAACTGTTTAGGATTGGCTTTAAAGATGGCTTGAATTGCTTCCGGCTGACTGAAAAAAACAGCATCACCTAACCGACTCAGGCAGACGGTAAAGGTGTCGCCATACCGCTCTGTACAGTCTTCCATAAACTCAATAGGCTGAGCAATCCACCGCAACAGTTGCATCGCTGGCGGATTTTGAGGACCATCAGGACGTTTTGTTGGGGCGTGTTGGCTAAGACTAGTCATGTTTTGTTTCGTACTATCTCTTCTCCGAGGGTACACATTTCTGGAAGATTACGGGTGGAGCGTTCGTGATTAAGGGTCGAAAGTGCAAGGTGGGTTCGGTGAATTTACTCTTGTGTTGGTTGGCTATCGTTGAGCGGTCGTCTGATCCGTGTCGATATTTCCGAAGCTCATGTGTAGCTGACACATGTTGCGCCTCAGACACCGCTATCGTTTGCTAAATTGGCAAGGCAGCGCTTTATCTGGGCTGTTTACCTGTTAAAGCTTATGATGCTCAAGCCAAAAAAACCTGCTTTATTGTTAACGTTAGGCGCGGCGATCGCCCTGATCTCTGGTGGAGCCGTCGGTTATTGGTTGACGACTAAACGCCCCCAGGCCGGAGAGTTACCGGCTGGCATTACTGTTATTCCCCAAGATGCTCTTGTGACGCTCTCTTTCTCAACGGATGAAGGGCAGTGGCGGCAGCTTAGAACCTTTGGCACCCCTGAAAGTCGAGCGGTGTTGGATCAAAACTTGATTCAGTGGCGCGATCGCCTCTTAACTGATAATGGTTACAACTACCAGCAAGATATTAGACCCTGGATTGGGCGTGAGATGACGATCGCTTTCTTATCTGCCGAGTCCAGTTCAGCCAATGCCAGCGCTGAGTCGATTGGCGGGACTGAAGCCAGCTCGGAATCGGCTCCGTTAGCTCCTCAGGTACCACCCCTGGCAGGGCAGCAGACGGCTGTTATGGTGCTGCCGATCGCTGACCCAGTTCAGGCCCAGCAAACGCTGGCTCGCCGGACTGGCGACAAGGAAGCAGCCGTTGAGCGAGATTACAAAGGCCTAAAAATACAAGAATTTAATCAAGAAGCCCAGCCTTATGCGGCGACGGTTTTAGACGGGCGGTTTTTGGTCGTTAGCTCTGAAGGCAAGGCTCTAGAGCAAGTGATCGACACCTATAAAGGCGAGGAGTCTGTAACCAATGCTCCTGGCTTCGTCGATGCATTTCGAACCATTGCGGCTCCTCAACCGTTTATGCAAGTCTACGTCAACGTGCCAGCAGCAAAAGCGTTAGCGGCAGAAAACTCAGTTCAGCCTGTTCCATCTCAGAATTTGGCACCGCTGCAAGACAATCAGGGCTTGGCCGCCGCCATGACGCTCCAGCCCAATGGTGTCCATATTGAGGGCGTAACCTGGCTCAATCCAGAGAGCGAGCAGCGCTATCGAGTCACCAATGAAGCGGTGAGAATGCCCAGTTTGTTACCGGCAGAAACCTCACTGATGGCTTCAGGCGGGAACTTACAACGCCTCTGGGAAGATTACAGCCAGCGCACCACGGTGACCACCAGTAGTATCCTGAACCCCAACTCTCTGCGGCAAGGGGTCCAAAACTTTACCGGATTGAATCTGGATGATGACTTAATGCCGTGGATGAGCGGGGAGTTTTCCCTGTCTCTGCTGTCCCATTCTGAAGCGGCTGTTAGTCCTGGAACGGGTGTGGTGTTTATGGTGCGAGCTAGCGATCGCCGTGCGGCTGAACAAACCCTGGAGCAACTGGATGGCACCATGCGCGATCGCTACAACTTCCAGGTGAACGAGGCGGATATTGAAGGGCAATCGGTGGTGAACTGGATTTCACCCTTTGCTGCAATGACGGTGACGCGCGGCTGGATGGATGGCAACGTACTGTTTCTGGCTTTTGGCACGGGTGTACCCAACGCTATTTTACCAGCCCCAGATAGCCGTCTAGCCGATCAACCCCTGTTCCAGGAAGCCACGGTGACTGAGCTAAATTCCAATAACGGGAACTTTTACGTCGATATCGAGCGCTTGACCCAATCGGGCAATGGTTTGCCGTTGCCGATTCTGGCACCACAGCAGCAAATTTTCATCAGCGCCATCCGCTCGATTGGTGTGACCACAGCCATTGCCAACGAACGCAGCACTCGTTACGACATCAATGTTTTACTCCAGTCATCGGGCAGTCCTGCCCCTCTAGCCGCTCCGTCGCCTGGAGGTAGCTCGCCGCCGGATGTAGCCCCCAATGCTGAAAAAAGTCCGGCAAGCCCCGACGCTACGCCTGAGCCGTCTTCCAACTAGCTGGCTGGTTGGCTCAGGCGGAATCCATATCGATCGTTAGTTAGTTAGTTAATCTCATGACGGAGCAGGAATAGTATGCTCACTGCCTCAGCATTACTAGGCTAGCTGCAACCAGATTTAGCTACCCCATCTGCGCCTGCTTAAAACCTGACGTATTCGTCGCTGGCCTGTGTCGGATCTAATAAAACTACGTTGGAGAATCGCGATCGGACACATCATAGCGGAACAAGACTCGATAGGATAGAGATGAGAACTGAGTATCGATCCTGACGAAATCATCGGAGAGACACTGCATGGATCTAGTAGCACTACAGAGCTGGTTAGACAATGCCTCGTTTGCCGTTCTGTTTACGACGATGCTGATTTACTGGGGAAGTGCGGCTTTTCCAACCATTCCGTATCTCTCTACTTTGGGAACGACCGGAATGGCGATCGCCAACCTCTGCATTGCAGCCTTACTGAGCGCCCGTTGGATAGAAGCGGGGTATTTCCCACTCAGCAACCTGTATGAATCGCTATTCTTCATTGCGTGGGGCATTACCGCTATCCATTTCCTGGCGGAAAATATGAGCCGCAGCCGCTTGGTCGGAGTATTTACCGCCCCAGTAACAATGGCAATTGCGGCTTTTGCAGCCCTGTCTCTCCCCACCGAGATGCAGTCTGCCGAACCTCTAGTGCCTGCACTCAAATCAAATTGGCTCATGATGCATGTTAGTGTCATGCTGCTTAGCTATGCTGCGTTGATGGTTGGCTCTTTGCTAGCGATCGCCTTTTTAATAGTCACACGTGGGCAAAACATTGAATTGAAGGGCAGTTCTGTTGGCACAGGCGGATTCCGAAATGGGCGCTACCGTCCGCTTCAGGCTGAGGAACCTTCAACTCCCATAGAACTGGCGGCAGCCACTGAACCCCTCATAGACCATTCAGGGACTGGCAAAACGGCTGTTCTCGACCCTGTTGCAGTTGCGACTGTTGAAAAGGTCTCAACTCAAGCCAAGGCAGAACTACTGTCACCTCAACGCTTAAACTTAGCAGACACCCTGGACAACATCAGTTACCGCATCATTGGACTAGGTTTTCCGCTGTTAACCATTGGCATCATCGCTGGAGCCGTTTGGGCAAACGAAGCCTGGGGATCATACTGGAGTTGGGACCCGAAAGAAACCTGGGCTTTAATCACCTGGCTAGTCTTTGCAGCTTATCTACACGCCCGCATTACTCGTGGCTGGCAGGGACGGCGGCCAGCACTCTTAGCTGCGTCTGGGTTTGTTGTCGTCTGGATTTGCTATCTGGGAGTCAATCTATTAGGCAAAGGGCTTCACAGCTACGGTTGGTTTTTCTAAAGTGGCATTGCCGAGCAGCCGACCATTCACTTATGCCAAATCGGCTTTTGAGCGTTCGGTTATACAGTTGAGACATATAGAGACAGCACGGTCAGATTGCAGCCTTGCAACTGACCGTTTTTCGAGGAAGACTGGGAGAGAGATTAATGGATAAAGGATATGGCTTGCTTGGTGATGACGAAGTTTTATACGTCAACTTTGGCCGCATTCTTATGGCAAACCCCACCTTCAAAGTCAGTGAACTGCTAGATGCGCTAGCTCAGCTCGTCAGCGAACGAGAAGTTGACTGGTCAGAGGAAACCGAGGGTTGGTTTGGCGATGGGTTAGAATGCGAAGCGCTGCGAGTTGGAAACCAAGGATGGCAGCGTGGCAAGGTGAGAATCCGTCTGGAATTTTGCCCCGCAGAAGACAAGCCTAAACTACTGAAAAATCCAGTCAGTCAACGGGAAGAGCCGTATCAACGTGAGGTGGTTCGTCCACGGGAAGAACCCTACCCACGAGACGAACCCTATTCTCGTGAGGATACCTATCGACGCAGCAACCGGGAAGAAATTTATCCTAACCGGGGTGACTTCTACGGCGATATTGAAGAAGACTACTAAACTCACCTCCATCACAGGGATTGAGCAGAAGTTTGATGGTGTCATCTCGTTGGACGCTGCTTCACGCACGAGTGCATCGTACCGTTCGACAACGGCAGCTATTGCAACAGCAGCAGCGACTACTGGTTGCCGTTTCCGGTGGGCAAGATTCCCTCTGTTTGGTTCGGCTATTGCTTGATTTACAGCCAAAATGGGAATGGGAATTAGCGATCGCTCACTGTGACCACCGTTGGCGGTCTGACTCCCTCGCAAACGCAGATTATGTTGAATCGCTTGCCCAAGCCTGGAATGTGAAGTGTCATCGAGCTGTTGCGGCTGAAGCGGTTACAACTGAAGCAGAAGCCCGTCACTGGCGCTATGAGGTGCTAGCCACCCTTGCCCAAAGCCAGGGTTATTCAGCCGTCGTTACAGGGCATACGGCTAGCGATCGCGCCGAAACTCTACTTTACAATTTAATTCGCGGTAGCGGTGCAGACGGGCTGCAAGCCCTGACATGGAACCGACTGCTGGTACCCGGCGTTCAGCTTGTTCGTCCGCTGTTAGAAATCACGAGAACCGAAACGGCGCAGTTCTGCCAAACGGCTCATCTGCCTATTTGGGAAGACTCGACCAATCACGATCAACGCTTTGCCCGTAACCGCATTCGGCAAGAACTGTTGCCTTATCTGCAAACGCACTTTAACCCTCAAGCCGAACAAGCACTGGCTCAAACCGCAGAACTGCTGAGGGCAGATGTAGAATATCTCGAAATGGCGGTTGATCTGCTGTGGCAGCAAGCAGTTGGAACAGCATCCCACGCAGAACAACTAAACCGTCCAGTGCTGCAACAGGCACCGCTAGCCCTGCAACGGCGAGTGTTGCGACGGTTTCTGCAAACCATTTTGCCATCGGCTCCCCGCTTTGAACACATTGAAAAGCTAGCAGCGCTGATCACTGCCCCCAACCGAACTCAGACCGATCCGTTTCCAGGTGATGCGATCGCCCAGGTTGAGGGAGATTGGATTGTATTGCGATCAAACAACAATCGTTGACCGATCAACGCCAGCTTACAGCCATGTTCATTTACATTCACCACATCCTACACCCCACACCCCACACCCATCTTGGCAAGACTGTGGCTGACTCGATTGAGAACTGCTGTAATTAAGCGCCGTGTCACCGTTTGTTCAGGAAGCGGCTAACTCAGGCATGGGTTCGCCAACCAACCGCTGAATCGCTTGCTGCATTTCGGCAATGGTTTCCTGCTGATAGTCAATTGCTTCCTGAAACTGAGTCATGACGCTGGCGATCGCTTCCGACTTTAGTTTTAGTTCGTTAAGGCCGTCCTGCGTGGGTTGCAGCATTTCTTGATAGGTATTGACTCTGCCCCACATTTCTGACGTAGCTGCCTTTTGAGACTGCCATTCCTGCTCTATCTGCTTAATTTCATTGCGTTTTTCGTCCTGTTCCTGGTGTTGCCGCTCCACCAATGAAGCCATTTGCTCGATCGTGTCTTTCAGTTGCTGGATTTCTGCTTCGGCCCGCTGTAGCTCCTGAGCGTACTGCTGTTTCAGCGTCTCGATCTGGCTCAAAACTGGCTCTAAATCAATGTCGCTTTCCACAGCATCACTTCGCGGAAATCCTTGACGACGAGCCAGTACCGCTTGATGCTGCCTTAAGATGGCTTCTCTTTCCTGCAAATTGCGGCGTTGCCCCACTAACGTCTGATTCAACATCTGATACCGATCTTGCTCATCCGCTCTCTCTGTTTCCAGACGCAGGCGATCGTATTCACTTGCCTGTTGAATCTGCTGGTTTAGCTCATCAATTGCGTCTTGTTGCAGCGATAATTCTTCTTCCTGGCTAGCAACAAAGCGAGACATTTTCTCCAGATCGTTTTCTAAATCTTGAGCCAGTTTTTGCAGTTCATCCAACGGCATTTGCTCTAAAGCACCAAGGTCAACTTTTGCTCCAATTCTAACGCGATCGGACACATCCGCTAACCCGTAAACCCGTTGATAGAGCGTGTCTTGATGCTGAATATGCTGTGTTAGAACAAGAGCATGGTTCTGCTTTGACTCAAGCGCCCGTTGCTCGGCTTTGAGTTCTGCCCGAGCTTGTTCCAGGGCATCTTGAGCTTGTTGCCATTCCTGCCAGCGATTTTGCAGATCTTGCCCTTGGCGATCGATATCTGCTTGAAGCTGATACACAGTCGATTGCTTTTGCTCTAAGTCCTGCCAGCAATGGTTCAGCCTTTCGTTCTGTTGCCCAAACAACGAAAACGACAAATCAAGCTGCTCCCGGACGAAGGTTGTCGGTGTGACCACCCCAGCGAGGCGATTCAACAACTCGTTCAAATAACGAGCTTGCTCGTCATCCAGTGCATTAGACTGTTGCAACTCAGCCTGCCGCTCGTCTAAACGGCTTAACTCACCGTGCAACTGAGCCCATGCACCTTCCAATTCTTGATTCTTCCGGTCGAATTCTTCACGCAGCCGATCAACATCCAGTTGAGCCGTATTAATTTCTTGACGCTGCTGTTCCAGGCGCTCAAAGTCTTCCTCCATCTGCTGCAATTGTTCCTGTCGGGCTTCCATTTCCATTTCCCGACGGTTCAACTCCTGACTCTGGTAAGTCAGCGATTGCTTCCACTGCTCAATTTCTTCTTCCTGAGTCTTCGCTTTTTCCTGTAGCCGTGAAAAGTTTTGCAGAATACTGATGAGCTGGCGACTGGCCTCAGAGTGGCGCTGCACTTGACGATTGGCCGTCAAATCAAGCATCACTAATGTTCCAGCGTTGTAACTAGACGCATCATCAGGTGCGGGGATAATTTCTTCCCCTGATACGACGCTCCAACACTGTTCTGAGCGCTGACAGGCGAGCAACTTTAGCTCAGCCTTGCCACTTCCAATCACTCTAGTCTTTTTCAGTACTTCTGCTAGATACAGCACGCCGATAATCCTCTTTAGTGTCTATGCTCGACCTGCAACGGCTTTTTGATCAGTTATTTAGCTAAATTGAGTCCAGTTTAAGGAAGCAGCGTTGGCAAAACAACCTGTTTTAGTGATTCTAGTCCAACAACCCGACTCGATCGCATCGGCCATCACAACGATATTGCTGATTCAATCAAAGATTGGAGCTAATTCTTACTGAACCACCGCCTGAGGTGATCCCATAACCATGATTCGTTGAGAACTTAGCAGATTCATTTGCAGGTTGGGAAGGGTTTTGTTTTTGCCTTCAAAAAATAATCGCATCGTTCGTACTGGACTCCTACAGACAAATGGGAGGTATAAGGACTTAAATCAAAGCTAGTTCGAAGGAACCAGTCAACTCTATCACTCAGATTGAGTGCTGCCGTTGGTTGGGCACCACGGGGTTCAGGTGTACGAGCCATTGACCAATATTAATGTTGTCGCCGCTCTCCTCAAACCAGCCGAATGACTCGTATCGTTATAGTTCTTTCGTTATACCAGGCAAATGTTGACGATCAGCGAAATACATCTCCACGGAATATAGATCTGAAATTAGCCCCTGATGACCTTTGTCAAACTCACCTGGTGGAGAACAGCGCATCTGTTGTGAACTTGCTTTGTAGCGAGTATAGTCCCAGAAAATGTCGGTCTCACTGATCAGCTTTCCCTCGATTCCGCCATAATTCACTATCAATCAACAGTTGCCTGATGGGACTTGAAGAACAGCTACACAACCGATATGTAGCTTGTTGGGGGCAACCTGCATTACTCAGGCTCAATCTAGGGAAAGATAAGGTAGCTGATGTTGAAATTCGACGCGAAATGCTGAGTGCCTGGTGTCTAAAAGGTATTGCCTGGCAAAATTACGGTTGCAAAGTAGATGCAATCGCGTTTGAGACTACAGGCCAAAAGCCATAAACATCAGATTTTTCCCGTGAAAACGTAAGGAGAGATATATTTATATGACATGTGCAGGTTTCTGACTGATTGAATATAGACTAGAGCGCTAACAGGCGCTATGGCTGACTTGCAAGCTGCAAGCGGCTGGCCGGGTAATGGGACAATTGGGCTTGAATCAGGCTGTTTTTGGGAGAGCGTTTTGACTACATGCAGGGAAAGTTGAGCGAGATCGATATTCGCAGCATCCTACAGCTCATTGAGCTAGGTCAGCGAACAGGTGAATTGTTCGTCGAGTCCTACGGTTCGGCTATAGGTACAGATGGAAGCGATCGCCCCTTCAAGACCTCCATTGAGCAATCGTGGTTTGTGTTCTTTCTCAACGGCCAAATCATTTATGCCAGTGATAGTAACCACACCCTATCGCGCTTACGAGACCATCTCAAACGCTTCAAACTAGACGACAGGCTGAATCAAACGAGTGTTCCGGCGATCGCTACGACCAACGCTCCAGAATACGGTCATCTGTGGGCGTTACTAGAAAACCATGTCCTGACACCCGCTCAAGGACGCAGCATCATTCAAAGCATGGTGCATGAAACCTTGTTTGATTTGCTGAGCTTGCACCAAGGCTCATTTATCTTCGAAACGAGTCCAGCCCTCTCTCCTCAGCTCACCACTCTGGAAATTCCTCCTCTGATTGCCAAAATCATGAAACAGATTCAAGAGTGGAAGCAATTTCATCCGCTGATTCAGTCGCCGAGTCAATGCCCAATCATTACAGATGAAGTGCAACTGAAAGAGACGTTAACAGCCAATACGCTTAGAACATTAAGACGCTGGGTTGACGGGAAGACGTCAATTCGGCAGATGGCACGCTACCTCAATCGGGATATTCTCACCGTTGCTAAAGCACTTTATCCTTGTGTTCAGCAAGGTGCTGTTCAGCTATTACCGCTAGTCTCGCCAGAGGGAAAGCGCAAACAGTCGTTTGGTTTGTTTCAACCCGACAAAATTCCGCGAGTGGTTTGTATCGATGACGGCACAACGATTCGCAAAGCCGTGGAATATATATTGAGCCAGCATGGCTATGAAGCTACCGCGATCAGTAATCCGCTCAAGGCGTTAAGTCTGGTCTTTCAACTCAAGCCCGATTTAATCCTGTGCGATATTGCAATGCCCGAACTAGACGGCTACGAAATTTGTGCCATGCTTCGCAAATCTACGGCGTTCCGCCAAACGCCAATTGTTATGCTCACGGGAAAGGACGGGTTTATCGATCGCGTCAAAGCACGGATGGTCGGGGCTACAGACTACCTAACCAAACCCTTTGGAGAAAGTGAGCTGTTAATGTTGGTGGAAAAGTACGTAGGTTTGGGCTACCCCGATCGACCAACTCCAGGCAAACTACTAGCAGATGCACTACAAGATGAGTTAGATATTAATATTCCTGAAGCAACGTCTGCTTCACTCCCCTTGCCACGATATTGAGGATAGACAATTCTTTACAGTTCGTTAAATTTTTAAGCTACAAAGTTGAGTCGAGGTGAATCTTTCCCGTTAGAATTCGCGGTTAGCAGGTAGAGAGGAATGAATACAGTTTTAGTGGTAGAAGACAGCGTTGCCCAACGGGAGATGATCACCGACCTATTAGAGGGAAGTGGGTTGAGTGTCACAGTTGCAAGTGATGGAATTGAAGCATTGGAACAGATTCAGGGGCACCCCCCCGATTTGGTCGTTTTAGATATTGTAATGCCGCGCATGAACGGTTATGAAGTGTGCCGACGGTTAAAGGCTGACCCCAAAACCCAGCATGTTCCGGTGGTAATGTGTTCTTCGAAAGGCGAAGAGTTCGATCGCTACTGGGGCATGAAACAAGGAGCAGATGCATACATTGCCAAACCGTTTCAGCCGACAGAACTGGTAGGCACCGTCAAACAACTACTGCGAGGATAGGTCGAGCGAAATGATTGGGACTCCAGACTTTTTAACGGGCAGAGGGCAAGATCAAGCTCCAGAATTTCAGGAGTTGGAAAGCCCTGAAGGTGAGTTACATCTTCGGTTTTACGTCACATCAGGTGATGAATTTGCCCTTCCCGCAACTGGCATCCGCGAGGTGATTTCCCCACCTCCAGACCGAATCACTCCTATTCCTAATGTTTCGCCCCTGCTTCTGGGTACTCTCAATGTGCGAGGAAGAGTGATTTGGGTTGCTGACCTGGGTCAGTTTTTGGGAGATCCTGCTCCTTTAAGCACCGATCGACCAGAAATTTCGGTGATTGCTGTTGAAGATCAGGACGCTATGCTAGGCTTGGCGGTTGACCGGATTGTTGGCATGGATTGGCTTAGCATAGATGAGGTGCAGATGCCAACGAATGTTCCAGACGGAATGGCTCCTTTCCTTCGAGGTGAGTGGTCGCTGAGCAAGGAAAGCGATCGATTTCTTCGGCTGCTAGATCAAGTAGCGATACTGCGATCGGCACGGTGGGCAGCATGAACGAACGTTTAAGCAAAATCGGACACTTGCACGGGTAGGAGAAGGCAGATGGGATCAGGCATTGAATATGCACAGGAGTATCAGCAAGCCGAAAAAGCCTACATGTTAGGCAGCTACGAAGAGGCGGCAGAGATTATCGATCGGCTGGTTGAAAGCTATCCAGATGACCCAAATGTGCGGTTATTGCGAGGTCATATCTACTGCTATGGACTTCAGCAATACGACATCGCCAAAGAACAATACGAATCCGTTTTAGGGCTGACATCGGATGCCGAATACGTTGACTATGCCAACAACGGTTTAGCTTATGCCAGTCAATTCAGCAGTGCCGAAGAGTCAGCCGAGAGAGATTTAACCTATCAAGACATCGATTCAGATTTTGTAAGTACAGTTGACTCCTCTTCTGGCTACACTGACCAAAACCGCTGGGAAGAGGATGTTACTCCATCGATTGATGATGATTTTGATTTCGACGAAATTGAACTGGAAAGCATAGACAACTCAATTGCTGTTCCCGATCAGGATAGTCACTCAGCTCCTAATCCTCAGCCTTCTACCTTTGACGATCCGTTTGCTGTCGGTAACGAAGATTACCAAGATCCTCTTGATCAATTTGACGATCCGTTTGCGATCGATCCACCTCTCAACAGCCCGAATTCTACTGAAACGGACTCCCTGGCTGGATACAGCAATTTTGACGAAACATTCCCTGATGATTTGGGTGACTTTGACGAGGACTTTGCTCCGTCAAACGAACTGTTCAACTCAAATCATCAGCCTTACCTGAACGATGTTGAACAAGGTAATTCTGGCTCCAGTCGTCATCCTAGCGATGATGAAACTTTTTTCATGGGGCCGGAGAATTCAGAGATAGATGTCAATCAAAACCATGCTGAGCTGGATCAGAGCTACTCCTATTCAAACTCTAATTACAGCGATCCGTACAACCAAACTGAAGGCATTTTTGCTACGGATGATACTGGCTTCGATTTAGATGAATTTGACGAAAACGACTTCTCGACGCATGACGATTCTTCATTCCCAGAGAGTTCGTCTGCTGACAGCACCAGTAATATTGATTTTCTGGACGAATTTGACGAGTTTGATGATCTAGGCAGCATTCCTGATTTTGACTTGTCGGATAACTCGGTTGGTTTTACTAGCCCATCTGTTGCTTCAGAACTCAACTCATCGGCTAGTAGCTCCATTAATACGAGTGACATTGGCTTCGACTTTGGCGACAGCAACGACCAATCAGTGATCCGAGAAGATGAGATCTTCAGTATTTCTGGAGCCGCCGAACCACTTCCCTCATTTACGCAGACAGACAGTCGTAATGTCGAACCAGACGTTGGTGTCGATCAAGGCGCGTTAGGTTTCATAGAAAACGCTCCTTTAGCTAAAAAGAAAATATGGATTGCAGGAATTACTGGTTTAGTATCACTGGCGGCAGTCGCATTTGTTAGCTATGCCTCTAGTTTCACGGTCATTCGAGACGGGACGATTTCTGATCAAACAAAAGCTGAGGTAATTGGTCGGCTGCGCGGAACCGGGTTGCTGATGAGCCTGGTTGCTGGTGTGGTTGGTGGCGGAACTGCCTTGGCGCTCAGCAACATCACTACCAAACGCATCAAGCAGACAGCTTTCGATTTGCAGAGTCAATTTGAAGCGGTGTCTCAGGGCAACCTGAACGCTCGGGCTACAGTTTATTCGCAAGATGAACTGGGTCAGTTGGCTACCGAGTTCAACCAGATGGCTCGAGTGATTTTGACCACGACTAGCGAAGCTCAGCGCAAAGCAGAGGAGCAAGAGCAGGCAAAAGAAGATTTACAGCGTCAGGTCATTCGCTTGCTGGATGATGTAGAAGGTGCGGCTCGAGGCGATTTAACGGTGCAGGCAGAGGTCACTGCTGATGTGCTAGGAGCCGTGGCTGATTCCTTTAACCTGACGATTCAAAATTTGCGTGAAATTGTGCAACAGGTGAAGCTAGCGGCTCGTCAAGTTGCCAAGGGGTCTTCAGAGAATGAGATATTTGCGCGATCGCTCTCGTCCGACGCGCTGCGTCAGGCTGAAGAACTGGCCGTCACATTGAACTCTGTTCAGGTCATGACCGATTCAATTCAGCGGGTGGCCGAAAGCGCTCGTGAAGCAGAAGAGGTCGCTCGTTCTGCTTCTGCAACGGCTTTGAAGGGTGGTGAAGCGGTAGAGCGAACAGTATCAGGGATTCTGGAGATTCGAGAAACGGTTGCTGAAACAACGCGAAAAGTCAAGCGATTGGCTGAATCGTCTCAGGAAATCTCTAAGATTGTGGCATTAATCTCTCAGATTGCCTCTCGCACCAATCTGTTGGCGCTGAATGCCAGCATTGAAGCTGCTAGAGCTGGAGAAGCGGGTCGAGGATTTGCAATCGTGGCCGATGAGGTGCGGCAACTTGCTGACCGGGCTGCAAAAGCGTCAAAAGAGATTGAGCAAATTGTGTTGCAAATTCAAAGTGAGACCGGGTCAGTCATGACGGCGATGGAAGAAGGTACTCAGCAGGTGATTGAGGGAACTCGTTTGGCAGAACAAGCAAAGCGATCGCTCGAAGACATCATTCAGGTGTCTAACCGCATTGATGTCCTGGTGCGCTCTATCACGGCAGATACTGTTGAACAAACTGAAACGTCCCGTGCAGTCGCACAGGTCATGCAGTCTGTTGAACTAACCGCACAAGAAACATCTCAAGAAGCTCAACGAGTCTCTGGTTCCCTGCAAAACTTGGTGGGGGTTGCTCGAGACCTGCTAACATCCGTTGAACGGTTCCGAGTCGAGAAACTATAGATGTCATTACTCGCTGACTTATAGCTGGCTTAGAGTAGAGAAGACCAATTGATGTCGTAAATGGAGGGATTGGGTACATTAAAGCAAGCTGGTTGAGCACCAGTCAGCACTGAACTTGCAGAAGGGGGCATTCTCGTTCATCGGCTGACAGGCTTTGATCCTGTTGGTTATCCAACTTTAGTCACGGGCGTCAGCGGGTTTTCCATAAGCATCGCCCACCGCATCCGGAGGAACTTTGCTATGTCATCGGAACAACAACAGCGGATCATGGGCTACTTCATTGAGGAGGCAAAAGACCACCTCAATACCATTGAGCAAGGCTTGTTAAATCTGCAAAATACGATTGAAGACCCGGAGATGGCAAGTGAGATGTTCCGGGCAGCTCACTCGGTTAAGGGTGGAGCAGCAATGCTAGGGCTAAACAGCATTCAGCAAGCCTCCCACCGATTAGAAGATTACTTCAAGGTTCTCAAAGAATGCCCGATCAAAGTTGATCAGCGGTTAGAAACGCTTTTGCTGCGAGTATTCGACACATTGCAGGAACTACTCGAACAGTTGCAAGGGCCGTTTGGTTTAACGGATGACAAAGCGACTGAGGTCATGTCAGATGTTGAACCCGTATTCAATGAGCTAAATCAGCATCTTCATGGTCTGGTCAGTGCGTGTGGCAGTGTTCCACCAGAGGACGTGGAGCTAACCTCTGAACCTGCTGTTGCCATGACTCCTGCAACACCGGCTAGAGCCAGAGCCGAAGTGCAGCCAGCAGTTCGAGAAGAGAGTGCGCTACAACTTATTTTTCAAAGTGATGTGCCCGCTCGTTTGCGGGAAATGCTGCAACTATTCAAGCAGTCAGATACCTCGGATGGACGGCAGCAGTTACAAAATATCTGCCGCACGTTGAGCATGGCTGGAGAGCAGTTTGACTTGCCAGAGTGGTGTGCCTTAATAGACTCGACACAACAGGCGATCGCCAGTGCCAGCAACACCTATCGTGCTCTGGCACCTGTAGTGATTAGAGATATCAAACAGGCTCAGGAATTAGTGTTAACAGGAAACTCTGCGGCAATTGAAGCGAGTGAAAGTCTCCTGGCACTAGTGCCTCAACCGCTTGAATCCGAGCCTGAGGAACCAGATTTTGCTGATTTGTTGGCAGGCATGGGCTTTGAAGCAGAAGAGCCTGAAGAGTTCTCTGACTTCACCTTGGACGTTGACCCATCGGTTACTCCACTAGAGGCTGCTGATCCTATTTTTGCAGTTGATGCCTTCGATGAGAGTTCGTTTGATGCGTCTGAAGTCTTCACTACAGAGGATCTGGACAGCGAAGCTGATTGGTTCGACAACCTCGCTTCAGAAAGTCAAAATACAGTTCAAGCAGACCAGTCCTTAGACTTTGATTCTGACCAGTCCTTAGACTTTGACTCTGGCCAGTCCTTGGGCTTTGACCAGGAGCTTACTGATGCAGATATCGCCAACCTCAACTTTGCCGACCTGCTGGATGAAGTAGACTTACCCGCTCCACCTTCCGAACGAAATGGCCCTGAAGTTGGCGTGGCTGAACTGAATTCTTTGGCTGATCTATTTGAAGGCGAAGTTCCTGAACTGGGAATGACCTGGCAGGAAGAGGAAGTTGTTCACGACTCAGCCGGGTCGTTATCAGCACCGGAGATAGAGACCTCCAGTGACTTTGCTGATTTGTTGTTTGAGCAAGATAGTTCAGAAGATTTAGCGTTAGACCTGGAAGAGGACGACGATTTATCGGGGCTACTGAACCACAGTGAGCGAATGGCGAATCATCTTTCTGCTGTTTCGCCTGAGATAGCTACTCCTACCGATAGCTCCACTGAGGACTTTGACTGGACTACTCTATCTGGTGATTCTGACCAACCCAACCCGGAGGATTTCTCTGTATTTTCTTTGGGCGAAGATGTAGTAACGTCAACTCCAGCGATCGCCGATGAGCCGGTCGAATCGGTTGACGCGTTTGGCGATCTGAATGACCTATTTGGTGGTTTAGACGACGATGAACTGGCAGAGCCTGATGCGTTTAGTCCAGAAATGGCGGAATTAGATCTAGACGCTGACTCTAATCTATCGCCAGCAATAGACGACTGGAATCAAGAGGTTTCTCCAGACTTCGATTTAGACGCTGACGCTGAGACGGTTGATCGCCCTATCACTCCTGTAGCGGATTCCGCCCGTGACGGTGACTGGTTGGATGCCCTGGAAACGAGTGAAGACGATTTTCCAGAATTTGATTTAGACGAGTTCAGCTTAGACAGTGATGCTGAGTTGAGTGAGCAGGCTGATGAACTTGAGATCGTTGCTGAGAACAGCACTCTGAGTGAGGCGGCAGCAGACGAAGATTTTCCAACGTTCAATTTGGATAGCAACCTTGAATCAGTCGATCCGACTGAGGTTGGAAGCCGTGATTGGGCGATCGCCCCAGACACAGGCGATGAATTCTCCTTCTTGACAGGCGAGTCCTTCCAGTCTGACTCCTTTACAGCAGGGCAGGCTGATCCTGGTGCGGCAGAAGATGAGCTTGCTGACCCACTCAATTCTGAGTTCAGCGCGTTCCATTTCGAAGCGAATCATGAGGTTGAACCTAGTTCTAGTAATAGCTCTAGTAACAGGCTGGCTTGGGAAGAGTCGGAAGTGACTTCCGATTTGTGGGATGAACTGGCGGCGGACAATAGCGCGCCCAGTGTTCAACCAGACCAGTTAACCACAGACACCGAAGATCCCGAAGTGGTTGATTTCTTGACCGCCAACTCGGATACTCCATCATCCGACAATCCGTTCGCAGAGCTAGCTGATTTGGAGTCGTTTGACCTGAGCTTTGAACTCCCCTTCAATGAAGCGCCGCTTGAGGACGATGCCCAATTTGATTTTGGAGCAGAAACATCTCCAGAGTTTGAGCTGCTAGGGTTTAGCCTTGAAGATGAGGAAGACCACTCAACTGAAACTGTCTTTTCAGAAACCATCCCAGCAAACTCCACCCGCGATGAGTTGGACGATCAGGCGATCGCTGGCTTTACTGCTGTTGATAGCCAGATGAGCCTAGAAGAGGAATCTGTAGCGTTAGACGACACACCCGCCGACCAGTGGCTACCTACAGACACTGCATCATCCTCTGCTACAGATTGGGATGCCTCTGCAACAGAATCGCCAGAAGATAGCGCTCTAATTTCAGAGGATACAGAGGCAGCATTTGATGATCTGTTTACAGATGAAAATTTAGCCAACGTCTTTGATGCTGAAGACAGTGCTAGTGCTGCGGACGGGTTCGACTTTGCGGTGGATGAGCAGCCTCCAACTGACTTAGCCGCTGCCTCCGGGGATGATTGGTTGGAAGCGGAATCTAACCCTTCAAGTGATTACATGGATCTGAGCCTGGATGCAGATGCGTTTGCTGAATCCAGTTCGAGGGACTCCGAGTTAGGCGATTTGTTTGAGAGTACCATTGCATCCGAGTTCGGCTCAGCAGGTGATGAAGATGAGTTGATCGCTGATGTAAGGGTGGAAGAACGGCAGTTTGAGATTGTGATCGAGGATACTTCTGAGCACGACCTGCGCTCAATAGACGCGATCGAAACTAACCTAAGCAGTATCGACAGCGATACGGATCTAGACGATTTGTTTGGCGGAGATCTTACATTTGACGAGAACGTTTCGGCTACAGATGAAGGCTTTGAAGAGTTTGAAGCAGAGTTAGGCGAGTTGCTTTCAGAGGACTCGGTAGAAACGCAAGCAGAACTGGCGATCGATCCATTCATAGGAGAGCCAGACGTTGACTCCCTTTCCGCAATGGAGTTCTCTGAAACAGAGTTAGGTAGTTGGTTGGTTGGGGGCACCGAACTCAATGCCTCGCTGGCGGATGTAACGCCTGCAACCAGTTCTGGGACGGGTGAAGAACGTTCTGAAGATGCTGCCTTACTCAATGACCCAGTAGAAAACCATGCTGAAGTTGACTTCGATCATGTGTTTGAAGCTGATGCAGTGGCTGACCTGGAAACAGACCTGGCAGAAACAGATCTGGCAGAAATAAGCGGCTTCCCTGAGGAGCCGCCGAACGACGCTGAACGAACCTTTGATTTAGATCAGCTATTCGATGAAGGAGAAAACTCCGATCCATTACTAGACTGGGCAGATGTTGAGCAGCCGTTACAGAACGAGGCCGACTTAACCAGTTGGTTCGATGATGTAACGCTTGGTTTTGAAGAGGGAGAGTCTACCGATCGTGTCGAAGATTCGGTTGAGACGCTAGATGCAGCCCTGACTTCTGATGGCTCTTTCACTATCGACAGCGTAGAGATTGACCAGTCGATTGAATTATCTGAATTAGAGGAAGCCAATCTTAACAACCTGGATGATTCTCCTGGTTCGAATGATGCTTCACTTGCAGAAGACTTCCCAGTCTTTGATTTTGGTTTGGATGCTGTCTCTAGCGTTGATGAAACGTTTTCAGAGGAGTTATCAAGTTTTAGCCTGGATCAGCCTTTTTTGGCATCTGAGCCCGCTGAAGCCGAAGCCTTCGACGAAACTGCGTTTGATTCGGAAGGGTTGAGTTTGACCGAATCTGAAGACATGATCGATAATCTGAACCCTATCGATTTTGATCTGATGACTGATTTGGGTGACAGTAATGACACCAATGCGATCGCAGAGACTGACGAGACGGTTGAACTGATATCGGGTTTGGATGATTTCTCATCGGTTTCGTTCGATGAAACGATAGAAGAGCTAAGCCCTACTACGGATTCAAACAATAGCCTGACAGATTTGGATGATCTGTTAGGCGGTGCTGAAGCGGCAGGCTTAGATACTTCAGCCTTGGATAGCTCAAGCGAGGAGTCGGTTGATTTCGCTGGGCTGGAAGCATTTCTGCAAGGGGAGTCCGTCGTCGCTGAACCTGAGTTGGTTGACAATGCTACCGATTCAGAGGATTTCTCTGACCTGGAAGCGCTCCTCGGAGATGAACCATCCACGACGACACCCAGTGCATCCGGGGCTTTGAGTCTTCCACCCCTATCGGAGTCGCTCACATCATCGGAGGCAGGAGATGAATTTGATGATTTAGAGAAACTGCTAAAAGACGCAGACCAGTCGCTAGGAGGTTCTCCTGGTAGTCGGGGGGGGCGAAGCTCTGTAGCGGCTACCAACAGACGAACCAACCGTCGGGGTAGCAGTCTGAGCGATCAGACTATGCGGGTAACGGTGAAACACCTTGATAACTTAAACAACCTCGTTGGTGAATTAGTTGTTAACCGCAATAGCTTAGAGCAGGCGGAAGAGCGCTTGCGCCAATTCCTAGACAACTTGCTGTATCAGGTGCAGCAGTTGAGCGATGTAGGGCAACGGATGCGCGATTTGTATGAGCGATCGCTCCTTGAGAGTTCGTTGTTGTCTAACCGTAAAAGCTATCAACTGTCGTCTCAAAGCAGTATCCCCCCAGCTCAAACCGATCATGCCACTGGCATGAGCTTTGATGCATTAGAGATGGATCGCTTTACTGGCTTCCATACGCTTTCTCAAGAGATGATCGAACTGATTGTGCGAGTTCGAGAGTCGGCATCGGATATTGACTTCGTTGTAGATGAGACCGACCAGATCACTCGCACATTTCGACAGGTCACTACACAACTGCAAGAGGGGTTAACCCGTTCGCGCATGGTGCCCTTTGCCCAAATTGCCGAGCGCTTGCCTAGAGCAGTACGCGATATCTCGTTGCAAAACGGCAAGCAAGCCGAGCTGGTTATAGAAGGGCGAGATACTTTGATTGACAAGATGATCTTGGAACAGCTTTACGATCCAATGACTCATCTAGTTAACAACGCGATCGCTCACGGTATAGAACTGCCTGAAGAACGTCAGAGAGCAGGAAAATCAATTATTGGTCGAATCACGGTTCGAGCCTTCCATCAAGGAAACCAAACCGTTATTTCGGTTACTGATGATGGGGCTGGGATTGATCCAGAGAAGGTTAAGTCGAAGGCTGTTGAAAAAAGTTTAATCACCTCAGCAGAGGCGCAGCAGATGACTCGACTTGATGTCTACGATCTTCTCTTCCATCATGGGTTCAGCACGAAAGACAAAGCCGACAACTTCGCTGGTCGCGGTGTTGGTATGGACGTGGTGCGTACCAGTTTGAACGAGATCCGTGGTGTGATCAACATTGACTCTACTGTTGGCAAAGGAACAACATTCACCATTCGTCTCCCTCTGACACTCAGTATTTCCAAAGCTCTTTGCTGCATTAGTAATCGCGCTCGGATTGCCTTCCCCATGGATGGGGTAGAGGACATGTTGGACGTCCCCAAAGACCGAATTCAAATTGACGACCAGGGACGCACCTGCATTCAATGGCGCGACACGCTGTTACCTTTCCAACCGCTGTCTGATTTGTTGAAGTACAACCGGATTTTAGGACGGGGCAGCGTTTACGGTGGCAACCAAGAAGATGACATTGTTTCTGTCGTGGTTCTTCGCAGTAATGCGGGCAACTTCTTGGCGCTCCAAATCGATCAGGTGTTGGGAGAGCAAGAAATTGTAATCAAGCAGTTAGAAGGGCCAGTACCGAAACCAATTGGAGTTGCAGGTGCTACGGTGCTGGGGGATGGCCGAATTATGCCGATCGCCGACGTGCTTGAACTGATCGACCTGTCGATGGGTCGGATTCGTCGAGAAGCAGGCAGTTCTCTCTGGGAGAAAGGCGACGATCAGATCCCTGTAGAAGCACCACCCACTAAATCTGAGCCAACGGTATTGATCGTTGATGACTCCATTACGGTGCGTGAGCTGTTGTCAATGACCTTTAACAAGGTGGGCTATCGTGTAGAGCAAGCCCGCGATGGACAAGAGGCATGGGAAAAACTCCGGTCTGGCTTACCGTGTGATTTAGTCTTCTGTGACATTGAAATGCCTCGTATGGATGGTTTGGAGCTGCTTTCGCGCATTCAAAAAGATCCTCATCTCGGCCATTTACCGATTGCCATGTTGACGTCTAGAGGAGCCGATCGGCACCGTCAAATGGCAATTCAGCTAGGAGCAAAAGGATATTTCACCAAGCCTTATCTGGAAGAAGCGCTGTTGGATGCTGCACAGCGGATGTTGAAAGGGGAAGTTCTAGTGGTTAGCAACTCCTAAACTAGAGCATAACGGTTGCACTTCAATGCAGAGGCAAGCTATAGCTTGCCTCCTGGTGTATTTAGACATTTGGAAAGGTGGCCTATCGTAGGCCAAAAGCGCGATCGCTCCGATCTACGCTAGAGGTATTCCACACGATCAATCTGTATGAGCGCTGCTTCCCGCAATCCGGTTCTGCTGATTCATGGCATAGACGATACAAACGCCATCTTCTGCAATATGTCGTTGCACCTGAAGGCATTAGGCTGGCCCGTTTATCACCTGGATTTATTCCCCAACGATGGGGCTATTGGCATTGATGAAATGGCAGGCCAGATTGCCGAGTATGTCGATCGCACCTTTGCTGCCGAGCAACCCATTGATCTGGTTGGTTTCAGTATGGGAGGACTCGTGAGCCGCTATTACGTCCAGCGGTTGGGTGGAATCGATCGCGTCCAGCGATTTATCACGATCTCTTCTCCACATCAGGGCACCTGGCTGGCGTATTTTCGGTTTAACGTCGGTTGCAACCAGATGCGGTGTGGCAGTGCTTTCCTCAACGATTTAAACCGAGATGTCTCCATGTTGGAGCAAATCAACTTCACATCCATTTGGACACCAATGGATTTGATGATTTTCCCAGCGCACAGTTCTCGGATGCCCGTAGGTCAGGAAATTATCGTGCAGGTGCCGCTTCACTCGTGGATGGTTAGCAATGCCAACTGCTGGAAGGCTGTTGTGACTGCTTTGTCGGAACCGCTCAGGCCGTCTCGCCCACCTGAGCAAACTCTGCTTCCCCAAAAATTGCAGCCGAGTTAGCGTAGAACTTAAACTCTAGCAAGTTGTGAAACGGGTCTTCCAGGAAGAACGTACGGTGTTCCAGCGGAGAACCGGCAAAGCGATGCTTAGGAGATTGATAGAACTGAAGTCCTTTTTGTTGCGATCGCTGCAACAACGCCTCCCAGTCTGCTTCATCGGTGAATACCAGGCCAAAATGCCTGGGATAAATTCCGCGTTGTGGAGTCAGGGGTTCTTTGCTCAGATGGGCCACAATTTGATGTCCATACAAATTCATGATGACCGAACTGGCGTTTTCTCTGCCGATATCACAACCCAGTCCATCCGCATAAAATGACTTGGCCTGAGCAATGTCAGCCACCGGAAAGGCTAAATGAAATAAGACTTGACTCATGGCGATTCTCCTCAAACGATTTGCAAATGGTTCAATTTCTCTCGCGCCCTTTTCAACATAGCGAGAAGATTTTGCATATTGCTATCTACCGACCATCTGTAGAGGTTTACAAAGTTTTACGAACAGTCTAGCTCTTTCAACAGGGTGAGATGAGCGTGTAACGGGGCCAGCGTGTTTGCGGTAACCATGCCGCTTGCGGCGACAGCAGGCAGGCCGATGCCGGGAAAGGTAGAATCACCGCAGCATAGCAATCCAGATAACGGTGTCCGAGGGCTTGGAAATAGCCCTTCCCCAGCCCGAATTGCAGGCCCGTAGGAGCCTCGATGACAGCGTAAAAAGCGTTCGTGGGTGAGGGGAGTGCCAACGAGGGTGACTTCACAGCGCGATCGAACGTTTGGGATGATGCGTTCTAATGCTTGCCACATCACCTCTGAACGCGCCTGCTTCTGCTGCATGTAGGCATCACTTCGGCGATCGAACCCCTGCCATAGCTCGTAGGGTTCATTGCCCGGTGTGTAGACATGAATCGCGTGTTTCCCCGCAGGGGCTAACGACGGATCAAGCAACGATGGAATAGAAACGAGGATGACATTTTGAGGAGCCGTTACGCCTTGGTTCCAGTCGTTTACCACGATATGGTGACAGGCGAGATCCGCTGGAATCTCCTGTGCGTCAATTCCGAGGTGCAGGTGCATAAAGCTATGGCATTCGGGTGTCGCTTGCCGTTTTTCGACAAACTGGTCTGGCACTGAGCCTTTTGGCAATAGTTTTAGCGTGTCCCAAAGTGACGCGTTCGAGATTACCGCATGACGGGCGCGAATCTCTTGCCCATTATGCAACCGCACACCGATCGCTCTTTTATTGGCAACCAGCACTTGCTCCACATGCGCTCCCAACATTAGCTTGCCGCCGTGTTTCTTTAAACCTCGAACGATCGCATCAACCAGCGCACCACTACCACCAATGGGATAATCTAGCACCACGCCCGGTTGATACCAATCGGCAAACATAAATGCCATTTC
This sequence comes from Oculatella sp. LEGE 06141, assembly GCF_015207605.1. Taxonomy (GTDB): domain Bacteria; phylum Cyanobacteriota; class Cyanobacteriia; order Elainellales; family Elainellaceae; genus Oculatella. Next base: position 162,151 of record NZ_JADEWO010000002.1, read on the forward strand.
AGCCGCGCTAGTGCCACTGGCGGGCAACCCTGACAGCAGAAAACACAGCAAATCCAGCCAGTTACGGAGAAACGCATCTTGCACAACACCATCCATCAGGCGTGAAAATGGCCCTGCCAGTTTGATTACACGGCCAAAGTGCCTGATCAAAGATGGAGTAAATCGTCCAGCCGTAAGGACTGCGCCCAAATCAAACCGCAGAGCCGAGGGGGGAATGGCGATCGCCGCTTGGGCGTAGGGTTCCATCACACGCTGTAATTCACGCCATTCGGCCATGGCTGATTCTCCGCGAAGCTGTTGCAACACATCGCAGAACTGATCTGCTCCAACAGAAGTATTGAAATGGCCTTCTGGCAGCCAGCAACCCCAGGTATTGTAGGTTGCCCACGGTAGGTCTTCACCGATCGCATCTAGCACTTGCCGCAGAGGATTAGGAGAGGGGCTATACGATAGTCCTGAGTAAAGTGAGGGACCAGAATCAAACGTAAACCCCTGATGCTTAAAGGCATGAGCTGCGCCCCCCGGAATGGTATGGCTTTCACAAACAGTGACCTTAAAACCATAGCGAGCCAAGAGAGCAGCACAGCTCAGTCCGCCGATACCGCTACCAATTACGACTACATCTGTTGAGCGATCGAAGGACGAGTCTGTTGGCGCTGAGGATTGCTGCATACCTTTTTACTCTCCGTTCGTCCCACTTTTCCAGGCTAGACGATGCTTAGTCTCGCACATTGAATGCGCTAACGAACAGCAGCGCGATTCCATCCCTGTAGCAGTTAGCGATCGATGAACGTAAAATCCCCCGCTTCCTCAAGAAAACGGGGGATTTGCAGCCGCCAAACTGAATCACTCAAATAGGATCGCTAGATGAACGAAATTGGGCAGTGAGATGAGGTTACTGTGGCGTTTGCAAATAGGTGATTTGCTCGCGGATGGATTGCGCTGTATCCGCTTCACCAGACTGTTCGTAAAGCTCCGCCGCCTTGCGATAGTCAGCAAGGATTGGGTCGAGCTGCTCTGCGGTCAGAGTGAGTATCTCCTCGCTCATCTCTTCGCCCTCATTGATCAACGATAAGTACGCTTCACTATATCGGGCTTCTGCTCGCTCCAAATAGGCGATCGGCTGGTTGGGATCAACCTGGATGGCTTCGGTGTAGGCTGCGATCGCACCTGCTGTGTTGCCATCTTGAAGCTGCTGAAGCGCGCGGCTATAAGCTTGCTCGTAGCGCGTTGCAGGGCGGACAGCCACAGTGTAAGCACCTCCAGCACCCGAGAAAGAACGAGCCATCACCTTATAGGTGCCGTTGGCAGGTAGAGTGGTGACAATCGTCGAATTCAACGTGCGTCCATAGTCATCGTTATAGGCAATTTCTTCGTCGTTAGGCCCTATGAGCGACAAAACCGTATCGAAGTCCTCACTGGTCATTGTAATGGTCACGGTTTGACCTTCACGACCCTCAAACGTATATTCGCTTTGAGCCGGTTCCAGTCTGCCCTCTTCTTGCAGGATTTGTCGTCCTTCTTGCGCGTTCGCACCAGTAGGAAGTAAGGATAGGAGCGTGCTTGTAGAAATAAGAGTGGTTACAATGACCAGACTTAATGCTTTAGGGTGTAAATTTTTCAGTTTCATAGAAATTCCTTGCAATGGTTCGCTCAACGCAATCAATTACGATTGCAATACATGTAGAGTGGGATAAACTAAGCGTTTTCTATCAGAATTTAGCCCAGTTAAATTAACTTCAATGGTATGTGCTCTCTTTCCAGACGGAAAGTTTGCAACGTTAGTTATAGCCAGACAAGGCGATCGCTCGGAGTGCCAGGGTTGTAGACTACAAGCAACAGCGTTTATTTCTAATGGCCTTACCCACCTGCCTTGTCGCTTCTTGACCATTGCCTTGCCTTTGTGAAGCAGAAAGAAGGCAAAATGCAGGACTGGTCAAACCAATCCTGCACTTGAGACAAAGACAGTTAGTAACAAGACTACTCGCTGTCTGTCTTGGTTGGGGGGCTTAGGTATTACCTCAGCAGCAGATGGTTCAATTCCGTTGTAGTTTGCGTCAATAGAACTTAAACGTTTGAAGCGTTGTCGTTGGCTTAAGCCGACGGATACGTGTGCGTTACAAATGGCAGTTCAACCAGTTCTCCTGGTTCTCCAGCAACTTGCACAGCAAGACCGGGTTGAGCGGCTTTTGAGCGAATATAAGCAAGCCCAATACTGCCTTGCTCTGTCTGGATGCAACTGGTCAACTTCCCAATTTTCTCGTCTCCGGCTGTGACGAGGCTGCCGACTTCAGCGGGCTTGCTTAACTCAACGCCAAAAAGCTGTTGTTTTACGCCACGATACGTATGCAGCCGAGCGATCGTTTCTTGCCCGATGTAGCATCCTTTATCTAAGGCAATGGTTTGCCACAGTCCTGCTTCTAGCGGATTAAAGTCCTCGGTCAGTTCATGTTCTGGACGAGGGCGACCCTGCCGAATCCGAAGCTGCTCCCACGCTGTTTCTCCCAATGGAGTTGCTCCGGCTGTAAAAAGACGCTGCCATAGATCTGCCGCATGGTGCATGTCGGTCATCAGAGTGTAGCCAGCGATCGCCAGTCCACTGCCTACCGCAATGCGAACCTCAATACCATCCAGGTGGGTCAAGACATGGCTAGACGAGTTCGCCAAACCATCCCCTGCTCCCAGTTGCTCAAGTAAAGCCCGACTGGAAGGGCCAACCAAGCTGAATGCGGCAGTTTGATCGGTCAGATCAGACAGCTCAACCTGGTCAGCAAAGAAAATAAACCGATCCATCCATTCCAGGAGGCGTTTGCTGTACCCCGGCGATGTAAACAGCAGTACTGAATCTTCCAGAATATAAGCGCTCACTAAATCGATGGTTCGTCCAGTTGATGTGACAAAAACGGTGTCGCACCCCTGCCCGGGCTGTAGACGGGTAAAGTTATTGGTTGTCTGGTTGTGTAAAAAGCGAATACGGTCGGCTCCTTTTACCTGAATCCGCCCCCAGTGTGTGCGATCGCACAACGCCACTGTTTCTTTGGCAGCACGGAGAGCCGCTTCATCGTTGCCAAAACTAATTGGGGCAGACGCCGTTGGCTCATCCAGTGAGGCAGCGGAGAAATGCGCTCCGCAGGCTTGTTGCGTGTCTCGTAATGTTTGAGTCATTTGGGCTAAAACTCAATTTCTGGTTTGATAACTTTGGTTGAAATAGTCGTTCGTTGAAGTATCCATCAGCACTCTACAGAATGCCGCGTTACTCTGCGGTTATGGTTGGTAAATGAGCAAACACCCCTTCTACCAACTGCTTCGTTTTGTGGTCGAGGCGTTGCCAATCGACATCCCCTGTCTCATCGATCAAAGCGGTATCAATTTCAACGAGGTGGTTAAGTGTAGCGCTGGTGGATGCATCATAATTGCGAAAACAGATTTGATAGCACAGTTCCCACAAGTCGATGGTGGCTTGAAGCCCCTGTTGTTCCAGACACAGCTCATATCTTTGATACGGCTGAGGTAGTTGAGCCAGCTCTTGTTCAAGCTTTGCCGCTTCTTCGGGTGTAGCGCTCGTAAGCTGTTGCTGGAGGTTAGCCACGTTCCCCTGCACCTCGTCTGGTGTTCCCTCCGGCCAGGTTTGAATCGTGCGATACTCACCCTTCCAGGGCGATCGCTCTAGCTGCTTGCGAATGTTATCGATCACTCGAATGAAAGCAGGCTGCATTAGCAGTTCGGCTTGTTTCCAGGCAATAGAATCAGCAAACTTGGGCATCATGATGGGCATAGACGTGCTGCTCTTATAGGCAATGATAAAACGCCACACCTGCCAACAGATGATTTAGGCATCTTTTAGGGTTGCCTGATGCGACACCCTGTCCAGAAAGAGCCGTTTAAAGCAGTAGAGCGCCTGCAATGCAAGCGCTCTACTGTGATATACCCCCAGGGGAATTCGAATCCCCGTCGCCTCCGTGAAAGGGAGGTGTCCTAGGCCTCTAGACGATGGGGGCGTGTTTCATTCGACCTTGTCTGTTCCGTTGACCTTATCTAAGGTAGCGAATGCTGCAAAGTATGTCAACACCTGTGACTAAATTTTCTGCCTGATGGATGTCTGATGCAATGTACAGCAGGTTTTTCTAGGCGTACCGGAACGGAAAAAACAGAAAGCAGATTATCTGGCGATGGCACGATCGCCTGATATTGGGTTGCAGAACGACACGTAAAGGGTTGCTATGAAGCCACACTCAGGTGAGATCGCTGCTGGAGTTCCGCAAGCGAATGAGCTGGCGGCGCATTTGAGGAGATGCTTGCATCTCGGAAACTTCCTGAGCTTCCACTTCCACTTGAATATGTTCAAGGTATTCATCCGCACCACAGGCGAAGGCATCAAGCAATAGTTCTAAAAGCTGATCGCGATCGCGAAAGGCTTGCTTTTCTTCGATTAGTCTAAATTTGAGGTGGATTTCGCAATCGTAAACACCGACTTCAGAATTAACAGATTGATACTTTAAAGAGCTGGATTTCATCTGGTAAGACAACACCTACTGTGCTGCAATAAGAGGTTGATTTTAAGCTCAGATCAGGAAACCCTTACTAAGCATCCTTAAACTTATGCAAGGTCGAATAGAAGATGTCTCAAAGAGTTACTTCTATTCTTAATCACTTGATGCCTAAGTTAGCATTCCCGCAACTTGAATTAAATCCGCTAATTAGCTGAACTGAAGTGAGCTGAGATTTAAGCCTTTAGTAAACTGCACAAGCCTTAAAAATCAATCGCTTGCTGCAAATCTAGTACTTCTGGGTAGCCAACAAATCGACCATAACATTATTTTCGAGGTTTTCGGAATTGCCCTCCGTAAAGTCTCTATGAGGAGTTTGAATATGCCTTTACGGTGGCTTTAAATCAGCATTTGTTCACAAAATACCCGCAGTCTTACTGACTAACCAATGTGATTTTAAGACAATCTAAGTACAGGCTAATTGTTAGTAATAAATGGGACAATGTTTCAAAGAATACTTGCTTTGATACCAGGGTGAATAAATGAGTTGGGGTTGAACGACTCGCTGGAGACCTATACGATCGCTTTCTGATCGAAAAGTGATCTAAACGGCGGTACAGTCAGACGCTCTAAGGGTTGGTAACGCCACCTTTTGACCCATTCGCTGCTCCGGGAAGAGCCGAGCGATCGCTAACCCGAGTCGTCTTTGTCTGCAATGTGACTAATTTAACTAAGGCACTGAACTGCTAAGTGTTTTCATAGCGCAAAACCGCAATGGAAGATATAAACGTTCCGGAAAAAAGCAGAGTGCAATTACAAAGTTTCTAATAAAGCCGTTTAAAGTTTGTTACAAGATGGGTTGATCTAAAAAAGCGGTTCCTTGCCTGGTTTTGTTCTTTACTATTTCTTGGTGTAGCTTGCCATATCAGATTGAATACAAATTATCCTTATTTTCACTGTTGTCCAATCGATTGTTGATTTTTCTACGCTATATTTGCCAGGTTGTTGCAGTATCTCTTTATAGTCAACCGTAAAAACCGCGAGGTTCTTCAATTGATTGCAACTTCGACAATTAGTTGGGAGTAATACCCTGTTCAGGAACATCTGGCAAACGTTTTGTGACGGTTGAGTTCCTTGCTGAAATACAGGAGAGATTGCAACGGGGTCAAACCCGTATTACTGAGATGGCAGGATACCAGGGTGAACGTTTGATTCGATGGTGGCTTCCGCTTCAAGGGCGATCGCCTGTAATTGATCTAGAGTCGTGGGTTTAACCTGCTGCCATAGTCCGCGTTGGTGCGCTTCCAGGAGGCGTTCTGCCATGTCACGCAGTGCCCAGGGGTTGTTTTGCTGCACGAATGCCTGCACCGCTGGATCAAAGACATAGGCTTCTGTAATCCCCTGATACATGTGGTCTTCAACACAGCGAGCGGTAGCGTCGTAGGCGAAGAGATAATCGACAGTAGCTGCCATCTCAAACGCGCCTTTGTACCCGTGCCGCATGGCACCCGCAATCCACTTTGGGTTAACGACGCGAGAGCGATAGACGCGGGCAATTTCGTCTTGCAGGTGCCGAATTTTGGGGTGTTCGGGCAGGGAGTGGTCGCCAAAGTAGGTTTGGGGATTTTGTCCGGTGAGCGATCGCACCGCAGCGGTTAACCCCCCCTGAAACTGGTAATAGTCGTCTGAATCCAACAAATCATGTTCGCGATTGTCCTGGTTATGCAACACGATTTGCATCTGGCTCAACCGTTTTTCGAACGCCTCTGGAGCCGTTTGCCCATCTCCCTGCCCGGTGTAGGCATAGCTGCTCCAGTTGATGTAAGCCTGTGCCAGATCATGATCATCTGTCCAGTTTTGGGCATCTATTATGCCCTGCAATCCAGCACCGTAGGCTCCTGGCTTAGAGCCAAAGATGCGGTAGTGCGATCGCGCCTGAGCCTGTTCCGGGGATAATCCAGCCGTTTGCCAGGTTTGGACATCGCGTTGGACTTGAGCTGCCAGGGGATTTTGATCTTCCGGTTCATCCAGAGCGGCAACCCCCGTAACCGCTTGATGGAACAAGTCAATCAAATTTGGAAAGGCATCCCGAAAGAATCCTGAAATTCGTAGCGTTACATCGACACGAGGACGACCGAGAACAGAGAGCGACATGATTTCAAAATCGACCACCCGCCGAGAGGCTCCATCCCACACGGGTCGAACGCCAAGCAACGCCAACGCCTCCGCTAAATCATCTCCCCCGGTTCGCATGGTAGAGGTGCCCCAGATGGAGACTCCCAGCGTTTTAGGATAATCGCCATTTTCCTGGGTATAACGTTCCACTAACGCCTCCGCTGCTTTGCGCCCCACATCCCAGGCGCTTTCAGTTGGAATTGCGCGAATATCGACCGAGTAAAAATTGCGTCCTGTGGGCAGCACGTCCGGACGACCCCGCGTAGGCGCACCCGCCGGGGCGCTAGGCACATACCGCCCATCCAGGCCCTGTAACAGGTGCGTTGTTTCCTGGTGCGTTTGTGCCAGGGCAGGCAGGAGACGATCGCGCACCCAGGCCAGTTCAGCCCGCAGAGGTGCATCATCTACCTCAACAGGCGATGCGTGAATGATGGCATCAACCAAACGAGCCGCTTCTTCTTCTATCTGTTCGATCGCGTCTCCAACGGTGCGACAGGAAGGATCATTAAACGGTTCAGTTGGATTGGCCGTCAGTGGGTCAAATTCCCAGCCCCAGGCTTGAGCGATCGCCCGAGTCAGTCCCAGCCGTCCCAGTCCGGGGTGACGGGCGATCGCCACAGCCAGGTCACGCAACTGCCGCCCTGCCGGACAGCACCCGAAAATGTGCAATCCGTCGCGAATCTGCGCTTCTTTGAGTTCACAAAGATAGCCATCAATTGAATTTAGAACGGTATCATCTTGCCGCATTAACTGATCCGGCTGAAGCCCTAAATCCTGATGCAACTGGGTTTGATTGAGCAAGGTTTGAATCCGCTCGCGAATCATAACCAGCCGGGTTGGATCAAGGCTGACCGCTTCATAGTATTCATCAATCAGGTTTTCTAGCTGTTGGAGAGAGCCGTAGAGTTCGGCGCGGGTCATGGGCGGCGTTAAATGATCCACAATGACCGCTTGCGCTCGTCGCTTTGCCTGAGCGCCTTCACCCGGATCGTTAACAATAAACGGATAGAGATGGGGCAACGCGCCAAATGCCACTTCGGGGTAGCACGCATCTGACAGAGCAACCCCTTTGCCCGGAAGCCATTCCAGGTTGCCATGTTTGCCCACATGGACGATCGCCTGTACGGCAAAGTGCTGCCGCAACCAGTAATAGTAAGCGAGGTAGTGATGGGTTGGCTCCAGGTCGGGAGCGTGATAGTTAAGGGTTGGATCAAGGTCATAGCCTCGGGCGGGTTGAATGCCCACAAAAACGTTGCCAAGCTGAATGCCCGCAATTGGCATGGAATCAGTAGCCAATCGCCCATTTGCATCGGGTAGACCCCAGCGATCGCCCATGGCCTGCTGGACGGCAGGTGGCACCGTGGCAAAGTAGTGCTGATACTCCTCTAAGGACAGCGATTGATGCACCCGACGCAAAGATTGGCCTTCAGGGTCGTTGGTGATGCCCTGGGTCAGCCATCGAATTAACTCTTCACCTGACTCTGGAATGTTCTCGACCGTGTATCCCGCCTGCCGCAGCGCTTTCAGAATTTCGACACAGCTTGCAGGTGTATCTAACCCAACTCCGTTGGCAAGGCGACCGTCGCGAGTGGGATAGTTTGCCAGAATTAAGGCAATGCGCCGCTCGGATGCAGGCGTTTGTCCCAGCCGAACCCAATTTGCAGCCAGATCTGCCACAAACTGAATGCGATCGTCTACGGCTTCGTAGCCCACCACATCTGTTTCGAGGGCAGGATGGCTCGCTTGTACTGTTTTGAACGACACCGCACGGCTAATAATGCGTCCGTCTACCTCCGGTAAGGCCACATTCATGGCAATGTCTCGCGGGGATAGCCCTCGCGTTTGCGTCGTCCACTGCTCGAGCGTGCCGCCACTCAAAATGACTTGAAGTACGGGAATATCCAATGCTTTCCACAGGTCTAAATGAGGTGCTTCTGCTTCTAGTCGAGCCAGGGAAAAGCTGGTCGTGTTTAGCAACGCCCGAATTGGTTGATCGTCTTTGGGGCAGAAATACGCCAATAGATCGGCTTGAACCTCCGCATCCCGCAAGGATGATACAAACACTGGCACAGGCTGGAATTGTCGTGTGGCGATCGCCCGACACAACGCATCAATAGGAGCCGTATTACCCGCCAGGTAGTGCGCTCGATAGAACAAAAGACCGATTTTGGCAGAAGAGGCGTTGGCTGAAACTGTCGCTGCTTCATCTTGGCTGACCCAGGGGTTGACCCAGGGATAGTATCCCATTCGAGGAACCGATTGGGGAGGTTGCGGCTGGTAAGCCTGCCCCAGGAAACAATCTGCAACAAATTTGAGGGCATTAACCGTGTTGTCGATGCCGCCTTCGGTGAAGTAACGCCAAAGGCGATCGCCCATCGCCAGCGATACAGTGGAATGACTGCTCAAATCTGGATCGGGGCGATCGTCGCCCGGCAGCACAAACAGGGCAATGTTGCGATCGTGAGCCACCTGCTTGACTACTTCTAGCCCATACGACCAGTACGCCCGCCCGCCCAACAGCCGCACAATAATCACTTGTGCCTGTTCCAGTACCTCTTCAGCGTAAGTATCAATTGTTAACTGTTGCTGAAGATGGAGCAGGTTGGTCACTCGTAACGCTGGAAAGCCTTCTGGTAAACTGGAAACCGCCTTTGCCAGTACTTGAATATCCGTATCAGCAGCCGTCAACAAAACAATAGGGGCGGGGCGTTGTTCAACAAAGACAACCCCCTCTGCGTCAGGGTTCCAGCCTCCGGGAGTGGCAGCTAAACGATGCATGGGCGGTTCCTCAAACGTTTGTCGGGTCTGCCAAGCTCAGCAGATTGGCAGGATAGCATAATTGACGAACGACCCAGACAGGTTTGCATCAGCCCGTTTTCTGCCGCAGGGTTGAGCCTTAACTCCAGCAATTCTTCCAAATGGGTTTAGAAACGTTTCCCTTGCCCTGTGGAAAAATGGACATAATGCTACCCCATCTTTCTTCTTTGCCAGCTACTTCGCAGCATATCTGCTACTTGAGATGCCTACTTTTGCAGCTTTTACTCTCGATCAGCCGCTGCCGCTATCTACGTTCGAACGACTACGAGAGTTATTGGTGCAGATGGCTCAACAGGGAGAGCATACTCTTCTGCTCGTGACTGAAGAGACATTAGCCGCCACAAACGTCCCACGTCCTCTTAATTTAGAACGATTTACGCTGCTGATTTCTGAATCGTTTAGCGCTCTTCTAGTGGGAAGTACGCTGCTTCACTCTGAGCCTTCATCCTCAACTGAATGGGCAAATTCCGTTTGCCGTGTGGGGTTGACCTTTGAACCGGGGGCGATCGCTACCTTTTTAAGCCACCTGTCTGGCTTGTGTAGCCCCAAATCAGCCTTGCAAAAAACGCTGAAGCAATCGCAGGCCATTCTTCGTCCTAACGATGCCAAACTGCAAAGTGAATTCACCCTTCACTTAATTGCCGCTCTGTCTGTCACGCCGTCTGAACCTGTATCTGCCGAGCCTACCGAATCTCAACGCTATACACAGGTCAAGCAACAGAATCAAACCTTAGAGCATCAGGTGGTTGAACGCACCGAGGAACTGCACGACGCTATGCTCGCGGCACAAGCCGCTAACCAGGCAAAGAGTGAGTTCTTGGCCGCCGTGAGCCACGAATTGCGAACACCGCTTACGTACATCATTGGCATGTCAGCAACGCTAATGCGCTGGTCGATTGGCGAATTGAGTACACGGCAGCGCGGCTATCTGCAAACCATTCACGACAACGGCGAGCGGTTACTGGCAATCATCAACGACATCCTCGACCTATCACAGCTAGAGGCAGGGCGAACGGTGCTAAAACCCCGTGAGTTTTCGCTGTCTCGTCTGGGGCACCAAACCTTGCGAGCCATGAAAGACAGCGCCCGCGAAAAGGGCGTAGAGTTGACGCTGGATCTGCAAATTAGCCCGTCGAAAGACAGTTTTGTTGCCGATCCAACCCGGGTACAGCAAATTTTGTTTAACCTGCTCAGTAATGCGGTGAAGTTTACACCGGAAGGCGGTCGAGTAACGCTGCGTCTCTTAGCCGATGACAACCTGGCCGTTTTTCAGGTGAAAGATACAGGCATCGGTATTCCAGACCACCAGCGCCCGTTGCTATTTCAGAAGTTTCAGCAGCTTGATCCGTCGTACCATCGAGAATATGAAGGCGTTGGCCTGGGGTTGTCAATTACTCAGCAGTTGGTGGATTTGCACCACGGCTGGATTGATGTTACTTCGACGGTTGGAGTTGGCTCTGTTTTTACAGTGCGCTTACCCAGTCAGCAGCGTAATGCGATCGCCCCCCTTTCCGAAAATGAACTGTTTCCTATTCCGGCTCATCCCTTTAAACGGGTGGTTTTAATTGAGAGCCATGATGAAAGCGCTAATGTTATTTGCGACATGCTAACGGCGGCGGGTTACCACGTTATTTGGATGCTGGAAGGGTCAACGGCGGTTAGCCAGATCGAAATATTGCAGCCAATCGTGGTGATTGTGGCAATGCAGTCTACCGAAAATAGCGAAGACATTATTCATCACCTGCGGCACAATCCGGCGACGATCGACTTGAAGCTGGTTGCCCTGGTTGAAACAGATGAAACCGACGACATTGAACAGTGTTCTATTTGTTCGATCGCCGGGGCAGATGCTTGTTTAACTAAACCTATCCGTCCCGATGAAATTTTGCACAAGGTGACAGCCCTGGCCTCTGAGGTGGTGCTGTAAGGAATCATGTAAGGCACTGTGTAGCGATCGCATTCAGGGGGCGATCGCTACAGCCCCACCCAACCGTAAAGCAAGGCCAGGGTTGCCAGAGTCAACGGCAAGCCAAACCGCAGGTGATCCCAAAACGTTAAGGGGTGCCCCAACTTGGCAGACGCTTCCGCCATGATCAGATTGGCAACGGAACCAAACAGCGTTAAGTTACCTGCCAGGGTGGAACTGGCGGCCAAAATTAGCCACGCTTGCGTATCGTCACGTGCAATGAGCGGTTGCAGCACCAGTACCGCCGGAACGTTGGAGATGACGTTAGACAAAATGACTGTGACGCTAAGTAAGCCCAACGAGTGGTTCACCCAGCCCACCAAACCATTGAGCAGGTTCAACTCCTGGGTGCAGCGGGTCAGAATAAACAACCCGGAAAACATGACCAACAGGTTCCAGTCCACCTCGCGCAACACCCGTTGTGGTTTGATCCGACGGGTGACTAACAGCAATGCAGCAGCGACAAAAGCCGATTCAGCCAGGGGCAAGCCCATCACAAAAGCTAACAACAAACCGACGGTAAGGATCAAGGTTTTAACAAACAGCGGTTTGTAGACACGAGGCGCGATGAATGGGCAACTGGGTTGCGGTTTGAGCGATCGCACCTCTGGGTACAACCAACACAACAGCCCAATTTGTAGCACCAGCCCGATGCCCGCCACGGGTGCTAAGACCCGAAAAAACTCTAGATAACCAATGCCCGAAAACGAGCCAATTAAAATGTTTTGCGGATTGCCGCTCAGAGTTGCAACCGAGCCAATGTTGGTGGCTCCGGCGATCGCCAGCAAGTAGGGAATAGGGTTCAGCCCTAGCGCCTGCGTCAAGCTCAAGGTTAGCGGCGTAAAGATGAGGACAACCGTATCGTTGAGGAAAAAGGCTGAAAGAAGCCCACAACCAAACGTTAAAGCGGTGATAATTCCCAGTGGGCTGCGCGTTAGACGAATCAGAGACGCGATCGCCACCTGAAAAAAACCGGAATACGACAGGTTAGCGTTCACCACCATCATGCTTAGCAAAAACACAATTGTGGTTGGGTCGATTGCTTCCCAGGCGGTTGTTAAATCGACCACACCAAGCGCAATTAAAAAGGCAGAGCCAACCAGAGCGATCGTGGCACGATTCATTCGCAATCCTGGCAAGTAGCCCAAACCAAGCCCCAGATAGCTGAGCGCCAGGACGCTATATTGAGTCAGTTGTAAAATGGTCACAGGACTAGGGAACAGGTATACCAGTCAACCAAACGACCTACCCAAAATCAACGCGGCTGATCATACCGTAAACATTAAAGGGATGCTGAATGACTTCAACATCCCCGTAGCCTGTTTAGCATGTGCGCCTCGGATTGAATCGCCTGAAGCAGAATCGCGATCCCAGTCCTGCACCGCTACTACAGTGAATTAACTGGTTGCTGCCGTGCCAAAGTACGCTGGCTCGTTCCCCGCTTTCCATTTAATATTGCAGCCAATGCTGGGTTTTTGGTTGGCATCAATCGGCTGATGGGCTAACGCAGCCTCGATCGCGGCTCGCAGGTCGCGCCCGTTTACGGGTTTGTCATTGCCGGGACGGCTATCGTCGAGTTGTCCCCGGTAAACGAGGTGGCGATCGCCATCAAATAAAAAGAAGTCGGGCGTGCAAGCTGCCGTGTAGATCTTTGCCGTTTCCTGACTTTCGTCGTAGCAGACTGGAAACGTAAAACCGACCTCGTCTGCCATTGCCTTGAGATGATCGGGCGAATCAGACGGATGCTTCGTCACGTCATTGGCACTGATGGCAACCATACCAAGACCTTTGTTCTGGTAATCGTGCCCAATCTTTGCCAGTTCTGCTTGAACGTGCTTCACAAACGGGCAGTGCTGACACATGAATATCACCAGCAGAGCCTGTTGATTGGCAAAGGTAGATAGAGAAATCGTGGCACCTGATACGACATCAGGCAATTGAAACTCTGGGGCTTGAGTGCCCAACGGCAACATCGTTGATGCAGTCTTAACCATAAGACTCCCTCCTGTCTCGACTTAGTTTCACCTTAATGCAGAATGAGCGTCTCGTTCATCTGCTGGATGAGATGTTGCCCCAACAGCGATCCTTGAAAACAGTATGGTGATAACCAACGGCATCTCCAGGTGAATGGAAGAGAACGCAGTATGTTTCAGGCGCAGTTTCGCTTTTATGCCCAGCTCAATGACTTTCTGCCGCCCGATCGCCGGGGTCTCCCATTCCAGCACAGCTTCAAGGAATCGGCTTCTACTAAGGACATGATCGAAGCATTAGGCGTACCGCACCCCGAAGTTGATTTAATTTTGAGGCATGGTGAGACCGTTGATTTTTCGTATCTGGTTCACGATGGCGATCGCTTCAGCGTCTATCCCACCTTTCAATCGATCGATATTGGCACGACCAGCCGCGTTCGCCCCCAACCGCTCCCCCATCTCCGCTTTGTTCTCGACATTCACCTGGGTAAACTCGCAACTCACTTGCGTTTGCTGGGATTTGATACGGCGTACCGCAATGACTTTGCAGATGAGGCGTTAGCGCAATGTGCCCATGAGCAGCAGCGAATCTTACTGACGCGCGATCGCGGCTTGCTCAAACGCAGCCTTGTCACCCACGGCTATTGCCTCCGCAGCACCGACCCGTGGGAACAGTTGATCGAGGTTTTGCATCGGTTTGATGGGTTAGAAAAAATTGCTCCCTTCCAGCGCTGTTTGCGATGCAATGGCCTGTTAGAAGCCGTTGATAAAGCAGTCGTTTGCGATCGGCTCCCGCCTAAAACCAGACAGTATTATGATGAGTTTCACCGCTGCCAAACCTGCCATCAGCTTTATTGGAAAGGAGCCCATTTTGAGCGGATGCAGGCATTTGTGAACCGAATTCAGCAATAGATTTATCAACGGTGGTCGGATATGCGATTTATCTTCTACTGTTGAAAATTGAGTTGAGTTCACTGTAGCTCCATACTGCCGACACACAGTTAGCTGTCATTTTGGCTACAATTCACCCTTGAAGTCCACGATAGGCAGATGGCGTAATGTTGGTTAGAACTGCAAACAGTGCAGTCGAGGGTGGTTAGCATGGCATCGGGTTGGAGGTCGAATGATAGAAGTTGAACAGTTAAGCAAACTCTACGGCGCGATTCCTGCCATTCAGGATGTGAGCTTTGCCGTAGAACCAGGAGAAATTTTAGGGTTTCTGGGGCCAAACGGAGCCGGAAAAACCACCACCATGCGGATTTTGTCAGGGTATCTCCCTGCCACCAGCGGCACAGCCCGCATCGCCGGATTTGATGTGCATGAGCAGTCGATGGCGGTTCGCAAACACATTGGCTATTTGCCAGAAACGCCGCCCCTCTATCCCGACATGACCGTAGAAGGATTTCTCTATTTTGTGGCTCGCATTAAAGGTGTTCCGGCGGGCGATCGCGCCAACCGGATTCAATCTGCCCTCAAGCGCTGCAACCTGCTGGAAAAGCAAAACGTCCTGATTCGCAAATTGTCGAAAGGGTTTCGCCAGCGGGTGGGCATCGCGCAGGCGATCGTTCACGACCCTCCGGCCATTATTTTAGACGAGCCAACTGTCGGACTTGACCCTCGTCAAATTATTGAGGTTCGCAACCTGATTAAGAGTCTGGCTGGCGACCACACCATCATTCTGTCTACCCACATCTTGCCCGAAGTGACGATGACCTGTAGCCGCATCGCCATTATTAACCAGGGCAAGGTCGTTGCCACTAACACGCCCGCTGAACTGACTGCCCAACTTGCCGGAAAGTCAGGCTATGAGCTGGAGGTAGATGGGTCATTCGAGGTGGTGCGATCGCCACTGCAAAATTTGCCTGGGGTTGAAACTGTTCAAACCGCGCCGCTTCCCGATTCGACGAACCACCATTACATCATTCAAATTGAGTCGGCTCCGGGCGTTGACCCGGGGCGAGACATTGCAGCAACCGTGGTGGGTGCAGGCTTAAGTTTGTGGGAAATGCGCCGTACTCGCGTCAGTTTAGAAGACGTTTTCTTAAAACTCACCACCGAAGAAAAAGCGGTGGAATCCAGCGATTTGCCAGACAATGCCAATTCGCTGAAGACGACTGAACCATCTGGAGGAGAAGCAGCATAAATGGGTGTCATCATTGGCAATGTCATTGCAATCTACCGCAGAGAGCTGCAAAGCTACTTTGCCTCACCCTTCGCTTACCTAATTGCCGGAATTTTCTGGCTGTTGGGGGGCTTCTTTTTTACCGCCATTTTGCTGGGACCCGATGGACTCATTGCCCAGGTTGCGGTGCGCGATCAGCTTGGCATCACCCAGCCGCCTATTGATGTGGCCTATCAGTTTTTAAGTATTTTTCTGGGTGTAATTGGCTCACTGTCTCTGTTTGTGCTGCCCATCCTATCAATGGGGCTATATGCCGAAGAGCGAAAACGCGGCACGTTGGAACTGTTAGCCACGTCTCCAGTGACCAATTGGGCCGTGGCTCTAGGCAAGTTGTTGGGCGTTGTCACCTTCTTCATTACCCTGATTCTGCCGATTATGGTGTACGAAGCGATCGCCCTCAGCGCTTCCGATCCGCCCGTGTCGCCTACGGTCATGCTGCTCGGCCACTTAGGATTAATTCTGCTGGCCGCCGCCATTTTGTCTCTGGGGATGTTTGTCTCGTCCCTGACCGACAAAACGATACTGGCGGCATTTCTTACCTTTGGACTCATTTTGCTGCTGTGGATTATTGACCCGATCGCCCAAAGCATTGGCGGCTCCTTTGGTGATGCGCTGGGGCACCTCTCATTGCTCAGACACTACACCAATTTGATCCAGGGTATTCTCGACTCCGGCAGTATCATCGTGTTCGTCAGCTACATTGTGCTGGGGCTGTTCCTCACCGCTCAGTCGATTGAAGCTCTGAGATTTCAACAGTCCTAATGCTGCATAGCAAGGTAGGATTCCCTTCACTCTCTACCTCGTTGCGCCTCAATATCCCCTATTTTTAAATGTCCTCATGAAAGCAAAGGCAATCAACTGGAAGTATCTGAAGTTTCTGTTCTGGCTTGGCCCGGTGCTGGTGATTATGGGAGCAACCGCTGGTCTGGTATCAGGCAGTTGGAGCGCTTTACCCATCGGCCTGTTGATTGCTGGAATTGGTGTGATTGTCCTCTGGCTGCTGCTCGACAGCAGCCCCAAAGGTGGATTCTTTGGTCGTCGGTCTACCCAGGTAGGCACCAATGCCGTCATTGCCACCCTGTCGGCGATCGCCATTTTGGGGTTGATTAACGTTCTAGCCGTCCGCTATCCGGTGCGGCTCGACCTGACGGAGAACCAAATATTTACACTGGCACCTCAGTCTGTAGAAACCGTGCAAGCCTTGGCGCAGCCTGTCAAAGTGTGGATTTTTGCCGAAACGCCAAACCCGCAAGATCAGCAGCTTTTACAAAACTATCGCCAGCAAGGTAGTCAGTTCAGCTACGAATACGTCAATCCTCAAGCGCAACCAGGATTGGCGCAGCGTTTCAACGTGCAAACCCTTGGGGAAGTCTATTTAGAAATTGGCGACACCCGCCAGTTTGTCCAAACGCTGACCCCAGAAGAGCGGCTCTCCGAGCGACGATTAACAAATGCCTTGGCGCAAGTCAGTAGCGATCGCACGGCGAAAGTCTACTTCCTGCAAGGGCATGGCGAACGACCGCTAGAAGGCGGGCAACGCGGCTTAACCCAGGCCGTTGCTCAGCTTGAAGAGGAAGGCTTTACGGCTGAACCACTCAACCTTGCGGCCAGTCCGCAGATTCCGGCAGATGCCGATGTAGTCGTGGTTGCAGGGCCACAGCGGGAACTGCTGGAGCCAGAGGTAAACGCCCTGGGTGAGTACCTGGAACGCAAAAGTGGCCTGATGCTGCTGATCGATCCGCAAACCGATCCGGGTCTGGATTCAATTCTGGAGCCGTGGGGCATTCAATTTGGCGATCGCCTCATTGTTGACCCAGCAGGGCAAGCTGCCGGGCTAGGGGTCGGTGTCACTATCATTAACCAATACGGACAGCATCCCATCACCGAAGATTTTGGTAATGGCATCTCGCTTTATCCAGTTGCCCGTCCGATTGGAATTGAACCCAAGTCCAGTGTGAGTGCCGATTCCTTGTTGATTACGAGCGATCGCACCCAGGCACAACGCATTGCAGAGGATGGACAGCTCCAGTTTGACCCCAGCGTTGACCCAGAAGGTTCTTTTACCCTGGCCGCTGCCTTTACCCGTAATGTAGACGAACCGGAAGCGGCGTCGTCTCCCAGTCCTTCCCCCAGCCTTAGCCCGAATGCCACCGCATCGCCCAGTCCTAATGCGGCTGCATCACCGAGTCCCAGTCCCACCGCAACGGCATCACCGAGTCCCAGTCCCACCGCAACGGCATCGCCTTCTCCCAGTCCTGATACGACTGCCGATGCCGACGCACTCGACGAGGAACCTGCCAACGATTCAGAAGCCAGCCAGCCGGAAGCTCGTCTTGTAGCGATCGGGAACTCTGCTTTTATTACAGACGGCCTGTTCGACCAACAGCTAAACGGCGACGTGTTTCTGAATGCGATTAGCTGGTTAAGCCAGCAAGATGACCAGTTACTCTCAATTCGTCCGGCAGAAATGACGAGCCGCCGCATTGTGATGTCGGGGCAGCAACGCACATTAGTAACCCTGGGGTCGCTGGCTATCTTACCCTTGCTGGCGCTAGTTGTGGCGATCGCTGTTTGGTGGAAACGACGCTGAGGACGCTGAAGAATGAAACTTAAACCCGTCACGATGATTTTGCTCGTCACAGCGCTGGTGCTGGGTGGAGTTGTTTACGTTACCCAAAACGAAGGTACATCTCAGCAGACCGCCACGGCCAACGCTGACCAGACACCGATCTTTAACTTTACAGAAGCCGATGTTCAAGCGTTAACGGTAGAAACCCAGACGCGATCGCTTCAATTTGAGCGCAACAGCGAAGGGCAGTGGCAAATGCTAGAACCCGATGCTGCACCCGCCGCCGATGCCTCTGTGGCCTATTTACTCAATCTGTTGGTTACCGGACGGAGCGCTCAACCCATTACCGTTGCTGCTAGCGACCAGGCAGAGTTTGGGCTAAACGAACCGCTAGCTACTATTTCAGTTACGCTACAGAACAACGAAACGCATCGTCTGGTGCTGGGCGGCTACGACTTCAACCGCAGTTTTATGTATGCCCAGGTCGATCCGCCCACCGAAGCCTCGGAAGAACTGGAGGTGCGGCTCGTTTCAACCGATTTCAACAGTGCCGTCCGTCGGCCTACCGATGAATGGAAGCAGGCTGAGGTTCCCGAATCGCCTGCACCAGCCACTCCAACAGCATCTCCCAGTCCATCGCCAACCGCAGGAGATGCCTCAACGCCTGCAACATCTCCTGGCTCTGAGGCAAATTCGCCCAGTTCGTCACCAGAAGCCACCCCAGAACCGGAGTCGGCAGGAGAATAACTGACGCGATCGCACCCACCCACTGCATCTCATCCAAGGATGGGTGCGAATTGAGCTGTCATTCAATGCATTGCATCGAAAATCATTGGATAGAAGTGTTGCGAATTAGCTCTGGATGGGTTAACTTTTATTAAGAGATTATTGCCTTTTTGGAGATTTTCTGAGTCATGGATAATCAAGACGCAAAGTTTGGCTTTACCAATTTCGCCGAAACCTGGAATGGCCGTCTAGCAATGCTGGGGTTTGCGATCGGTCTGGTGACTGAGTATGTGACAGGTCAGGGCATCCTATCTCAAATCGGTTTGATGTAATTTGTTGGAAGCGTTGCTTCTCTGTAGCGATCGTTATGTCGCCACATCATAGACGGGACGGTATTTTTAACCGTCCCGTCTGTGCTTTATGGGCAGGCAAGAGCCGCTTGCTTGTTTCAAATATCCTCTAATAGAGGATGAGGACGCTAACGGCTAAAACTCAGCGCTTTGAGGAAACCGGGGGAATGGAATCACATCTCGGATGTTCGTCATTCCCGTCATAAACTGAATCAGCCGCTCGAAACCCAGACCAAAGCCGGAATGGGGTACGGTTCCATACCGTCGCAGGTCAAGATACCACCACAACTCCTCAATCGGCATCCCGGCAGCCTTAATCCGTCGTTCTAGCACATCCAGCCGTTCTTCCCGTTGCGAGCCGCCGACAATCTCACCAATTTTGGGCACCAGGATATCCATTGCCCGAACGGTCTTTTCGTCATCGTTGAGACGCATATAAAAGGCTTTGATTTCGGTTGGATAGTCGGTTACTATTAACGGCTTTTTAAACAACTCTTCCGCCAGATACCGTTCATGTTCTGACTGCAAATCAAGCCCCCAGGATACGGGAAACTCAAACGTGCGATCGGCTTTTTCCAATAGTGCGATCGCCTCTGTATAAGTAATCCGCTCAAACTCGCTGTCGATAATATGATTAGCCGTTTCCAACACGCTGTTATCGATCCGCTGGTTGAAAAATTCCATGTCTTCGGGGCAGGTTTCCAGCACCGCTTTGAACACGAATTTGAGAAACTCTTCCGCCAGCGTCATGTTGCCATCCAGAGCGCAAAACGCCATCTCTGGTTCAATCATCCAGAATTCTGCTAAGTGGCGAGAGGTATTCGAGTTTTCGGCGCGGAAGGTAGGGCCAAATGTGTAGACATTGGTAAACGCCGTTGCCATAATTTCTGCTTCAAGCTGACCGCTCACGGTGAGGTAAGCCCGTTTACCAAAAAAGTCCTGGCTAAAATCAATTTCCTGGTTCTCGGTGCGCGGCAGATCCTTAAGGTTCAGGCTGGTGATGGTAAACAGTTCTCCGGCTCCTTCACAGTCGCTTGCTGTAATAAGAGGTGTGTGAACCCAGAGGAACCCGCGCTGCTGAAAAAACTGATGCACCGCATGGGCACACGCATTGCGTACCCGAAAGACAGCTCCCAGGGTGTTGGTGCGCGATCGCAAATGCCCAATCGTTCGCAAGAACTCAAAAGAATGACGCTTTTTCTGCAACGGATAGGTTTCTGGATCGGCTTCACCGTGGACAGCGATCGCGTCTGCTTTTAGCTCAATCCGCTGCCCTTTCCCTAAAGAGGGCACCAGCACACCCGACACCTCAACCGAAGCGCCTGTATTTAGTTTGCGAACCACCTCTGCATAATTGGGCACGTCCTGGTTGATTACCACTTGCAAACTTGCTAGAGACGAACCATCGTTCACCTCGGCAAAGGTGAATTCCTTCAGTTCTCGCTTTGTCCGAATCCAGCCCTGGATGTTGATAGATTGATCGGGCTGTCCAGTTCGTAGAAGGTCTGCAATTCGGTGGATGGTCATGGAAAGATCAGCAATTAAGGTTACAGCATGAGGGGCAGGAAAAAGTAAACGACCCCCCTTACTTAAACATAGCCGCTGAAATCGCTTTCAATGGCAGTTTCAGGAGATTTGCTAACACTCATGCTCATTTGTCACCGAGATATTGAGCAAAGTGCATAGATGTGAGATTTAGTGTACGGCATCGTACGGACAGAAGTATCGACCAATAATTATGCTCGGCTAGCTGTCACGCAACCCAATGGGTTGTCGGCGTGTTGTCTTTGTATAGGCACGCTTCGTTTTTCAGCATCTCATCCTGTTTCTTGTTCGCTTGCTGCCTTCAAAGCTAGAAGCCGGATGACATTATGCCGATTTATTCTCCTAAACCATTGGACAATCAACTGGACAATCAACTGCTTGCCGCCCTACCAACCGAAGAGTATCAGCGGCTTGCCCCCTATTTAGAGATGGTATCTTTTCCAGCCCGAAAAATTCTGTATCAACCGGGCGATCGCATTGAGTATGTTTACTTTCCAATCGGGGCGATCATTTCATTGGTGTCTGTGATGGAAAACGGAGCGACTGTGGAAGTCGGTATCGTTGGCAGAGAAGGAGTAGTGGGTGCGCCTGAGATAGTTGGAGATGGCATCACTAGCTATCAAGCCATTGTGCAACTGGCCGGAACTGGGATGAGGATGAGTGCAGAGGTGCTGAAAGCAGAAATTAATCGCAGTGAAACCTTGCGAAAGCGGCTCTTACTCTACATTCAGGCGTTATTTGTTCAAATTGCTCAAGGAGCCGTTTGCAATCGACTCCACACGATCGAGCAACGCCTTGCCCGATGGTTGCTAACGATTCGGGATGGCATTCAAGCCAACGAGTTTTACCTCACCCAGGAGTTTATCGCTGAAATGATTGGCATTCGTCGGTCTAGTGTCACTGTGGCCGCAGGTGCGCTACAGCAATCGGGAATGATTCAATACACGCGTGGCAGAATCACAATTCTAGACTGTGACCACCTGAAAACAACTTCTTGTGAGTGTTACCGGGTGATTAAGCAGGAATTTGAACGGATCTTGAAGACTTAGATTGAGGGGTGGCGATCGCATCACTGACGGCCTGGATACAGGGCTATTGTTCTATCAGCAACTAGCTTATGTGCGGCATCGGACAGATATCCTGGCTAATTCCGGGGTATGTTTCGTAAGAGGAAATTCTATAAAACTCTACATTTCACACTGTTTGATAGTTCACGCTGTTTGATATTCGCTGCATCACCTGTTGTTCGGCTCCTGGTACCTTCACTACCGCCTACGTCAGGTACTCGTCGAGCCTCGATTGAGAGATGGCTTTGAACCCCAGATTCATACCTGATCTTCACCTTTATGCCTGAATGTCCCCTGTCTGGCTTAAAGCTTCTCGTTGTTGATGATGATGCCGATACTAGAGATCTTTTTGCTTTCTTGTTGGAAGAAAACGGTGCTGATGTCATCAAAGCAGGTTGTGTTAGTGAAGCGATCGCACTGTTCCAGCAGCGTGATCCCGACCTGGTGATCAGCAACATCATGATGCCAGATGAGGATGGCTGCGCCCTGATGCGTCAAATCAAACGGTTGGATGCTCAGCGCAATAGGCAAACGCCAGCGATCGCCATCTCTGGTCTTACTCGAACAGAAGATCGCGATCGGGCATTACTGGCTGGCTTTCAAACGTATCTAACCAAACCTGTAGCGTTGAATGGGGTGCTGAATGCGGTGAGTGCCTTAACTGGGCGCAAGTTGCCGGTTTAGCTTTCTTTGCTTATCCCGCTAGAGATTTTAGAATCCAGCCGAGTACGACTCCAATTCCGCCAAATCGAACCGCCAACCAGAACACTTCTTTCAGGCCGCTCCACGAGACAAGCTGGCTTTCTAGCGCTATTTCTAAATCATCAAGCTGTTGTTTAATCTGCTTTAACTCCGCTTGCAGCGATTTGGATCGAGTTTGGCGATACTGGCGTTGCGCCTGAGACAGCCGCTGCTGCAACTCTTGCTGCTGCTGCTGGTCGGCTTGTACCTGGGCATAGCGGGTTTTAAGAGTTTGCAGCGATCGCTCAACCTCGTGCAGCGTCTGATCAAACTCTGGTGGATGCTTAGAGGAATCGGGGGGATCTTGAGAAGGCTTCATGCTGCGCCGTAGTAGAGTAAGAATAAGGACTCCGCTCCATACCAGACTAATATGCCCGACTCCATCCACGTTAAACCTATGGTTTCTGAAACTCTGTCTACTCCAGGTACAAGCCGCCTGGCAGAGTTCAGCACGTTAGAATTAGCACAAGCTCTAGCAGAACGACTGGCGATCGCCCCTGGTGATTGGCATCGGCTTAAGTCAAACCGCAAGGCACGCGCCAGCGAACAGGCCGCTACAGCGCTGCTGTACTTACTCAACGACCAGCCGGAAGAAGCAGTGGCAAGGCTGCAACAGGCAACAGGGTGGCTCGATCGCTCTATCTCTGCACCTCCCTGCCCGTCTCATGGCACTCATTAATTGCCGAATCGCACTGGTTGTGGTTGCATTCTGAAGCAGTCTACCCGGCTGTAGCCATCCGTTTGCCATAAAAACAGAGGCTAAACAGCCTGGTAAGTGGTGTTGTGCCAATGTTCGGGTTGTTACTGGAGGCTGTCTGGAGGAGTGCTAAGCCCAACTCGAATCGCTCCCTAAATTCCCCAAAAGGGGGGAGTTTGCAGGTTTGGAAGTCCTTAAAATTGGGAAGTTAGGAGACTAATGTAGACTGTTGAATCCTTCTCAGGTATCTTCTTAGAAATGTTTTGCTAATGAAAACCCAGGGCATTCATCACGTTGCGATCATTTGTTCTAATTACGAAAAATCGAAGCATTTCTACGTGAATGTTTTGGGGTTTTCAATTATTCAAGAAACCTTTAGAGCGGCGCGAAATTCCTATAAGCTCGACCTGAACGTAGGCGGACGAGATCAAATTGAACTGTTTTCGTTTCCCAACCCGCCCGATCGCCCCAGCCGTCCAGAAGCCTGTGGCCTGAGGCATTTAGCTTTTTCGGTGAGCAATTTAGATGAAGCCTGCGCCAGCCTTAGCGCCGAGGGGGTTGTGCTAGAAGCGGTCAGGGTTGATGAACTGACCGGAAAACGATTTACATTCTTCCAAGATCCAGATGGCTTGCCGCTCGAAATATATGAGATTCTTTAAAGTAAAGCATTCTCCTCTTTTGGCTTGCTCTGGGATAGTAAAGGATGCCTGAACAGCAAAGAAACTGTCCCGCTTCTCCCTTCACCTTCCTGTTTTAAGAGGTTACTTCAAGGCTTCATCGTACCTGTAACGGATGGCAGATTAGGCTTCTTCAACGGTCTCTAATTCCCCAATTGTTTATCGCGCTAATTCCCTCAGCCTTTATCAATCCTCCTATTTAGATTAGTTAGAGTTAGAAAGAAGGCTGAAGGGCGATCGCTCTAAATCGTTTGCTAAAGGCATTGCCTCACCGTATTGCGCTTGACGCTTGTGGATAATTTCTATCAGTTTGACCGAATTCAGCCGACCGATCGCAGCGTGGTAGGAGACAAGGCATTTTACCTCAGTCTGTTGGCTCAGCGGGGATGCCCTGTGGTTCCTGGTCTAGTGATTTCGGCCAACCTGCTGCGAGAGTTTTTGGAGCAAATGAACTGGCTGGAACCTCTATTTGCCGACTTGCCCAATTCATCGCTCCATTTGGATGTGAACCAGCCACGGCAATTGCAGGCGATCGCACAACGCATTCAGCAGACCATTCGCGCTAGCGAGCTGCCGGAATCGTGGCTGGATCAGATTGAAACGGCTGTCGCTGCATGGCAAGCACCAGCTTTGATGTTTCGTCCCTCTCTGGCGTTACAGTCGGGTGTTGATCCAACATTGAGTTACCGCACCGGGGGCTTGCTGGAGGCGCAGGTGGGTTGGGTAAGCCGCGAGGCGATCGCTTCAGGGTTGAAGCAGGTCTGGGCACAACTGTTTCGAGCCAAAAGTTTAATATATTGGCAGCGATCGGGGTTGCAGCTTCAGCAGGTCAAGCTAGCGGTTGTCGTTCAACCGTTGTGGTCGGCGATCGCCGCCGGAGATTTGCAGACACTGGCTACTCAGGCTGAAATCCGTTCTGTTTGGGGCTTGGGGCACGCCCTGGTTTGGGGGGAAAGCCTGCCCGATCGCCATATCGTTGATCTCGCCTCAGGGCAAATGAAGGCTCAGCATTTAGGCAGCAAAACCTATGCTTACTATTTAGAACTCTGTGCCCCTTCTGCCCTGCCAGAAACATCAGCGCTGCTGGTTCAAACCTACTCGTGTTTACAGACGTACATCATCTCCGCCCATCAGCAAGAGCAATATGCCCTCACCCCGGCGCAAATTCAGCAGCTTGTGCAACTAACCCAACCCATTCGGGCTGAAATGGGGCACGATCTGCGGCTGGAATGGCTACTCTGCCGCCCAGACCTTTCAGCGGAGCCGATGATTTATGTGACTCAGGTGAATCCTCAACCGCAGAATCGACAGCCTACCTTTACGAGCGCGACGGCGATCGCCGTAACGGAGGCAGACCCCCCTCTAGCGTTTGCTGAGCCTGCCACCTCATCCAACCTATCAGCGCCAGTCGTGTTAAACGGGTTAGCGGCATCCACTGGGCAAATGGTTTCTAGCGCCTGGGTCGTTACCGATCCAGAGCAGTTGACGCTGCCACCGCCCGATCGGATTATTCTGGTGGCGGCAAACATTACACCCGACTGGTTGGTGTGGATCGAGCGGGTGGCTGGCATTGTCACCGAGCAAGGGGGAATGACCTGTCATGGTGCGATCGTGGCTCGTGAAATGGGTATTCCGGCTGTGGTTGGGGTGGCAAACGCAACCCGATTGCTGCACAGTGGAGACCTGGTTTTTGTCAATGGCGATCGCGGCTTGGTTTATCGCCTGGAGAATGAAGCTGCGCTAGCGACGATGGTGCAGCAGGAAGCTCATGCCAGCCGAACTCGATCTGCCGCTCCCAAAGCTCCGCTATTTGACCCCGCTTTAGCTGAGCCGCCGCAGGCGCGATCGCGTACGATGCAACTGCTGATTAACCTCAGCCAACCCAACGGGATCTCGCAGGCCGCCCAGCTTCCTGTCGATGGCATTGGGTTGTTGCGGGCTGAGTTGATGATGCTGACGGCACTGGAGCAAAAGCATCCCAGTTTGTGGCTGGCAGACGCACCACGGCTGATTGATCGCATTGCCAGTCAAATTATCCAGTTTGTAGACGCATTTGCTCCGCGTCCGGTGTACTATCGCTCGTTGGACTTGCGATCGCACGAGTTTCGCTTGCTAAAGGGCAGCAATGTTGAGCCGGAAACCAATCCCATGCTGGGTCTTCACGGCACGTTTAGCTATGTGGTCAATCCTGCTTTGTTTGAGATTGAATTGGCTGCCCTGCGGCAAGTGCAGCAATCAGGGTATACCAACCTGCACCTGATTCTGCCGTTTGTGCGAACCGTTGAAGAATTTAGCTTCTGCCGTCGGCGGGTGATGCAAGCGGGGTTGGCTCAAATCCCAGAGTTTCAGCTTTGGATTATGGCAGAAGTGCCCTCGGTTTTGTTTCTGTTGCCTGATTATGTTAAGGCAGGTGTGCAGGGCATTGCCATTGGCACCAACGATTTGACTCATTTATTACTGGCGATCGATCGCGACCAATATCAAATTGCGTCTGCGTTTGACCAGCGCCATCCCGCCGTGATGCGTGCCATCCAGCAGCTCATTCAAACGGCCAATGAACAGGGAATTCCCTGCTCGGTTTGCGGTCAAATTCCCAGCCAGTATCCTGAGACGATCGAACGAATGGTGCAATGGGGAGCAACGGCAGTGTCGGTTAATCCAGATGCCGTGGATGCTGCCCATGAGGCGATCGCCCGAGCCGAACGGGAACGGTTCTTGGATGCCACCTGGTCATCGGTTGAAACCTCCGAGCTGTGAGCGACATGAGGTGCTGCTTACTGAAGCAGCGGAAAATAGTGCCCCACTGGCCCTTGACCCTGACCAATGCGAAGGGCATAACGGAGCGCCGTGGTAACGTACTCTTTCGCAAAGTGGACAGCCGCCGCAGGCTCATGACCCAGCGCTAAATTGGCGGCGATCGCTGCCGATAATGTACAGCCTGTTCCGTGGGTGTCGTTGGTTTGAACTGTATCGGTCTTCAAGGTTTCGAGGCGATCGCCGTCAAACCACACGTCTACCCCACGCAGGTCTCCGGTCATGCCGCCGCCTTTCACCAGCACCGCCCTTGACCCCAGTGCAAAAATGGCGGTTGCTGCCGCCTGCATATCCTCTAGCGTATGGATATCTAACCCGCTGAGAATTTGTGCCTCATAGCGGTTGGGGGTTAGCACCGTCGCCAGGGGAATTAGTGCTGTTCGCAAGGTGGCGATCGCGGCATCGTCAATGAGTTGGGCACCCGTTCTCGATACCATCACTGGATCAACGACTAAATTGGGTAAATTCAGCGCTTTTGCCTGCTCCGCAACGGCAGAAATAATGTCTTGATTCAGCAGCATCCCCGTTTTAACAGACTGCACACCAATGTCGTCTACGACAGCAGTGATTTGAGCCGTCACAGACTCTACAGGCAACGCATCCACCCTTGCCACACCTACGGTGTTTTGTGCTGTGATGCAGGTCAGGGCACTGGTACCGTGAACCTGATGAAAGGCAAAGGTTCTCAAGTCAGCCTGAATTCCGGCTCCGCCACCGCTATCCGATCCGGCGATCGTCATGGCAACAGGAACGAAAGAGGGGGTCGCTGTCATCCGTTTCAACTTGTTTACAAACCGAATCTACAAACCGAACTAATAACATAGTGTAACGACGAAGACAGCCTCACAGAGCAGCATTATCGCGTTTCAGAATGTAGACTCTCCAGGTTTTCGCGCACTAGCAGCGTGTAAAGATGGCCAGCGCCCAGCACCGGAACGCTCAATTCCAACGCCTGCTCGTATAGCGCTTCGGCTTCGTTATAGCGACCCTGGGCGGTGTAAACCATTGCTAAATTATTCAAAATAATGACCACGTCCGCCAGTTCCTCATCGGAGGAACGGTTGTTAATTTCAATCGCTTCTAAGTACAGCAGTTCTGCTTCGCCATAGCGCCCCTGAGATTTGTAAACAAACGCCAGGTTATTTAAGATCGCCGCTACTTCGGGGTGATCTGCCCCTAAAAGACGCTTTTTCAGTTCCAGCGCCTGGAGATAAAACGTTTCTGCCTCGGCATAGTGCCCCAGCGAGTCATACAGTCTGGCTAAGTTTTCGAGGCTGGTTGCCGCATCAGGGTCGTTTGCGTCCAGCACTCGTTTGTTTAGCTCAATCACTTGCAAATAGAGCGGTTCTGCTTTGCCATAGCGCCCCTGGCTATAGTAAAGCCCTGCCAGACAGTTCAAACTCTCGGCCAAATCAGCCTCCAACCGCAGTTCTCGCTGAATGTTAGCGGCTCTGGTAAATGCCTCGATCGCCGCATCATGCTCTTGCTGATAGTCTTGGGCGTTTCCCTGCTCTAGTCTCTCCATGTAGGCCAACCCCAAACGGGCATACATCGAGCCTAATAGCCGTATTTTCGTTCCCTGTTGTTCCAGCGATTGAATTAACGATTGCAGGTCTGCGATCGAACCGGAATAGTCGTCGTTGAACTGCGATGAATCTAAGCCGTGGGGAATGGGCAACAATCGAGGCGCATCATCAGAATTAGGAATAGCCAACTGAGGCGAGGCAGACGATGCTAGAAACGCCAACCTGGGACGGGGCATTATGCCGTGCTGCTGCGACACAAACCGAAACACACCGTTGCGCCAGCTCCAAAAATCGGGGGCGCGGTAGCTGAGCTGATCCAGAATGGGATGGGTTACCCAAAGCACGACTGGAAACGGAAATTCTCGCAACCCTTCCCGCGTCCACTGCAAGTAGCCAAAGAAAATTTCCTGCTCCGATCGCTCCTCATTTAGCTTGAAGAAGTACAGCTTCTCCGCTCCTGTGACGGTTAAAACAGCATTGCCGCCCTGGCGCAAATAATCGTCAGCCTGAACCGTTTGGGCGATCGCCAACCGCAAGCTGGGTTCTCGGCGCGGCAAAGTAATTCGGTAGGGACGGCATTGAGGCGATAAATCCGCCTCGTAGCGTTTGATGATTTGCTCCCGCAATTCTGTATTGTCTGACACGGCAATCAGCAGGCTTAACTTGCCCTCGCTGGCTTCAACCGAGACGAGCAATTCTTCATACGCTTTCGTGTTAGCCTCGTCCCGTTCGTCTGGGTCATCATGTATCATTGACCAACCCTTTTCGTTTGAGCAAATCGGTCACAATCGGGTGGGTATCGTACCAAACTTCATCATTGCGATATTCCAAAATGTGAAGTCCATGCAGCAGATCTAAAAACGTTTGATCTTTTGGATCGTCGGGTTTAAATGTGTCATATGTGGCCTGCAAAATTTGGTAATCTGCCTTGCCTAATGGCGTTTCAAAATCAAGCCGAATATCTTTAATTGCTTCTATTAAAACGGCCTGGTTAATAATAATATCGGTGCGATCGGGATGGCGACGAATCGATCGCAAACAAATGCGGCAGCAAATATTAGCAATTCGAATTAGCTCACGCAAAACGCCACCGCTGTAAAAAACAATTTGTTCGGCAATATCCGGCTCAATCACACCATTTGGAATGCGTTTATGCAGAATATGGCACAGCGTTTCTCTCATTTCAGGCCGAGAGACGGGATGTGGTTTTCGTCGTTCGCCTTTGTCAAATAGCTTGGCTACGGGCATTTCTACAATCTGGTCGTCGGCAGCCGACACAATAATGGCTCGCAGCGACCCTTCCCGTAACGACGACACTGGAATGGTAAACACCACTCGAAAACCGGGCTGAAACAGCGCTTTAATGTGGTCTTGATAAATTTGACGTACCAACCCCAAATCGAGCTTATCCAGGTCGTCAATAATGACCAATACTTGTTTTTGAGTCGCCGCTTCAACTAACGCTGCAATTTCATTCAGCCGCCCGACTAAATCTGAAATATTGCGTTCAAACTCATGCTTGATTTCATTTCGAATCGTTGCTTCTGTTTTGAGTTTACCGCTAATAAACTTGAAAAGATCGAAACCCGCTCCGGCTTCAGCGCTTGTTGCTTCAGTTTCAATGCGAGTGCGAGTTGCAAACCATTTGTATAGCGATTCTTTAACCGACGTTGAAATATTAACCTGCCGTTTTTCCGCTTCAACCATCATGTTGAGGGCGATCGCAAACAAAATATTGATGTGATTCACATCCGACATTTCAATCGTGTCGGCGATCGAAAAAAACACGACAAAGTAGCCCCGTTCGTCGCACTGCCGCCCAAATTCAGCCAGTAGGGTCGATTTGCCGCAGCCACGATGTCCCGCAAAAATAATCTTGCCGTCCCGCGAGTCATCGTCTTCCACCAACTGCTCCAGCTCGGCCAGCACATCCGCGCCATACTCCACCCGAAACTTTCCCAACTCCTGTGGGTCAAGCAACGGCAGCAAATCCAGGTTGCGATAGGCTTCTCGAAACGGCTCTAGCAGAGACATTGCTCAACACTAGATAACTTAGATCGACAGTCTACTATACATCATGGTGCATCGGCGGACGCAATCACCGCAATTGCATCAGCCCCCTTAGCTGCCAAACAGGAGTTAGTGGGCACCCTAGAAACGATTATGCTTTCATTGTGATGTCACTGGGTCATCATAAAGACCTGAAAACTTCATGACCTCAACCAAACGCTCTAGACCGGGATTGTCAAAGCCCTGCCTGTTTGAAGCCAGCAATCAGGGACTTCACTTAGACTCACCTCTGAACGAACTGTCGCAGTATCAGTTCCAGGTGGAGTCTTGCTATCTGGCAAAAGAGGTAATGCGCCTGTTTGAGCAATACCCACTGGTTCCTGGAGTGGTGGTGCTAGAGCAAAACCAGTTCTTAGGCATGATTTCGCGGCAACGGTTCCTGGAATGCCTGATTCGGCCACAGGGACTGGATCTTTTGTTGACGCAGCCCTTATCCGTTCTGCTGAGCTATACCCGTACTGACAGCCTGATCTTGCCAGAATCGACCCCGATTCGGGTGGCGGCACAGCTAGCACTGCGGCGATCGCCTGAATATCAGGGCGAGCCAATTGTGGTGCAAATCGATGCTTCTACCTATACGCTGCTTAATGTTCATGAACTGAACATCGCGTACTGGCAAATTCGCGGAATTGAAACGCAGGTTCGGTACGAACGAACTCAAGTGCAGATGATTCAATCCGAAAAAATGGCGAGTTTAGGGCGGTTGGTGGATGGTGTTGCCCACGAAATTCTTGACCCGGTGAGCTTCATCTGGGGTAATTTAACCCACGTTTCAATTTACACCGAACAGATTTTAGGATTGTTATCGGCCTACGAGGTCTGCTTCCCCACCATTCCGGAAGAACTTCAGGACTTGCAAACGGAGATCGAGCTGGACTATGTGCGGCAAGACTTGCCCCAAACGATCGCCAGCATCAAGGCCGGAGCCGATCGGTTAAAAACGCTGGTCACTAGCCTGCAAAACTTTTGCCACATCGATGACGTTTACCCCAAACCTGCCGACCTGCATCAATCGCTCGACAGTATTTTGCTGCTGCTTAAAAGCCGCCTGACGGGCGACATTGACGTTGTGAAACACTACGGGCATCTGCCACCTGTTGCCTGCTTCACGGGGCAGCTCAATCAGGTGTTTATGAACATCTTGACTAATGCGATCGATGCCCTGATCAATCAAGCGATTCGGCAAAAACTGGCGCAGGAATTTGGCACGACTGGAACGGGAAGAAGGCACCTTCAGCCTGAGCCAAAGCCGCAAATTACGATTACAACCCAGGTGCGATCGCGACAATTAGCTGACCCTAACACCGATACTCAAAATTCCACGATGGAATCATCGCGGTGGGTGTTAATTCGCATTGCAGACAATGGCCCTGGGTTGTCCGCCGAACAGTATCAGCGCATTATGGATTCATTTTCGGTGAAGAACCGAACCGAGAAAGAAACAAGCCTGGCGGTTAGCTATCAAATTGTCACCGCAAAGCATGGGGGCAAGCTGAATCTGAAATCACATCCTGACTTTGGGACAGAATTTGAAATTTTGTTGCCGTTAGCCTAGTCGGCTCAGGCATGGAATCCACCTGCCATTGGTCAATCTGCACAAGGGACGAATGACCCATGACAGCGCAGGAAGAGTATGCTCACTTCTGCCCCAGCTTGCTAAACCTGGAAGCTGGCGATTGCTCGTTTCTCATGCTTTCCTGACACCTCAAGGAACCTAATTCCCAGCGGCAACGTGATCAAGACTGATGATTTTCGTCATCTACCATGAAAAATATCACCGTTGCGTTCTTGGCGGGTTGTCTTGTGGGCATTGTTATTGTGCGCCCTCAGGTCATTTCAGCAACCGGGACACAGCTAGAAGATTGGTGGCTGGGTGCGATCGCCCTGCTCGATTGATGCCCATCGTTCTCAAGGCGATCGCGTGTTCTTTTCCCTAAGCCTTGGGCTTAAACGTTGACGCAATCTGCAATTCCTTCAACTGCTTGCCATCGACCCCGGAGGGCGCATCGGTCAACAGACAGCGGGCTTGCTGCGTTTTGGGGAAGGCGATCGCATCTCGAATTGACTCTTCGCCCGCCATTAGCATCACCAGTCGGTCTAAGCCGTAGGCAATGCCGCCGTGGGGTGGCGTGCCAAACTCGAACGCTTCCAGCAAAAAGCCAAACTTATTTTGAGCCTCTTCTGGAGATAAACCGATCGTCTCGAACACCTGCTGCTGCAAGTCGGGCTGATAAATTCGCAGACTGCCGCCCCCGACTTCAAACCCGTTATATACCAGGTCATAAGCTTGAGCGCGAGCCGTTTTGAGGTCATGGGCATCGTCCGGAAACGGTGCTGTAAAGGGATGGTGCAGCGCTTCCAGCCTCTTTTCATCGGCATTCCACTCAAACATGGGAAAGTCGGTAATCCAGAGCAGATTCAGCCTGGTTGCATCAATCAGCTTTAGTTCGCGTCCCAGCACTTGCCGGAGGCGATCGAGCGTTTTGTTGACCGTTGCCACATCACCCGCCCCAAACAGCAGCAGATGCCCTGGTTCAGCACCCGTCCGTCTTAACAACTCCTGCTTCTGTTCATCCGATAAGTTGTCTTTAATTGCGCCGATGGTGTCGATTTCACCATCATCCCGCACCCGGATGTACGCCAGTCCCTTGGCTCCGGCCTCGCTGGCCTCTTTAAATAGATCGCCACCCGGCTTAATCCGAACGTTAGAAATGAGTGCGTTTGCCTCTGGTAGTGGCAACACTTTAACGATGCCGCCGCTCGTCACTGCGCCAGAGAACACCTTAAATCCGGAGTCTTTGACCAGGTCAGACACATCAACCAGTTCCAGGCCAAAGCGGGTATCGGGCTTGTCGCTGCCATAGCGATCCATCGCGTCGGCATAGGTTAAGCGGGGGAAAGGGCGAGGTAAATCAATGCCCTTGACGGTCTTAAAGATGTGACAAACCAGCCCTTCGTTTAGATCCAGAATCTCGTCCTGCGACATGAAGCTCATCTCCATGTCGAGTTGAGTAAATTCGGGCTGGCGATCGGCACGTAAGTCTTCGTCTCGGAAACAACGAGCAATCTGATAGTAGCGATCGAACCCCGACACCATCAACATCTGCTTAAACAGTTGCGGCGACTGGGGCAGCGCATAAAACTCAGTAGGATTGACCCGACTCGGTACCAGATAATCTCTGGCTCCTTCTGGCGTTGAGCGCGTCAACACGGGCGTCTCAATTTCAATAAATCCCTGCTCGTCTTCGAGATAGCGCCGAATCGATTTCACAATTTGATGGCGTAACTGAAGGTTGCGCGACATCCGCTCTCGCCGCAGGTCTAAGTAGCGGTACTTCAGGCGCAAGTCTTCCCGCACCGGTTCGGTGTCAGAGGTCGAAACCTGAAACGGAAGCTGCTTACGAACCGCATTCAATAGCTCAATTTCATCGGCGTAGATTTCTACTTCACCCGTTGGCAGCTTGGAGTTTAGCGACTCCTCGGGACGATGGGATACCCGACCCGTTACCTTCACCACATATTCGTTGCGTAAGGCTTCTGCCGCGTTGTATGACTTTGGAGTGCGTTCGGGATCGCTGACAATTTGAACAGTGCCGGTGCGATCGCGCAAATCTAGAAAAATCACGCCCCCATGATCTCGACGGCGATCGACCCAACCAAACAGGGTGACCGTCTTGCCGATGTGTTCAGGTCGAAGTTGACCGCAGTAGTGAGTTCGCATGGCTGAGAATCAGGGGTGCTTGAAGGGTAATCGGTTACAAAACGTTCTTATTATCTAGCATTGTGAGAATCCTGAACGATAGGATTCCGATGTTCGTTCTCCAGTTTGGGGGCAATGCCGAGCGACTCTGCGCCGACACCGATAACCATCGCTATTCCACGAATCGCTTTAGCCGTTGCGGGTCAGCCATTCTGGAATCCGTATAGACGCTTAGCCACATCGGTTCAGGAAGCGTATGGGTTGTGATTGGTGCAATTCTCTGCCAGAGTCATTGATCTGTTTGTCCCATTATGCCTAGAATTATCGGCAACGTGAGATCAATTGTTGGCGATCGCCAAACACACCAAAAGGCAAGCGATCGCCTGCCTTTTGATTCTGGCTGTACCGGAATACAGCTATTTAGAATTGGGCGAGTTCATCAGCGTATCCCAGGCTGCTTTTGCTGCTTCAGCTAAGCGGGTGCCTAGCGATTCAATTTCACTGAGGACATAGTGCCAGTTTTTCTCGGCTTCCTGCTGAAGCAACTGCACCGATCGATCAATGCGTTCTGGCTCAAATAGCTGATTGTGTTCGATTGATTCCCGTGCATGGCGCACTGCATTCAAATACGCGTCGCGAGTATAGTCCCCCGCTGTTTGAACCTCAACCTGCGCGCGTTTTCTAATCGCTTCAATTAACGCCTTCGTCTCACGGCGAACCTCGTCCGATTCGTTCGCCATTTCAGTTTCTACCAGGGCATCCGTTTGGGAACTGACTTCAACAATAGCCGTTGTTTCAGGGGTGTTTGGTTCAGAACTCATACTGCTTCTCCTTACAAAAGTCTAAACATTGGCAATGCGTACATTACAGGTGAACCGTTAGCGTCGCGTTGCGAAACAATCTCTCAAACTGCGTTGTCCTAGTGATAGCACTCTGGTTCTGCACTTATCGCAACCGAGAGAAAGCTGGCATTCGCAGACCCACCCTCTCTTGTTCTAACTTCAATAGGCGTTGAATTCGAGCCTCAGTAGAAGGATGGGTAGAAAAAAAGTGGCTGAGCGTGTTTCTGGGAAGTGCATTGGTAATCAGCAACGGTTCAAAGGCCGGATTCCCTGGCATGGGTAGCTGTTGGGCACTCCGTTCTAATCGTCTTAAGGCGTTAGCCAATGCCCGTGGATTACCCGTCAGTTGGGCGGCTCCTGCATCGGCCTCAAATTCACGGGTACGCGAGATCCCAAGCTGAATCACGGTGGCAGCGATCGGGGCTAATGTTACGGTCAACAGTATGCCGAGTGGATTTGGACTGTCATCATCTTGTGACATGCCGCCAAACCAAAGGCTATAGCTTGCCATCTGTGCCAGAAAAGAAATTGCGCCTGCGATCGTGGCTGCTACCGCTTGAGTAAGCGTATCCCGGTTGTAAACATGGCTCAACTCGTGAGCAATGACCGCTTCTAACTCGTCGTCTGGCAGTAAGTTGATGATGCCCTGTGTAACAGCTACCGCCGCGTGTTGAGGATCGCGTCCGGTGGCAAAAGCGTTGGCTGCTGGTGTTGGCACCACATAAATAGCAGGCATGGGCAGGTTAGCGCGATCGCTCAATCGCTGCACCATGCGATACAATCCCGGTGCTTGCGCTCGGCTAACAGGTTGGGCACGATAGGCCGCCAACGCAATGCGGTCGGAGTAATACCAGGAACCCAAATTAGTTAGCGCTGCCAGACCCACGCCAATTACCGCTCCGGTTGGGCCTCCAATCAGCCAGTAGCTAAGGGTGATGAATAAGGCACTCAGCAGACCCAATAGTGCCACAGTTCTAAATTGGTTCATTTAGCTTGCTCTCCTGTTGTCAGACTGACGCTTTAACGTCTTCCAGTCCCGGCAGAGATTGATTTTGCTCTAAGTAAATTGTATCGAGCCAAATCAGTGTGCATGGAGCGGAATCTGCCACCAGGAGGTACGGTTAGTTCGCCTGTGCGATCGCTTGCTGCTGAATGGGAATTTCGATGATAAAGCTAGCTCCCTGTCCTCCCTCAGATATGCACTGTAATAAGCCGCCGTGCTTTTCTGTAACAATTTGGTAACTGATGGATAGCCCTAACCCCGTTCCCTTGCCAACGGGCTTGGTTGTGAAAAAGGGATTAAACAGGTGTTGCTGAATCTTGGCAGGAATGCCTGCTCCATTATCTGAGATGCGAATGTAGACTCGTTCCGCATTCAGTACTTTTGTCTGGATGCTAATAGTAGCAGGCTGGAGCGGTTTCCCTGCTTCAAACGATTGAACCAGGTGTTCATCTAGAGCGTCGATCGCATTATTAATCACGTTCATAAACACCTGATTCAGTTGCCCTGGGTAGCACTCTACTAAAGGCAAATTGCCATAGTCTTTTTGAACTTCAATCGCAGGATGATCCGGTTTTGCTTTCAACCGATTTTGCAGAATGAGCAGGGTGCTATCGATGCCTTCATGAATATCCACTGCTTTCATGTCTGCTTCGTCCATGCGCGAAAAGTTGCGTAACGACAAAACAATACTTTGAATGCGCTCTGCTCCAACCTTGATGGATGATAGCGTTTTTGGTAAATCGACCAACAAGAAATCGAGGTCGATCGCCTGAATGGCAGCTTGAATATCAGGTACAGGGGTGAGATAGTGCTGCTGATAAAGTTGTACGAGATGCATCAAATCGTGAGTGTACTCACTTACATAATCAAGGTTTCCATAAATGAAATTAACGGGATTGTTGATCTCATGTGCCACCCCAGCTACCAGATGACCTAAGCTGGACATCTTTTCACTTTGCACCACCTGAGCTTGCGTCCGTTTCAGTTCATACAGCACTTGTTCCTGCTGCCGTGCTTTCTCTTTAAGATGCCATTGCGATTGCTGCAACGCTTCTTCCGCCTGTTTTCGGGCAGTAATATCGTGCATGACAGCGACGGCACCGACTTGATAGCCGTTACTGTCCAGGAGTGGGTTGGCATTTGCCAGCAGGTAACGCGGGGATTGTCCCTTTGCCACAATAGCCATGCCAGCATCGTGAACCTGTTCACCCTGTAAAGCCCGCACCAGCGGAATTTCTTCGATGGGCAGCGGTGTGACTCCATCTAAACGATAAAGGTCATAAAAGTCAGTCCATTTTTCGGGGGGGATGGTTTGCAGATCGGCTCCATGCCAATCCCGCGCTGTTCGATTGAACAACGTCAGACATCCGTTGGCATCACAGCTCACCACACCTTCAGAAAAATTTTCTACAAGAACTTGAATAAACTCTTGTTCCTGTCGTAGTGCTTCTTCTACCTGCTTGCGCTCAATGATTTCGTTGGCTAACTGTTCATTAACTTGGGTCAGTTTTGCGGTACGTTCTTCAATGGCTGCCTCCAAATTAGCGTTGGTTGTGGCTAGTTCTGCATTAACCTGCGTCAGTTGGGTTTGAGCCTGAGTTAAAAGCAGTGGCCCATCTACCAGGACGGTATAGTAGGGTCGCAGAGCGATATACGTTCCAGCAACAACTGCTGTGAGTAGATCAAACCCTACTTGCATTTTGAGTAAGGGTGAAGCGTTGTACGGAGGCTGAGAAAATGCCATCAACAGCACATGTCCCCCATGCCCCAACCCGCAACTGAAGAAGACCAAAATGGTGGCTAAAACTAGCGAAGTTTTCTGTTGTCCCCGCAGAAAGGGAAACAAGATTAGCAGTGCGATCGCAAAGTAACTAATTGAAACAAAGGTATTTGCACTTAATAATAATGTGTTCAGCATTAACTAAAGCTCCCTGCATCGTGGCAGCGACCTAACTGGATTGCGTTTGTGGAGAATGGAGTGGAGTGCTTTGAATCAGGCAAACCAAGCGTGGAGTTTTGGAGCGTGTAAATCCAGTGTCGCCTATGAGACGGGGAGTATCTGTGGTATTACTGGCTGAACTTGCCTGAGCGCTTTTGCCGAGATCGCCATCCATGTCTATGCCTGATTTCAGCTAGACGCGGTACGTAGAGGCATTGCCGCATCAAAAAGGGGAATGCCTCTATATTTAGGCTGAAAATTACTGAAAGAGGTTTGCCCAATTGCCAGTCCCCTCTAGACTATAGGCAGCACCTATAGACGACTGGATGTAAGAGCGTTGACATTCATTGAGGATAACAACCCAGCGACTTCTCTCCAGAATCTCTCGCGGCGAGAATTGCGAGATCTAGTGCGATCGCAGCTTCAAATGTTGCTAGAGCAAGACAATCTCCAGGGTGCCAAAGCATTGCTGGTACCCGTTCAGCCTGCGGATATTGCGGAAGCGATCGAGGGTCTACCAGAAACCATGCAGGCGATCGCGTTTCGCCTGCTCTCTAAAGACGAGGCGATCGAAGTTTACGAGTATCTGGACTATTCCGTCCAGGAAACGCTTGTAGAAGAACTTAAACGCCAGGAAGTGCTGGATATTGTCGATCAGATGTCCCCCGACGACCGGGCGCGGCTGTTTGACGAACTGCCTGCTAAAGTGGTGACCCGTCTACTGGCACAACTCAGCCCGGAAGAACGAAGCGCTACCGCTTTGCTGCTGGGGTACGAGTCTGGTACAGCCGGACGAATTATGACTCCGGAGTATCTTTCGTTGAAAGAAACCTGGACAGTCGCTCAAGCACTGGCGCGAATCCGCAGTTTGGCACATGTCAGTGAAACTATTTATTATCTCTATGTCACTGATGAAGCTCGGCACCTGACGGGTATTTTGTCACTGCGGGCACTGGTGATTGCCCAACCGGATCAAATCGTTGGCGAAATTATGACCCGTGAAGTGGTCTGTGTCCAGACGGGTACAGACCAGGAAGAAGTGGCTCGCATGATTCAGCGGTACGACTTTTTGGCAGTGCCTGTCGTCGATACAGAACAACGCCTGGTGGGCATTATTACCGTTGACGATGTAATTGATATCTTGGAAGAGGAAACTACCGAAGATATTTACACATTGGGCGGGGTGCAGTCGGGAGATGACAGCTACTTTGAAACGAACCTGCTCACGGTTGCCCGTCGGCGGGTCGTCTGGCTCTTTGTGCTGTTGATTACCAACACTGCAACAACGGCTGTGATTAGCAGCCAGCAGGATGTGTTGCAGCAGGTGGTGGCTCTGGCTTTCTTTATCCCCTTACTAATTGGCACAGGGGGCAATGTTGGTGCCCAGTCTTCTACAGTGGTGATTCGAGGTCTGAATACCGACGAGATTCGCAAGGGCAAAGCTGGACGAGTCATCCGAAGAGAAGCGATCGCCGGGGCATTTTTGGGGCTGATGTTAGGCAGCGTTGTCCTGGTGTGGGCTTATTTTCTCCAGGGAAATCTGGCCGTTGCGATCGCCGTTGGGGTTAGCCTGGTTGCCATTTCAATTCTGGCATCTGTATCTGGGTCGGCTCTGCCGTTTTTGTTTCAAGCGCTTGGGTTAGATCCAGCCTTGATGTCGGCTCCGTTCATCACCACGGTCGTGGATGTATTGGGCGTATTGCTTTATTTGAATGTGGCACGGCTGATTCTCGATATTTAAAAATTGGAATTGCAGCAGCATGGCAGCCACTTAATCGCCCTCATGACTCGGCAAACCACCCCAAGAGGCGATAAATTCAATGGTCGATATCGTTTTGGCAGATTCCACGTTTGAAGGCATTCAGATTGGCTTGGTAATTGGATTAACCGCCATCCTGACGGTTGTGGCCAGTCGATTGTTACCAACTCTGATTTCTACTCTATGGAATCGTTTTACCACAGCAACTTTCAAGGAGATTTACCACAACATTGTTGAGCCGTGTTTAGCCTGGATTCAGTGGGCGATCGCGTTATCAATAGCCGAACTCGTAGTGCTATTACTTCCCAGATCGTCCTGGAAAGCGGTGGTTGAAATTCCACTGAGCCTGACGCTAACAATTGTGCTGTGCTGGCTGTCGTCTCGTCTGTTTCGCCAATTTTTTGATACCTATTTATTAGAAATTGCCTTTAAGGGTGGACGAAAAGTTAACAGTGAATTTCTGATTCTGGCTAAATTCTTTGTCAGTTTTTCTGTCATTGTTGTTGCAGTTATTGCCTTTGCTCAAACCCACCAGATTAACGTCGTTGGGTTAGTAGCCAGCCTGGGAATTGGAGGATTGGCGATCGCGTTTGCTGCCCAAAAAACGCTAGAACAATTTTTGGGTGGAATCGTACTCTACATCGATCGCCCCTTTGTCGTGGATGATTATATCGGTTTGCCTGATGGTACCTTTGGCCGGGTTGAATCCATCGGCCTCCGCTCAACCAAAGTCAGAACATCAGGGAAGGGAACGCTAGTCATTGTGCCAAACAGCGCTCTAACCCAGGTGACTATCGAAAATTTTACGGGCGTTAAAAAGGTAATGTCGATTATTTACCTGACGTTCTATCGGGTGATCCCCTACGAAGAGCAGGCATTAATTCGCCAGGTTATCCTGAACAGCACGAGCGATATCTTTGGCCTCGACACTCAAAGCACCGATCTCAGCTTCAAAGAACTACCGAACCAGCCCAAAACTCAAGCGCAGATTACTTTCTTTATTCTGGGATCAGGCGATGTTTCTATGGAACTGCGTCGTCAGTTATTAGATATTGCCAGTCAAAACATTACCCAACGATTGAAAGAATACGGCATTGCCTTTGATATTGAAGAACCAACCATCTACGTCGATTCTCCAATTACTATCTAACTCCGCTGTTCATGGATATCCCGGTTATACTTCGAGATTGGTTTCAAATCGATGCAGAAACGCAACGTTTCTTGGTCAGTTTAGGGGTGCGGCTTGCTGTCTTTCTGTTTTTTGTGTTTATTTCTCTCCTGGTTGGACGATACACTCCTCTACTGATCAAGCTGATTATTCGTCGCTTTTCGCCACATCAAGTCTCAGATATTTATGCTCATTTAATCGAGCCAATTGAACCTCTGTTTAAAGCAGCAGGAACGCTGGTTTTGATCTCGGTCTGCTTGAATTTGATTCAAGAATATGAAGGCTTTTATCAGTTTTTAAAGTTCTTTGTTGACTTTGCTGTTGTTCTCAGTACAGCCTGGCTAGCTTCCCAGCTATTCCGTCAGTTTGTTCGTGTTTATGGAATTGAGTTAATTCGACGGTTAGGGTTAGAAATAGACGAAATGTTACTGGTGTTTGAAACCTTGGCCAATACTATTATTGGTTTCATTGCGGTTGTTGCCTTTGCCCAAAGCCAAAACATTAACTTAATCGGCTTGTTGGCCGGTGTCGGAATTGGCGGAATTGCGATCGCCTTTGCAGCTCAAAAAACACTAGAACAACTGTTGGGAACAGTCGTTCTCTATCTCGATCGCCCCTTCATCCCTGGAGACTATATTCGAGTGGGGTTAAACCCGCATACGGAACCCGTCTATGGGCGAGTTGAATCGATTGGATTGCGATCGACCAAACTTCGCACTGCTGCAAAAAGTACCCTGGTGATTGTGCCCAACTCCACCATGGCAAATGTGGATATTGAAAACATCACACGCGGTAAAAAGGTGATGGTTCTGCTTTACCTGGATTTCTCTCAGAGCCTTGGAGAACGCGAGCAGGCTTTAGTGGAGCAGGTGGTGAAGGAGTGTACCAATGCGCTGTTTGGTATTGACCCCGGAAGCACCAAAATTATGCTGTTTCATCTCGATGGCAAACCAGAGACACGAGCTAGAGTTACCTTCTTCATCCTGGGTTCTAGTGAAAATTCGATACAGTTGCGAAAACGCTTACTAGAACTGGCGAACCAAACGATTTCTAAAAAATTGGCGACCTTCAACATTCAATTCACCATGCAAGACCCCACAATCTACGTGGAGTCACCCGTTACTATCTAATCTCCTTGCTGCCAAGATTCGCGGCTGATGCGCTAGCATACGAAATACAGACCAATAGGGAGTTGCGGCTGTTCAACGTCGTGATAATAGCACTCTTAATCCTTGTCATTGGTTTAACTCCATCCTTGTTTTCGCTTTGGGTCATGCGTCAGGCCGATGCCCGAACGCAAGCGAGACTAAGGCTGACGCTCGAAGCGGCTAGCGCTCGTCGGTTTCCCGGTTTGGCGCTTTCTCCCGACCATCACTATGTTGAAGGGCTGGGTTATATCATCGGTGACTTCAATTGTCGGTTCAACGCCCGATCCACTTACGTTCGGTGTGCGGTTAATCCGTTTGGGCCTTGCGACAGTTGTTCACATTACCAGCCGAAAGAATTGTCTGATGAGTCAGGTGAACCTTTGTAGCTTCGACGAGTCTAAATGAGTCCTGATTAATGGGTTGATGCGATCGCAGCAGAACAAGTCGTTCCAACATCTACTCGAATCGATCGAGTGACAGTTGCAATATCACCTCATCGGCCTGCCCTGCGACAAAGTGAGCATAGCGTCGAGCGATCGGCGGCAAAATTGCAAATGGATTGCTAAAGCCAGAAAAAATGTGCAAGCCATCTATTCCGGGGATCATTCCGACTAAGGGAAGGCGATCGCCGCTAAACGCCACTAAACAGCGGCACCATCTTCCCGGTAAATTCTCAAGCGCTGGCAAAATGCGGCCAACGCTAGAGCGCAGCCACGCCTCGCTCTTTGCTGCATCAATCTCTGCTGTAACATCGGTTAACATGCGGCTGATTTGACCGAGCCGCAATCGACCATCGCTTAATTGAATTGCACCCGCATCCATAATTGGAGCCGTGATCTCATATCCCGGTTTGCTCCAAAGCATAGCTGTGTCATGCTTCCCTGCTTCACCTTCCAGCGCAAACCGTTGCAGTTCTGCTGGCATCACAATGGTTTGCAGCCGCAAATCAACAGGCGGTGTTTCGATCAGCTCAGAGTGGGTAAAGTAGTTGCAAACCGTTATTCCTGCTGCGTGCAACAAGGCTCGACTCATGCCCCCAGCACAAATGACTACATTATTCCCCTCGTAGGTTACGGCAGACGTGGTAACGCCACAGACGCGATCTGCGGTTCGGTTCAATCCGGTAACTGTCGTAATCTCAATGGTGCCGCCTGCTCGCATAAACGCCTGGTTATACGCATTAACAATCCATTCTGGATTAACGCTGCCGTGTTTGAGATGGAGCGCACCCGCGATCGCTGCTCGATTAAGCAACGGTTCCATCTCACAAGCCTGATCCACACTTAGTAAGGTGGGTGCGATCGCAAACTGATCATATGTTTTCGCTACCCGATGCGGCTCACGATCGGAGTCGATCGTCAACAGCAAATCTAATTCTCGAAATTGCGTATCACTGTCCAGTTCGTCCGACAGAACCCGGTGCCGTGCAATTCCTTCCTGGCAAAGTTGGCGTGTTAGATCCGTTGTGCCCGACCAATAGGCGATACCGCCATAGCTGTAGCGTGTAGCATTGTTAGCCGATGCGTCCTGCTCAACCAGCAAAACGTCGAAGCCCACATGGGCTAACTCATAGCTCAAGGCCGACCCTGTCAATCCACCACCCACTACAATCCAGTCATATGTTCTCATGCACTCTAGACCTACGCTGCTATAACTGATGGCATTACTTTAGTCTGCTAGCTTTCCTGGGAATAGCCAGACGGCTCGCCTTCTACTAGC
Organism: Oculatella sp. LEGE 06141; assembly: GCF_015207605.1. Classification (GTDB taxonomy): domain Bacteria; phylum Cyanobacteriota; class Cyanobacteriia; order Elainellales; family Elainellaceae; genus Oculatella. The sequence goes on from NZ_JADEWO010000002.1 coordinate 205,808, forward strand.
ACCACCTCAATGTTAAGAATACATACGGCTTGAGCACGCACTTGGTTTGGATAGTTGTTCAGCAGCCAACCGCCCCAATCCTGGAAACACGAAGTAGAGACGACCTCCTGTAAATCGCAAGGAGCTTGTCATCGGCTGTTATGGCGTGCTGAAAGCGGTGAGCATTTCGGATGATACCCTAACCCTTGTCAAACTTTAATTTGGCTTTACACGAATCCAAAGTTCTCGTAATTCCGTAGTAGTACTACTGCGGAACACCGCTAGAATAAGCAAGATTGTCTAAAGAACCTCACTCCCCCACTTCACATCTATCTATGGGTAGAAAAATTAACCGATTCTTGCTCCTGATTGCTTCCTGCGGCATCGTAGGTGTTGTGCTAGGCGGTACCGCAAGCCGCGCAACCATCAATCAGTGCTTAGACGATGACACGCCTTCTAATAGCTGCCTGACTCAAAATCCAGTAACGAAGACCATCGAAGGAATGAGCGGCGGGTTTATTGCCGGAGCTGGAGCTGCTGCTGGTGCAACCTGGCAGCTTCGCAACAAAGACGCTTAAGCCATCCCATAAAATATGGAGTAGAGCTAACTCTACTCCATATTCGCATCAATATCACGATCTTAACAAAGCTGAATAAAGGCTTATTCAACCCTCATCCAAGCAGCAATAAATCGATCGTTGGTGTTAGCACGGTCGATCGCCGCTCTATTTTGGTAGAACTCCGGCGTGTGGCGGTTTATCTGCACTAGCGCGATCATTATTGCTGCCGCCCCGTGTTTTTAAAGCACCGTGTTTTAAAGCAATGGTTATGCTGCTCTGCGGGTTACCAGACCCCACAGGAAGATGAGGATAATAGCACCTACGATGGCAAGAGCAATACTAGGAATAGTTAAAGCGCCTGCTGTTGCTCCCGCGCTCGTTCCAAGCAAGGCTTGACCAATCCAACCTCCGAGCAGAGCACCCAAAATTCCCAAACCGATTGTCGCCAGGATACCGCCACCCTGATTACCAGGATAAATGAGCTTGGCAAGCGCACCAGCGATCAGACCTAAAACAACCCAAGCTAGAATTCCTGTGACTGACATGCGAGTTTCTCCTTACTTCTTACGCTTAATCTTTATCTAACAAGCTGTCATATACACAGTATCCCGGCGACAATGCTTTTTGCTTCTGCCCGAAGGCGTAATCATCTCAGCAAAATGAAAAGACGAAATAAGCTGCTTCAAACGTTCCTTAAGTCTGAAATGTAGCACCGATTTAAAGAGTCCTATTCTGCCGTTTCAGTAGTCATTTGTTAACGGTTTCTTTACTAGATTTTTATCAACTAGGCTCTACTTCTTGAGGATGAATAGAAGCGACTTGCTATGACCTAAGGCAGAACGATTGGAGCCGAAATCACGTGTTGGGCTTCCAGGAAGGCAGCCGCCCTCAATATAGTTGCTTCCTGATACGGAGCGGCAATTATTTGTACGCCGATGGGTAAACCGTTTGCACGTTGCACCGGAACAGAGAGAACGGGCAGGCCAACAAACGATAAGGGTTGAGTATACAGCCCCAGGTTTGGTCGGGTTAAGACTTCAACTCCATCCAGTACCATTGTGGTTTGCCCGATTTTGGGAGCCGTGCAGGGAGTGGCTGGTGCCAGAATCAAATCGGCTTGCTGAAAGCACTCACTGAGGCGATCGCGATACCAGCGGCGGAAGCGCTGCGCTTGCAGGTACCAACTGCCAGGAATCATTGCACCTGCCAGGAATCGATCGCGTGTGGCTGGGTCAAAATCTTGAGGGCATGTTCTAAGCCGCTCTAGATGCAAATTGCTGCCTTCGCAGGCGGTGATAATGTAAGCCGCCGCCCTGGCTCGATGCGTTTCGGGAAGGGTAATTCGCTCACGGGCACTCAATGCCTGAGCTACCCGCTCAACCGCTTCAAAGACTTCTGGTTCCCCCCCGGTTGCAAAGTAGCCATCGGCGATCGCAATCCGCAAGCCTGTAATTCCCTGAGAGAGTTGCGGCAAACATTGCTCTGGTGGGCGAGTGGTACAAATGGGGTCGTTAGCGTCTGAGCCTTGCAGAACGTCAAACGCGGCAGCAATGTCTCGAACAGAACGGGCAAATGGGCCAATATGATCCAGGCTACCGACAAACGGGTATGCTCCTGCCCGTGACAAGCGGCCGTAGGTTGGCTTGAGTCCAAAAATGCCACACAAGGAAGACGGTACTCGAATTGAGCCGTTGGTATCTGAGCCGAGGGTCAACGGTACCAAACCCGCTGCAACAGAAACGGCTGACCCACCCGACGAACCACCGCCAACACGCTCCAGGTCGTACGGGTTATGGCAAGGCCCATAATGGCTATTTTCAGTCGTGAAACCGTAGGCGTACTCGTCCATGTTGAGTGCCCCGACAAGCACGGCACCCGCTTGCTTCAAGGCCGCTACAGCGGTTGCGTCTTGAGAGGCTGGAGAATTGGCTTGATTGATTTTGGAACCCGCTACCGTAACCAACCCTGCAATATCAAACAGGTTTTTTACCGCAAACGGTACACCCGCCAACAGTCCCGGATCTTGCCCCGCCGCGATCGCAGCATCAACCTGAGCGGCATCTGCCAGAGCTTGCGCTTGAGTAATGCTGGTGAAGCTGTTGATGGCTGGATCTCTGGCTGCAATGCGAGCCAGCGCGGCCTGGGTAACGGTGGTGGCACTAACGACTCCGGCACGAACTGCTTCAGCGGTGGCGATCGCATCCAGCGAATCCAGATCAAGCGTGTCAAGATTAAGGGTCATAGCTGATCCAGGCCAGACGAAACGGGTTGAAAAATAGGAGCGGCTTCCATGTCATCAGGCAGCGGAAACTGATTGACCAGTTGCGCGATCGCCGCAATTCGAGCCATGTTGTCGATTACACCAGGTCGATAGTCTGGCTCAATGGGCAGATGCAGGGCACTTGCGAGTTGATCAACATAAGCGGCTGCATCGAAAGAAGATTCCACCATAGGAGTACCGTTTAGCAAGATGAGAAAACGATATCCTAATAATCTGCCGTATGCACCAAACCTCTTTTTTAAAGCAATTTCAAGGCTAAAAGGGATTCAGCCGATACCGTAGACTGAGACTGTGTTAGAAAACGGCTGATTTGCTTTGGCTATTGTTTAGGATTTCGTAATGGAATCTCTGGTTCTAATCAGTATTGTCATTTTGTTAGTGATTGTCGGGTTTTATGCCTGGTTTACCTACAAGATCTTGCAGGAACTTCGGCAGGAAAACCGTTTATTGAAAGGTACGCTAGAACAACAGCTAAAACTGTCTTCTTTTCCACATCTCTACTGTGATATGCAGACGGAGATTCCTGGAAAGGCATTGAAGCTAGAGATGTATAACATTGGTAGCGTTCCAGCCTATGACATTCATATCAGCGTCATTGGAGCGTATACCGAAGAAGGAATTGATATTTCTACGTTCATGCGGAACTTTGTGCAGCCGCGCTATCGCAAGTATCCGCTTCAGGCTGACAAAGTGGGGTATTACGGCATTCGCAGTATTTTTCGCTGCCCAACCTTACCCACGCAAAAACGATTGACGATCGCACTGAACCTGCCTACCCAACCCGTTGATATTTACGCCTTAACGCAATACCGCGACGTGTCTGGCGGAAACTACCACCAGGTGTATTGTTTTTCAGATATTGACGAAAAAGGCAGCTATCGCGCCAATATTTTGGAGCCGCAACGGTTTGAGCCGCTCGAACGGCTGCACTTTTATGACATGGATGATGCCAAACTGCCCGTAACGGACAAACCGTTGCCTTTCTCTGTGGGAGATTTTGTGGATTTGTGGAACCATTCGCTGTCCCACCGCCTAACAACCCTTTATTCTGAGGCGATCGTCCATCTACAGGAAGTCCACGATACGCCTTAATTTGTGCGGTGAGCCAATGCCGCATCCACCTGTTGCTGTAACGCCTCTAATGTTGAAGAGTTATCGAGAATCACGTCCGCTCGCCGCCGCTTTTCTGCAATCGGTAGTTGGCTGTCGATTCTGGCCTGAATTTGCTCCACAGTGAGCCGATCGCGTTGCCTTAGTCGGGCTTGCTGCTGCTCAGGGGTACAGGAAATCACCCAGATTTCGCTTACCAGATCGGTCATCTGCACTTCAAATAGCAATGGAATGACTAAAACGGCCAGCGATTGAGCCGCATGGTGCGGCTCCTGCTCCGCTAACTGCATCAGGTTTGTTTCCAGCCGATCGCGTACATAGGGATGAATCTGCTGTTCCAGCCAGCGGCGTTCTAGCTCATCTGCAAAGACGATTTCCCCCAGCCGTTGCCGATGAAGGCGGCCATCTGGTTGCAGCAGGCGATCGCCATAGCGTTCCACAATTTTGGCTAACACCGTTGAACCTGGCTCTACCGCTTCACGGGCATACCAATCTGCATCCAGGATCGGCAACTGGTAGCGATCGGCTAAATAGGTTGAAACGGTGGTTTTTCCCATGCCGACTCCACCCGTTAAACCAATCACCCGATGGGGTAGTCCGTCTGTGCGGAGTGCAAGGGGGATCATGAAACCCAATCTACTAGCGCGTTGGTTAAACCTTCTAAGGTATATTCGCTGGCTTCCACATCGACTCGCCCAAAGACTTGCTGGCACGCAAGCGAGGTTTGGGGGCCAATAGAAGCAATACAGACGCGATCGGCAGTCCAGGTGGAAGGCAGCGCCGCTTGGCTGAGCTGGTGGAAGCAGTTGACCGTTTTGGAACTGGCAAAGGTAATGATATCGATCGCCCCTTGTTCCAGGGCTGCGATAATCTCTGGCTCTATAGCTGAGGCGCAGCCAGACTGATAAGCCGCCGCTTCCGTAACGATCGCCCCCTGAGCCGTAAACTCTTGCACCAATAGCTCTCGACCACCTGTTTCGACCCTGGGAAATAAAATCGTGATTCCGGTCATGCGATCGCGATCGGGAAAATGCTCGACCAGCGCATCAGCCACAAAGTTCGGCGGGATAAAGTCGGGTTGCAACCCCCGCTGGCGTAAACTGGCCGCCGTTTTTTGCCCAACTACTGCAATTTTGACACCCGCCAGGTCGCGGGCATCTTTACCTGAGCTGGCCAGACGGTCGAAGAAATAATCAACGCCGTTAGTTGAGGTCAAAACTAGCCAGTTGAATTCAGAAAGACGAGCGATCGCCTGATCTAACGCTTGCCAACTGGAGGGTGGCTCCAGTTGCAGCGCTGGCATTTCCAGGACGGTTGCACCCTGTTGCTGTAACAGTGCGGTGAATTGGCTGGATTGCCCAGCAGACCGGGTGACCAGAATCGTTTTGCCATGCAAAGGGAGCTGAATAGAGGGCACAGTATGAGTCGGCAGATCAACCATAGGAGCTACAGAACGCTGTTTCTCATTGTCTGACGAAAAGGGAGACTGAAGAAAGGGACGCAGCCCAACCACTTCCCCCACCACAATCACCGCTGGAGAAAGGGGTTGCCGTGCCGTGTTCTGCTCAATCGTCATCAGGGTGCCAATCCAATGCTGCTGCTGGGGTTGCCCTGCCCAACGGATCACGGCAATTGGCGTTTGGGGCGATCGCCCCCAGCGTTGCAACTGCTGCACTATTTCGCTTAAGTGGCGGGCACCCATCAAAACGACAAGCGTATCAATTTGGGATAATGCTTCCCAGTTCAATATTTCAGGAGCATGGGCGCTAAAGACTGCAAAACCGTGGCTCAATACCGGATCGGTCAGGGGAATGCTGGTTAAAAGCGGTGCCGCCAGGGCAGAGGAAATGCCGGGAACCACCTCAAACGGACAGTTTGCCTCGATCAGCGCCTGCATTTCTGCCGTACATCGCCCAAAAATAAACGGATCGCCGCTCTTTAACCGCACCACCTGCTGCCCGTTGAGGCCGTGTTTTACGAGCAGTTGATTGATCTCGGCTTGCGGTGTACTGCTTTTGCCGCCCCGTTTGCCCACATCCAGCTTGAGGCAACCGGGAGGAAGCCAGGTGAACAGGCGATCGTCTACCAGCGCGTCATAAATGAGCACGTCTGCCTGAGTTAGCAGGTGATAGCCACGCATGGTCATGTAGGCCATGTCGCCTGGGCCTGCCCCCACCAGGTACACCTTGCCGCGTCCTGCCTGCATCATCAAGTTTGTCCCTAACCTGCCATTAACCTGCCACTATCCGGAAGCCAGCAGACAGGCTAACGGAAAAATCAGGTACTCCATAAAAAATAGCTTCCAGATGAACTGATAGAATCGGGCGATCGCCTGCTTGTCTTGCAAGTTTACTCGAACGCTCAGCCCCCAGAGTAGCCCTAGTGCCAGGACATGCGTCACGATGAGAAACCCAACATGAACCCTGGGAATGAAGGCTCCAGCCAAAATGACACCCAAATAGCAGACCGTTAACACCGATCGCGACAGATTGAACACGGCTCGTTTGCCCAGCCGAATCGTAAACGTTGTAATGTTGTAGCGCCGATCGCCTTCCAGGTCAGGAATGTCTTTGAAAATAGCGATCGCAAAGGTGAAAACTAGAATAAACCCGGTTAACGCCAACACAGCGATTGGGAGTTGAAACTCACCTTGAAACCGCTGGTTGAAGTGTAGAAATAGCCCCAGATTGACGATCGCTCCCCGCACGGAAAAAATACAGAGCGATGCCCAAAACGGAAAGCGCTTCAGCCGGATGGGAGGCAGCGAATAGGCCGTTCCAATGAATAGGCTAGACCAGACGGTTGCTATGAGAAAGACACCCTGAAACAAGGGCAGCAGTAATGCTAACCCGCCAGTAATGGCAACAATAACCCAACCCTCGCGCCGCGAGAATTCCCCGGACGCTAACGGTAGATGAGGCTTGTTGACTTTATCAATGCTGACATCTTCGAGCTGGTTTAGCCCAACGATATAGACGTTGCCGCACAAACAGGTGATCCAGGCCAGGGCGATCGTCACCCAATGACTGGACAGCAACGCTGCATCTGCACCCAACCCGCCGTTACGCAGGGCGATCGCCACAACCGCCAGCCCGACAACGCTCAGGCTAGTGCCTATGATGGTGTGAGGGCGCGAAAATTTCCAGAGAGCGTAGAGCCAGGAAAAGAGCCGTGGGGTTGCGTTCGATTGCGTAGCGTCTGTGGAAGAAACTGGAGACTTTTTAGGAGAAATCTGGCTCATGTATGCCTAAATGAATCCTCAGGCTCGATTTTAAGCAATTACGACGATTGATAGACCAACCGACCAAGAAAAACCCTCTCTAGAAGGACATTTCTGCTACGACGCTTATTTTATACCGACGAGTAGCCCAAACCGAACTAAACCCTGTTCGTAACCTCGGCGCATCAGCCCCAGGGACAAAGCGGCCTGGATCGTCGTCCATCCCGATCGCAGCAGCCCAATGACCGCAGCAGGGCTAAAGGTCGAATCAATGACCACATTCCAGAAAGGCGCAACGGCTGCTGACCAATCTGCCGTCCGCACGCTTTTTAGGGGAAGATGCTGGGCGATCGCTTCATATTCTGGCAAAGAGATCACGTGGGGCAGCCGATACACCCGATAAATAGCGGCTAAGTGTTTCTGCTCATCGGCAGTGAGAGGCGCACCATCAATTGGACGATGACACCACGTTGCCATAATTAGCATTCCACCTGGCTTCAGTACTCTATGGCATTCCTGCAAAAACCGAGTCTTGTCGGGCATATGTTCTCCGCTTTCCAGCGACCAGACTAAATCGAACGATCGCGCCGGGAAGGGCATATTCAGAGCATCGGCCACTTGAAACCGAGTTCGGTCTGCCAGTCCGGCAGTTTGTGCCCGCTCGGTTGCGCGTGCTGCCTGCACAGGACTTAAGGTAATTCCAGTTGCTGAGGCACCAAACTTTTCGGCAAGATAAAGCGAACTGCCGCCAATGCCACACCCGACATCCAGAATGTGGTCGGCATGATCGACACCCGCCCAGGCTAACAGCTCATCAATTAAATCAATCTGTGCCTGCCGCCGCTCCTTTTGTTCTGTGCCATCCACCCCGTAGTAGCCGTGGTGCATGTGTTCGCCCCAGATTTGTTCCCACAGACCCGATGAGGCATCGTAGAATTGCTGAATTTGTTGCTGTAGTGTCGAAACCATTGCTTAGGGGAAATCTCTTCAACAGTGTCTTTACGTTTCGTTAACGGATTCCTATTATCGTAACCACCTCATGACCGTTTCTCGAACAATCTGCTTAGGTTTTCTGGCTGTTATTACGGTTGGCACCCTGCTGTTGATGCTGCCATTCTCAACCACCGCTGGGGGGTGGAACGATCTGGTAACGGCCTTGTTCACATCTACTTCAGCCGTCTGTGTGACTGGCCTGGTTGTTGTTGATACCGGAACGTACTACTCCTTCTGGGGGCAACTGTTTATTTTGCTGCTGATTCAGGTGGGTGGTTTGGGATATATGACCGCGACCACCTTTCTGCTATTGATCCTGGGACGGCGGTTTGGTCTACGAGAAAAGCTAGCCATTCAGCAGTCACTCGATACACCTGGAATATCTGGTGTGATTCAGCTAGTGCGATCGATTATTGCCGTCACCCTGCTGTTTGAGTTGACGGGTACCTTTGCCATGATTCCCGTGTTTGCTTCAGATTACGGGCTAGATAACAGCATTTGGCTGGCGCTGTTTCACAGCATTAGTGCCTACAATAACGCTGGGTTTGGGCTGTTTCCCGACAATATGATTCGTTATGCTACATCTGTTCCAATCAACCTGATTATTCCGGTGCTGATTATTTTTGGCGGCATTGGCTATCAGGTAAACATGGAGATTTACCTGTGGATACGCGATCGCTGCTTAATGCGTCGAGAACGCGCCGTGTTCCCCCTAAACTTCAAAATTGTTACCAGCACGACTGTGTTTCTCTTGATCGTTGGGACGATCGCTATCTTTTTAACTGAATTTGATAATCCAGGCACCCTTGGCTCTTTCAGTTTTGGTGAGAAAGTAATCGTAGCCTGGTTTCAAGGCGTTGTGCCTCGAACAGCCGGATTCAACTCTATTGATTATGGCAAGATGACGACTGCTGGCCTCTTTATCACGATTGCGCTAATGTTTATCGGAGCCAGTCCGGGCAGTACAGGGGGAGGAATTAAAACCACAACCTTTCGCATCTTATTTAGCTGCACGAAATCGGTTCTGCAAGGCAAAGAAGAGGTACTTTGCTACCAACGTCAAATCCCGGTCATGCTGATCATGAAAGCGGTAGGGGTTGTCTTTGGCTCCATCATGACCGCAGTCGGGTCAACGATGCTGATCACCCTGTCTGACCCAGAGTTTGATTTCATTCAGGTGTTATTTGAAGCGGTATCTGCCTTTGCCACAGTAGGGCTATCCACAGGAATTACAGCCAGCGTTTCAGTCGCCGCAAAGCTGGTGTTGATCCTGACGATGTATGTGGGTCGAGTTGGGGTGCTGTTGTTTGTGGCGGCCATTTTGGGAGACTCTAGTCCCAGCGTGGTGAACTACCCAGAGGAAAACCTGCTGATTGGGTAACAGACTGGATAACAAAGAGTGAATGCAGGTAGAAGCGCTTGTCAAAAAATCACCCAAGCAAGAAGATCTGTCAAAGTCGGTTAATTCTACCTGCATCAAATGTTGATAATTTTTAATATAGTGATCTGAGTAACAACACTATTCAGGGCTAGTTATTAACAGCCCGGAGCTAACGGTGAACCTGTCAAATTTGTCTGGTTTAGGTTTCTTTAAAAGTCTGCGTCCAACGAATCGGCAGTTTGCGGTAATTGGATTAGGGCGGTTTGGTCGAGCCGTGTGTTCAACGCTACATCGGTTAGGGTACGAGGTCTTAGGCATTGATTCCGATGAGAAGCTGGTTGCTCAAGTTTTGTCAGAACAGATTGCCTCTCATGCGTTACAGCTAGATTCTACGGAGCCATCTGCGCTCAAAGAAGCTGGCATTTTTGAGTTTGACACCGTGATTGTGGCGATCGGAAATTACATTCAAGAGAGCATTATCACCACCCTTAACGTTAAGGAAGCCGGAGTTCCTCATGTGGTGGCTAAGGCATCCACTGAAGTTCATGGCAAGTTGCTTAAGCGAGTCGGTGCCGATCATGTGGTCTTTCCAGAGCATGAGATGGGCTGCACGCTGGCGCGATCGCTCACTCGTCCCGGCATTCTCGATCGGTTTGAGCTAGATCCCGATCACAGCATCGTTGAGGTGGTTGTTCCCGAAGAGTTTGATGGCAAAACCATTGTGGAACTGGAACTGCGATCGCGTTACGGGCTGAACCTGCTGGCGGTCTGCCAGGACGAAAAGTTTGAGATTAACCCCAGCCCGGTGTTGCGTCTGCACAAAGGCTCGATCATGGTTGTGATTGGAACCAATCGGGGGATTAATCAGTTGCCTGTATAGGCAACGAGACGGAAGAAGACGGAAGAAGCCGATAGAAGCCGATAGAAGCCGATCGGAGTGTGGGCGATTGTCTAGACCCAGAATCAAGGTTGATTTTAGGCGTATTCTTGAGGTTGCGACGTTTAAGCACCCGCCCTAATCTTCCTTCTATGAACGTGATTGGTTTAATCAGCGGTACTTCAGTGGATGGCATTGATGCCGCTCTAGTCGAAATTGCTGGCCAAACGGCTGACCTGAGCATCAACCTGTTGAATGCGGCTACTTACCCCTATCCTGAGCCGTTGCGATCGCAGATCTTGGCGGTCTGTGGAGGAGCGTCGTTGTCGGTAGCAGAACTGGCGGCACTGGATGACGCGATCGCTGCTGAGTTTGCTCAAGCGGCGATCGCCGTTCAGTCAGGTTATCCGCAGGCCGATCTACTGGGTTCCCACGGGCAGACGGTGTATCACCGTCCACCCGACTCGACCACCCTTGGTTACAGCGTGCAACTGGGACGTGGAGCTGTAATTGCACGTCTCACGGGAATTCCGACCATCAGCAACTTCCGGGCGGCGGATATTGCCGTGGGCGGGCAGGGCGCTCCCCTAGTGCCACCAATTGATGTTTGGCTGTTGGGGCATCCAACTGCCAACCGCTGTATTCAAAACATTGGCGGCATTGGCAACGTGGCCTACTTGCCTGCCCAACAGACCGCCCATGCTGCTTCTGGCGCGTCGGCGATCTGCGGTTGGGATACTGGCCCTGGCAATGCGCTGCTGGATCTGGCTGTCTCTCGGCTATCGCAAGGAGAATTGACCTACGACCGAGATGGCGCGTGGGCTGCAACTGGATCGCCCTGCCACGCTCTGGTGCAACAGTGGCTTCAGCATGACTTCTTTCGGCAATCGCCACCCAAGTCAACGGGGCGAGAACTGTTTGGTGAAGCCTATCTTCAGAATTGTTTGCATGATGCAGAACGCTTCAACCTGAATGCGGCAGACATTCTGGCAACCTTAACGGAACTCACTGCTGCCTCGATCGCCCACAGTTACCGCTCGTTCTTACCGCAACGACCCGATCAGGTCTTGTTGGCGGGGGGCGGCAGCCGCAATCGTTATTTAAGGCAGCGGTTACAAGTGTTGTTGGCTCCCATTCCGGTTTACACCACAGATGAAATGGGGCTGAATGCCGACTTTAAAGAAGCGATCGCCTTTGCCGTCCTGGCCTATTGGCGGCATCACCATATTCCCGGTAATCTTCCGGAGGTGACCGGGGCAGAACAAGCGGTTCTTCTAGGGGAAATTCACCTGGCTGCAAAATCCTAGCGTGATAACATGGGTTGCCGTCGAGGTAAACGGTGGTGTCGTAAGGGGCAACCCGATTAAGGATTAGCGCTGTGGCTCATACCTTTTTACTGGAAGCAGGTCGTTGGACTCTGCAAGGAAGCTGGCTCGATCGAGATAGTCGGCCAGTGACCGTTAGGGGCAAAATTTTAATTGCCTGGAGCCGAGATGATTGGTACACGATGGTGACCAAGCTGGTGTTTCCAGGAACCGAAAGAGGTGAAATTTCCTTCCAGTATCGTGGACGGCTCGATGCGGGGGAACGGCAATATACCTTTGTGTTGCAGCACAGTATTTTAGGGCGGGTAGAAGGAGAAGGCTGGGTTGCTCCAGAAACAATTGTGCAGCGCTATTGGGTGTTGGGCGATCGCCAACGGCGCACAGGGTTCGAAACCTTACGGCAGCTCAATGCCAACAAATATTGTCTTTCGAGCAGCGTTATGTCGGGGCACTACCTCACCAGCGTGATGGAGGCGATTGTGGAACGCCAGCTTGAGTCATAAAACTGTAACTGGCGAGGCAGGAATGCCTCGCCAGTGTTCTACAGAACGGAATACGGCAGGGGCTACTCGGCGGCTTCTCCGCCTACAACCACATCGCGAATCCGTAAACTCGGCCCTCCACAACCAACAGGCAAACCGCTTTGGCCGCCTTTGCCGCAACCGCCCGATTCGTCCCAGTAAAAGTCATCACCGATCGCCTCCACGTCAGCCAGCGTCGTGAACACGTTGCCAGACAAATTGACATCTCTCACTGGTTCAGCAATTTCGCCATTGCGAATCATCCACGCTTCTCCGGCGGCAAAGGTAAACATTTCACCGTTGGTCATGCCACCCAACCAGTTGCGAGCGTATACGCCTTCTTTGATGTCTTGAAACAGATCCGCAACTGGGGTTTTGCCGGGTTCAATCCAGGTGTTCGTCATCCGTACAATTGGCGGATAGTGATAGTTGAGGCAACGGGCGTTCCCCGTTGCGGTTTCTCCTAACTTGCCAGCCGTTTCTCGCGAGTGCAGTCGCCCCACCAGCACCCCATCTTTAATCAGTTGAGTGGTTGTGGCAGGCACCCCTTCATCATCGTAGAAGTAGCTACCTCGATGCCCTTCTGGAGCTGCTCCATCCAAAATTTGTAGATCCCCAGGGCCAAAGCGCCGACCCAGTGTCATCACTTCCAGTAAATCGGGGTTCTCGTAGGCCATATCTGCTTCAGAGAGGTGCCCAAAGGCTTCATGCACAAACAGCCCAGTTAACACTGGATCAATCACCACGGTGTAGGTATTGCCTTTAACGGGCGGTAATGCCAGTGCCTCAACCCCTCGCCGTGCGGCACTGCGAACCTGCTCGTCCAAATTTTCCAGGTCTTCATAGGCTTTGCGCGACCCGGTCGTTTCGCGTCCGGTTTGCACCGTTTCGCCATTGCGAGCGGTTGCCGCAAACCGCATTTCCATATCGACCCACGCCTGTTCTAGCAGCGTCCCTTCGGAGGTTGCTAGCAAAATTCGCTGAGCGCTATCCCCGTAGCGCACCGATATCGTTGTGATGCGGCTATCAACACTTCGCAGGATCTCAGCATAATGGCTGCACAGATCTTTCTTGCGCGATAGCGAAACATGACGAGGATTGGTGCCTGTGAGCAACACTTCACGCGTGTCTTGAACAGGAGAAACTGGGGCTAATAGCGTTTCTTCATCACCTACCAAACGAGCTGCGGCGATCGCCTCTTCAATGCGCTCGGTTAGGGTACTCAACCGATTAAAACTGGCAAAGCCCCACCCGCCTTTGTGACAAGCCCGAACCTGGCCTCCAACCGAGATTCCCTCACTTAGAGTTTCAACTTTGTTGCCCCGCAACAGAACGTCGGTTCCTTCTGCTTCTTCCAGCCGAATGGCAAGATAGTCTACCTGCGAGCGGTAGCGGGCAATCAGGTCGCTCAGCAAATTTTTTGCGTCAGCCAGCACAGTAGGCATACAAATGATCCCAGGATGCGTCTAGTTTTCATTGTGCAGCAGGACGAGACATTTGGGGTATGGGGCAGGCGATCGCTCTAAAACCGCCCTAAAATTGCTCTAAACTCAGGACTCGCTTCCAGTTCACCCCAATTAGCGAAGACAGCGAGTGCCTGAAATTGGTCAAAATAAGAAGTAGAGCGATCGGCACATTGAGGAGCGTGGGATGGGCAAGTGTCAAAGGCAAAAACGGTCAGGCGGCAGGGGTTGGAAGCAACTGCTGGTCGCATTGCCAATCCTCATAGGGTTGGGTGGAGTGCTTACCCCGCTTGCTGTAGCCCAACAGCCTGCGCCGCTCGATCAAGATACGCTACTATTGCTGACCGACCCCTTAGAACTGCGGTTAATCGATAACCCCAACGCGATTCCGACGGATGGATCGATCGTGACAGCTACTACGATTTCTCAGACAGAATTAACCATTCCCAGCTTGTGGTGGGCTAATCAGCAGTTTGGCGACAAATTAGTCGATAACTGGCTGGCCTATTCTGGCAACACTGGAGTCCTGCGCCGCGTAGATTTGATTGTGAATCCGCAAGTGTGGTCGCTCTATACCTATTTGGAACGCTACGCTTTTATTACGCAATTTGGCAGTTCGGTAAAAGATTTTGGCTACAATACTCGGTTTTTTAGCCGTCAGCAAGGGTTGTTAGGCGCTTATATTTGCAATTTTGGCGATGTTGGTATTGAACCAGCCTCCAGCAGTGCCGAAACGCTCTCTGTGGCTTACGCACAGGACGAATTGGGAGAATTGCAGTGCAATATTTTCCTCGATCCGTTTGGCTCAGGAGCATTAAGAGGCCGTTCTAATCCCTTTGGCGCACTGCAACCCACTGGCGGTGGTACTGATTAAGCGTTTCGCTGGCTAAGGGTTCAAAAAACTCACTCTGCTCAATGATGTTGCGGCTGGGTAACAGCAGCGGATTGTCCCGCAGGGCGTGCGGCAATTGGTTGCGATCGCTGCCCAGCAAAACGGGGGAAGCGGCTAAACTCAACAGAGAAATCTGGCTGGCAATTTGCGGTTGCCAACAGAAATCAATCCACCGTTGGGGCAAGTTGGCTAGACCGTCATTCGTGGCGGTTGGGGGAGGTGCTGTCGCCGGACGCACCCACAAATCGCTGGTCAATATCGTTCCAGACTCTGGTACTACTGCCGCAATGCGGCGATCGCGCTCGATGACGGGCAGAATATCGGTTGACCAGCCCACCGCAATCCATGTATCGCCCAGTAAAAGCGGTTGCAAATACGCATCAGAACTGTAAACCTTCACCTGTTGATGTAGCTGTCGTAGCTCAGAGTTTAATTCTGGCAGCGATGCAATATCAGCCGCATTAACGGACTGCCCTAGCCTTTTCAGCACCAGGCCAATGACCGATCGGGGGCTATCGGGCAAAGACAGATAACCTCTCAGTTCCGGTCGCCACAGGTCATCCCAATCGGTTGGAGCCCAGCCTAAGTCTTCGAATGCTTCAACGCTGTAAGCCATCATTAGGGTGCCCCAGCGATAGGGAGCCGCCCAAATGTCGCCCGTTTCGGCGAGTTGCCCCTGGCGATCGCGGCGCACGAAAGCTTGCCAGTTGGCTGGCAGTTGCTCCCACCCAGACAGCGTATCAATCTCTAGCGGCTGAATTAAGCCTTGCTGAATTGCCGATGTGAGCCAAAAATCTCCCAGCGTAATCAAATCGGCCACTGAAGGGGCTTCAGAACGGGTAAATGGCAGCGAAAACGGCAGACCAGAGCGATCGTCTCGCGATTCTGCATCGTTGGCCGGATTCCAGCGTTGCAGCAAGTCAAACAAATCACTCAACTGAGGTTGTGCCAGCACATTCAATGGCACTCGTTGCTCTAGCCGTCGCTGAAACTCTCGCACCAGTTGGGCGGGAATCGAACCGTCTAGCATCCGGATCTTTAGTGCGGCATCTCTACCCTGAGCGCCACACCCAGCTAATAACTGATTGAGCAGTAACGCGCCTGCACCCAGAAGGAGCGATCGCCGATGAATAGGAGTCGTTAGTGGGGTCACGTCAGCAGAAAAATGAACACAGCGGAATGAATAACAGATGGGTAAACAACAAGCAGTTGTTCCTTGCCTTTCCCAGGTTAACGGATTGAACGCCCATCATTGCAGGAGCAGATTCAAGAAAGGGACTGGCAGCACTGGCTGCAATGGGTGGCAGTGCCACCAGCATGGTCGGGCGCACACGATGGCAAAAACACCGCAATATTACCGGCAAGCTTGAGTCAAACAACTGAGTAGGACATTCTCGATAACTGCCGCGTTATTGCCGATTTTTACCCGTTGAGGATGTGAGGAGAGGTGATGGTGATTTATTCACCTTTTTCATTATTAATCCCAATAACAGGCCGAAAAACGGCCTAAATTTCTGTTGGATTGCTCTCTAATTTCTCAATTCAGTCTCAACAAAAATAGATGGCAGATGAGCGATCGCTGCATTGACTTTAAAGAACTGTAAGCTTAATGACCGAATGGCAACATTTTCATCAGATCGGCCTGAACGTTTTAGCAAAAAATCAACCTGAGTAACGTCCCAGATGCTGACATTGGTTGAGGATTTATACTCAATAGTTCGTTTTGCTACCGTTTAGGCTGTTCAGGTTTTTGAAGAGGATTGAATCCGGCGCAGTCCTTCTCCAACAGCATCTCTGAGATGCTAGAGAAACTGAGCATTCTTAATTCTTTTGCTCAAAAATACTCTGATGCTGTTCCTTTTTCTGGATAGTCGCAGTAGCGCTAAATGTGAAATTGAATGACTAAAGGTTAAATGATTCAGGAGTAACTGTGGAAAAGCCAGTTAGTTATTTAACATGAAGGTTGAAATCAGTTAGATAAAGTTAGAGTCTCAAGCATGGAATTAACCCAAGACCAAGTTGCCACATTGAATGTGAGAATTGAGGCACTGCATCAGATGGTTGAGCAGCTAGGTGAACAAACTGCTGTTGTCTTATCTGAAGTACGTTCTTCTAAAAAAAATGATGGCGGTTTTCCTCACTTTGGCACCGGCACTGGACGCCATTCTCTGCAAAGTCGCGGCAGTTCGGATGCTTCGATGGCACACAAAGATGTTTTGCTAGATTCTGACTATCCTGATCCTGAAACTCATCAGGGTGAACGCACCTTAGCACCAGAGATTCAAATTCAACGGTTAACGGCTCAACTGACGGCTGCTTACAACCGCATTGCGGCTTTAGAGGAGCAGTTACTGGCTCGGCGCACGCACTAGCCCATTGAGTTTGGTCATTGAGTTTGGCCGAAGTGTTGTAGAAGCCAGTCTCAGCCAAGTATGGCTGGCGTGAATGTTGAGACACGACAGCTCTGGTTAGAACATCAATTTTGCCCCTAAAGCGTCAAGGGTGATTGCTGACAACTGTTTAGATCGTCTGCCACGGTTTCAATGGCTTGCAATAATTTTGCTTGATTCCAGCCCTGGTAAAGTTGGGCTGCGATCGCACATCCACCCGCACCAACACCCTCTTTAACGTACCCCTGTTCATAGGCTCGCAGTTGGGCGTAGCGTGCCTCTGTGAAACAAAGCTGTGTGGCTAGCAGAGGGGCTTTTAGCAGTTGAGCCAGGCCAACCGTGTCGCCTGTCGGATCGTCTGCCACCCAACGGGTGGTTCCAACCACAATTTGCGTCGATTGCCAGGGTATCGATCGACTTTGAGTAATCGCCTGGATCAACGCATAAACCGCCAGCATTTGCGTTCCGCCAGCGAGCAAGACCCCACAGCGTCGGCTGGCTGCGATCGCCATTCCGGCTATAGCGGGCTGCATCGGATCGCCCACGGCTGCCATAACCTGAAACGGTGTGGGCTGTAATGAAGCCGTAGGCCGATTGGAACCGAACAACTGCTGCAAGCCCTGATGGGCGATCGTCCACTTCTGGGTGTGATTGCACGCAGGATGGCTGCTGTTTACTTTGCCGTTGGCATCCCACCCTAATCCGCTGAGGACGGCCAGTGCAGTGGTTGTGCCGCCTACCACACACTCGCCTAAAATCACATAGCTTTGAGGAACCTGAGCCGCCAGACGATCGCCCCACAGCAAGCCCTGTTCAAACAGATGCTCGACCATGTCCAGGCTCAATGCGTTACCGCTGCTGACACATCGAGCCGGTTTGCCGTTTAAGTTAATACACGGAACGGTGGGTTCATGCCTTAAACCCGCATTGAAGAGATGCATAGGAATTTGTTGCTCTGCCACAACCGCACGGCTAATTAACACCGGAGAGGCTCCAGCCTGAAGCGGCGGCAATGGATAGTGGGGTTGCGATCGTGGCCCATTGTAGAGAAATTCGGCATCGGCGATCGCTGTAAATTGGCGATCGGCGGGCGTTGCTCCAGCGGCTGAAATGCCAGGAATTAACCCGGTTTCAGTGAATCCCAGGACACAGGCAAACAGCGGTGAGCGTGCCGTAAACCGTTCCAACCACTGTTGCCCCTGCGGTTGCTGTGTATAGACTCGAATGTTCGCCACCAATGGTTCCTTGCTTTGGGTCAATCTTCTTCCAGCAGCACTTGTACCCACTGAGGCGGCTCTGGAATAGGATTACCTAATCGCTCTAACAGCAACCATGCCGCTAGATGCACTGTGAATAAATAAATAAAGTCGCTACAAATGATCACGCCGATCGTCATTAACTGCACAACGGTTAGATCGATTTGACCCAATACTCCAATTCCTAGCACCCCCCAATCCACTAATCTGCCAACGCCCCATTCAGCCAAATCTGCAATGCGGTTGGTTACGTATGCCCACAAGTCTTCGCCCAGGAAGGTCGATAACAGCCAAATGCGAAAGAAAAAGCCGAAGGTGGAAATCAGGGTACCAGTTGAAATGGAGAAGAACCAACCCGACTGCCGTTTCCACAGGCCACCGAGTTGCAC
The DNA here is from genome assembly GCF_015207605.1 of Oculatella sp. LEGE 06141. GTDB lineage: Bacteria > Cyanobacteriota > Cyanobacteriia > Elainellales > Elainellaceae > Oculatella. The sequence goes on from NZ_JADEWO010000002.1 coordinate 224,445, forward strand.
ACCCAGCAACCCATAGGGCACGAAAAAGAGCAGACTCAGGTAAGGCCCCATCAACACAGATAGCAACAAGCCGGATACCAATGCCGACATCCACGCAGCGCGTAACCCCCAGCGCAGATACACCAGAGCAATTGGCACTGGAAACAAAATTCGCATCCAGGGGCCAATGCTCAAGTAGTAGCTCACCAGCCACAGCAGGCTGGCCGTGCTGGCTAAGAACGCCGTTTCCACCATAACTAACGGTGGTGGAGAGGTTTTAACGGGAGGAGCCGTTAGTTCTAGCTGAGCCGCTTCAGGTTGAGTTGATTCTGGCGGCTCATCAACCCAGTTTGTGTCATCTGATTCAGAGACCGCTTCCCCATTGTTGCGAGTAGGGTCAACCTGACTATCTTCAAAAGAACCGCTCATGCCACATCCGAAACGATCGCTGATCTACTCTATCGCTATATTTTGCGATCGGCATCGATTCGGGATAGAAGCCCGTCTCGTCGGCCATCGAAAAACGGGGCGATTGTTTAATTTAATTCAACCTATTCCATCCGGTTAATCCGATCGCAGTTAAGGTTCTCAATTCTTACGTTGACTGGGCTATCCAATAACAGTTGATGCTTATCTTTCACTGCATTCGTTGGCGTTGCTCGGTATCAATACCATTGACTTGGGTTGTTTTGGACGGCAATAAAAAATCGTTGAGAAACTTCCATTAAGTTCCCCTTGATGTTGAAAGTCACCTGTTACCCAACTGAATGGAGAGATTAATCCTTAAACAGATGTCTCTACTAATTTTGTGAATTGTAACGAGAAGTGACAAAACCGTAGTGTGATAAAGATTCCTAACCAGTTGCATCCATGGGGTTATGGTCAGGTTAATCTGAGTTTTATAGCAGTTAGGAACAATTTAAGGAAAGCAATTAGCCGCAGCAATTAGCTAACCTCACAGTTGAAACGAACCCCTTACAAACGAAACACTGCATCTAAGCTTTAACTGATTTCTCCTAGGAAAACGCTAGGTGCTGGTGGCTATGAGCTAGTAGCTATACTCGGCTTTTGGTATCGGTTCCTGTTAGTAATAAAAGTGAGTGTCCTATGAGCGAAAAAGTGTTTTCCGGCTCACGAAACGTGGCGATCGTGGGTCCCTATCTGAGTGGTAAAACAACCCTGCTTGAAAGTATTTTGTCCGTGACTGGAGCGGTGTCTCGGAAGGGCAAAATTACGGAGGGTAATACGGTAGGGGATTCGACTCCAGAAGCCCGCGATCGCCAAATGAGTGTGGAAGTTAATGCCGCCAGTACAGAGTACGGCGGCATTCGTTTTACGTTTATCGATTGTCCTGGGTCGATTGAGTTTGCTCAGGAAACCTACAACGCCCTGATTGGAGTAGACGCCGCCATTGTAGTGTGTGAAGCGGATAGCGATCGCGTCCTAACGCTTACGCCGCTATTTCAGTTTTTAGACGACTGGGAAATTCCCCATCTGGTCTTTGTTAACAAGATGGATCGGGCTTACTCTAGCTTTGCTGACTTGCTCGACGCTCTAAAAACCGTTTCCAGTCGCCCCCTGGTCGTGCATCAGTATCCCATTGGGCAACGGGAAAACCTGACAGGATTCATCGATCTGGTCACCGAGCAAGCCTATCAATACCATCCTGGAGCTGCCGCTGACCCAATTCCACTACCCGATTCGCTCAAAGATCAAGAACATGCGGCACGGGAAGAAATGCTGGAAACCCTTGCCAATTTTGACGATCATCTCCTGGAAGAACTCTTAGAAGATATAGAGCCGCCTCAAGATGAGATCTGGCAAGACTTGAAGATGGAGCTTGGGGCTGATTTAATTGTGCCCGTCCTCATTGGTGTGGCAGACCAGGACTTTGGGGTGCGGCCTCTGCTCAATGCGCTGTTGCGAGAAGCACCTGAGCCAGACGTCACTGCCGATCGCCGAGGAGTAACCCTTAACGACCAAACACCGATTGCCCAAGTGCTGAAAACCTACTGTACGCCTCAAGGTGGCAAGCTTTCTTTGGTGCGAGTGTGGCAAGGCTCGTTGACAGACGGCTCGGTATTGAATGGCGTTCGCATTGGCGGCATCTACGATTTGATGGGGCAACATCAGCAAAGTTTGACAGAAGCACCCGCAGGGGCGATCGTGGCATTGGGTCGCATGGAAGGCATCAAAACCGGAGATACCCTCAGCTCCGATCCGCAACTGGCCAATGCCTTACCGCAGGCAGAACAGATTGCGCCAGTGTTTGCGCTGGCAATTACGCCAGAAAAACGAAGCGATGAGGTAAAGCTAAGCGGTGCGCTGACAAAACTGCTAGAAGAAGATCCATCCCTTTACTGGGAGCAGCATGGGGATACGCATGAGGTGATTTTGTGGGGACAGGGTGAAATCCATGTGCAGGTGGCGCTCGATCGCCTTCGCCGCAAATACAATCTGCCCATGACGACTCACCTGCCGCAAATTCCGTATAAAGAAACGATTCGTCGTCCTGCGGCCTCGGTGCATGGGCGATATAAGCGACAAACGGGCGGTCACGGCCAGTTTGGTGATGTTTACCTGGATATTAAACCGCGTCCACGGGGTGCAGGGTTTAGTTTTAGTGAAACGATTGTGGGTGGCGTAGTCCCCAGACAATACATTCCCGGAGTGGAATCGGGGGTGCGAGAGTATCTAACGCATGGGCCGCTCGGGTTCCCAATTGTGGATGTCGAAGTGACGTTAACCAACGGGTCGTACCACACCGTTGATAGCTCCGAGCAAGCGTTTAAACAGGCGGCACGGCTGGCGATGCAGGAGGGAATCCGCCAGTGTGAACCGAGCCTACTAGAGCCAATTTTGTCGGTAACTATATCAGTGCCCAACGAATTTACTTCTAACGTGCTGCGTTTGATCAGCACTCGACGCGGGCAAGTCTTAGGATATAGTGGCAAAGCCAATTGGCGCGGTTGGGATGAGGTTCAGGCTTATTTACCGCAAGCTGAAATGCAAGATCTCATTGTGGAACTGCGATCGCTCACGATGGGGGTAGGTTCATTCCGCTGGCAGTTCGACCATCTTCAGGAAGTTCCTGAAAAGGTAATGGAACGAATGCGGGTGCAAGCCGGAAATGGCAACGGCAACCACCACGATTGACTAGTCGTACCGTTACTTCCAAATTAGAGGACTCATTTCGTGGGGCGATCGTGCGATCGCCCCATTTGCATAACACCTCATCCATGGAAAGATATTGGCGGGCTGCTCAAAGCAGTCCGGCATAAACCAAACCTGGGGTAGACGCTGAACGACCATCAAATCTGAGATACCAGAACAATCAAGATGTCCTGGTAATTCACCATGTTCAGCCTAGTAGAAGCAACCGTTAAACCATTACTGCTCAACGACAAGGTGCTGAAAGTGGCGTATGAACTCTATCTGCAAGCACCGCAAAGCTATTCCCCGGCGATCGATCTGCGGGAGTTATCGAAAAAAACAGGAACCAGCCTGCTTGAATGCCGTAATGCTATCGTGGAGGCCAATCGGCTTGGCAGATTTCCAAACTGTTCACTGCATTCTTGATGACCCGAAAAGACCCGATTTTTCCAGGTGCGGCAGAACCCAACCATCCGCCGACCGTAGAAGAGAACAATCAGTCTGTGCAAATTGCCGACGAGCCTCAAGCCCAACCGTGGAGCTGGTTCGACTGGTTTTGTTTATGGTATCCTCCTGGCTGGCTAATTTTGTTGAACCGTCACTGGCAGCGGTACCACGACGATCCCGATGGATGGAATTATCTTGAATACGCTCTGTTTTTAATACCGTTTGGCTTCTACATCGCGTTTTTGCTGCGCTGGCTGCGGTTGGGATGTCGGGCACCTCGATCGACATCGGCTGCAATTGACCCAACCTATCAAACGGCTTTGCGTCGAGATATCCTGGCTCCGATTCTGAAGCATTACTTTCAAGCAGAGTTATATCAACCGCAGCATTTACCCAATCAAACCCCATTTATTGCGACCATGAACCATGCCGGAATGGCATTTCCGTGGGATTTTTTGGGGCTTGGCGTGTTGTTGAGCCAGGAAAAAGGCTGGCTGGTTCGTCCTGTTGCCCATGAGTTATTCTTCGATCATCCCTGGTTACGTTGGTGGCTACCAGCCGGATGGTCCCAAAGTTTGGGCGGCGTTCGGGCTGAACGGCAAAGCTTTGAATCAACCGTTTCTGCTCAAGAACCGAATCTTGTCTTGCTTTATGCACCCGAAGGATGGCGAGGGTTAGCGAAAGGGTGGAGACAACGACACCAATTGCAAACCTTCGATCCTAGCTTTGTGCGATTGAGCGATCGCCACCATATGCCAATTATGCCCGTGGCTTGCATTGGCAACGAGTACCTGCATCCGTGGACAGTGAACGTCAAGCGGTTGGCGCGTTGGTCGGGGTTGCCGTTGTTTCCGCTCTCGTTCCTGATGCTTGCCTTTCTGCTCTTTCCGTCCATGGGCGTTTGGGCTAACCGAACTCGATTGCGCTATTACATTCAACCCGTCGAAACCGTTTGGCAGACATCGGGTTTAACCCAACCGCTACAAACACGCTCGGTTGCCTACCAAAAAGCGCAGGAGTTGCGATCGCGGCTTCAGCACTCGCTCAACCAGCATCTCGTTCATTTGGGCTTTGGTTCACCGCAGGCGAAACAGTAGATCAGCAATTAGCACAACGGTCAACTTTTGGTGTATTGATGAGGATGGCAAACGCCAGATAACATCGAAAATGACTCACTCTTAATGGATGCCCCGGTTCTTAACTCAATTCGGTTACTTCAGCATCAGGTTGATTCGTTGCTTCTGTACCAATCCATTTTTGATGATGAGATTGGGCAGGCATTCTTAACCCTGCTTCAAACCTTGCAACGCAGCGAAGCAAACGGGCAGGCTTGTCTCCGCGCCTATGGGTGTTGGTTCAGGGCGATCGCCGCTCAGTCGCAAAGCTGGCAAGCCTATCTATTGACTCAAATTCTGTCTGCCAACAATCCCTTTACCCAACAGGCTCAGCAGTTGGACTTGAATCAACTGTCTCCATCACTGCTGGCTGCCGCTCGTCACGATTTGCAAACCCTGCAACAAGTCTACAGGTGTGATGGAAACCAGCTCAGCCAATGGGTACAACTCGCCTGCTCTCTGGAAACGCCTCCCGTAGCCTGGAATTTAGAAGATCCCCAGTCAGCTCATACCAGGATTCCAACCCATCAGCATTCGATTCGAGCTACGTTCAGCCGCATTCCAGATTGGGTTGATGCGGTGGCAGAACTAGCTGGTTACTACCGCACATCAGGCATTGGACTGTTTGCCAGCTATGCTGCACTGCGCTGGCAGTCGGGAACACTGGTTGGCATTTCCTATCCCGATCCGATTCGCTTAGACGAGTTAGTTGGCTACGAGCTACAGCGCGATCGCCTGCTGAAGAATACAGAGGCATTATTGGCAGGCTATTCTGCCTTGCATGTGTTGCTCTATGGCAGCCGGGGATCGGGTAAATCGTCGCTGGTAAAATCGCTTTTACACCACTACGGCGATCGCGGCTTACGCCTGATCGAAGTCGCCAAGTCTGACCTGAAGGATCTGACTGTGATTGTAGATGCGCTGCGAGATGCCCCACAAAAATTTATTATTTTTGTAGATGATTTGTCCTTTGAAGAAGATGACGATGCCTACAAAGCCCTAAAGGTGATTTTGGAAGGAAACTTAACCGCTCGTCCGCAAAATGTAGTGGTCTATGCCACGTCGAATCGCCGCCACCTGATTCGAGAGTTTTTTGGCGATCGCCCCCGTCCCAGCGATGCCGACGAAGTGCATTCCTGGGACACCGTGCAGGAGAAACTGTCGTTTAGCGATCGTTTTGGTTTAACCCTGACGTTTGAACCAGCCGACCAGCCAACCTATCTCGCCATTGTTCATCATTTAGCAACGCTAGCCGACATTTCGCTTGAGCCACAGGAGTTAGACTATCAAGCGCTGCAATGGGCTACTCGCCATAATGGGCGCTCGGGACGAACCGCCCGACAGTTCGTTAATTTTCTGCGGTCAGAGTTGGCGCTCTCAAGCGGTAGTTAAGCTGAGCCCGTTGCAATAACCCAGTGAAGCAACAGACGTTATTCCTGCGTTAATACCAGCGATTGCACCAATTCGTATAAATCTGGTTCCGATCGCCCTTCCATCTGCCGACCTTTAAGATCGATCAGTCCTTGAGCCAGTTCGGCGGCTCGCTTCTTGTAAACGTTGTTGGCCGCCAGCAGATCGGTAAACACCTCCTGCTCAATCTCCAGCCGATTGGCATCATCCGGCAGGGGCGAGACATAGGCCACGCTGTCAACATCACACTTCAGCAAGAAAATCAGAGCATTGCTCATGCGCTGAAGCTGCCGCTGCAATTCGCGGATATCCAGATCCAGCCGATCGAACCCCACCTGACCTTCAATTCGCAGTTCCACCATTGGTTCCTGGGATGGAACCAGCTTACCCGACTGGATCGCTTGCTGCACCTGGGCGATCGCCGCCGCTTCAACCTCTTCTGGCATTTCCGAACCGTTAGTCGTGACGTTCAGCCGCACAATTGGCCGTTGATAATACCCACGTTTCAGTTCGGCATGAATCCCAGATTCATTCACCTCAACCAGATAAACGCCCCGTTCGTAACGAGCTTCTTCCACACTGTTGGCCTCCAGGGAACCCGGATTAAAAATCCAGCCTTCTCGCGCATAACTCTTGTGAATGTGACCCAATGCCAGGTAATCCACTCCAGCCTGTTTCAACGGCAACAAGTCGGTGTAGCGCAAAGCGCCCTGATACCGGGCAATTTCGCCTTCAAGCCCATGATGAAATAGCAGAATGGTGTGCGCTGGGCTGGGAGGAAGCGTCTGTAGAGCATCTGCAATTTGCTCGATCGCCTTAGGAGCAGAAGTCCCATACCACTGAGAACCAACCACCCGAACCCCACACTCTAAGTCAATATAGCCACCCTGCCGCTCCTCGCTATTCCAGGCTGAATAGAAAGGCTCTCCTGCGGCAACGTTGCCCGGTTCCAACAAGATTAGTAAGCCCCAGTCGGCCAGATAGCGCAGCCAACTTGCTTTCGTCCCATAGGGACGGTTGTCATGATTTCCCTCGATCGCCAACACCGGAATGCCAGCCGCCTGCAGAGCTTGTAAACAAACCTGAGCTTGATTCAGCGTGGCGGGCTGAATGTTGCGATGCTCGAATAAATCTCCTGCAATTACCACAAAGTCAACCTGCTCCTGGATGGCATATGTCTCGATCGCATCCTGTAGAGCATAGAAAAAATCTTGCGTTCGCGCTTTACTGTCGTAGCGATCGAACCCAAGGTGAATGTCGGCTAAGTGCAGAAATCGAGCCATAACAACAGAGGTTAACTAAAATCTGTTTAAAGACACAAACGCCAGACTGTGAAGCCAGTCTAGCGTCAATTCCTAACCAGCCCTTGCTCTACTGCTAAATCGATACAGGAGAAGAGGTAGAGGCCGCTAGTTCCTCCAACCGTTCCTGCTGATCTTGAGAAATGCAAGACTGAATCAAGGTTTCGATATCCCCTTCTAAAACAGGGGTAAGGGTAAAGTTTTGGCCTAAGCGATGGTCTGTAACCCGATTGTCTTTGTAGTTGTAGGTTCGGATCTTCTCTGAGCGTGACCCTGTGCCCACTTGCGATCGACGAATCGAAGTCACCGCTTCTTGCTGCTCCCGCAGCTTCATTTCATACAGCTTGGCTCGCAAAATTTGCATCGCACGTTCGCGGTTTTGAAGCTGCGATCGCTCCTCTGTACAAAAGATGCGGATTCCCGTTGGCTTGTGGAAAAGGTCAACCGCTGTTTCTACCTTGTTAACGTTTTGTCCACCCGCCCCACCAGACCGAGCCGTCGTCAGTTCAATGTCTTTAGCATCGATCTCAACTTCAACATCGTCTACTTCTGGCATGACGGCAACCGTTGCCGTAGAGGTATGGACACGTCCTCCCGCTTCAGTAACCGGAACACGCTGAACCCGATGCACTCCAGCCTCAAACTTTAGCTTGCTGTACACCTGGTCGCCCTGAATTTCGATAATAGCTTCCTTGAAGCCGCCCATGTCCGCCAAAGATTCGCTGACTAGCTTAACTCGCCAGTTTTGAGTTTCCGCATAGCGAGAATAGAGGCGCACCAAATCACCCGCCCAAATGCTGGCTTCGTCGCCTCCCGTTCCCGCTCGAATCTCTAACATGATGTTCTTGTCATCATTGGGATCGCGGGGCAACAGTAAGACTTTTAGCTGACGTTCTAACTGCTCAAGCCTACTTTCTAGTTCTGCCACTTCCAGAGAAGCCATCTCGCGCAACTCCGAATCGCCACCCGACTCCTTCAACACTTGCCGAGTTCCGGTCAACTCTTCTTGAGCCGTCTTCCACTCTGCAAACGTATTTACCGTTTCCTCCAGCGAGGAACGGGCTTTTGCTATCCGTTGAAATTCATCAGGATCGGTTGCAACATCTGGGTCGGCTAAGCGTCGAGTTAACTCGTTGAACGTTTGTTCAACGGACTTTAGCTTTTCGAGTAGATAGGATTCAGCCATAAAACAGCCTTGGTGCGTCTAGCCAGGAAGGAGGTACACATAAACGTTCAGTCAATTTGCGGGTCAAACGCCCAGTTGACTGATGCTCATCCTTTGCCCTACTTCTTGCCCTGAGGTTGAGAACCACCGCTCGCTCCACCTTCCACCATGCCATACTTCCGCAAAAACCGTTCGACCCGTCCTTCCGTGTCGATGATCTTTTGGGTTCCGGTGTAGAAGGGGTGGTTGCCAGACCACACGTCAACATGTAGTTCAGGTTTGGTTGACCCCACCGTCATGACGACTTCGCCGTTGCAGTACACCTTTGCTTCCGGGTACCAGTTTGGATGGATATCTGCTTTTGCCATGATGCTTTACTTCTGCAAAAAATACGGTTCTTGATTAATTCTAGCTCTGTGCTTGCGATCGCACTCTGTTACAACGAGCAGGTTAACGCTTCGAGTACTGAGGAGCTTTACGGGCTTTGTGCAAGCCATATTTCTTCCGCTCTTTAGCACGGGGATCACGGGTTAAGTATCCCTCAACTTTCAGCGGCTTGCGGTTGTCTGGGTCAAGCTCACACAACGCACGAGCTACACCAAGCTTGATCGAATCAGCCTGTCCAGTTAGCCCACCACCTCTCACGTTAACTAGAATGTCGTACTCACTCTCTAGTCCCAGAGTTTCTAGAGGAGCCTTCGCAGCAGACAAATAAGCTGCATTGAACTGAAGATATAAATCTCCTGGCTTTCCATTAATGGTGAGCTGTCCTTTACCAGGAACTAACCGCACCCGAGCAACCGAGGCTTTACGCCGTCCAGTGCCCCAGTAAGTAACCCGACCCGGTTTTTCAGTGGCTTGCATTAGTTCGGTCCTCCAGGAATCGTCTGAATTTGCAATACTTCTGGTTTTTGAGCGTGATGCGGATGCTCAGATCCCGCATACACTTTTAGCTTGGTGAACAGTTGCCGTCCTAATGTGTTCTTCGGCAACATCCCCTTGACCGCTTGCTCAATAATGCGCTCTGGTACACGAGATTGAAGCTGGGCAAAGGTCTCAGTCTTCATACCACCAGGACGACCCGAATGGCGACGGTAAATCTTTTGGCTGCGTTTCTTGCCAGTGACTTTTACTTTGTCGGCATTGATAACGATAACAAAATCACCGGTATCTAGGTGGGGGGTATAGGTTGGCTTGTTTTTGCCACGCAGTACCATTGCCACTTCACTAGCAAGACGGCCCAGGCGGTGCTCAGCAGCGTCTACTACATACCAGTTACGTTCAATTGATTCATTAGGGGGGAGGTAGGTTTTGGTCATAATCATTTTGCGTTGTCAATGGTTAAACTCGAAAAGCGATCAGTACGGCGATGCTATCCAGAACAGAAAGCGAACTCAGCAGGGTTAGGCAATACAAACTTAGGTTGGCTATCAAACCAAATGTCTGCTGGAAACGGAAAATCAGAATAACCAACCCGTAACAGACAAAGCCCCTGGGGTGGTGCCGCATACCGGACTTCATCTCGGCGCTGCTCTGTCCACAGGGCTGTGAAGCCTTCTGGCGATCGTATTCCCTTTCCCACTTCCACCAACAGCCCTACTAACAATCGCATCATCCCGTATAGAAATCCACTCGCTTGCAGTTCGATACGAACAAACGAATCTTGGCGACTGCATTCTGCTACCTGAACGTCAACCCAGGAGTGAGGACGATCAGACCCGGCACGATGAAACGCCGCCAGATGGTGCCGTCCTACCAGCGGAGCCAGAGCCATCTGCATTGCCGTTTCATCCAGGGGCGCGTAGTAGTAATGCCAACTAAAAGGACGAACAAACAGATTGGGCCGCGCATCCGTATAGATGGTGTATCGATACCGTCGCCAAATCGCTGAAAACCGGGCGTGCCAGTCGGGTGGCACCACAGCAGACGCTCGAATCACGATGTCTTCAGACAAGCGATGGTTCAAGATATCTGCCCATCGGTAAACCGGAATGTGGCTTGGAGCATCGAAATGAGCGACCTGAGCCGCGGCATGAACACCTGCATCGGTTCGTCCGGCACCGTGAAGCGTAACGGGATACCCCAACACAGACTGAATGGCGGCCTCAATGTCTTCCTGAACACTCCGGTGCTTTGGCTGCCGCTGCCATCCATGAAAACGAGTGCCCAAGTACTGAATGACTAGGGCAACTCTTTGGCGCTCTTCTGATGGTGAAGCCTGTTTGGCAGAAACCACAGAAGAGCGGGATGACAGAGATAACTCATCAGACATAGTGGGGTTAAGCGATCCGTCAGGTCAGTTCAATGATTGCCATCTCAGCATTGTCACCCCGGCGGCTAACGGTGCGGAGTACACGAGTGTATCCACCGTTGCGATCGCTATAGCGAGACTTTGCCTGTTCAAATAGAGCATGCACAAGCTGCTTATCGTACAAGTAGCCGATCGCTTGACGACGAGCCGCCAACGAGCCATCTTTAGCCAGAGAAATCATTCGATCAGCCTCCGTACGGACAGCCTTAGCTCGCACTTTGGTCGTAGTAATGCGACCATGACGGATCAATTCAGTGGTAAGCGCCCTGAGTAAAGCTCGACGCTGATCGGCAGGCTTGCCAAGTTGAGGGACACGACAACGGTGACGCATAGCAGTTAAAGGATGTAAAACAACAGCGTATAACTTTACAAAAGGAATAATGCAGACAAACGAGCAACAACCCTGTAGCGTTAGCCTACCAAGCCGGAGTAAACAGGTCAGCCAGTCTTGGCTGGCTTTTCGTGGGGAAGCGTAATCCCCAGCCGAACCTGTAGGGCTTCAATCACTTCTTCAGCCGACTTTGCCCCGAAATTCTTGATTTCGAGGAGATCTTCCTGGCTGTAATCCAATAGATCGGCGACTGAGTTGATTTGCGCTCGCTTCAGGCAGTTATAAGCGCGAACCGAAAGCTGAAGCTCCTCAATGGGAATTTGATTCGTTGGATCTTCAACGTCGGTGTCATCCCCTTCCAATGGCGAGAAGTCAATCTCCCGCAGAGGGTTAAACAAATCGACAAGAATATCTGCCGCTTGGCTTAGCGATTCTTGAGGTGTCAAACTACCATTCGTCCAGATTTCCATAATCAGACGATCTTTTTCTAGCGAACCGCCAACCCTGGCATCTTCAATAGAATAGTTGACCTTCCGAACTGGCATGAAAATGGAATCGATTTGAAGGAAATCGAGCGCAGCAGCTTCATCACGCCCTCGCTCGATCGCCCGATAACCAACTCCTCTTTCAATGCGAAACTCCATCTCTAGAGTCGAACCAGCCGATACGGTAGCGATGTACTGTGTCGGGTCAATGATTTCTACTTCAGATGGGAGTTCAAAATATTCGGCTGTAACGGCAGCGGGACCTTCAACTCGCAACCGTCCAATCTGAGGCTGCGAAGAATAGCTCTTGAGGACAATCTCCTTCATGTTCAACAAGATGTCTAATACATCTTCTCGCACACCAGGGATTGTCATGAACTCATGGGTTACCCCTGCAACACGAACCGCTGTAATCGCTGTTCCTTCCAGGTTGGACAACAAAACTCGCCGCAGGGCATTACCTACTGTTGTTCCTTGCCCCCTTTCCAGAGGCTCCAGAACAAACTTGCTGTACGAACTCCGTTCGTTTTCAATATCTGACTCTATACATTCGACCTGAAACTGCGCCATTGCCCGATCTCCCTTATCCTTTGCCCCAGGAAACACGCTAAAATTCCTGGATTTCCGCGAATTTAATCCGTTTGCAGAGGTCAATTGACCCACTTGGTAGGATGACTAACCCAGCTCAATTTGATTCAGCACTAAGAACCATTAACACCAGTTGCTATCCTTTCCTACCGCGTTGTGCTATTGGCGCAACAGTGGAAGCCCCGATGGAAGCAGTTGAAACCTGCAAAACTGTTGCTCTCTTACACGCGCCGCCGCTTGGGAGGACGACAGCCATTGTGAGGGATAGGAGTGACATCACGGATTAGGGTGATTTCCAACCCAGCACCCTGCAATGCTCGAATTGCCGTTTCTCGACCAGCTCCTGGCCCACTAACCATCACTTCAACCTGGCGCATACCCTGATCGGTGGCTCGTCTGGCAGCACTTTCTGCCGCTGTTTGTGCTGCAAAAGGAGTACCTTTTTTAGCGCCTTTGAACCCACTAGAACCAGACGAAGCCCATGAAATAGCTTCACCGTTGGTGTCTGTGATCGTCACAATCGTGTTGTTGAAGGTGGACTGAATGTGTGCAACACCGCTGGGAACGTTGCGCTTTTGCTTTTTTGCACCAGTTTTCCTGGTTGTTTGTCTTGCCATTTTCGGTCTCGTTGTTCAGCCTATTTATCTTCGCAGGAGGTCAATTTCTAGCAGCGGAAGCCGGATCACTGGCTTACAGCGTGCCTAAACACACTTTGCAACCAGCCCTCAACAGTTCCCTACTTCTTACTAGGAGCTTTCTTCTTACCCGCTACCGTTCGACGACCGCCTCGACGCGTGCGCGCGTTGGTGCGTGTTCTCTGTCCGCGAACAGGTAATCCCATACGATGACGTCTTCCCCGATAGGTGCCGATGTCCATCAATCGCTTGATGTTCATTGACTCAAGCCGCCTCAGATCTCCTTCGACCTGGTAGGTGCTCTCAACCGCTTCTCGGAGGGATGCCACCTCAGGATCGCTAAGATCTTTGACGCGAGTATCAGGATTGACACCTGTTGCAACTAAAATTTGCTTAGATCTAGTTAGACCTATGCCATAGATATATGTCAGACCAATTTCGACACGCTTATCGCGTGGAAGGTCTACCCCGGCAATCCGTGCCACGCTTCAATCTCCCTAACTTGGTTTCTTAGCTACTAGTTTTGAGTATCGAGCAACGATACTTAGTTGCTTGCCTTCACTGGGCGTTGACGCCAATGAAAAAGCTTAACCCTGACGCTGCTTGTGCTTGGGGTTAGAGCAAATTACCATCACTCTGCCGCGACGACGGATTACACGGCACTTTTCACAGATTCTACGAACGGATGCCCGGACTTTCATGTCCTAAACCATTGATGAGAGCACTACAAAAGTAATATTATATCAATTCAAATCATTTTTATCAACTCTGACATCAAAACTCTGACGAGCTAATAAACGCTCCTCAGAGAAACGGTCGAGCTATGTAAGCGTATATTCAGGAGGTTACTTCTTACGAAGACGATAAGTAATTCGACCTTTCGTCAAATCATAAGGAGTCAGCTCCACCTTGACGCGATCGCCCGGCAGAATTTTGATGTAGTTCCGACGGATTTTGCCCGAAATGTGGGCTAACACGTTAAAACCGTTATCCAGATCAACACGAAACATTGCATTAGGAAGTGAGTCTGTCACCGTTCCTTCCATTTCAATCAGATCTTGTTTAGACAATGGCTTTTCCTCTGTTAAAGATGTGCGACTACTGCTATGCAGGGTGGATTTGCCCAACTTGAGTAAGCAAGGCAAAGTTTAGACAATTAAATTGCCTTCTGGTTTAAGCCTAACAAATGTTCACGAAAACATGTTTCAAAAAACGTGGGTTGAATGTCAGCATGAGCGGCGGAAGGACTCCACCTCAAACTTAGTCTGGATAAACTAACTGCTTTAGATGAGCATTGACCGCTTCAATCGGTTGGTTGCCATCCACTGAAACGAGCTGCTGGCGATCGCGATAAAAGGCAATCAACGGAGCCGTTTGTTCCCGGTATACCTCCAGACGATGGCGAATCACAGATTCAGTATCATCTAATCGCCCTCGACCAAGAAGACGGGTGACCAAAATCTCATCGGGAACGTCAAAATTGATAACACCATCACAGGTTTGGTTGATTTCTTTCAGCATGTCGTCCAGAGAGACTGCTTGCCCCACCGTGCGAGGAAAGCCGTCCAAAATCCAACCCTGCTTCACATCGGTCTGATTGAGCCGCTCGCGCACCAGATCAATGATGAGAACATCAGGAACCAGTTCACCTTGCTCCATGTAGGACTGAGCCTTTAGCCCCAGATCGGTTTTTTGAGCGACGGCGGCGCGTAAAATATCGCCAGTTGAGATATGGGGGATGCTACAGCTTTTAGCCAGGGTTTGCGCCTGTGTTCCCTTACCCGCTCCTGGAGGCCCCAGAAAGATTAAGCGTGTCACTGCCACTACTGTTTCACCATTCCTTCATAACGTTGTGAGATCACGTAAGTCTGAATTTGCTTGGCGGTATCAATTGCCACGCCAACCAAAATCAGAAGTGACGTTGCTCCCAGTCCTTGAAAGGTTCTCACCTGAGTTGCGCCTTCTACAGCAGTGGGGATGATGGCCACTAACCCAAGGAAAATTGCTCCCAAAAACGTCAATCGATTGAGAACACGCTCAATATAATCACTTGTGGCTTTACCAGGGCGAATTCCGGGAATGCTTGCTCCCATTTTCTTCAGGTTCTGCGACATGTCAATTGGATTGACAATCAACGAAGCATAGAAGTAGCTAAAGAACAGAATCAGGAGCAAGTACACAACGACGTATAACCAGGTTCCCGGACTCAAATAGTTGACGACTCGGGTCAAAATTTCGTTAGGAAAGAACTGTGCCAGCGAAGCCGGTAAAAACATGACAGCGGAGGCAAAAATGATCGGCATTACCCCACCCTGGTTTAACCGCAGTGGTAAGTAGCTGCTTTTTTCGAGGTAAGTGCGGCGACCCACCTGACGGCGAGCTGAAATAATTGGGATTCTCCGAGTTCCCTCCTGCACGAAGACAATTCCGATGATCATGACCAGGAAAACCAGGAAGAGGATGATCACACCCCCCACAAGGCTGCGATCGCCACTTTGAGCCAGATCAATGGTTTGCCCAAGAGAGCGAGGCAAGGTTGAGACAATGCTAAGGAAGATGAGGAGCGATGCCCCGTTTCCAATACCACGCTCTGTAATTAGCTCTCCCACCCACATGACAAACATTGAGCCAGCGGCTAGCGCCAGAACGGTTTCGGCAATAAATATGGGGCCAGGATTAACCGCAAAATTGTTTACAAATAACGCAATTCCGGTACTTTGAATGATGCCCCATCCTAAAGCAACGTAGCGGGTAATTTGCGAGATTTTACGCCGACCAGCCTCGCCTTCGTTTTTCTGGAGGTTTTCTAAACTAGGTAGCGCTGCTGTTAAGAGCTGCAAAATAATCGAAGCGTTGATGTATGGCAGAATCCCCAACGCAAAGATGCCAAGGGCTGAAATACCGCCCCCTGCAAAAATATCTAAGAAGTTAATCAAGTTCCCCAGACCGCTACCTTGAATGCCCTGTTGAAAGGCTTGGCGATCGATGCCCGGTACAGGAATAAACACGCCTAACCGAACCAAAACCAGCATGCCAATAGTGACAAGCAGCCGACCTCTCAGGCCGGCTGCTTGTGCCATCTGCATAAACGTTTCTTGAGCTGTCGGGGTCTTGTCTCGACTAACGACCATGAAAAGTCACCTCTACCTGTAGTTGCGATCGCGCAGCGTTTATTTTAATTAGATTCTTTATGCTTTTTTTAAGCTTAACTCTCAATCCCAGCAATCGCATTCCTCTCCCAAGAGTAACGCTAAATGGCTGGGATTTATGGCGAAGCATTGCATCTAACATCTACTGTACTAATTCACAGCTACCGCCTGCTTCCTCGATTTTAGATTTGGCGGTTGCTGTAAAGGCTGCAGCCTCTACCTTAAGCGGCACAGCCAGTTCTCCGTCCCCTAAAACTTTAAGAGGCCCATCATCGCAGGTAACGATTCCCTCTGCCATCAGTGAAGATAGATTGACCGTACTATTGGCGGCCAGCGATGCTAGATCATCAACATTGACGATCGTGTAAACCTTGCGGTTGATGATTGGAAAGTGTTTGAGCTTGGGAATACGGCGATAGAGCGGCATTTGCCCCCCTTCAAATCCTGGACGAGTACCGCGTCCCGACCGAGACTTTTGACCACGCATTCCAAAACCGCAGCTAGCTCCCTGGCCAGCAGAAATGCCACGTCCAACTCGGCGACGGCGCTTTTTGGATCCTTTTTGAGGAACAGCGTCTTGTAGTCTCATATTTTTAGTCCTTTACACTTCGCTTAAGCGTACAGATTTTCGACAGGGATACCACGCTCTTCGGCCACTTCCGAGAAAGTTCTGAGTGAGGAAAGAGCATTAGCAGCGGCTCTGGCATTATTAAGCGGATTGCCAGAACCAAGCTGCTTGGCCAGAATATTGCGAACACCAGCCAGTTCTAAAACAGTACGAACAGCGCCACCTGCAATTACACCCGTTCCTGGAGCCGCAGGGCGCATCATAACTTTTGCACCGCCACCCGCACCGTTGACAGGGTGTGGAATTGAGTTGGCTTTCGTCAAAGGCACATCGATTAAGTGCTTTTTGCCATCAGCAACGCCCTTGCGGACGGCTCCGATCACATCGCTAGCTTTACCAACCCCAACCCCAACTTGGCCTCGCTCATTACCCACAATGACAATGGCACGGAAACTTAACTTTTTACCGCCTTTAACAACCTTCGTTACCCGGCGGATTTGAACGACTCTTTCTTGCCAGTCCGTTTCTTTCTCTTTTGCACGGCTGTTTTTGCGACGATTCGCCATTTCTCTACCTTTTGCTCTATCGTTTGCTGTTAATGCTGATAACTCGCCCTTGCTCGATGACGGCCAGCCTTTAGCCGATTGGGCTGAAACTAGAAGCTTAATCCACCCTCGCGAGCTGCTTCTGCTAACGCTTTAACTCTGCCGTGATACAGGTTGCCACCTCGATCAAACACCACCTGATTGATTCCTTTTTCAAGCAGACGTTGAGCAATTAGTTTGCCCACCTGTGCTGACGCTTCACGATCTGCACCAGAGGCCAGTGTAGACTTCAGGTCTGATTCTAGACTGGAGGCTGCAACTAGAGTGTGGTGGCAAGTATCGTCAATCACTTGAGCATAAATATGCTGATTTGAACGGAATACAGCCAAACGAGGGCGCTCGGATGTACCAGCCACTTGGCGGCGAATGCGGTTGTGGCGACGACGTGTCGATTCTTTGCGAGTACGTTTCATTGTTACTTCTTCCCTGCTTTACCAGCTTTGCGTTTTACCGCCTCGCCAGAGTAGCGGATTCCTTTTCCTTTGTAGGGTTCGGGTGGACGGACGGCACGAATTCGAGCGGCGGTGTTTCCAACAATTTCTTTGTCAACCCCGCTGACAATGACGTTGGTGTTGTTCTCAACCGCAACCTGAATGCCGTCAGGAGGGACGATCTGAACTGGATTGCTGTAACCAATATTGAGGGTCAGGTTTCGCCCCTGAACCTGAGCCCGATATCCAACGCCCTGGATTTCCAACCGCTTTTGGAAGCCCTGAGAGACTCCCTCGACCATGTTGGCCACCAAAGTACGACTTAATCCATGAAGTTGACGAGCGACTCGTGATTCGTTTCGGCGCTTAACGGTGACTGTTTCACCTTCTTGAGACACCTCAACCTCAGACGGCAAGGTACGAGCCAGCTCACCTTTCGGTCCCTTAACCGTGACATGCTGCCCTGCGATCGCAATTGTCACTTTTGCTGGAATAGCGATAGGACGCTTACCAATGCGAGACATGATGAATCACTCCTGAACAAAAAATGGCTACTAATTTGGGCTGCCCGTCAGTATTGACTCGATAGCAAATCATGTGTTTTGTCAGCGATATCTTACCAAACGTAGCAGAGCACTTCGCCGCCCAAGCCTTGGCGGCGAGCGTCGCGATCGGTCATTATCCCACTGGAGGTCGAGATAATCGCAATGCCGATACCACCAAGAACTCTGGGCAGCTCTTTTCGGTTAGAGTAAACCCGCAGTCCTGGTTTACTGACTCGTTTCAGCATCGTAATAATAGGTTGGCGGCTTTTTCCCTTATACTTTAGGGAAATTATCAGATTCCGCTTTGGCCCCTCTCCCTGCTCTGAAAATTCAGAAATAAACCCTTCAGACTGCAACACCTGAGCAATGCTGCGAGTCATTTTGGTGGATGGAACTTCCGTGGTCTGATGCCGCGCTAAATTTGCGTTTCGGATGCGCGTCAACATGTCTGCAATTGTGTCATTAACCGCCATAGTTTCCTCTTAATGAAACTGCCTCAATTACTCCCGAAAGGGCATTCCCATTTCTTTAAGTAAGGCACGACCTTCTTCGTCAGTGTTTGCAGTGGTTACGATCGAGATATCCATGCCTCTAATTTGGTCAATGGAGTCGTAATCAACTTCTGGAAAAATAAGCTGTTCTCGAACGCCAAGCGTATAATTACCCCGACCGTCAAAGCTTTTAGCGCTAATTCCTCGAAAATCGCGAATGCGGGGAAGCGCCAGATTGATCAGACGCTCTAGGAAGGAGTACATCCGATCAGATCGCAACGTCACCATAATGCCAACAGGCATTCCTTGACGAATTTTGAAGCCGGCAATGGCCTTCTTTGCCCGAGTCACAACTGGTTTTTGACCAGTGATGATTGCAACTTCATTAAGAGAGGCTTCTAATGCTTTAGCATTTTGGGATGCTTCTCCTAAGCCTCGGTTGACGGTAACTTTGACTATCTTAGGAACCTGATGGATGTTTTCATACTGAAACTGTTCCATCAGTTTTGGAACCACTTTTTCCTGATAATGAGACTTGAGCGTTTGCGCCATGATATTGATCCTCGCAGCCCCTGGGCTTGGTCAGGGATAAATTAAAGTTGAAGGCCAGATTGGTAGAGAGAGGTTGTCTGTTGAAACCTAACCCTGGTTGAAGCTCAACAGACGGTACGCCTTAGTCAAGAATCTCGCCTGTTTTCTTGAGCATTCGTACCTTCCGACCTTCTGAATCAAAGGTGTAAGAAATCCGGCTTGCTACTTTCTGCTTGCTCGAATAGAGCATGACATTAGAGCTATGGATCGGGCCTTCCATCGTTGTGATTTGACCTGATTCACCTTCTTGTTGTGGCTTAACGTGCTTGGTCTTGATGTTGACCCCTTTCACTAACACCTGGCTGGTTTTAGGAAACGTTTTCAGCACTTCGCCTACTTTGCCTTTTTCTTTCCCAGCGATAATTTGCACGGTATCGCCTTTTTTAACGTGCATTTTGAAACGGACTGGCGCATTTTTATCGACCATCAGATTACCTCCGGAGCAAGAGATACAATTTTAGTAAAATTTTTATCTCGCAGCTCACGGGCAACCGGGCCAAAAACGCGCGTGCCACGGGGGTTGCCGTCTGCGTTGATAATGACAGCGGCGTTGTCATCAAAACGAATGCTCATACCGCTGTCGCGTCTTAGTCCTTTACGAGTGCGGACAACCACAGCTCGAACGACATCAGACTTTTTGACCGCCATGTTGGGAATTGCGTCTTTAACAACGGCGATGATGATATCTCCAACACCAGCGTAACGACGGTTGCCGCCCAGCACTCGAATGCACATCAATTTACGCGCACCGCTGTTGTCTGCCACATTAAGATAAGATTCTTGCTGAATCACGGTTAGTCTCCCGACTCGTTAATTAGTGCGACTTAAACTTCGGAGGAAGTGCTGAGGATGTCGGCTACAACCCAACGCTTCGTCCGGCTCAGTGGCCTGCTTTCTTGAATCCGAACGCGATCGCCCACATGACACTTATTTTCTTCATCGTGTGCTTTGTAGCGTTTGGTTCGAACCATAATCTTGCGATATTTAGGGTGGGGAGCGCGGTTCTCTACCGCAACCACGACCGTCTTATCCATTTTGTCGCTAACTACTAGGCCAACCCTTTCTTTAACTGCCATTGAACCTTACTCCTCTGCTGTTGCTTCCGCAGACGTTGCATCTTCTTGAGCCGTTGAAGACAGCGTCTTTTCATCTTGTTTGGTTGAGATTGCAGCTAGCCGTCTCTCACCCTCTAGCGTCATTAACTGAGCCAGGCGATGACGGGCATGCTTGAATTGGTGAGGCTTATTTTCTTGGCGAGTTGCCTTCTGGAAGCGCAATTCAAACAGTTGCTTTTTAGTAGCAATAATCTGCTCTTCAATCTCTTGATCACTTAACCCTCGAATATCCCCAATCTTAGGCAGAGGCATAACCTACGACTCCTCCGCTTCACGCGTGATGAACTTTGTCTTAATCGGCAGTTTATAGGCGGCTAAACGCATGGCTTCACGGGCGGTTGCCTCCGGAACTCCAGCAATTTCAAACAGGACTCTTCCGGGTTTGATCACCGCAACCCAGTACTCAGGATTTCCTTTACCAGAACCCATTCGGGTTTCAGCTGGACGCATGGTGACTGGTTTATCGGGAAAAATGCGAATCCATATTTTTCCACCCCTACGGATATAACGAGTCATCGCTCGGCGGCTGGCTTCAATCTGACGAGCCGTAATCCAGGATGGCTCTAACGCTTGGAGTGCGAAGTCGCCAAAGTCGATTTTGTTGCCAGCGGTGGCCATACCGCGCATTCGCCCACGGTGTTGCTTACGGAATTTAGTTCGTTTAGGACTAAGCATGATTCAGTACCTTGAGAGTTAAGAGGTCAGCTATTGGAACAGAAGCTATCCCTTCTTGATGATTTAGCCTTCGTTTGAGCGATCCTCAAACTGTTGGCGACGGCGTTGCTGACGACGGCGAGGTTGAGTATTAGCAGCGGGAGCAGGCTCTTCTTGACCGGGAATAATCTCACCTTTGAAGACCCACACCTTGATGCCCAACACGCCATAAATCGTTTGCGCTGTACGGTAGGAATAGTCGATATCTGCCCGCAAGGTGTGTAGGGGAACCTTGCCTTCACGCGTGTACTCTGTGCGGGCGATCTCAGCCCCGTTGAGCCGACCGCTGATTTGAATTTTGATGCCTTGGACACCAGCACGCTGGGCGCGTTGAATCGCTTGACGAACGACTCTTCGGAAAGAAACCCGGCGCTCTAGCTGCTGGGCTACATACTCGGCAATCAGTGCCGCATCTGCGTCTACTCGCGCTACTTCGACCACATTGATGCGAATTTGGCGATCGCTGTCTCCCAATTCTTGCTGCAACCCGTTCCGCAAAGACTCAATTCCAGTGCCACCCCGACCTACAACAACCCCAGGCCGAGCCGTATGCACTTCTAGATCAATCTGATCGGCTTTGCGCTCAATTCGCACCTGCGAGATGCCGGCGCTGTTCAGATTCTTCGTGATATAGTTGCGAATTTTGTAGTCTTCTTGCAACAGTTTTGGATAACGCGTCGAATCGGCAAACCATCTAGAGCGATGCTCTTGGGTAATGCCAAGACGAAAACCAACTGGATGAATCTTCTGTCCCACAAGTCAATCCTCTAAGGTGAAGGCAGTACAAACTATAGGTATTTAAGGGAGCAGTTTTGCTCTCTAACGAGTTATTCTTCGCCAACACCAGGAGTGACGGCGATCGTAATATGACAGGTTGGCTTACGAATTTGATAAGCTCGACCCTGAGCACGCGGACGATACCGCTTTAACGAAGGCCCTTGATCAGCGTACGCCTGACTAACGACCAAGTCTGCGGGGGCATAACCAGCGTTATGCTCAGCGTTGGCTACAGCAGAACGCAGAACCTTCAAAACAGGCTCACATGCCCGATAGGGCATAAATTCTAAAACGATGAGTGCCTCTCGATAGCTCCGTCCTCGAATTTGGTCGAGAACACGACGCACCTTGTGGGGCGACATGCGAATATAACGAGCGACTGCTTTAACTTCTTCAGTAGCGGTGACCATTGTTTTCTCCTTTAGCTTCCAGCCGTGCCAAGACTTACTGTGCGGCTGTTCACTTCGCTTTCTTATCGACGAGCTTTCTTGTCACCCTTGGCATGACCCCGAAAGGTTCGGGTGGGAGCAAACTCTCCTAACTTATGCCCTACCATTTGCTCGGTGACATAAACCGGAACATGTTGGCGACCGTTGTGGACAGCGATCGTATGCCCAATCATCAATGGCAGGATAGTAGAGGCTCGTGACCATGTTTTGATCACTTGCTTCTCGTTTTTCTCATTGAGCCGCTCAATTTTCGTGAGCAGGTGATCTGCGATAAACGGACCTTTCTTTAAAGAGCGAGACATGACTTAAGCGAACCTCCAACGAGTGCGAGCCTTGATAACACAGGGTCGGTACCAAATGAACAACAAATTGGGTACCCCACACAGAACCAGATTTAAGTATCCCGACCGCCTTTACCCCGCTTCGACGACTTACGGCGACGCCGGACAATTAGCGCATTGCTCTGTTTGTTGCGCTTACGCGTCTTTTTCCCCAAAGCTGGCTTGCCCCAGGGCGTGACAGGCCCCGACCGACCAATGGGTGCGCGACCCTCTCCACCACCGTGGGGGTGGTCAACCGGGTTCATCACGCTCCCTCTAACTTCCGGTCTTCGCCCTAACCAGCGCTTGCGACCTGCTTTTCCAAGGCTTGTATTTCGGACATCCGCGTTGCCAACTTGCCCAATCGTGGCATAGCATTCGCGGCGAATTAGCCGAACTTCTCCAGACGGAAGTTTGAGAGAAACAAAGTTTCCTTCTTTCGCAACCACCTGCGCTGATGCACCTGCCGCCCGCACAATCTGGCCACCCCGTCCGGGAACCAGCTCAACGTTGTGAACCGAAGTTCCTAGCGGAATGTTGCTTAAAGGAAGGGCATTGCCAACTTCATACGGCGAGTTTGGCCCGGAGATCACCGATGTGCCCACTGCCAAGCCAGCGGGATGAAGAATATACCGTTTTTCCCCATCCTGATAGTGCAACAGTGCAATTCGTGCGTTTCGGTTGGGATCGTATTCGACCGCTGCTACCTTGGCCGGAATATTGTGCTTATTGCGATAAAAATCGATGATGCGATAAAGCCGCTTGTGCCCACCACCACGATGGCGACAGGTAATCACACCACGGTTGTTTCGCCCCTTGGGGTTGTGTGACGAACGAACAAGTGACTTTTCTGGCTCAGTTTTGGTGATTTCGCTGAAGTCAGAAACGCTACGTTCGCGGGTACCAGGTGTATACGGACGGTAATTACGGATAGGCATGGCTCAAAACTCTAGGTTGCACTGCGTCAGCGGTTAGCGAAGCAATTAGTCAAAACTACACTTCGGGGAATAGGGTGATGGAATCGCCCGGAGCTAAAGTCACTACAGCTCGCTTATATTGAGGTTTGTGTCCAAGGAATTTGCCAATTCGCCGAGTTTTGCGGGGCGGTTTGTGCGTATTCACCTGAATCACTTTGACATCAAATAGCTCTTCAATAGCGGCCTTGATATCTGGCTTTGTTGCATTGGGGGCAACTTCAAAGGTGTACTTGTTCTCTTCTAACAAAACAGTTGCTTTCTCTGTCACCAGAGGACGGCGCACCAAGTCTGCTAGAGCACGGGGATCAACCTTAGTCACCGTAGACCTCCTGAATTTTCTCGATAGCGGAAGCGGTTACTACAAGTTTGTCGGCCGCTAAGATGTCAAATATGTTCAGATTGTGAGCAGAGAGCATCCTGAGCTTGCTAACGTTCCGTGCAGAGAGGTAGACGTTTTGATCTCGGTCAGAGACAATTAGCAACACTTTTTCGCCCGGTTCGACGCCCCAACGGGACATAGCACCGAGAAGTTCTTTTGTCTTGGGTCGAGAAAACTGCTCTGCAAAATCGGCAACGACTACCAGGTCATCTACACGGCTCTGAAACGCAGTTCGCAACGCCAAACGCCGCTCTTTTCGGTTCATTTTGACGGAGTAGTCTCTTGGCTTGGGGCCAAAGATAACACCGCCACCTCGCCATAGCGGTGAGCGGTTAGAACCAGCACGTGCCCGACCCGTACCTTTCTGTCTCCAGGGCTTACGTCCACCCCCTCTAACTTCAGCGCGGGTTTTAGCCGATGCGGTGCCCTGACGAGCATTGTTCATTTGGCGGACTAATGCCCGATGAACAACATGGGCAGCGCTCTCTTCCTTTGCAATTCGCAACTCCAGGGAAGCTGTGCCTGCTTCGGCTCCTTGCCAATCTCGAATGACGCAATCAACCATCGTTATATCTCCCAATATGCACGGGCTTTGATCACAAGTTCTGTTAGTCAACTCCAGCCTTGATTCCTGGCCCAAACTCAAGTTTCTATACTTTTGCGCGGCCTACCAGTTTCGCAGGCGTGATACTGATTAGAGCACCTGGCTTCCCAGGAACTGCTCCTCTAATTAATAGGAGATTGCGATCGACATCGACCCGCACTACCGTCAACTTCCGAGTGGTTACCTGGGTGCCGCCTAACCGACCCGCCATTCGTTTGCCGGGATAGACGCGACCTGGGGTTGTACCCGCACCTGTGGAACCGGGAAGACGGTGGTTCTTTGAACCGTGCGCCATCGGACCACGCTTGAAGTTGTGACGCTTCTGATAACCAGCAAATCCACGACCGATGCTAGTACCTGTGACATCAATAATTTGACCCGCTTCAAACGCATCAGCTTTGAGCTGTTGACCCAGTTCAAAACTGCTTGAGTCTTCAACACGATATTCGTGCAGATGTCTTAACGGGGGCGATTCGGTTTTGGCAAGATGGCCTAGCTCCGGTTTGTTGAGAGCTTTAGCAGATACCTGACCGTAACCAACCTGTATGGCAGTATAGCCGTCAGTTTTGGTGGTTTTGATTTGAGTGATGGTACATGGCCCTGCCTGAACGACCGTAACAGGAATAGCCTTTCCTGTTTCGTCAAACACTTGAGTCATGCCAAGTTTCGTGCCGAGAATTCCAACAGACACAGTAACGAGTCTCCCTTGTTTTTTACAAGCCGCAAAGGAGCCGGGCTGCGATCGCCTCGCTAGCCCATCGTGCTCCAATGACTCCTATTCACAGAAACCGACTTACGAACACCTATTTGCGTTACCTACAAACAAGCGCTTGAAAGCCAAAACCTCTCAAATCAGCTTGAAGGTCAAAAACCGTTCGTCTAGCGCTGGTGCTGCTTCGGTCGCCGGGACTTGAACAAAAAACTCGTTCAGTATCCCACAGGTACACTTGAAGTCTTAATCTGATGCAAGGTTCAAGCAACGTTTGCTCTCACAAGCGAGTTGCCTCTGAACGGTTTGGGTAGCTCCGACGGTTATGTCAGCCCAAGACTGCCCTGAGAGGCGTTGCCCGATTTCAGAAAAAACCGTTACTTCCTAACTTGATTTAGGGTAAGCAACAAGCGTCCTGATTTTGGCGGCAGTTATCTATCATAAACAAAGAATACAGACTTGTCTAGTGCAAATCCTAGTCAAGTTTGTAGCCTTGTCTGGAAGCCTCTGCCATTGTGGCACAAAATTTCGCAGTCGGGGAGATTTCGTTAGAGTTAGATTTGGACGTTGATGAGCGATCGCGCGGTCATTATAATAATCGAGAAAATCGAGAATTAGCCGAATTGAGAATGAGTCGAGACTTGAGGCAGGTTTTGCGTTTATCTACAGCCTGCTGGGTCAAAGTTCGATGATAAATTACATAGATATGGTTAAGGCAGGAGATTCATGGCACTCATCACAACGGGTAAGACATTCATCCGAGACTTGGAAGCGGCTGGTGCTTTAGGGGTATTTGTGCCACTAGAAGGTGGGCATGAGGGGCGTTATCAGCGTCGCTTACGGGCGGCCGGATATGACGTCCTTCACATCACAGCGAAAGGATTGGGCGATGTTTCTGCCTATTTAATGGATGTGCATGGAGTGCGTCCACCGCACCTGGGTAAGAAAGATACAGGACGGGGTGCCGCTGTTGGCTATCGTTACTATCTTCCACCCGTGGCTAAGTATCGTGTTGAGCAGTTAACCCCGAAGATGAAGGGCGTAGCCATCTGGCTGATTGAAGGCAACATCCTGGCTCGTCACGAACTGGAATATTTGAGCACCCTGTCTGAGATTGAGCCTCGCATCAAAGTGGTGATCGAAATGGGAGGCGATCGCAGCTTTACCTGGAAACCGCTGAAAACTATTGTGGCGGCTGCTTAATGTTGTTATGACTGATTCGTTGACAGAATAGCATTTAGCGTTTGTTGGTCTGAATTTGGAATTTGGCTCTTCTCCATTGAAGACAGTGGAAAGCTTCACAATACAACTTAGTACCCCGGTGGGGAATTCAACGGATGAATTTAGGTTGCTACTGTGATTGTGGTCATCGTTGTTTATGTTGGTTACTAAACCTATGAGCCAAAAAGATTTTAATCCCCCTCGTCGCGGCAAACCCAGACGCATTGAAGCGGGTGGTACTCGAGCCAGAGAGGAGCAGGGATCATTCCCAATTGATCCCAACAAGCCCATTGATCCAACTCAACCAAACAACGGTTTATAAACCGCAAGTTAATGTCGATTCAATAAGTGGGCTGCGATCGGTCTACTCACTGCCTCAGCCAACTAGCAATGTATTTCAGGCTGACTGTGTCCCTGCGAGTGTAGGACTGGGTGATCTCTGTATGGTTGAAGTAATGCCAACCTTCAACCATACAGAGCCAAAAGATGCGCTAATCGACTCTGCTGGCTGGTTCTGAGGCAGAGTCCTGCTGGGGTACGTTGAACTTTATAAATAGCAGCCGACGGTTACAACTGGTTGAACCGTCGCAATGGTCTGCATTCGCCTTTTTTGCCCGTAAGAGAATCAACTTCTCTATTCTCTTATCCTCTGTCTCTCCGTTTGGGCATTGACCATCTCATTTCCCCGTGATTAAAGGCGATCGCGCGATTGGGGGCTACATCTAAGCAGCTTGGCTTTGTAGTACACTAAGTTAGTAGCGTTTGATCCTCGCTATTTCTTGAGTAACCCTCTAGCATAGAGGGGTGAACAATTTGTACCATCCCCTACAAGCTCTGAGGGAAGGGCACTGGTTCAAGTTAATTTGTGGAGCCAGTTTTCAGCACCTTCCTGCCGTTCGTAGTCTCACATTAGCGTATGCTTTGGCTGGAGCCGACTGTATTGATGTCGCTGCAAACCCTGCTGTAATCGCAACGGCTCAAGATGCGCTACACGTTGCAAGACGGCTGATGAACGCCGCCACGGCTCGCGGCTTTAGTACACCTGGCGTACCGCTGTTGATGGTGAGTTTGAACGATGGAGACGATCCGCATTTTCGCAAAGCGGAGTTTGATTCTACCATTTGTCCAGGCGATTGCCCCCGGCCATGTGAAACGATTTGTCCGGCACAAGCGATCGTTTTTGAGCGACCGGGTGACGGCTTTTCTGGCGTTTTGGACGATCGCTGCTACGGTTGTGGCCGCTGTTTACCCATTTGCCCAATTCAGCAGATCTCAACCCGCTCCTATGTTTCTACCCCGGCTGCGATCGCTCCACTCGTATTAGAGGGAGTTGATGCAGTTGAAATTCATACCCAGGTGGGGCGGCTTAATGATTTCAAACGGCTTTGGCAAGCCATTGTTCCGTGGGTCGATCGTCTTAAACTGATTGCGATTAGCTGCCCTGACGGTGAAGATTTAATTGACTATCTCTGGGCGCTTTATGACCTGATTTCGCCCTTACCCTGTCCTTTAATCTGGCAAACGGACGGCAGGCCGATGAGCGGTGATATTGGCCATGGAGCGACCCGTGCCACGGTGAAGCTGGGTCAGAAGGTTTTAGCGGCAGGGCTGCCAGGATATGTACAGTTAGCGGGAGGAACGAATCGTCATACTGTAGATAAACTCAGGTCAATGGGGTTGCTGACTCATATCAACCCTGCTGCTCAACCAGGTTCCTTTCAGTACGCTGCCCCTGCAACTCAGCGAACCCGCTACATCTCTGGCGTTGCGTATGGCAGCTATGCTCGTGTTCTGTTGTCTCCGTTATTAGGGCAGCTAGAAGCTCGAAACGATCAAGGCGATGCTGATGCCTTAACAGTGTTGTCTTTGGAGGCGGTTCCGTCTATTCCATCCCATCTGGAGCACTGTGTTGATACCTCAACCATTCATATCCCGGTTCGGTCGATCGCCCTGGAAGACCACCCTGACTTGCTTTGGCAAACCGTGAGTCTTGCCGATTCCCTCGTATCTCAACTTAAATCTCCCATGAACACACCTGATATTCCTGTCCATGTTTGATGTTGGGACATTGTAAGGAGCCATTATTTCTGTGGCTCTTTGGGTTCCCTCCACGGCTTAGTAGTGTTTCCTGCATTTTTTATTAACCTAAGATTGCTCATGACGTTTAGCGGCAACCATTCATTTAGCAAATCAAACGATTTCGCAGCGTCTAATTTGAACACCAATTCAAACCAGGAAAATCCGGCCACTTTACAGGTCACAGACGATTTAAGCCAGTTGTTGGATATTCTACCCGGTGAAATTCGTCTTCGTTTAGACCAACACTCTAGAAAGAACAATTTGGTCGAAGTTGTGATGGATCTGGGCCGTCGTCCAGAAGCCCGGTTTCCCGATGGCGCAGAGTATCTTTCGGAGGTGCCTGTCACCCATGCTGACCTGGAGTACTGCATTGAGCGCATTGGTCTATTTAGCGGCGACAACCGTGCCGGAATTGAGCAAACGCTGCACCGAATCAGTGCCATTCGCAACCGTGTGGGTGAGGTAATTGGATTAACATGCCGGGTGGGGCGAGCCATCTTTGGCACAATTGGCATGATTCGGGATCTGGTTGAAACCGGGCAGTCTATTCTGATGCTGGGCCGTCCAGGTGTTGGTAAAACGACGGCACTGCGCGAAATTGCTCGCGTACTCGCTGATGAGCTGAACAAACGAGTCGTGATCATTGATACCTCTAATGAAATTGCAGGAGATGGGGATATTCCTCACCCTGCCATTGGTCGGGCGCGACGAATGCAGGTTGCCCGACCCGAACTGCAACACCAGGTGATGATTGAGGCGGTGGAAAACCACATGCCAGAGGTCATTGTTATCGATGAGATTGGCACGGAGTTGGAGGCATTAGCTGCTCGGACGATCGCCGAACGAGGCGTTCAACTAGTGGGTACAGCACACGGCAACCGGATCGAAAACCTGATTAAAAACCCAACGCTATCGGATCTAGTGGGCGGTATTCAATCGGTGACGTTAGGAGATGAAGAAGCTCGCCGTCGCGGTAGCCAGAAGAGTGTTTTAGAACGGAAAGCGCCTCCCACCTTTGACATTGCGGTTGAAATGTTGGAGCGGCAGAAATGGGTCGTGCATGACAATGTATCCGATACCGTTGATCTGCTGTTGCGAGGACGGCAACCCAATCCTCAGGTGAGGACGGTAAGCGATACGGGCGAGGTGAGTATTACTCATGAGGTAGCCAAACCAGCATCGGCTATGGCATCGGGACGGTCAGTCAACCCCCTGGCAGCCAGCAATGTATCTCGTAACGGCGGCTGGCGATCGTCTGGACAAATGTCTCCTTTACCGTCCTATCGCCGTACAGAGTTGGGCGATCGCTCGTTGGCTGAGCCTGCTCATCAACCTAGTTCGGAGCGTCAGTACTTTGACCAACTGTTGAACGAGTCGTTTGATGGCACGCTGGCTCAGATCAACTCTACTTTTGCAGCACCGCCATCCACAGGGCCGAATGGCGAAGACCTGCCGCTGCATGTTTATCCATATGCCATCAGCCGTCATCAAATTGAGCAGGTGATCCGAACCTTGAATTTGCCCATTGTGCTGACGAAGGACATTGACAGCGCAGATTCAGTGCTGGCGCTGCGATCGCATCTTAGAAACCATTCCAAGCTGCGTCATCTAGCAAAAAACCGTCAAATTCCAATTCATGCGGTGAAATCAAATAGCACGCCCCAAATCGTTCGGGCACTTCAGCGCATTTTACACATGGATGATCTTGGCGTTGATTCACCTATTGATCTCAGCCTATTCTCGCGAAATGGTGATGAGGATGAGATCGAAGCGCTGGAAGAAGCTCGTTTGGCAGTGGAGCAGATTGTAATTCCCAAGGGACAACCAGTGGAATTGCTCCCCCGATCGGCCAAAGTGCGAAAGATGCAGCACGAATTAGTAGAGCACTATCGTTTGCAATCGTCTAGTTTTGGAGATGAACCAAATCGACGCTTACGGATTTATCCGGCTTAAACGGTTTGGGATTAAAGCAAGTGAATCACAAGTGAATTAGTAAAGGGGCACAACCATGTGCCCCTTTTGGTTAGAGATGCTCTTAGGTGCTCTACTTTCCTGAGCCATGTAATGAGGCTGTAGCGGTTGCTCTAGCAACATTCCATTGCCTTAACCGCAACCAAAGCATGGTTAAGACCACAAATTTTGGATGTGACTGTTCAATATTTGGATCTTAAGGGTACTTTAAGGATTAAACTATCTCCTAAGATAGATGCACTCTTTAAATCAAGGTTTTGGGCGATCGATGACGCAGCTTTCACCGATTCATGAGTGGGAACAACGTCGCTCAACAGCGACTAATCATCACAAACAGCGACAGTTTCAGGATTATTTAGCGCTTTCACAAGAGAACTTAAGGCTGGCAAGGACGATTGGCGATCGGCTTCGAGAAGGAAAGTCTCTTAATGATATCGGGTTAGCACACATGGGATTGTGGCAACCGCAGCAAGCGCTGGTCTTTTTCTATCAAGCGCTAACCATTGCTCAGGAATTAAGTGACCAACCGGGTGAAGCGGTCACCTTCAGCAATATTGGTTCTGCTTATCATCAGGCTGGGCAGCTCTCGCAAGCGCTGGTCTTTCTCAACCGAGCCGTACTCCTGTATCAGACGATCGGCGATCGGCCAGGAGAAGTCATGGCGCTCAACGATATGGCTTTGGTGTGTGCCCGTTTGGGAGAGCTAAAGCGAGCCTTGTTGCTGAACCATCAAATCCTGGCTGCTCGCAGACAACTGGATGATTTCTCTGGTGAAGCCGTAACGCTCAACAACATTGGGTTTATCTATAGTGCGTTAGGTCAGCCGGAACAGGCGTTAGAGTTGCTTCGACAGGCGCTGCAAATGCACCAGGCTGCCAAAAATAGCGAGGCTGAAGCAATGGTTCTTAATAACATTGCTTCCATCTATCGCGATTTAGAGCAGCCGAAGCAAGCCTTGATTTTATACAACCAGGTGCTGCTTGCCTGGAAAGACCTGGGCGATCGCCTCAATGAAGCCTTAACGCTCAATCATATTGGTTGTGCCTATAGCGTCCTGAACGACGTTAAACAAGCATTGAAGCATTACAACCAGGCCATCGTAATTTACCGCGAGTTGGGTAATCGGTCGGGTGAAATTACAGCCTTGCTCAACATCGGCAATATTTACCTTGCTATCCATCAGCGGGATTGGGCACACTCATTCTTTATCTCGGCTCAAAAACTGGTGCCCTTCATTGACGATCCTGCCTTGGCTCAGCAGGTTCAGGGGCTGGTTGACGCGTCTGCCGATTACTGAGGGAGAAAACCTATTGCCCATCTCTCACCTTTTGTACAAAGAGGGGCGATCGCTCACAATGCCAGAATAGGTAATCGGCTATTCGAGGCGCTTGCGACCCTCCTCGCTTCCAACACTATTGCAAGCAACAGATTCTTCAAGGAACCTGTGGGATAGTGACAGGGAAACGCTAGAACTCATTGATGATCTGCTTGAAACCAGCACCCTGGAAGGTTGGGCTAATTTTAACCGTTGGCATCCTTTCCGCATCCACGGCTGCTATCTTCATTCGTTTAGCACTAGACGCAGCAGAGGTGCAAGGAGTGGGGTTTAGCTTAGTACTGGCCTCATTGCGTCTGAGTTTAGCCGCTCTGTTTCTGCTGCCTGCCTGGAAAAACTTTCACCCAACCCAATTACGGCGGCAGGCTCCTCTTTACTCGGTGGCTGCCGGGGTCTTTTTAGCTGCCCATTTTGCAACCTGGATTACGTCACTGTCCTATACGTCGATCGCAGCCTCGACAACGCTAGTGACCACCAACCCCATCTGGGTGGCTCTGCTGTCCTGGCTATGGCTGAAGGAACGGCCAACGCTGATTACCGCTAGCGGCATTGGGATAACGTTAGCGGGAGGACTCCTGATCGGGCTGGTAGGGACCGGGACAGAAACAGCCGGCAGTAATCCGTTTTTGGGTAACGCCCTGGCGTTGGTAGGCGCACTAACTGTGAGCCTTTACTTTGTGTTGGGACGAGAAGCTCAACGGCAAGGGATGAGCATTGGTCATCACGTAGCGCTGACCTACACAACGGCGGCTTTAATATTGTTGCCGTTGCCCCTGCTATTTCAAACGAGCTATATCGGCCATAGCCGTACGGTTTATCTGTATATTTTGCTCATGGCCGTCTTTCCGCAACTGATTGGGCATACCAGCTTTAACTGGGCAGTGCGCTGGATTTCACCCACGTTAGTGACGCTAGTGATTTTGGCAGAACCTGTTGGATCTAGCATTCTTGGATTCATCGTTTTTCGAGAAAACCCAGGCTTTGTTGTACTGGTGGGTGCGATCGTGATTTTAACGGGCGTTGCGATCGCAGCGTTTGGCACACGATCGCCTGCTCGGACATAAATTGAAGGGGCACAGCATAGCTGTACCCCCATTCAGTTGTAACTATTGATGGTGAGTGACCAATGGTGTATCAGAACTGCACGATTAGACGGTCGCTAGTTTGGGTTCTGAACGCTTGCTGTTACGAATGCCTTCGATCGCCTCAGCATAATCCTTAGCCTTGAACACAGCCGAACCTGCCACGATCGCATTTGCGCCTGCTTCTAAAACCTGCCAGGTATTTCCCGCTTTCAACCCTCCGTCTACTTCAATCCAGGGATCTAAGCCGCGCTCGTCACACATCTGCCGCAACTTTTGAATTTTGGGCACCATAGACGGAATGAAGCTTTGACCACCAAAACCGGGGTTAACACTCATAATCAGAATCAGATCACACAGATCAAGCACATACTCAATCATGTCTAACGACGTACCTGGATTGAGTACAACCCCTGCGACTTTGCCTAACTCTTTGATTTGACCAAGAGTGCGGTGCAGGTGAGGAGAGGCATTGTGTTCCACATGAACGGTAATATGATCCGCTCCGGCTTTAGCAAAATCCTCAACGTACTTTTCAGGTTCCACAATCATCAGGTGGACATCAAGGGGTTTTTGAGTCAGGGGACGGATGGCTTCCACAATTAGCGGGCCAATGGTGATATTCGGCACAAAACGGCCATCCATCACATCCACATGAATCCAATCTGCACCAGCTTGGTCAACTGCTTTGATTTCTTCCCCCAGACGACTGAAATCTGCTGATAGGATAGATGGAGCAACAACGATTGGTTTTCGAGATAGGCTTTGGGTCATGGCTTGAGATCTCTCCTCCTGCGTCCTGTCTTGTAACCTTAAGTTTAACAATAAGGTGTTCCTCGCGCTTGACCCTTCGATCCCCAGGGCATCGTTCCTTCATTCAAAATTTATGTGGAGATATGTCCATGTCTCAGCGACAGATGGCTAAACGTTTGGTGTGGTGGTTTGGAGGGATTAGCCTCTCTTTAATTACAGTTCCAGCGATAGCCCTGGTTAATTCAGTTGGAGAGGCGGGCATTGATGCACGCAGGCTTCACCAAGAGCCTTATAACTTGACCGGACGTAAGATTGCGATCGGCCAAGTGGAAATCGGTCGCCCTGGCCGGTTTGGCCTAGATAAAGCCTCTGCAAACAACCTGGTTGTGAAAGTGGCGCAGCTTTTCTTTCGAGACGGCCCTGCTCGCCCTAACGACCTGGTTGATGGTCATGCGACTAATGTTGCCAGCGTGATGATCAGCACCGACAAGTATCTAACTGGTGTAGCTCCCGATGCCATGCTGTTTTCATCGGCTGTTGGCATGGTGCGGCGCAGCGGTCAACCGCAGGAATGTCTGGCTTCACAGACGGTCGCATTACAAAACGGGGAAGACGTTCGGGCGACGAATTTTAGTTTTGGCGAATCGCTGGTGCAAGATCCGCGTCCCAATGCGGTGTTGGATGGAAATGCGCTGTTAACCCAATGTGTTGATTGGTCCGCTTCTGTTCACGATGTACTGTATGTGATCGCGGGTAATCAAGGGCGAGGCGGCATTCCGATTCCAACTGATAACTTTAATGGGGTCAACGTTGCTAATTCGACTCAGGTAGATGGCAAGTTTGTCAAAGTCGATTTCTCCAATTTGGGTAGTGATGCGGGGTTAATTGTTGGCCGCTCCCCGGAGACTGAGAGCAATGTCGGTGCTCGTCGCTCCATTAGTTTGGTTGCACCTGGTACGAATTTAGAGATGATCAACCCAGATGGCACCATGACTCGCGCCACGGGTACGAGTTTTTCTGCACCGCATGTAACAGCCTCTGTAGCATTGCTTCAAGAGTATGGCGATCGCCAACTGCGGACTCAGCAAGCCAATTGGAGCCTTGATTCTCGCCGACATGAAGTCACCAAAGCCGTCTTGATGAACTCGGCAGACAAAATCGAAGATGCTGGAGATGGGCTGCGGTTGGGCATGACTAGAACGGTTGTCACCCAAAACAATCGCAGTTGGCTTGATTCTGATGCGTATAGCGATCGCAGCATTCCGCTGGATAACCAGCTTGGAACCGGACACCTCAACGTCATGCGGGCATATGAGCAGTTCAGCCCCGGCCAGTGGAATCCGGAGTCCCCTGTGCCTGCTGTGGGTTGGGATTACCGGACGGTGGGTACAACGGATGCAGCGCCACGCTATCGAGATTATGTGTTTGAACAGCCTCTTCAGGGCGGTAGCTTTGTCGCCGCAACGCTGGCCTGGGATCGTAAAGTGACCTTGCAGGATCAGAATCAAAACAAGCTGTTTGAAGTAGAAGAGACGTTTGCAGATCAAGGTCTCAACAATTTAGATATCTATTTAATGCGGGCTGAGGATAATGATACGGGCAACAGCATTTGGTCTTCTGTTAGCCAGGTAGACAGCACCGAACATATTTTTCATGCTGTACCTGAAACCGGACGATACAAAATTCGAGTGGTGTATCGCGATCGTGCTAACGACCCCAGCCAGCCCTACGCACTAGCATGGTGGACGCTGCCTGCCCGCTAACTAAAACAGGTGGCTCCATTCTCCATCCCAACAGTGGTTGTCTTGCCATTCTCTGCCGGACTGATGGCAGTCTGTTTCGGTTTGAATCCAGGGAACAATGGTTGGATGAACCTCAGATGATTTCTGGGAACGCAGAGTGGTTTGTGAACGAGACGAGGTACCAAAGAAGGCCGCCGTACCCAACAGCAACAGGCCAGCCATAACACCCGCCAGGAGACGAGGTTGGCGAAGTTGTCCTGCGCGAATTCGTTGGCGCGATCGTTTTTCTGAGCCTGCCAGGAAGACTAGATAAAACCCTCGTTCTGGAAAGGGAATAGAAAGCCGGATGTCTACCGTGTGAGACTTCCACTTGAGCTGGTGGATGGCTAGCTTGAGTGCTTCAAGTTGATAGGGAGTGAAGGTTGCCGCAGCCTCCGGTGCAATACGAGCAATCATTTTCTCAAACAAGGGATCAGTTTTTGTCGAAGCAGTCATACGTTCAGCCTGTGGCTAAGGGGGTTAAATAATGGTTTGGATGGTAGAGCCCCTTCGTCAGAATCTTTTTGACGGCGATTCTGTTTTGCCATATGTGGACAGACTTGAGCCGCTTCCTGTTGCTGTTGGATGACACGGCACATAAGGGCGACCTGATTACAATCCTATTGAAACCGCTGATCAGCGTAAATTTCCTCTGGAGAATTGCCTAATTCTGGTCTGGATCTGCTCAGCCTTACTGAGGAAGTCTCTGAAGGCTTCCTCGTATGCTTATGGCTCTACTTCATAGCTTTTTAACGCCATATCAGCAGCTCGCAACGATTCCAGTGTTGCTCAATGCTCAAAAAATCAAGTTGGATGAACCTACGGAACGTCCGGCTGGGGATGAGAAGGTGATATAACCCGATGAGCTGGCTCTGGGGGTTAGTTGCTAAAACCGTAACCTTAATGCTCCTGGTCTTTTGTGATGCCATCGTGAGAGTAATCGGATCAATGAGGTGAGGATCAATGAACAGACAAAGGCTAAGCTGCTTGAGCCTGCTTCTGTCAATCAGCATTGGCACCCTGGGACTGCTCAACTCCCTATCGACACAACAGACTCAAGCTACCGCTCACCCTCAACTTCAGGTATCCACTGAGGAGACTCAAGTAATGGCTCAAATTCGACCAGATGAGGTGGACTCTAGACTGGTTGCTGCCAACACTCGGTTTGGCTTCAATTTGTTCGCGCAGACCGTACAGCAAGAACCTG
Source organism: Oculatella sp. LEGE 06141 (assembly GCF_015207605.1). Taxonomy (GTDB): domain Bacteria; phylum Cyanobacteriota; class Cyanobacteriia; order Elainellales; family Elainellaceae; genus Oculatella. The sequence continues at coordinate 261,219 of NZ_JADEWO010000002.1, forward strand.
ACAGCAATGTATTAATTTCTCCTTCCAGTGTGGCGATCGCGCTGGCAATGGCCTATAACGGTGCGAACGGAGAAACCCAACAGGCAATGGCGAACGCTCTGGAGTTGCAGGACATTTCCCTGGAGGAGCTAAACCAAGCCAATGCTGCACTAAAGCGATCTCTAGAAACTGCTGATCCGGCTGTGAAACTGGCGATCGCCAACTCGCTTTGGGTTAGAGAAGATGTCTCCTTTAGTCCAGAATTTTTGCAGCGGAACCGAGACTTCTATGAAGCGGAGGTGGAGTCGCTAGCTTTTAGCAATCCGAGTGCGCCCCAGCGCATCAATGCCTGGGTCGATCAACAGACCGAAGGCAAAATCCCTGAAATTATTGACAGCATTAATCCAGATGACATCCTGTTCTTGATTAATGCCATTTACTTTAAAGGAACATGGTCTCAAGCTTTTAATCCGAATGCCACAGTCGATCGCCCCTTTCAACTGGTAGATGGTTCTCAGAAGCAACATCCTATGATGGTGCAGCGACAGACGTATCGCTACCTCGAAACGGCGCAATTTCAAGCGGTGAGTTTGCCATATGGTGATGGACGACTCAGTATGTATGTGTTCCTGCCCAACCAAAACAGCGATTTAGGAGCGTTCTATAACCAGTTGACTGCCGAGAATTGGGACGAGTGGATGCGGCAATTTAACACGCAACCAGGCTCGCTACAACTGCCCCGCTTTAAGGTGGAATACAGTGCTACCTTGAACAACGTTCTCTCTGAATTGGGCATGAATACCGCATTTGAACCAACACGGGCAGATTTTTCCGGGATTAGTGCTGCAAGTACCTACATCAGCCGCGTTCAGCATAAGACGTTTATGGAAGTCAATGAGGAAGGGACGGAAGCCGCGGCAGTGACCTCGATTGCGATGGTTGCTATGTCCGCACCCTCGGAACAGCCGTTTCAAATGGTGGTCGATCGCCCATTTTTCTATGCGATTCGAGATAACCAAACCGCCACCATTCTATTTATGGGGTCAATGGTCAATCCAGACATTTGAAGACGCGAACCGCCTGGGTGATGCCAGAGAATTGTTCAGCGTTGTGAACAAATTTTTGATACAAACCTGGAAAATTCTTGAGATTTGTAGAGTATAGTGCGATATTCCAGAAGAATTCATCGAAAGTGCATTTAGTCATTTAGCAGAGAAACCGTGCGACACGTGGCACAAAACACCGTGAGAGTGTGGTGCAGGTGCCACTATTCCGGGAAGTCTAACTCATGTCTCTATGGCCTTATCCAGCTATGAAAAGCGTAGATCCCTTTGAAAACAAAGATGTTGAGCATTTGCAGATCTTCATTTACCTGATCCCAGTGATCGGGTTTTTTCCGGCCATTTGGACGCTGTATCGCCACAATGGTAGCCGCGCCCAACGGGTCGCCAGTCGCTTAGCCGTGACACTGGCGCTGGGATGGATTTTGGGGTACTTCTTGCTAGGGGTTGGTGCCCACGCTACTGATGGCCAGACCCTTCGGCTACTCATTGTCAGTAGCTTACTCACATCGGGCTATTTTTTAGCGAATATCTGGCTCATGGTGCGGTTATGGCAGCGTAAATCTCTCTGGCTTCCCGGAGTGAGTTCGTTGAGCAGTCGCCTGCCTTAGCGGGTTACACCCATCGTGGTGAATGGCGAACGGTGTAGAAGACGATACACCGCTGGCTCACATCAAAGTTGAATACCATTGCAGACGGCCTGACCATCTTCTCTGAGATAACCCGGAATTAATCTGGGAGCCGTTGAAGTTATAGGAAAAGAAAGTAGAATCTGAGCGAAATAGAAGGATTTGGTTGACAGCAGGGTGAATTCTAGCAACAAACCGTCTATAGTGTCTCCAGTTTCCGTTGTTGTCGGCTCTAGTGCGTGTTGAGGAAGTTTGTGGTACCCCCAAAAGTTTCTAATCTGCGTCCGATTTCACCGCAACCTCCCCGTCAATCACCCAAGTCCAAAAAGCTGCGGTGGATGTGGATGATGTTAGGGTTAGGCGGTGTGGCAGTGGCATCAGCAACCGCAGGTGCGTTGCTTGCCGTGTCGATCGCCAGCACGCCATTATTACAAAGCGATCTGACGGCTGAAGAGGCGGAGGTGTTTAATCAGGGCGATCGCATTTCGACTGGAATGAACTTTCGTCTGCCGCAATTGACGCGCCCCGTCAACATTTTGGTGTTGGGAATTAAAGTCATCAGTGCCGATCTGGAAGAGCCTCCTGATGAGGTAAGAGACCTGGGGTATCATGCTCTGGTCAATTCGTTTGAAGGTCTCTCAGATACGATGCTGCTGCTGCGCTTCGATCCGCAGAGTAAGCATCTGGCCGTGCTTTCGATTCCGCGAGATACTCGAACCTGGGTAGATGGGGTTGGCACCACCAAGCTGAACGAAGCCAATGTGTATGGAGGGCCAGCATTGACGGCAACCGCCACCAGTGAATTGCTAGATGGGGTGAGCATCGATCGCTACATTCGGATCAATGTGCAAGGGGTAGAAAAGCTAATTGATGCCCTGGGCGGTGTCAAAGTCTATGTGCCTCAAGACATGAAGTATACCGATGAAAGTCAACATCTCTACATTGACTTGAAAGAGGGAGAGCAGCAGCTCAATGGCGACCAGGCGATGCAGTTTCTTCGCTTTCGCTATGACCAGAACGGCGACATTGGTCGAGTTCAGCGGCAGCAGATGTTAATGAGATCGCTATTAGAGCAGGCGTTGAACCCGGCTACGATCGCCCGAGCGCCTCAAATTCTTTCTGTGATTCAATCCAACGTGGATACTAATTTGAGTGTTGAGGAACTGCTGGCCTTGGTGGGCTTTGCGTCTCAAACCAATCGCTCGAATGTGCAAATGCTGATGGTGCCTGGAGACTTTAGCTCTCCCAGTGAATTTGAGCTGAGCTACTGGCTGCCCAACCACGATCGCATCTCGGAAATGATGAATCGCTATTTTGATATTGGCACAACCTATGCCTATGACGATCGCTCTACCTACTCAGATTATCTAAGGGTGGCTATTCAAGACAGCACTGACGATGCAGATGCCGTTGACCACCTGATTGGCACGCTACACGATCAGGGATATGGCAATGTTTATGTCGCTAATCCCTGGCAAGAGCGGCTAACTGTAACGCGGATTATTGCCCAGCAAGGTGATAGTGAAAGTGCGGAAGCGATTCGCCAGGCACTGGGGTTCGGCGAAGTCCGGATTGAAAGTACTGGTAGCCTGCGCTCTGATATCACGATTCAGTTAGGGCAAGACTGGCTCCGCCAAGAAGCGGGAAGTCTCTACTGACGTTTCGACCAAGGATGGTGAACAACCTGCAACGTTGCAGCGTCCCTACCGGGTCAGTTACACCTGACTGAATGGACGATTCCAAGCCTGCTCGCGTGACCAACTGCATCCGTTTACGTACTACTGACCGAACTCTCGGCGCAAGCGATAAATGATGGTGTTTGGATCGACCTGATTGAAAATCTCTTGAATTACGGTGTTGGCTCCTTGTGGCCCCCAGGTACAGCCCTGCTCTAAATAAATCTGAGCCGCTTTGCCAACCCGATACGATCCATAGCCTGCCAGACTGGCCTGGGCGATCGCCGCGCCTCCATAGGCCATTAAGCCAGTTGGGTCAACGCTTCCGGCCACCGCCGAAGCGCTTTTGCCGACCCCCAGCAGCAGCGTGCTTCCCAGCTCTCCTAACAGTAATCCGCCTGAGCTAAGCAGAATGCTTTTCAACAGTTTCCCTGCTTCATAACGCGTCATCGGCAGACCATAAAGCTTTGCCAACGAGCGAATCATCGCTAAATCGGTAACCGCCCCACCGACCAGGTCAAGCACCGCGATGGGATTGGCCGCAATCGCGATCGCTTTCCATCGGGCAAATTGCCAAATCAGTTCTTCTGCCTCAGTGTGATGAAGTTTGAGGGATTTGTGGGCGATCGCCGCTTCTGTTTCTCTGGCCTGACGCAGCGCATTGAGTGCCGACAGCGACTTGCCTTCTCGGTGCAAAATCGTGAGCAGCAGTTGCCGCAGTTCTTCTACCTGCGGCGGCGGCGTTTCCCACTCGTACTCCACTCGTCCATCGGCATATTCGACGCGAACCTCTAGTGGAGCTGGCTCTGCGGCGACCATCACAATGTCATCTGGGGCAAGCAGTGGGCGGGTGTGGTCGGTGTTTTTGGCAAAGAGCGTTTGTAATTTTCGGTAGATCGTCTGTTTGTCTTGATCGGGATAGAGGTCAATCTTGTTAAAAACCAAAATTAGCGGTTTGTGGGTCGCTTGCAGTTCCGCCAGGGCTCGGTATTCGGTTCGAGTCATATCACCTGCGATCACAAACAGAATTAAATCCGCCTGATCGACGACTTCACGGGCGATCGACTCTCTCACTTGTCCACCAATTTCATCCAACCCCGGCGTATCAATTAGCTCGACCTGCATGGTGTTTCCAGCAATCGTGGGAAACCAGCAGACCGAGCGCGGATATTGGGTAACGCCATTAATCGGGCCGGTTTGCAGAATTTTTTGCCCCAGAAGCGCGTTCAATACCGCCGACTTGCCCCGACTGACTAACCCAAACACTGCAATTCGCAACAGGTTATGATTGAGCTTCTCTAACGCATCTGACAGTTGATCTAAATCGTGTTTTAAGCCAGCCTGCAACGCAACCGTGGCCGCACTCCGTTTGGGCGATCGCAACTGTTGGGTATAGCGGTTGACGGTTTGCCTCAGGCTAATACGAGCACGATTAAAATGAGCGTCCTGATAGTGAAACCGCGACAAACCGGGGCGCTGTCGAGCGTCCGTTTTAGTGTCAGGTGGCGGAACGTGATTCAAGTCGGCCTAAACCAATGAACGTCAGTTCTATTCTCGCTTATCAGAAAGCGAGTTGAAGCAGCCTGATTTGGTGAGGGAACCCTGTTTTCCGACTGGCTTCTCCTATCCCTACGCCACTACTGCTGGAACCAGGCACTTAGGGCGATCGCCAACGCATCGGCAGCATCGTCGGGCTTCGGAATTTTGTCTAGATTCAATTCTCGCATAACGGCTTCCTGCACCTCATGCTTATCGGCATTACCATACCCTGTCAGCGCCTGTTTGACCTGAGCCGGAGTGAATTCAACAAATGGCAGTTTATGTTGCGCTAACACCAGCATGACGATGCCGCGTGCCTGAGCCACCAGAATCGTATTGCCCATGCGATAAAAAAACAGCTTTTCGATCGCAACTAGATCCGGCTGAACATGCTCTAGCAAGCCATGCAGATCGTTGTAGATGATATTGAGGCGATCGCCCACTTCCGTATGAGCCGGAGTTTGAATCACGCCAAAATCCAGGACATCTACCTGAGCTGGCGATCGTCCCAACGAAGACTGACAGGCGATCGCCCCAAATCCCAGAATGGCAAACCCTGGATCTAAGCCTAAAATGCGCTTTTCCATGCAAAACGAGACGAGATTAAGGGTCGGTTGACCGTTTCAACCCATTGCATTTATTGATCGTTTGTTCAACCCTAACCCTGCAACCCGCAACTCTCCCGATTTGGGTTACATCGCTACCGCATTCCAATCCGCTGACCAGCACCGTTGGTTTGGGTGGATGTATCTTCAGCCAGACCAAATACCTGACCAAACACTTTCTCAACCTTGTAACCCGAATCGATAGACTCTAGCGGGTCTTTGCGGAGACGATGACGCAAACAAAGCACCACCACCCGCCGAATATCATCTACCGTAACCTCTGTGCGTCCTTCAAAGGCAGCCAGTGCCTTGGCGGCTCGGTTGATGACTAAATCGCCTCGCAACCCGTCCACATCTAGCTCGGAACAAACTTGAGAGATTTTGACGCGCAGGTCGTAATCGATCGCCACCGTCTTCAGCCGGGTCTGGGCATCTACCAGCCGTTGCTGTAGCTCAACCTGCTGAGGCTCGTGTTTTTCTAAAAAGAGGGCTGGTTCCTGGTCAAAGGTCGATCGCTGCTCCACAATTTCAACGCGCAAAGCCGGGTCTTTGACCGTGCGAATTTCAGCGTGCATGCCAAAGCGATCGAGCAACTGGGGGCGCAGTTCCCCTTCCTCTGGGTTGCCGGAACCTACCAGCACAAACCGAGCCGGGTGGCGAATCGAGATGCCTTCTCGTTCCACCGTGTTCCATCCCGATGCCGCAGAATCTAACAGCACGTCAACCAGGTGATCATCCAACAGGTTGACCTCATCGACATAGAGAATGCCGCGATTGGCCTTAGCCAGCAACCCCGGTTCAAACGCTTTAACCCCTTCTGCCAGGGCTTTTTCAATATCGATCGTGCCGCACACCCGGTCTTCTGTTGCACCCAGGGGCAGATCCACCATCTGCACTTTGCGCTTGGCCAGGGGAAGCGACTCCCCCTGTTCTAGCCGTTGTTTAATCTCATCGCTCATCAAGTCAGAATCGCTGGGATGACTGTTAAACGGATCGTCCGCAACAACTTCAATCTCTGGCAGCAGATCGGCTAATGCGCGAATTGTGGTGGATTTGCCGGTGCCGCGATCGCCCATGATCATCACTCCACCGATCTTGGGATCAATTACGTTTAGCAGCAATGCCAGTTTCATTTCTTCCTGGCCGACAATTGCCGTAAACGGAAAAACCGCCCGACGAGCAAAGACAGTAGGGGATGAGGCTGAGGCAGTAGGACTCACGGAATTACCTGGAATACTAACAAAACATTAATGACTGTTTCTCATTTTGACATACTGTGAGGATCTAAACTTGAGCAACTTTGGCAGGTGAACCCATCCGTATCATCCTGGATTTGGATGCTTCACTCCGCGACATTCACGTTTAGAATGCCCTTATCGAGTCAACTTTCTGGATTATGGTAAGTCAGGCTTCAATCCCAGTTGTAATCAACGGTGCAGCAGGCAAAATGGGGCGCGAGGTGGTCAAAGCGGTCGCCCAGGCGGAAGACATGAACCTCATTGGTGCGATCGATCGCAATCCTGCTCTAGTTGGTAAAGACATCGGCGAGGTGGCAGGCTGTGGCGAACTGGAAATTCCCGTGTTGCCTGATCTGGAAGCCACGCTGGCAATGGCAGCTCAAGAAAAACAGCTCCCGGTAATGGTGGATTTTACCCATCCCGATTCGGTGTATGAAAATGTGCGATCGGCGATCGCCTATGGCGTGCGTCCGGTCATCGGCACCACCGGGCTCAGTCCCGAGCAGATTCAAGAGCTAGCCGACTTTGCGGATAAAGCCAGCACCGGATGTTTAATTATTCCCAATTTCTCAATTGGTATGGTGCTGTTACAACAGGCGGCTGCGCGAGCGTCCCAGTATTTTGACCATGTTGAAATCATCGAATTGCATCACAACCAGAAAGCCGATGCCCCCAGCGGTACGGCTATCCAAACCGCGCAACTGTTGGAAGAGTTTGGCAAGCCATACAATCCACCCAGGGTGAACGAAACTGAAAAGATGTCAGGGGCGCGAGGAACCTGCACCGAAAACGGCATTCGCATTCATAGCATCCGGCTTCCCGGTCTGATTGCCCATCAGGAAGTGATCTTTGGCGCTCCGGGAGAGATTTATACTCTGCGTCACGATACGAGCGATCGCGCCTGTTATATGCCTGGAGTCTTGCTAGCCATTCGTAAGGTGCTGCAACTCAAGACACTGATGTATGGCTTGGACAAAATTTTGTGATTCAGCGGGTCGTCCATCTCCCAGCCGTTTGCTGACTATTTCTGCCCTAGCCGCCCATTGCTGGTTCATCAACCCGGTTTCTTTGGCACCAGAAGGCAAAATGGTTAAAAAAATTGCCTGACCCTAAAAGCCCCCAGGGTCAGGCAGTTCACCTGTAAGGACGCTTTCCTAACCAGAAAGGCAAAGACAACTTAATTGCCCCCTAGTTGCCTTACCTTTCCGAATGCGTTCTCCAGAAGTTCCTCAATTCTCTTCGCTGCATAGGAGAACAACGTCCTGGCAAGTACGGAACTTTTTTGAGTTTGCCAGCCAGCTTCTGGCTGATCAATCCGTGAATCCACCTTTGCCGTTGAGGTTATTCCCCACACTTCAATGTCCTCAACCTCGGTGAGATAAACCAGTACACTAGAATTCCAAAGCCATTCCAAATCGGATGGAGTTCGGTAATGTTAGGCTCGAACTGGTGGGCTGATATTGATTGCTTGAACCCCTCTACGCGACCTACTTCTTGAGTTTCATTTATGCTCATTCCGCTGACTCGCAAGAAATTTGAAGAATTGGTTCCTCTAGTCGCCACGGTTGACCAGTATCGGTATGCCTGGGGGAAGCTTTCAGACTTCCTCAGGCGGCTGCTCATTTCGGTAATGAGTATCGTTGTTGTTTTTATTGTGCGATCGCTGCTCGGTGAAGGCTTTGGCCTGTTAACGTTCATTCTGGGAGTCACCGCAGGTTTGTACTGGTTCTGGAGTCCCATTTATTTGGCGAGTCTTCGCAACTTAGAATGCCGCAAGTATCAGTACAGCGGCTTTTTCCGGGGTGAAGTGCTAGACATGTTCATCACCGAAGAGTTGATTGGTAAAGAAGAGACGGTCAACAAACTAGGCGAATTAGTGATCGTAGAGAACCGAGAGCGCCGTCTCAATCTTGAAGTGGGAGACGAAAGCGGGTTTACTACACAGCTTCAGGTGCCCCTGCAACGCGCTCATAAAGTCATTCGTCCAGGCGATATCGCTGAGATGATTGTGATGTCCAATCGGCCTGATCTCAGCCGCATTTCCAAAGTATCGGATATCTATCTCTCAGACTATAGCCTTTGGGTGTATGACTATCCCTATTTGCGTCGAGACTCTTTTATTGAAGTGAGCCGTCAGCTACAGCGTCGTCACCGCATTCGGGATTAATTTAACCCCAACCCAGCCAAGGCAGAAAAGGTCGAGTTGGGTTGCCGTGTGGAGGAGCATTATCCCAGCGAGTTTTCCTTGCCATATGCTTGCCACGCAAGGTCAACTAAACCGTTGATGATTGCGCCCGCCACTACAGCGTTGCCTTTACGCCCATCAATCCGGATGTGGGGAACCAGCAAATCTTTTAGCCGCGCCACCGCAACATCTACCCCCACAAAGCCAGCCGGGGTACCCACTATGAGTGCAGGTCTGATCTCTTCAGCTTCAATCAATTCGATTAGAGCTGTTAGGGCAGTCTGCGCTTGCCCAACCACAAAAATGCCTTCCGGATAACGCCGCGCCAGTGTTTCAATGCCCCAGGCTGCGCGAGTCTTTTCTTTTTGGGGACGGGTGAGTGCCTCCATGCTGCAATACACCGGGTTTGCAAACGTTTTTTGAATATTGGGGGTAATTCCAACCTGCACCATTGGCACATCAACAACAATGGTGCTGCGAGCCGCCAGCGCGGCAGCCCCTGCTTGCAACGCCTGGTCTGAGAACCGAATGAGGGATTTGTATTCAAAATCCGCCGTAGCATAAATTACCCGACGGACGATCTCATATTCAGAGGGTGAAAATGCGTGTTCGCCAATTTCCCGATCGATGATCCTCAAACTTTGAGCATCGCTTGTGTGCCACTCCATAGCTACCCCGAAACATTGGTTGCTGCAAACCTGTCAGACCGTCATCAGCCACTAAATGGTTGCATATTCCGGGGTAGAGGGCAAAGCGTTTGCGAAGTGTAACGTTTCACAATCGTCCGAAGTCTACGTTTCAGATGCGGAAGATGCACCCAGCACTGGAGTTAGATACGCGACCAGAACACCCAGGACAAACCCCGCAACATTGCGAACAATCGGCAGCCAATCACTTGTGCGGGAAATGACTGGACCCAGACCGAATGCAATAAATAGGATGCCCCAAAGTGGAGAAAAAATTAGCGCCCACTGCCATGCAAATATTTGTCCGGGCTGACGGGGTTGAGCCGCAAAGCCGCAGATTACCCCACCCACCAGTGACGTGATCAAGGTCAAGATCCACTGCTCTCGGGGTAAACCGGGCACAACACGACACCCTCCCTGCCGCAAGCAGGTTTGAATCGAGTCGAGGGCGTTGACGATCGAACCATCTTCACCGTTTTCTCGAACGAAGAACTGATTGCCATATCGAGTTTGTAGCTCGATCCAAAAGGTGCGAGGCAGCAAGTCGTAGAGGGCATCACCAACGCTGAAATTTAAGAGATTGCCGCCTCTGGGGTCTGCGACTAGGAGCACGCTTTTATCATCCAGTCCCCAAAAATCTTTTACAGCACGACCGGGTGTGCGATCGAACTGCGTTAATACGCGCAGCTTCCAGCCCGTTTCTGCTTCAAAATCGCCCAATTTTTGATCGAGCTGTTCCTGCTGAATCGTGGTCAGGGAGTCTGCCAGGTCAATGACAAACGTTGGTGCATCTGGAAGAAGGTCAGGATTGTTATAGGCGTAGGCTGCTGGAGCGATCGCCCAGGCCATCACAGCGAGTGCAACAGCAGCAATAGAGATTAAAAACCTGCGGGGGAGAAGTCCGAACATTGACGATTTTAAGCTCACCTTAAATGAATACTAATAAAAGGCTCTGATTACTAAGAATCGCTACGTGATTCTTTACAGTTCGTTACTTAACTCTAATACTAATCTAACCAAAGCGCAAAGTTGCAGCGGGGGGTTAACAGGAGCTTATATTTTGGTTTGTCTATGGTATTGGTTTGTGCGTTGTGGCGCTGCCCTGGCACGGTTGCAGTGAGTAGCCAGTATCGGTGGTTGAATGCGGTGGGTTCGTGAGACAAGGGCTATTCTTGCTCAGGGCGAAGCGGATTTTGTGGCAATTTGGGTGAGCCTTCGATAGGACGTTCTACCCCAAGTGGCTGATAGGGTAACTCGTCCAACCGAGCGTCAGGCGGTTCAGAATTGAGCGATCGCCCCGTGTCGTTCGGTTCGCTGTAGGCATCATAGTTGTTGTCATCGTCGCCATCGTCGTCTCGATGCGCGTAGGCCGCATCACGAATGGCATAGTCGTCTTCAAGCTGGACGGGTTCTGAACTGCCGGGAGGTAGCCGATCGAGCGATCGCCGCGCCGGAGGTGCATGGTTGAAGGTTTTCCACGCGGCTCGAATTCCGGCAAAGACGCTACGCGTTGTTGTGTTGGCCTGTCGGGCTTGCTGCCGCACACCGCTGAGGCTTTGATCAACTTGCTGCACCACTCGACCAGCACTTTGCACGCCATCGTTGACCTCGTCGGTGAGTTCAGTGATTTCCATTCCGGTCAGCCGAATGGATTCCAGCGTTGGCGGCAGCTCGCGGCTTAAGGTGTCGAACAACTTTTCAGCACTGCGAGCCGCCCGTGCGAGTTCTCGTAATGCTGGCAGGGCGGCTACAAGGACAGCAGTGAGGCTGACAGCCACCAGTAGAATGGATAGTCCTAGCCAAAATAAAGGATCAACCACAGGGTATTTTTGAAATTAAGCAGAATCACGAGCGGAAGAATGAGATTCGGCAATCCGTTCAGCCTGGCTTAGCTCCTGGCGCTCTCGTTGGCTGGCTTCTAGTCCAGCGGCGATCGCCTCCCGTAAGCGAGACAGCGTACCATCCCAATTGCGTAGAGCTGTTTCAGATAACCGATCGGCCTGTAGCTGCACGCTAGTGGAAAGGTCTTCTGCTAAGTCTGGCAGGGCATCTGCCGATTTTTTTAGGAACTGTCGCGTTTCTCGACCCGAGCGAGGAGCCACTAACAAGCCGGTAACGGTTCCTATCGCTGCTCCTAATATGATTCCTCCTAGAAACAATCCAGACGATCCGGAGCGGTTTTCTGACATCTTTCGTTCCTACCTTGCAGAAAATCTATTGTAATCGTTCCTGTAATCGTTCTGAGTGTCCGGTGAGGACTGGAAACAGATGTAGAGATACATTACAGCCTATGCAGAGATCAGCTACATCCGCTGCGGCTGGTTGTTGAATCGTTACAAGCTGTTTGGGAAAGTGGTTTGAACCTCTACTCCATTCTAGAAGCACTATACATAATCACACGCTACTCTGAGCAAACGAAGCGTGACTCGTAACTCGCTAATCGCGTTAGCGCTTTGTCCAGCCGCGTTCAAGGTTGCGGCGTGGACGAGATGGGCGGGAAAACGGAACGGGCGATCGCCACCGCCAAATCGTTTGACCGAACCGAAATAGCGCCATGATCTGCTTGAGTCGCTGCAATTGAGGCTCTAGCTGTTGATATTGTTGCTGCAATCGATAAACGCCCTTCTGCCCTTTGATGATGGCGTTTGGCGACTTTGACAGAACGGCATGGGTGCTGCGTTCGGCGGCAATTAGTTTGTTGGCGATCGCCGCTAACTTGCGCCGCACGTTGAGCATCTGCCATGCCACAAACAAACAGATGACGGCAATTAAACAATTTAAACCAATAACAATTGTGACCATTGCTGCTGAGGTGCCAAATGCTGAAGCGAAGTAAGCAAGCCTGCTTCTCTGGCTCAATCATAGCGATAGATAGAGCAGCGGTTGCGTTCTAAGTGAACCAAACTGAGAAATTGGAGACTTCTCTAAACAAACGTGCCCTTAGGAGCTGCTTGAAACGAATGAAATGTCTCCTGTAAGGGCGCAGCATTTGGCAAATAGCCCTTGATAATTAGACCCAGAGGGATTGCCCATAGCTTGCTGCCTGCAGGGTATGTTGTGCCCCTACGGGGGGCTGGCCACAAATAGATCTTTAACGCATCTTCTGAGGATGGATTAAGAGATCTGGTCGGTTGCTTTGATGACAATCTGAAGTCTGTAATCATGCCAAAGAGTGTCTTGCCCGGAGTAGTGTCTATCTAGGATGGCTACGGTTAGACTCAAGACTTGAACTGAGATGGGTCGAACGAGACGCCAGTAAAATCCCAGGTGCGAAATAGCACCACCGTTGGGACTTGCATCTAGCCGTTAATACTTCATTAGTTTGGTGTTGTAGGGAGGAAAGAATGGTTCAGTCTTCATCTGCCGGGTTGTACGTCAATTCGAGCACCGGCAATGACAATGCTGCTGGTAACCAAACTAATCCATACAAAACCATTACAAGGGCACTACAGCAAGCCACAACGGGTACAACGATTCAGCTTGGTGCCGGAACGTACGGTATTGGCACAGGAGAACGGTTTCCCATCGTTGTACCAGCAGGCGTAACCATTTTGGGGAACGAAGCAACCAAAGGAAGTGGAATTGTTATTGAAGGTAGCGGCGAATATGTGAGTCCTACGTTTGCGAGCCAAAACATAACGCTGCGGTTGGAGGATGGAGCCGTCCTGCGAGGTGTGACGGTGACCAATCGTGCCCCAAAGGGAACGGGGGTCTGGATTGAATCAACGGCTCCTACTGTTAGCAACAACACCCTGGCAAACTGTGGGCGAGAAGGAGTCTTTGCCACGGGCACTGCTAATCCTGAGATTTCCGACAACGTGTTTCAACGCAATGCGGCCAGCGGCATGTCTATTGTTCGTAATGCTAAGGGCGAGATCCGGCGCAACACCTGCCAGGGAACAGGATATGGCATTGCGATCGGTAATAATGCAGCACCGCTGGTTGTTGACAATCGAGTATTTGAGAGCCGATCTGGGATTGTTATTTCTGGAGCAGCGCGTCCGGTGTTACGAAATAACGTGCTAGAGAGCAATACCAGTAGTGGATTAGTCATTGAAGGCACAGCCTTGCCTGATATAGGTAGCCCTCAAGATCCAGGGGGCAATGTGTTTCGTAACAACGCTGAGCTTGATCTGCGAAATGCCACATCTGCCTCGTTGATTTCGGTGGGTAACCAGGTGAATCCAGTCCGGATTCAAGGCAGGGTGGAACTGGTGGCGAGCCAGGTTGTTGCTCCGCTTCCTGTTCCGGCCAATACTCCAGCACCCGCACCAATCCCCATTCCCACGCCCGCTCCGGTGCCAACCCCTGTTCCCACTCCGGCACCTGTGCCTGTTTCGGGTGAGGTGAGGCTCAGTGATATTCGGGGGCATTGGGCAGAAGCGTTTATTGCAGGGTTGGTGGAACGCAAGATTATTGCCGGATTTCCCGACGGTACATTTCAGCCAGAACTGAAGATTACCCGTGCCCAATATGCGGTTGTTTTAGCGAACGCCTTTGATTTGCCGCTGCGATACACTAACCTCAATTTCCTGGATGTGCCGACTACCTTTTGGGCGAGAGCGGCGATCGCCAAAGCGGGACAAATGGGCTTCATTGCCGGATTTCCCGATCGCACCTTTCGACCCAACCAAAACTTGACTCGCATCCAGGCCATTGTAGCGCTGGTCAATGGGTTGAACTGGACAGATGGTGATCCCAGCGTCTTGACCAACTATCGCGACCGGGCTGAGGTGCCGACCTATGCAACTGGCGCAGTGGCGATCGCTACGCAAAAGCGCATCATCGTTAACTATCCCAAACCTGACCAGCTAGAGCCATTGCTAGACATCACACGGGCTGGAGTGGCGGCGATCGTTTATCAGGCGTTGGTGGCAACCGGACGGGTGCGGGCGATCGCCTCCTCCTATGTCGTCATGCCTGACACCACCATTCCCTCCTTTACAGATGTCCAGGGACATTGGGCAGAAGCCTTCATTCGCGGCTTGACCAGCCAGGGGCTAATGAGCGGCTTTGCCGATGGGTCGTTCAAGCCCGATATTGGCATGAGCCGGGCCCAGTTTGCTGCCGTACTGGCCAGCACGTTTAACCCCGCTCCCAAACGTCCGGCCACCACCTTTAACGATGTGCCCGACCAATTTTGGGCGGCTCCTGCGATTCAACGGGTGTATCGGGGTGGGTTGCTGTCCGGGTTCAATGATGGGGCGTTTCGTCCCGACGAAAGCGTTTCCCGACTTCAGATCATCATGTCGCTAGTGAATGCGCTGCCGCCGTTGCCTGCGGCTGATCCCTCGGTTCTCAGTACCTATCAGGACGCAAACGCCATTCCTGAAAGTGTTCGTAGTGCGGTGGCCAACGCGACGGCGCAAAGGATGGTGGTCAACTATCCTCAGGTGCGGCAGTTGGCTCCTAACCGAGGCGCAACCCGCTCGGAGGTGGCTGCAATGGTGTATCAGGCATTAGTATATGCAGCGCGATCGCCTGCTATCCCCTCAGCCTATGTGGTTGACCCCAACCCAACGTCTGCTCAATCTGTTCCTGCCCCTGCCCCTGCTCCTGCCCCTGCTCCACCCACGTCAGGCCAGCCTCCAGCCAGCCCAACCCCGGCAAGCCGCTCGACTGCGGTAATTGTGATTGATCCGGGGCATGGCGGAACGGACACAGGTGCCCCTGGAATTGGCGGCGTTTTGGAAAAAGACATTATTTTCCCGATCGCGCAGGAAGTGTCTCTTGCTTTACAGCAGCAAGGGTTGCGAGTGGTTATGACGCGAGAAGACGATCGCAAGTTAACGCTGGCCGAGCGGGTACAAACGGCAGAAACCGCCAGAGCAACCCTGTTTGTGAGTATTCATGCCAACTCAGCAGGACTCGATCGCCCTCAGATCAACGGGTTAGAAACCTATCACTATCCCAACTCGACCCGTAGCGCCAATCTAGCGCGTGCCATTCATAGCAATGTTCTTCAGGCGGTAGATGTGGTCGATCGGGGTATAAGGCAGGCCAACTTTTATGTGCTGAGGTATACCTCAATGCCAGCGGCGTTAGTTGAAATTGGATTTGTGACCGGGCAACAAGATGCCGCCAATTTAGCCAAACCCGACTACCGCAGCAACATCGCTAGCGGCATTGCTAGTGGCATTGTGGCTTATGTGCAGCAGACGACTTGAGGGTGAGCCAGGGCGATCGACACAGTGATTTTTCTGCCCTGCGGTGAGACTGTCCGCGCCGCAGGTCGGAAAGATGAGAAAATACGATCTTAAGCTCGACTTAAGCTTTCAAGACGCAATAGCGGGACAGAATCCTATGGCTGAAATTCAATTTACGAGAGGCGTTACTGAAGATGTTATTCCTGATGTGCGATTGACTCGCTCCAAAGATGGGACAAACGGCACAGCGACGTTTTATTTTCAAAATCCACGCGCACTGGATAACGATCGCACCGATGAAATTACCGGAATGTATCTGATCGATGAGGAAGGCGAATTAGAAACACGGGAAGTCAAAGCTAAGTTTGTGAATGGTCAACCCGACGCATTAGAAGCTTTGTATGTGATCAAGAGCGTTGATCAGTGGGATCGCTTCATGCGATTTATGGAACGCTACTCCGAAGAAAACGGGTTGGGTTTTAACAAGGCATAGTTGTCCTGGCAGCACTGTATGACCCACCAACCGCATCCCGATCCACGCCCTGCTGCTCTCTGCTGTGCCGTGATTACGGTCAGTGATACCCGTTCTCCAGAGACCGATCGCAGCGGCCAGTTGATTCAGCAACTCCTCCAGGAGTGTGGGCATCACATTGGTGCCTATGCCCTCATCAAAGATGAGCCAACTCAGATCCAACATCAGTTAACGACTCTGTGCCAGCGATCGGATTTGGATGCGGTGATTTTAAACGGGGGCACTGGCATTGCCCCAAGAGACACCACATACGATGCGATCGAGCAATTGTTAGAAAAGGTATTGCCCGGATTTGGTGAACTGTTTCGCTGGCTCAGCTATCAAGAAATTGGCTCACGCGCCCTGGCATCACG
Organism: Oculatella sp. LEGE 06141; assembly: GCF_015207605.1. Classification (GTDB taxonomy): domain Bacteria; phylum Cyanobacteriota; class Cyanobacteriia; order Elainellales; family Elainellaceae; genus Oculatella. The sequence goes on from NZ_JADEWO010000002.1 coordinate 277,848, forward strand.
CGCTGTTGCGGGTGTGTATCGCTCTAAGCTGGTGTTTTCTTTGCCGGGGTCAAGTAATGCGGTACGTTTAGCCCTAGAAAAGCTAATTCTGCCAGAGTTAACGCATCTGGTCGGGCAGCTTAAGCCCCCATCTGATTGAACAATGGCGATCGCGTTGTGGCACAAACAGTAGCGTCTAGCCGTTTATGTCACGCTCAAAGCCGTGCCGCATTACTGCAACTTAAGGCTGTAGTTCGGCCAACTCTAGCCAGCGTTCGGTACCCAGTTCGATCGCTTCGTTTAACTCGGCCAACCGTTCAGACAACTTTTGCACTTCGGTAAACCCAGACGGCGGATTGCTATACAACGTCTTTTCTAAAGCTTCTTTTTCGGCTTCCATTTGCGGAATTTGAGTTTCTAGCTGTTCTAGCTCACGCTTCTCCTTAAACGAAAGCTTGCGCGGTTTAGATAACGATCGCGGTTTGGGTGGCGCATCTATCACAGCAGATGAAGCCGTTCCGTTGGGCGGCTGCGGTTTTGCGGTTTCTGCGGCTTGGCTAGAGGAAGCGGCCTCTTCTCTAAAGTCCAGGTACACCGAGTAATTACCAGGATATTGGCGAATGGTGCCGCCATCTTCCAGGGCAAAAATGGCTTCTACTGTGCGATCGAGGAAGTAGCGATCGTGCGATACCACAATGACGGTGCCGTTAAACTCTTCCAAATATTCTTCTAATACGGAGAGGGTTTGCACATCCAAATCGTTGGTTGGCTCATCCAGAATCAGGACGTTAGGCGCACTCATCAACACGCGCAGCAAAAACAGCCTGCGCCGTTCGCCACCAGACAGCTTGTGAATTGGGATGTATTGCTGCCCGCCTAAAAACAGAAACCGTTCCAGCATTTGCGACGCGCTGATCAAAACCCCGTCTGCGGTTTTGACAAATTCGCCCACTTCCTTGATGTAGTCGATCACCCGCTGGTTTTCATCAAGAGCATCCAGTAACTCTTCGGAATGCTGGTCGAAATAACCAATATGAATCGTCGTACCAATTTCAACGGTGCCAGAGTCAGGCTGAACCCGCCCGGTAATCATATCCATCAACGTAGACTTACCAGCACCATTGCCGCCAATAATGCCAACCCGGTCATCCGGATTGAAGTTATAGGTAAAGTTGTTGATTAGCGTGCGCCCATCGTAGGCTTTGGTGACGTTAGTGAGTTCAATCACCTTTTTGCCAATGCGCCGTCCTGGTGTAGAAATCTCTACTTTTCCTTGGGCTTGCTTAAACTCCTGCCCCTGCATTTCGTGAACGCGCTGAATGCGTGCCTTTTGCTTGGTGCTGCGGGCTTTTGGCCCTCGCCTTAGCCATTCCAATTCACGCCGCAACACACCAGCATGTTTGCGCTGGCTGCTAAGGGCAGATTCTTCGGCCAGTGCCTTCTTTTCGAGGTAGTAGGAATAGTTGCCAGCGTAGGTGTACAGGTCGCCGCGATCGATCTCAATAATGCGATTGGTAACGCGATCGAGAAAGTAGCGATCGTGCGTAATCAGCAGCAGCGTACCGCGATAGCGGCTAAGATACTCTTGCAGCCACTCCACCGACACGGCATCCAGATGGTTGGTTGGCTCATCCATCAACAGCACATCGGGTTCTGATAGCAACGCCGTCGCTAAAGCAATGCGCTTGCGATAGCCTCCCGAAAGGTTGCCAATGCGGGCATCAAAGTCTTCAATTCCCAGCTTCGAGAGAATAATCTTGGCGTTGGTTTCCAGTTCCCATGCGCCCGTTGCCTCCATTTGCTGTGTCAACTGAGACAAACGAGACATCAACTGGTCAGCGTTTCCTTTGCCGTGCGCCAGTTTATGCGAAACATCTTCGTACTGTTGCACCAGCGCCAACTGATCGCCACTGTCAGCAAAGACTTGCTCTAAAACTGTGCGGCTTTCGTCCAGTTCTGGCTGCTGCGGCAGGTAAACGAAGGTGATGTTGGGATTGACCAACACCTGTCCACCATCGAGCGGCTCCAGACCAGCGATCATCTTTAGCAAAGTAGACTTGCCGGAACCGTTGGTGCCAATTAGCCCAACTTTGTCGCCTTCATCCAGGCTAAAGTTCGCATCCTTGAGGATTTCCTTGACACCAAAGTCTTTTTGTACCGATTGCAGCGTGAAGATACTCAAAGGTACGTGCCCAATTGCAGGTTTATCAGTAATTTAGTCTAGCGCTGGTTGGGCTAAACCTGTTGAAACGGTAACTCGTCGCTTACTATTTCAACCCTAATTTTCAGGATTGTAAATGGGAGAAGGTTATAAACGGAGGTTGAGGATGTTTAGAAGGTGCGGATTGCGTTGAACCGTCCCTTTCCTGGCTTGCCGCAAGTGCTAAGCCCTCAATGCTGAGGAACTTTGAAGGTGCGGACGTTCCTTAGCATTGGGGGGGCGGAGCGAATTCGTGCCGTGATTCCGCGATGGCCGGATGGCAACGCTAGGTTGGCACAGGTGCCTAACCCGCTTTTTGTTCGTAATAGCTGGAAATGTGTTCGTAGACTTCATCCGGGAACTGTAAGTCTTTGTAGACGTTACATGTATCTGGATCGTCAGGGGTAGGGCAAATGGCGAAGTCTTGCTGGTGTTGCCATTCTAGAATGCGATCGCGCTTGGGTGGGTTGTACTCTTTGCCCTCTACCTGCCGCACTAATGATTTGGCTTCGGCCTCGTCACAGTCAGAGTCTTTTTGCAGATAGCCGATCAGCTCATCCTCATCCATAAAATGACGGGCGATCATGGCAAATACTAGTCTGCCGTAATGCCCGATGTCCTGCCCATCATCCAGCGCATCTAACAGATGCGCCATCATATCGCTTTTTCTTAAATCTTCGACTGCCATGAGAATTAGCGCTTGTGATAAGTTTGTTTTCCTACACAGCCTTTGCGCTGATTTTGCGATGCATGCCGCAAAAGCTGTGTTCTTTCTCTTATAAAGCGGTTAATCACGAATAGCGTCTATCTTTGGAAGCTTTCTGATGGTACAAATTTACTACTTTAGAGGGGCAGCACCACTGTTAAGTGTGACCAGCGATCGCGCAAAACGCCAGCCAGCGCACGCAAACCCCATTCTTCGCTTCGCTGATGTCCAACTACCGCAACGCTCATGCCAGTCTCCTGCACCGCTGGCTCGGCTGGTGTTCTAAACTGCCCGGTGATGTACAGCTCTGCGCCTCGTTGAGCCGCTTCCCGTACCAAAGCGTCGGTCATAGCACCCACCACAGCAACGCGGGAAGGAGGTTGCTCCGACGGATTTTGAATCGATTCTAGGCCGCCAAAAATATCCGCCAGTTGCGTGTAGTAGCGGTTTCTCAAAGACATGCTGCGATCGCCCTGCTGCGGTAAAACCGTGCCAACCATGCCGATCGTTCGTCCTGCTTTTTCGCCCATTGGCTCCAGGTTTGTCAGGTTGAGCGCCACTGCCAGCCTGGGATTGAACCCCAGCGTTAATCTCTCGTCGAAGCCCAAATGGTAGGCAATGATACCCAAATCGGCAGGGAGCTGATCCAGTTGCAGCATCCAGGGACGATGTAAAAACAGAGCGTCGAGCCGTTCAGCGATCGCCCATTCGCTCAGGTTAGCCCAGGGTTCCAGCACCAATCCCAGGCGCTGAATCGGACGAGACGAAGGGCGGTAGATGCCGCCAGGCTCGTCTTTGGCAAATTGATGCTGAACAAAAAAGGCATTCAGGAAATGGGTTAGATCATCCAGATTAATCACGGAAGGCTGGATAGAGGAACGCTGCTGGAGTTGTTCTAAACCAGACTCGCTGCTGTTATTTGCCATGATCTAACCCCTTGGTTTCATCCTAAAGATTGCTTAATATGCAATGCGGGTCATGTAATGTAATGTAGACCGAAGCACTGACGAAGCCCTAAAAGAACGTTCACGGGCGACGCCATTTTGAAGGACGTAGTTTATGACTTCTAACGATTGGCAACAGCGAATCAACCCTATTTTGAGTGCTATTGCAGCGGTTCAAATGCGTACATCAGGTATCCCCTTTGAGACGTTTCAATCTAACGAAACAGTTGCAAAAGCAACACTGTATGATTTTCTAGTGATTAGTGCTGCTGCTCAAAGTGTTCCGGCTGAATTCCGTTCTCGCCACACTCAGGTGCCCTGGCAACTCATGCAGGATTTGAGAAGGGTTGTTGCCTACGACCATACAACGAATTTAGAGTTCGTTTGGCGAACGATTCAAAACGATTTTCCGGTCATTGCGGCACAGGTACAGGGGTTGCTGCAAGTTCAGTAGTGCCTCGGGCATCTCAGGCATTAGTGGCAATGGGCGATCGCCAACCTCTATCGTCTTAGCCGTAAATCTGATCCAGGCAAACCGTTTAACTATCACAACTCATGAATGTGTGGACGGTGAGGCAAGGTCTGCGGCAACAATAGAATAGTCCATTCATGGCTGACCGCAATGCCAACCGATCTGGCTGAGGGCTTTGCAGATAACTGGAGCTATCTCAAAACTGAGCTAAACTGGCTCGACCGGATGCTGATGCTGGCCGTAGCGCGGCAACGCAAGGAAACCAAGGATACCGATCGCCTGACTCATTCGCGTGCCGATCGCGCCACCAGCCCCTGGTGGAAGGGAGTCATTTCACTGGATGGGAAAATTGCCTACGACGAACACCGTCAGCCCACAGGCGAGGCGAAACATACCTATCAACAACTGCTGGATGCCAAAATTCGGGTCAGCCAGACGCAAGGGGTTTGTTTGGGGTTGCCGTCGCTACGCGATCGCCTCTGTTTGACGGTATTCGAGAAAAACTTGATTTTGATGAGTTTGGCACCGGAAATTAACCGCCGTTATGCCCGTGTATATCGCTTTTTGCAAGGGGAAGATGCGCCGCTTAAAACCGATTTGCCGACGGTTGACCTGGTTTTGCGGTTGCTGTGCCGCAACGACAGCGAATGGCGAACGGCTCGAACGGCACTAACCTCCCTGTCTTCACCGTTGATTCGGCATCGGCTGCTCACTCCTTTGCCCTGCCCCACCGATACGTTTCTCAACTATCCGCTGAAGCTAGCCGATGCGCTAATTGATTTTTTGCTGGACGAGCAACCCACAGAACTGGGTTTAGAGTCGCTGCTGCAACCAGCATCCTGTGCGCCGATCGCCCCTCAGTTTTTGGCGTTTCACACCTCCACGGTAACGTGGGCTGATCTGGTTTTGCCCACTGCGCTAACCACCCGCTTGCAGCAGTTGAGTCAGCGATCGCACCATCGGCACCAGGTGGATCAAATTTGGGGCTTTGGTTCTGCGCTTCACCCTTTGCAATCGGGAACAACGGCTCTACTGGTTGGGCCGTCGGGCACCGGAAAAAAAACGGCGGCAGCGGCGATCGCGGCGGCGCTTCAGGTTCCGTTAGCGGTGGTGGATCTGGCGCAGGTTATTCCCGCAGATTACGCTCAACTGCTGGATGAAATTGATGCTGAAGCGCCAACCGTGTTGTTGGTGAAGTCGGCGCACCTCTGGCTTGGCCGCTCTGCCGTTCTGGGCGCGGCGGAAATAAATCAGTTTTTACAAGAGCGGCGACGGATTGCCGGGTTGACGTTATTTAGTAGCCACATGCGGCAGTCGATCAAACTGGTGTGGCAGCAGCAACTCGACCCCCTGTTGCTGTTTCCCTTGCCCGATGCCGCCGATCGCCTTCGCCTCTGGCAACAAGCCTTTCCGCAACAGGTGCCCCTGGCTGCCGATATCGATTGGGCGGCATTAGCGCAGCACGGGAATTTAAGTGGGGGAGCCATCACCGCGATCGCGCGGGAAGCCGCAGTGCTGGCGATCGCAGCCAAGGAGGACACGCTACAAATGAGTCACATCGTGGAGGCGTTAGCGCAGAAAGGTCAACGGCTAAAGAGGCGATCGGTAGCATCTTCGACCACGGCAAAACGATCGGGCGATCGCAAGACGGCAAAAGCAAAGCGGTTTCAATCTTAAATGAGGCTCCAGATTTAGCCACATGTAACTAAAAATGTAACCAAAGTATCTACTTACTCCTTCAGATGGCAGATTAAGAGCAATCGCTAATTTATTTAGCAAAAATCGCCATTATTGAAGTGAGGAGAATCAATATGAAATCAGCTCTATCTGTCCCTGTTTCTACTCGAAAAAACCTGCGCTACCTTGTGCCGTTTGCGGTTGGCTTACTGAGTCTTGCCATGATTAGACCTGTCCTTGCTCAAGAACAAATGACGAGAACGCTGACCGTCACCGGAGACGGCACAGAAATGGTGCCCACCACCCTAAGCCAGGTTAGATTAGGCGTTGAAGTGCAGGGCAGAACGGCTGAAGCTGTTCAGCAAGAAGCCGCGCAGCGATCGTCTGCCGTAGTGGACCTGTTGCGATCGCGCAATGTGCAGCGGTTACAAACGACCGGAATTACGCTCAGCCCTAACTATAGCTACGACGATGGGCGGCAGCGCTTGGTGGGCTACATTGCCACCAACACCGTTAGTTTTGAAATCCCCACCGAGCGCACCGGATCGTTGCTCGATGATGCGGTTGAGGCAGGCGCAACCCGCATTGATGGCGTTAGCTTCATTGCCTCGGATGAGGCGATCGCAGGCGCTCAACGGCAAGCCCTGCGGGAAGCAACCCAGGAAGCACAGGCACAAGCCGATGCCGTGTTAGATGTTCTTGGACTTACCCGCCGCGATGTTGTAGGCATTCAAATCAACGGCTCGACTCCGCCCCCACCTCCCATGCCACTCTATCGAGCCGAAGCCCTTCAGGATGCAGCATCTACACCCGTCGTGGGCGGAGAGCAAGAGGTACGGGCTTCTGTAACCCTGCAAATCAGTTATTAAGGTCTAACCAACCTTGCGTGGGCGAGCCGTTCGTTCGCCCACGCGCTGGGAACTCTATAGTTGCTTTCGTATGTGTAATGTATGGTGAAACTGCCCACATTTCTGGTCATTGGCGTTGAAAAAGCTGGAACAACGTCGATTTATCACTATCTCAAGCAGCATCCCGAAATCTACATGAGTCCCATTAAGGAAACCAACTTCCTGGAGCGCGATTGGGAACAGGTCGATGCTGCAACCCGTGCCCGCAAAAAAGACCGAATTGATACCGTTGAAAAATACAGTCAGCTCTTTGCAGACGTAACCCACGAACGGGCGATCGGTGAAGTGTCGCCCAATTACCTGTTTCATCATGCCTCGTCCATCGATCGCATTCAGCGGTATGTGCCCAATGCCAAACTCGTCGCTATTCTGCGCCATCCTGCCGAACGGGCTTATTCAGATTATTTGATGCATCTGCGAGATGGCATTCGTCCAGAGGTGAGCTTAACCGAGCAGCTTAAAACGCGATCGAACAGCTCATTCACCCTCAGAAAGGGCTTTTACTATCATCCCCTAACCCAATTCATCGACCGGTTTGGGCGCGATCGCCTCCATGTCATTCTCTATGATGACTTCTGCCACAGTCCCGCAACGGTGATGCAAGATCTCTATCGCTTTCTGGGGGTAGACGCTACTTTCTTACCTGATATGTCACAGCGATCGCAGGTGGCAAAGGTACCCAAATCTCAGACGGTTAACCTGCTGTTACGCAACCAAAATCCGGTGCGATCGCTAGTTGCGGCGGGTTTAAAAACCGTCCTACCTCTACCGCTTAGACAACACATTCGCTCAACCTTGATTAACTGGAATAGCGCCAGCAAAGACCAGGCTCCCTTTCCGGCTGAAGAACGGCAACAGTTGATTGAGCTATATCGTGATGATATTTTGAGCTTGCAAGACCTGCTCCAGCGCGATCTTTCTACCTGGTTAACGTAAGCCACCAACCCGAGATCGCAGGGATAGTATGGAGATATCAAGCGTCAATCTTTGCATATTCACTGGCGTTTACTCCATAACCCATCCGGATCATTGACCATGAATACCTCCAAGTGGCTAGGAATAACCCTGGCGGCAACGTTAGGGCTTGGGGCAGTAGCCAGCCGCTATTCTGCCCAAGCCGTTGAACTGTCCGATGGTCGAGTGTACTTCGAACAACCTCCCAGCCTGGTTGAGGCAACCTCTACCCGAAATGTGGTTGCGGCCTCTGGTGGAATGTACTACTTTACGATTAACGTTCCCGAAAACTCTGGAGAACCCCTACAGCGTGTTGCGTTTGCTCAACGAGACGGTGACTCTGCCACGCGACGTGTACGGTTTGACCTGGAAGATAGCCGCGCTTTTGTTGGCACACGGGGCAGCCGGGGGGAAGCGATCGCCATCAGCAACGTCACCTTTGATGATGAAACGCGAACGGTATCCGTCAATTTTGCCCAACCCGTTGCACCAGGTACAACAGTCACCGTTGGGCTTGAACCGGTGCGAAATCCCCGTTTAGGCGGTGTTTACCTGTTTGGTGTAACCGCCTATCCTCGGGGTGACTCGGCCTATGGGCAATTTTTAGGCTATGGGCGCTTCCAGTTCTATGAGCGGGGCGGCGACCTGTTCCCATCCATCTTCAGACGCGAACGGTACAGACACAGCAATTGGTAAGGCGGGCAATTGGTAAGGCGGGCATTTGTAAGGCGGGTAACAGAGGTAGCCGATAACTGATAGCTGAATTCTCTGTATACATTCCCTTGAAATCGACTACCCACCTGTTGCTATTGGCTGCACCCTAGGCGATCGCCCCACCACAGGAGCTTCCTGCCCCAGCGGTGCAGCCAAAACAGTGGCGATCGGTAACGATTCGACGCTGCGCTAACTGCTGAAGGTCAAAGTCTTTGATGTGGGGGCGGGTGCCATCGGCAGATTGGGTTTCTAAATCCAACATCTGGTTAAAGTCACAGTCAAAGATGCGCCCATCCCAGGAGATGGAGAGCGTGTTGCGACACATCACACCGTTGACGGTGGCTGGATTGAAGGCGTTCACTAACCGCTCCATGTACTGCTGCACATTGCCAGACTGTTCTAGCCATTCCAGATAGCGAGAAATCGGCATGTTGTTGAGGGCAATGAGGCGATCGAAGCTCACTCCATGATTTTTTTGTAAGCCCATCCGCCATTCTTGCTCCATTTTGGACTGGCTGCTGGCTAGAAATGCCCCCGCCGGATTGGACACCAGCATTAACCGCCGCTTTGGATTGCCCTGCCCATATCCTGCGGCATTCAGCCGCTGCATGGCTGTAATGGACTGCTCAAATGTGCCCTGCCCCCGCTGTGCATCCGTGTTGAACTTGCGATAGTGCGGCAGGGAGCAAACTACCTCAACCCCTCGTTCTGCTAACCATTCGGGCAGGTCTTGCATTCGCGGAAGTAACAGTACCGTGAGATTGCAGCGATCGATCACCTGTTTTCCCCGTGCCACACACTGTTCCACCAAATAGCGGAAGTGGGGGTTTAGCTCAGGCGCACCGCCTGTAATATCTACCGTGTGGGCATCGGTTTGATCAAGGGCATGGAGGCACGCATCAATCGTGGCGCGATCCATGTTTTCTTGAGTGCGATCAGGCCCTGCATCCACATGGCAATGGCGACAGGTCATGTTGCATAACTTGCCCACGTTAATTTGAAAGAATTCCAGTGCGGCTGGCCGCAAATCCCATCCGTGGTGAGCCAGTGTTGCGTCGAAATTGCCCTGGTGCGGCGTATGCGACAAATCTAATGCGTGCAGTGTCTCAAGCTGATAGGCCGGAGAAGCCAGGGGCGATCGCCGCCGATGCAGCGAGGTGGTGGCGGTTGGCTTCCTGTCTGGACGGTTAACGTCTAGATGGTCGCTGGCACTTGAATTAGCCGGATTTTTTACTTCAAACATAAACAATTCTCTTGCGGCAAACAGTAGACGAGATGGTTAAGAAGATGTCGTCACCTGGCAATAGCAAAACGGCCACATTGGACAACCACAGTTTGCGAATCGTCGCGCCCGTACCGTTGAGCGTGATTCAGTACGAATCGACTACATCGCTAGCTGTTTCACGTGATCTAACATTTGCATCCCATGCACCAGAGAGGCACCGCCGCGAATAGCCGTGGCAACATGGATCGCTTCGGTCATCTGTTCCAGGTCAGACCCTTGCTGAAGGCATTCCTTGCTATACGCTTCGATGCAGTAAGGGCACTGCACTGTGTGGGATACCGCCAGCGCAATCAAAGCCTTTTCTCGGGCAGACAGGGCACCTTCAGCAAAAACGGCACCGTAGTAAGCAAAAAACTTTTCTGCCAGTTCTGGATTGCCTTCACCCACTTGACCAAAGTGAGCGAGATGGTCAGGTTTATAGTATTGATCCATGTTGATATTGTCAGCGTTGGGGGCGGGTTGAGTTTGGTTGGGCGGTAAAGCGCCACTTTTATTAGGTTAACGTCCTTACCGACCTCTGGCGCAGAGTAGCGCGATCGCCCCTACAACGTGATTGAAGTTGGGCAGATGGGTACCTTAAGGTCGTGAGATTTAGCCAGCAGATCACCCGTTTAAGGAGGTCTGCAACGTAGACACTATTTCCCCATTCGCTTCCAGGGTGGCTGAGAGAGCGATCGCTCTTCCGGCGGATGTCTGAAGTATCGAATGCCACTCAAACTGCCGCCGTTTGGGCTTGCCCCAGGCGCTAAACCTCCAACCTTGGGGGATTTAGGAAGCAAATGCAGCACCCTTGATCCGTTGCAAACAACTATCTCAGACCCTCTCTTAAACATCTGCCAGTTTCACAGCAAAAGTAAATGCCAGCCTCTTCTTTCAGCGACATCATGCAAAGGATGGAGCAAGATCAAAACTTGCTACGCATCAAAAAGTTGTTGATCTGTGCGTGCCACCAACAATGGGAAAACAATCCGCAAACGCTACAACAAGCGGACTTGGCACCATTAGTGCAGGAAATGCTGCGGTTAGCACCGACCTGGCAAGAGCTTGAAACCGAGTTAAATCGCATCGTCAAAACTCTCAATAAAGCGGCTGAATATGCTCTGGTTGCTAATAGCATCCTGCAATACATCAAACCTCTTTACCTGGAACCTGAGACGCAATTAATTCGATCGCCCCACTTCACGTTTCATCACCACTACTTAGAAATCTCTGGTCGTTTAGATTGCGATCAACAGTATCTTCGGGTTAAAAAACTGTTGGTAGCGGCCTGCGGCTATCCCTGGGAAAATGACCCTTATCGCTTGAACGCGATCGCCACTACAGATTTGGTTCAAACGCTTCACCAATTAGCACCGGATCTAGAACGATTGAGTGTGCTACTCTCTGGCATTGTGCAAACGTTGAATCGTCAGGTTGAGTATCAGGCGATCGCCGCTACGATTATTCAAGCCTTCAGTTCACTTTACGACAGTACCGAAGTTGCTCCTGCGCCACCGGAGTTGGAAACCAGCATCCGGCCAGTTAAACCAGTTAAACCAGTTAAACCAGTTGAAGCGGTTGAAGAACGTCTCCCGGTGCTAAATTCACCGGCCACAGCCCCACCACCCCTGAGCGCCAGCGAATTGTTTGATCTGCGATTTGAACTAATGAAATATACCAATCCCTGGAGAACCAAGCGATTGGCTGTTGCGGTAATTCATGCTGATATCAATGAACCTGATCAAACCATTAATACGGCTCTTAAACTGTATGAGTTGGACGATCTATTGCAAGAGTTGTTTACAACTTATCCCCATTACGAGCAATTAATCGAGCAACTAAAGTTGGCGGCAGCCCCAATGAAGCAAAGGGATGAATACACTCAAACCATTAGTGCGATCGCCCGGGCTTTCAAGCCCTATTATTTCAGTTCCAGACAGAGCACACATTTGATCAACGAACGCCCAATTGAAGTAGAGAAAGTGACAGAAATTGTGGTTGGCCAACCGAAACACGTTCAACTGAGTGCCAGGGATCACGATGAACATACCTGTCAATTCCGGTTGCCGGAGGTAGCACCTGCGACCCAGGATTTGCCCACCCAGGCCGAGCCTCCTGCCTCATCAAACGCCTCTGAGACATCCTCTGATCCCATAGGGCTGAATCGACCGGGACAAACTAATGAGACGCTATTTACCAGGATTCGATCGCTATTTGGAGAACAACCCTGATGGCGATCGAGCGGGAGAAAATGAACGTTGTCGCCCTACTCCAGCGATATTCAAACCAGATCCACTGCCAAAACGTTAACCTGAGCGGTGTTAACCTGACCGGAGCCGACCTGATTGGCATTGACCTGAGCCAGTCCGATTTAAGTGGCGCTGTCTTAATGCTGGCCTACCTCAATCGTGCCTGTTTAAACAAAGCCAATCTGGTTCATGCTAACCTCAGCGGCATTAACCTCAGTCAGGCTAGTTTAGTGGGTGCCAACCTCCAGGATGCGGATCTGCACGCTGCCATTCTGCAAGGAGCCGATTTACGCAGTGCCGATCTCACCCTGGCAGATTTGTTAGATGCCAACCTGATTGATGCCGACTTGCGAAACACCAATTTCAGCAGTGCCAACCTCACCGGAGCCTGTCTGCGCGGTGCCAACTTTCGAGAAGAGAATCGGCAACAAAGTGCTAATCTGCGCGGTGCTAATTTACGAAAGGCGGACTTGCGCGGCGCTAACTTGACCGGAGCGAACCTGTCAAAGGTGGATTTACGGGGTGCCGATTTGAGCGATGCAATGCTGCGGGGGGCGGACCTCAGCGGTGCCGACTTGAGTGATGCTAATTTGACGGGGGCTTTTTTAACAGAAGCGAATTTGGCGATCGCCACTCTGCGCCATACCAACCTCACCAACGCTAAGCTAGAACGAGCCAACTTAACCGAAGCCGATCTGGCTAGCGCTACCCTGCGCGGCGCTATTTTGCCCGATGCTAAACTCAACCAGGCCAACCTGATACAAGCCAACCTCTGCGGGGCTAAACTCAGCCGAGCCAATTTGAGTCGAGCCAACTTGCGGCAGGCCAACTTACAGGAAGCCAACCTCACGGATGCCTACCTGGCAAGGGCAAACCTGACTGATGCCAACCTGACCGATGCCAGCCTGATGAGGGCTGAACTGAGCAGCACTAATTTAGCTGGGGCTGAACTGCGCGGTGCCCTTTTGCCAGACGGCAAAATTCATAGCTAAATTGGCTCAATTACGGAATCTTGTTGGGTAGTGCATGCGTCAAAACATACCTAAATTAACAACAGTAGGCTTGCTCGGCTGTTAAGATCCGGCTAAATTAGCAAGAATTATCGCTTTCGGCAGTTTGATTTAGTAATTTGAACCTCATGAGTGATATCATCCTTAACGCTCGCAACCTCCAGGTGCAGTTTGAAACCAGTGGTCGCATCATTAAAGCGGTTGACGGCATTTCGTTTGAGGTAAAACGCGGTCAAACGTTGGGGATTGTTGGAGAGTCGGGATCGGGCAAATCGGTAACCTCATTAGCGGTAATGGGTCTGGTGCCCAAACCCCCCGGTCTAATTAAAGGGGGTGAAATCTGGTTTCACAGCGAGAAATCGGGTAGCCAACCGATCGATTTGCTATCGCTCTCGCAGGATCAAATGCGGCACTATCGGGGCGGTGATGTTTCCATGATTTTTCAGGAACCGCTCTCGTCGTTGAATCCAGTCTATACCTGTGGGTTTCAACTCACGGAAGCGCTACGGCAACACCAGAACATCTCGATGTCTGAAGCGAGACGGCAAGCGATTAACCTGCTGCAAGAGGTGCGGCTTCTCCCCAGCGATGAAGAACTGGCAGAACGCTATCTAGACGAACGGCGTAAGCACCCTGTTGGGGCAGTGTCCAATTCAAAAAGGGAGATGGCTCAACCGAGCGATCGCGACGTTCAGCAATGGGTTAATCAGCAAAAACAGGCGATTTTAGAGCGCTATCCGCACCAGTTGTCGGGTGGTCAAATTCAACGGGTGATGATTGCAATGGCAATTTCGTGCAATCCGGCACTGCTAATTGCCGATGAACCCACAACCGCACTGGATGTTACGGTTCAGGCTGCCATTCTGGATTTGTTACGCGAACTGCGCGATCGGCGGGGCATGTCAATGATGTTCATCACCCATGACCTGGGCATCATTGCTGAAATTGCCGATACGGTTGCCGTGATGTATCAGGGCAAAATTGTGGAATACGGCTCCACCTGGGAGATTTTCTCGAATCCACAGCATCCCTACACTAAGGGGTTGCTAACCTGCCGTCCTCAGCCCGATCGCCGTCTGAAGTACCTGCCAACGGTATCGGACTTTATGGACGTTACCACCTCGCCCACTGGAGAGTTGGTGATTCAAGAAAAGCAGATGGCTGTGAATCAGGCATTACGGGTTAGTACCGAGATGAGTGATGCCGAATCAGATAGTCGCTTAGCAGAATTGCACCAGCGATCGCCCCTGCTGAGTGTGAAAAATCTGCAAGTGGGGTTTCCAATGCGAGGTGCGTTTGGGCAAACGCAGCGGTACGTCATGGCGGTGAACGGGGTGTCGTTTGATGTCTATCCGGGTGAAACGCTAGGACTGGTGGGCGAGTCGGGGTGCGGCAAAACGACCCTGGCTCGAACGCTACTCCATTTAACAAAGTCGATGGGTGGCGAGATTCTTTTTGAAGGTCGAGAAACCACAAAGCTGAACAACAAGCAGTTGCGGCAGTTGCGGCGCGATATGCAAATTATCTTCCAAGACCCCTTCAGCTCGCTCGATCCGCGCATCTCCATTGGCGAAGCGGTAATGGAGCCAATTCGTATTCACGGTCTTGGCACTAGCCAGCGCAATCGCCAGGAGCGGGTGACTTATTTGTTAGAGCGAGTGGGAATGGACCCTGCTTGCCAAAACCGATATCCGCACGAGTTTTCTGGCGGCCAGCGGCAGCGGATTTGTATTGCGCGATCGCTGGCGCTGAACCCCAAGTTTATTGTCTGCGATGAGTCGGTGTCTGCCCTGGATGTTTCGGTGCAGGCGCAGGTGTTGAACTTGCTCAAAGAATTGCAGAGCGAGTTTAACCTCACCTACATTTTCATTTCCCATGACCTGAGCGTGGTTAAGTTTATGAGCGATCGCATCATGGTGATGAATCGCGGCAAGATCGAAGAAATCGGCACTGCCGAGCAAATTTACTGCGAACCGCAGCAAGCTTACACCCGTCAGCTTATTTCTGCGATTCCAACCGGAAACCTGGAACAAATTCGCCACCGTCAGGCGCAGCGTGGCATTGTGGTTAACTGAGTGGTTAACTGAGGTCAATTCTGCCGTTGCTCGGTATCTGCCTGAGCCATCAACGATTGGAGCGGTACATCGCAAAACGCCCTGAGTTGAGGTAGCGCCGTACCACACACTTTACAAAAGCGGGCATCGGCATCGTGGAGTGCCAGTCTACAGTTGGGGCAAAGGAGTTCCACCTGGCTGGTTGTTTTAACCACCCGCCGGATCAGGTTGCCAATTTGCCAGGGAATCAGCGCAATTCCCGTCAAAATCATTAGCACCGTCAGGAACCGACCGATTTCTGAAATCGGAGTAATATCCCCAAAGCCAACCGTGGTCATGGTGGCTACCGAAAAATAGACCGCATCCAAAAAGGTGCCAAACTTAGTCGAATTAGCAGGATGCTCGACCTGATAAATTAGCCCGGAATAGACAAAAATGATCGTGAACAGGGTGAATAAGATGCGCGTAAAGATAGCGCTGTCTTCACTGCTGACATACCCAAAAATCGTTTTGCCTTCGATATAGCGAATCAGCCGCAAAATTCTAAACCAGCGAAAGATGCGAATGAAGCGAATATCGGTGGCACCCAACAGAAACGGCAAAATGGCTAACAAGTCAATCAGCGAGTAAAGGCTAAAAAAGTATTTAATTTTTTGTTCTGCACTCCAAAACCGCAGCAAGTATTCAATTGAAAATAGAACCAGGATGCTGGTATCAATCTGGTTGAGCGTGATGCGTAACGAAGCCGGAATGGAATAGGTTTCTGTGACAAAAATGGCGGAAGACAGCAGTACCAGCCCGGTAATTACAAGGTTAATTGCTTTACCGATGGGCGTTTCCAGGTCTTCTAAGTAGAAACTCAGCGTTTTTCGCAGCGTCATTACCGTATTCTGCAATGGGTCTAACCTACGCATTGTGATCAACAAACGTGCCAGGTTCTATGGCAAAGGGTAACAAATTTCGGCAGAAGGGCAGTTCTGTTCCCACCCCCCGGCATTTGGGGCGATCGCTAATGGGCTAAGATAACGAAGCACAAGTGAACGGTAGCCCGATTGGGAAAGTCCGGTGGAAGTCCGGTGCTGTGCCGCAACTGTAATGAGGGAACCGAAGCACAGAGTGTTGAAGGTTGGGAATAAGTCTATTCTTCCCAGTTCAATGGCTTACTTTGTTTCGCTCAGAGCCAGAACGCCAATGGGTTGCTTATTCACTCTATTTCCTGCGTTGCACAGGAACGGAGTATAGACGCATGATTTCTGAACAACAGTCCACTAACTTGCTCACGATCGCAGATCAATTGACCTCTCAAGCGATCGCGTTGCCCCCTTTACCGTTGCACCGTCCAGTGTTGTTGGTAGGGCACGGCAGCCGCGATGCGGACGGTCGCCAGAGCTTGTTGGACTTTGCGGCGGCCTATCAAGCGCTGGATACGTCCCGTCCGGTGGTACCCTGCTTTTTAGAATTGACCGAGCCGTCGATTCAGCAAGGGGTTGATCGGTGCGTTGAGCAGGGCTATACCGATTTATCTGTGCTGCCAATTTTGCTATTCGCGGCGCGGCACAACAAGTTTGATGTGACGAATGAACTCGATCGGGCGCGGCAGCGGCATCCTCAGGTGACCTTTCACTACGGGCGACATTTTGGCATTACTCCCGGCATTTTAGACCTGTGGCGATCGCGCCTGGATCAACTCGACCAGCCACAGTGGAATCCGCAGGGAATCGATCGCGCCGATACCGTATTGTTGTTTGTGGGTCGTGGCTCCAGCGACCCCGATGCCAACGGAGATGTGTTCAAGTTAGCCCGCATCGTTTGGGAAGGCAGCGGCTACCAAACGGTTGAAATCTGCTTCATTGGCATCACGCATCCCCGCATGGAAGAAGGATTTCGGCGGGCGCGGCTCTATAACCCTAAGCGGATTATTGTCTTGCCCTATTTCTTGTTTACCGGAGCGTTAGTCAAGAAGATTTTTGACATCACGGCGCAACAGCAAGACCAACATCCAGAGATTTCTACCCTCTGCCTGCCCGAAATGGGTTTGCATCCCCAGCTTTTTTCGGTATTGCGCGATCGAGAAATTGAAACGCAGCTTGGGCAGGTGCAAATGAACTGCGAAATGTGTAAATTCCGGTTGGCGGCAGCAGGACAGGCAGGTGAGCATGGACACTCGCACGACCATCACCCCCACGGGCATGATCACGGTCACGGGCATTCCCATGCGGCAGTTGACCCCTATGCCGAGCCAGCACAGTATCATCAAAAAATCTGGCAAGTTCCTTAGTTGTTATGTCTGAAGAAAAACAGTTTGTAGTGGGCGATCGTGTTCGGGTCATACTAATGCCGCCCTATGTTAAAACCGCCGAGCCGATGCCAATGTTGCGGCCTCCTAATGTCATTCAACTGGGTGAGGAGGGTGTTGTAATGGATCGGCGACCCGGTGGCTATTGGGGCGTTCGCTTCACCAAAGGAACCTTTTTAATGGACAGTCAATATCTGGAAACGGTGATTGCTGCCAATGATACGCCGCACGCGTCTGCCTCTGGCACCATTCCAACTGTTCCGGAAGAAACAACGAATGGATAGGCGATCGCGATCGCTGTGTCATCATTGCAATTTGTTGAGGGGGCGATCGTGCGATCGCCCCTTTCTGCTTGTGCGACCGTCGTAACAACCTGACGTTGACCAAATTGCAGTAATTCCAGCGTTGCTGAATAGAACTATGAACGAGGTATTTAGACGCAGTCATCCTTTAAGGATGTTTTAGAAAGTGCTGACTGCCACTCGAACTGCCTCCTTTTCTGGCTTGCCGCAGGTGCTAAACCCCCAGAATTAGGGAATTTTGAAACAGAATCGGCTCGCAAGTCCCCCAAAGTTGGAGGCTTTAGGGGAAAACGCAGCACATTTGAGACTTCTAAAATGTCCTCTTAAACGTCCCTCATAAAACGGCACATTTTTGGGAATTGCTTCACTATTAATACGTATGTGAATGTTTTCTACCTGTCTGCGAATGGCTATGGGTACTACCGTCGTGCGGCGGTATGCGCCGACAGACCACCACCAATATGCCGAGGCGGGAGTGAGCATACTATTCCTGCTCTGTTATTAGTTCATTTAGTGGTTCATTTGATCATTCGTCCTTTGTTCGGAACTAACCAATGGTCTGTAAGTTGATGCCTGAGTCCATTGGGGCTAAAAGGAATGCTTTTACATGAGGGTTACAGGGCAAATTAAAGATCAGCAAGCTACAACTGAACGCAGGTCACGCTGCAACGATTGGCGATCGCGCTAAACCAATATTGGCCAATCTCCCTGGGACGATTTAGGAAAGGCAACACTAATGAGAACAAGTGGGCAAATCAAAGCAGAAATTGAAGAGCATCTGGGGTTCTTTCCTCCCTTTTTTGCTCCAGCGTTACACACTCCTCAGGTGCTAGAAAACCTTTGGCAACAAACGCTTTTAGCCTATATCAACAATCCGCTGCCAGCCCTGTTTAAGGAAAAGTTGTCGGCGTACCTCTCGCGTTATTGCAGCGTGCCGTATTGCATGATCTGTCATAGTTGCGCTTTATATCCTCTAGGGATGCAGGCATCAGACATTCTGGCATGGCTGGAACTCCCACCTCCCACCCGGCCAGATGTTGAGCAGCATCTTGAACGGTTAGCCACACAACCGGAATGGCTGGCCGTTTGGACAGAGAAACACCACCCAGCACTAGAAGAGAGTCTGCTGGCCTGTACCATTTTTATCGCTCAAGAGCAAGAAGCCGGACAAGAGTGCCGACAGGCACTGAGTCATCTGCTGGAGCCTGCACACTATCAATCTTTGGTGATGTTGATCGCCTATATCAAGACCTGCCTAGTGTGGATGGAAGCGCATCCTCAGGTTGCCTGCGAGGTGGATCAGCGGATACAGAAGTATTTAGGATCGTGAATTAAATAACCTGTAATTCTGGTTTGGCTGTGTAATTCCATTGCGGTAGAAGCTCGTCGAAGACAATCTTCATATTGGCTTTGAAACCTTCAGCAACTTTTCGACCTTTTTGATACA